>NZ_JAKRBO010000009.1:0-189651 GCF_022432925.1 Vibrio sp. CyArs1 | reverse complement strand
CGTAAGCTTCTTGACGAAGGTCGTGCTGGTGAGAACGTTGGTGCACTTCTACGTGGTACTAAGCGTGACGAAGTTGAACGTGGTCAAGTTCTTGCAGCTCCTGGCTCAATCAACCCACACACTAAGTTCGAGTCAGAAGTATACGTACTTTCTAAAGACGAAGGCGGCCGTCATACTCCGTTCTTCAAAGGTTACCGTCCACAGTTCTACTTCCGTACAACTGACGTAACTGGTGACATCTCTCTACCAGAAGGCGTAGAAATGGTAATGCCAGGTGACAACATCCAAATGCAAGTTGAGCTAATCGCTCCAATCGCAATGGACGAAGGTCTACGTTTCGCTATCCGTGAAGGTGGCCGTACAGTAGGTGCTGGTGTTGTTGCTAAGATCTTCGACTAATTCTTCGAATTGTCGCAAGCTCTGGGAAAATCTTTGAATAAGATTTGACTAAGCAATGCTAAAAAGGGCATCATTTGATGCCCTTTTTCTGCGCTACTATATATAGAGGCGCAAAATTCATTCAGTGACTGCTCATTGTATGAATTTAGAAAGGATTTTAAGGGTTGAGTTGGAAAGTAATTTCTACCTGAGCCTTTGGCTAAAATGTTGGTTTGACTCAAATTTAATCAACATTAAAGGAATAAGCCCTGCAGCAGCGGGGTTGTTGTCGTCTAGTTAGACTTGTCACAGGTTGGTTTTATGAAAGCAAACGCTGAAACTCCTGATAGCTCAAATGCAGCAGATGTAATGAAGTGGATTGTCGCTTTTGCTCTGCTAGCCGCCGCTGTTGTGGGTAATTACCTGTATGGAGAACTTTCTGTAGTTCTTCGCGCTGCAGGTGTAGTTGTATTGATTGCTGCGGCACTTGGTGTAGCAGCTACAACAACAAAAGGTAAGGCAGCGATCACGTTCGCACGTGAAGCTCGCGTAGAAGTTCGCAAAGTAGTTTGGCCTACACGCCAAGAAACAATGCAAACTACGCTGATTGTCCTTGCAGTAAGTATTGTAATGGCGCTTGCGTTATGGGGTATCGACGGCATTATGGTTCGTCTTGTTGCATTCATAACCGGGTTATAGAGGGTGTTAATTCATGAGTGAAGCTCCGAAAAAACGCTGGTACGTAGTTCAAGCCTTTTCTGGTTTTGAAGGACGTGTGGCTCAGTCTCTTCGCGAACATATTAAAATGCACGCAATGGAAGAGTACTTTGGCGAAGTGCTAGTACCGACTGAAGAAGTTGTGGAAATGCGCGCAGGCCAACGCCGTAAAAGCGAGCGTAAGTTCTTCCCAGGCTACGTTCTTGTTCAGATGATCATGAACGATGAGTCTTGGCACTTAGTACGCAGTGTGCCACGTGTCATGGGCTTCATTGGTGGTACCTCTGACCGTCCTGCACCTATCACTGATAAAGAAGCTGACGCTATCCTAAATCGTCTAGAGAAGGCTAGTGAAGCTCCTCGTCCAAGAACAATGTTCGAAGCGGGTGAAGTGGTACGTGTCAATGAAGGTCCATTTGCTGACTTCAACGGTACTGTTGAAGAAGTGGATTACGATAAGAGCCGCGTAAAAGTGTCTGTATCGATCTTTGGTCGTGCAACACCAGTTGAGCTTGAATTCGGTCAAGTGGATAAGCTTGACTAATACTCGATTTTAAAGAGTATAAAAAATCACCTTTTTAGGGTTGAATAGGGCGCGAATTATGCTTATAATTTCGCGCCTTTTTACAGCACTGACTGTAGAAAGTTTTATCAAAACACGGGGAGCTTTCCACTCGGATGGCGTTTGAACCCAAAATTAGGAAATATCATGGCTAAGAAAGTTGAAGCTTATATCAAACTGCAAGTTGCAGCTGGTATGGCAAACCCAAGTCCACCGGTTGGTCCTGCTCTAGGTCAACACGGTGTGAACATCATGGAATTCTGTAAAGCGTTCAACGCAAAAACAGAATCTATTGAGAAAGGTCTACCGACTCCAGTAGTTATCACTGTTTACAACGACCGTTCTTTCACGTTCGTAACTAAGACTCCACCTGCTGCTGTTCTTCTTAAGAAAGCTGCTGGCGTTAAGTCTGGTTCAGGTCGTCCTAACACTGAAAAAGTGGGTACAGTGACTGACGCTCAAATCCAAGAAATCGCAGAAACTAAAGCTGCTGATATGACTGGTGCTGACATTGAAGCGATGAAGCGTTCTATTGCGGGTACTGCTCGTTCAATGGGCCTAGTGGTAGAGGGTTAAGATCATGGCAAAACTTACTAAGCGTATGCGCGTTATCCGCGAAAAAGTTGAAGTAACTAAAGAATACGAAATCAACGAAGCTGTAGCTCTTCTTAAAGAACTAGCAACTGCTAAATTCGTTGAGTCTGTAGACGTTGCTGTTAACCTAGGCATCGATGCTCGTAAATCTGACCAGAACGTACGTGGTGCAACTGTACTACCTCACGGTACTGGCCGCGAAATCCGCGTTGCAGTGTTCACTCAAGGTGCAAACGCTGAAGCAGCTAAAGAAGCTGGCGCAGACATCGTTGGTATGGAAGATCTTGCTGAGCAAGTTAAGAAAGGCGAAATGAACTTCGACGTAGTTGTTGCTTCTCCAGATGCAATGCGTGTTGTTGGTCAACTAGGTACTATCCTAGGTCCTCGCGGTCTTATGCCAAACCCTAAAGTTGGTACTGTAACTCCTAACGTTGCTGAAGCTGTTAAGAACGCTAAAGCTGGTCAGGTACGTTACCGTAACGACAAAAACGGCATCATTCACACTACTATCGGTAAAGTGAATTTCGAAGCGAACCAACTACAAGAGAACCTAGAAGCTCTACTAGTTGCGCTTAAGAAAGCGAAGCCGTCTTCAGCGAAAGGTACTTTCCTGAAGAAAGTAAGCATCTCTACTACTATGGGTGCTGGTGTTTCTGTAGATCAATCTACACTAAACACTCAAGCTTAATTGCTTGCATAGGCGCAGAAATTATGTATAATTTTGCGCCTATCAAATTTGTGGTTGGGGCTGAAACTCCTTAGGGAATTTAGCCTCCGTCCAAGACCGTAGGCGTTCTGAAAAGAACTTAATCATACCTACGTAGATGGTGCCAGACTGAAAGGAAGTT
Organism: Vibrio sp. CyArs1; assembly: GCF_022432925.1. Taxonomy (NCBI): domain Bacteria; kingdom Pseudomonadati; phylum Pseudomonadota; class Gammaproteobacteria; order Vibrionales; family Vibrionaceae; genus Vibrio; species Vibrio sp. CyArs1. The sequence continues at coordinate 186,552 of NZ_JAKRBO010000009.1, read as the reverse complement.
GAACTTAACGTTTATCTTTCTTCTGGAAAAAGCACCGTATGAACTCCCAAAATCGTGAAGATTTCGGGTGGTGTAAAAACAACCAGGAGTAAATCCAAGATGGCTTTAAACCTTCAAGACAAAAAAGCAATTGTTGCTGAAGTCAACGAAGCAGCCAGTGGTGCACTTTCTGCAGTTGTAGCTGACTCTCGTGGCGTTGAAGTAGGCGCGATGACTTCTCTACGTAAACAAGCGCGTGAAGCGGGTGTTTACATGAGAGTTGTTCGTAACACTCTAGCACGCCGTGCAGTAGAAGGTACTGAGTATGAGTGTCTAACTGACACTTTCACTGGTCCAACTCTACTTGCATTCTCTAACGAGCACCCAGGTGCTGCAGCGCGTCTTTTCAAAGACTTCGCTAAAGAGAACAAAGAATTCGAGATCAAAGCTGCTGCATTTGAAGGCGCGGTTACTGATGCTGAAGTACTAGCGACACTACCAACTTACGACGAAGCAATTGCACGCCTAATGATGTGCATGAAAGAAGCTTCTGCAGGCAAGCTGGTACGTACTATCGCTGCACTACGCGACCAGAAGCAAGAAGAAGCTGCTTAATCAGCTTGCTTTTTACTGGTTGCAAAATAAACTTATTGTTGACTTAAAAGAGAATTGTTATGTCTATTACTAACGAGCAAATCCTAGACGCAGTTGCAGAAATGTCTGTAATGCAAGTTGTTGAGCTTATCGAAGCTATGGAAGAGAAATTCGGCGTATCTGCTGCAGCTGCTGTTGTAGCTGGCGGTGCTGCTGGTGGCGAAGCTGCTGCTGAGCAAACTGAATTCGACGTAATCCTAACTGCTGCTGGCGGTAACAAAGTTGCTGTTATCAAAGCGGTACGTGGCGCAACAGGTCTAGGCCTTAAAGAAGCTAAAGGTCTTGTAGACTCAGCTCCAGCACCTCTAAAAGAAGGCGTTGACAAAGCTGAAGCTGAAGCTCTTAAAGCTCAGCTAGAAGAAGCTGGTGCTTCTGTTGAAGTTAAGTAATTATTACTTAATTTCTTAGCCTAACAGGCTAATGGCTGGTGGTTTATTGACCACCGGCCTTTTTGCGCTGTAGGGCGTAGATGAATTTTCCTGCTGTTTAAGCATCTACGCACCATGCAAAAAACGTTGCTCGACGCTTGAGTTAACGTCACTACAGTAAACAGTTGTTAGTCACTGCCCCATACTCCACCTTAAGTAACTAGGATGGACGGGCAGTTTGGGTCACTTATCAGCGAGCTGAGGAACCCCATGGTTTACTCTTATACCGAGAAAAAGCGCATCCGTAAGGACTTTGGTACTCGTCCACAAGTTTTGGACATTCCATACCTGCTATCGATCCAGCTCGATTCGTTCGACAAATTTATCGAACAGGATCCTGAAGGACAATATGGACTTGAAGCTGCTTTTCGTTCTGTATTTCCGATTCAGAGCTATAACGGCAATTCTGAGCTGCAATACGTTAGCTACCGTCTTGGTGAGCCAGTATTTGACGTTAAAGAATGTCAAATTCGTGGCGTTACCTATTCAAAACCACTACGCGTAAAACTGCGCCTAGTTATCTTTGATAGAGACGCACCGGCAGGTACTGTAAAAGACATTAAAGAACAAGAAGTCTACATGGGCGAAATTCCGCTTATGACTGACAATGGTACCTTCGTTATCAATGGTACCGAGAGGGTTATCGTATCCCAGCTGCACCGAAGCCCAGGCGTGTTCTTCGACAGCGATAAGGGTAAGACTCACTCTTCAGGTAAAGTTCTTTATAACGCACGTGTTATTCCTTACCGTGGTTCATGGCTCGACTTCGAGTTTGACCCGAAAGATAACCTATACGTACGTATTGACCGTCGTCGTAAACTACCAGCATCGATCATTCTTCGTGCACTAGGTAAGACGTCGGAAGAAATCCTCGATATCTTCTTCGAAAAAGTAAACTTCGAAGTGAAAGACCAAACTCTACTTATGGAGTTGGTACCTGAGCGTCTACGTGGTGAGACTGCTTCATTCGATATCGAAGCCAATGGCAAGACTTATGTTGAGACTGGTCGTCGTGTTACTGCTCGTCACATCCGTCAACTTGAAAAAGATGGCGTTGAGTTCATTGAAGTACCTGTCGAGTACATCGTAGGTAAAGTAGCTTCTAAAGACTACATCAATGAAGCGACAGGTGAGATCATCGTTGGTGCAAACCAAGAGATCAGCCTAGAAGCATTAGCGAACCTATCTCAGGCAGGCGTTAAGAAACTAGAAGTTCTATTTACGAACGATCTAGACCACGGTCCGTTCATGTCTGACACACTACGTGTCGACAGCACGGTAGACCGCATCTCTGCGTTGGTAGAAATCTACCGCATGATGCGCCCTGGTGAGCCGCCAACAAAAGAAGCTGCAGAAGCACTATTCGAAAGCCTATTCTTCTCTGAAGAGCGTTATGATCTATCGACTGTTGGTCGTATGAAGTTTAACAGCTCTATCGGTCGTGAAGATGGCCTAGAGCAGGGTACGCTTGATGAGCAAGACATCATCGAAGTGATGAAGAAGCTTATCGCGATCCGTAACGGTATTGGTGAAGTTGATGATATCGACCACCTAGGTAACCGTCGTATCCGTTCTGTAGGTGAAATGGCTGAGAACCAATTCCGTGTTGGTCTTGTACGTGTTGAACGTGCAGTAAAAGAGCGTTTGAGTCTAGGTGACCTTGATGCAATCATGCCTCAAGACCTAATCAACGCTAAGCCTATTTCTGCGGCAGTTAAAGAATTCTTCGGTTCTTCACAGCTTTCTCAGTTTATGGACCAAAACAACCCGCTTTCAGAAGTAACGCACAAGCGTCGTATTTCTGCATTGGGTCCTGGTGGTCTTACTCGTGAGCGTGCTGGCTTCGAAGTACGTGACGTACACGTAACTCACTACGGTCGTCTATGTCCTATCGAAACACCTGAAGGTCCGAACATCGGTCTAATTAACTCTCTATCTGCGTTTGCGCGTTGTAACGAGTACGGCTTCCTAGAGACGCCATACCGTCGCGTTGTAGATGGTGTAGTAACTGACGAAGTTGATTACCTATCAGCAATCGAAGAGGGCCAATTCGTTATCGCACAGGCTAACGCTGCGCTAACTGAAGAAGGTACTTTTGCTGACGAGCTAATCACTGCACGTCAAAAAGGTGAATCTGGTCTTCACCCACGCGACCATGTTAACTACATGGACGTTGCGACAAACCAAGTAGTATCTATCGCTGCATCGCTTATCCCGTTCCTAGAACACGATGATGCGAACCGTGCATTGATGGGTGCGAACATGCAACGTCAGGCTGTTCCAACGCTTAAGGCTGACAAGCCTCTAGTTGGTACTGGTATCGAGCGCAATGTAGCGGTTGACTCTGGTGTTACAGCAGTAGCTAAACGTGGCGGTACAGTTCAGTCTGTAGATGCTTCTCGTATCGTTATCAAAGTTAACGAAGACGAGCTGATCCCTGGCGAAGCAGGTATCGACATTTACAACCTAACTAAGTACACGCGTTCTAACCAGAACACTTGTATTAACCAGCGCCCAACTGTACTACCTGGTGAACCAGTAGCACGTGGTGACGTTCTTGCTGATGGTCCTTCAACAGACCTTGGTGAACTAGCGCTTGGTCAAAACATGCGTATCGCGTTCATGCCTTGGAACGGTTACAACTTCGAAGACTCGATCTTAGTATCTGAGCGCGTAGTTCAAGAAGACCGCTTCACGACTATCCACATTCAAGAGCTTTCTTGTGTGGCACGTGATACTAAGCTGGGTTCTGAAGAGATCACAGCGGATATTCCAAACGTAGGTGAGTCTGCTCTGTCTAAACTAGACGAGTCAGGTATCGTTTACATCGGTGCTGAAGTTAAGGGTGGCGACATCCTAGTTGGTAAAGTAACGCCTAAAGGTGAAACTCAGCTAACTCCTGAAGAGAAGCTACTACGCGCGATCTTCGGTGAAAAAGCATCTGACGTTAAAGATACTTCACTACGTGTACCTAACTCTGTTTCAGGTACCATCATTGACGTTCAAGTCTTCACTCGCGATGGCGTAGAGAAAGACAAGCGTGCTCTAGAAATCGAGCAAATGCAGCTGAAAGAAGCGAAGAAAGACCTAACTGAAGAATTCCAGATTCTTGAGGGTGGCCTTCTAAACCGTGTGAAAGCTGTATTACTTCAAGGTGGTTACTCTGACGCTAAACTAGATACTATCGATCGTAAGAAGTGGCTAGAACTAACGCTAGAAGACGATGCATTGCAATCTCAGCTTGAGCAACTTGCAGAGCAGTACGACGAGCTACGTGCAGACTTTGATAAGAAGTTTGAAACTAAGCGTCGTAAGATCACTCAAGGTGATGACCTAGCGCCTGGCGTTCTTAAGATTGTTAAAGTTTACCTAGCGGTTAAACGTCGTATCCAGCCTGGTGATAAGATGGCGGGTCGTCACGGTAACAAGGGTGTTATCTCTAAGATCAACCCTGTTGAAGACATGCCTTACGATGAGAAGGGTCAACCTGTCGACATCGTACTTAACCCACTGGGTGTACCTTCGCGTATGAACATCGGTCAGATCCTTGAGGTTCACTTAGGTCTGGCAGCGAAAGGTATCGGTGACAAGATCAACCAGATGGTTAAAGAGCAGCAAGAGCTAGCGAAATTCCGCGAATTCCTGCAGAAGGTTTACGATCTAGGTGGTACTCGTCAGAACGTTGATATTGCATCTCTGTCTGATGACGAAGTACGTACTCTGGTTAAGAACCTACGTGGCGGTCTACCGATTGCTACACCTGTCTTTGACGGTGCGTCTGAGAAGTCTATTAAAGAACTTCTAAAACTGGGTGATCTACCAGAATCTGGTCAGCTAACTCTGTTTGACGGTCGTACTGGTGATGCGTTTGAGCGTCCTGTAACTGTAGGTTACATGTACATGCTGAAACTGAACCACCTTGTTGATGACAAGATGCACGCTCGTTCAACTGGTTCGTACAGCCTAGTAACTCAGCAACCACTTGGTGGTAAAGCTCAGTTCGGTGGTCAGCGTTTCGGTGAGATGGAAGTATGGGCACTAGAAGCATACGGTGCAGCATATACGCTTCAAGAAATGCTAACGGTTAAGTCTGATGACGTTAACGGCCGTACGAAGATGTATAAGAACATCGTCGATGGTAACCACAGCATGGAACCTGGCATGCCAGAATCGTTCAACGTACTGTTGAAAGAGATCCGCTCGCTAGGTATCAACATCGAGCTAGAAGACGAATAATCCATCAGGATTATCTGGTAGAAAAGGGGCTCGCGCAGGTTTGCTGACCAAGCGAGCACCTTTTTAAACTCCTTACAGGAGCTGATTGTGAAAGACTTATTAAACTTTCTAAAAGCACAGCATAAGACCGAAGAATTTGATGCAATCAAAATCGGTCTATCTTCACCAGACATGATTCGTTCATGGTCTTTTGGTGAAGTTAAAAAACCTGAGACGATCAACTATCGTACGTTCAAACCTGAGCGCGATGGTCTGTTCTGTGCGCGTATTTTTGGTCCAGTTAAAGACTACGAATGTCTTTGTGGCAAATACAAGCGTCTGAAACACCGTGGTGTTATCTGTGAGAAGTGTGGCGTTGAAGTAACGCAAACTAAAGTTCGTCGTGACCGTATGGGCCACATCGAGCTTGCGTCTCCTGTCGCTCACATCTGGTTCCTAAAATCGCTACCATCTCGTATCGGTTTGCTAATGGACATCCCGCTACGTGATATCGAGCGTGTTCTTTACTTCGAAATGTACGTAGTAACTGAACCAGGTATGACGGATCTAGAAAAAGGTCAGATGCTAACTGAAGAAGAGTATCTTGATCGTCTAGAAGAATGGGGTGACGAATTCACTGCTAAGATGGGTGCAGAAGCGATCAAAGATCTGCTTGCCACTATGGACATGCACGCTGAAGCAGAGATGATGCGCGAAGAACTTGAGTCTACTAACTCAGAAACTAAGCGTAAGAAGATCACTAAGCGTCTGAAGCTAGTTGAAGCGTTCATTGCATCAGGTAACAACCCTGAGTGGATGATCCTAACTGTGCTTCCGGTTCTTCCGCCAGATCTACGTCCTCTAGTACCACTAGATGGCGGTCGTTTTGCAACGTCTGATCTGAACGATCTATACCGTCGTGTAATCAACCGTAACAACCGTTTGAAGCGTCTTCTAGAGCTAGCGGCTCCAGACATCATCGTACGTAACGAAAAGCGTATGCTGCAAGAGTCTGTTGATGCCCTCCTAGATAACGGTCGTCGCGGTCGTGCAATTACAGGTTCGAACAAGCGTCCTCTGAAATCTCTTGCTGATATGATCAAGGGTAAACAAGGTCGTTTCCGTCAGAACCTACTTGGTAAGCGTGTAGACTACTCTGGCCGTTCTGTAATCACAGTAGGTCCATACCTTCGTCTGCACCAGTGTGGTCTTCCTAAGAAGATGGCACTAGAGCTATTTAAACCATTTATCTACAGCAAGCTAGAGACTCGTGGCATGGCGACGACAATCAAAGCAGCTAAGAAGATGGTAGAGCGCGAAGAAGCGATCGTTTGGGATATCCTAGACGAAGTAATCCGTGAGCACCCAGTACTATTGAACCGTGCACCAACACTTCACCGTCTTGGTATCCAGGCGTTCGAACCAGTACTAATCGAAGGTAAAGCGATTCAGCTACACCCACTAGTGTGTGCGGCGTATAACGCGGACTTCGATGGTGACCAAATGGCGGTTCACGTGCCTCTAACTCTAGAAGCACAGCTTGAAGCTCGTACACTGATGATGTCGACAAACAACATTCTGTCGCCAGCGTCAGGTGATCCGATCATCGTACCTTCTCAGGACGTTGTATTGGGTCTTTACTACATGACTCGTGAAAAGATCAACGTGAAAGGTGAAGGTATGTACCTTGCTGGCCCTGAAGAGGCTGAGAAGGCATACCGTACTAAGAGCGCAGAGCTACACGCTCGCGTTAAAGTACGTATCACTGAAACGGTAGTGGACGAAGATGGCAACAGCACAACAGAAACGAAGATGGTCGATACGACTATCGGTCGTGCAATGCTGTGGCAAATCGTTCCTGCAGGTCTTCCATACAGCTTGGTAAACCAAAAGCTAGGTAAGAAGCAAATCTCTAACCTACTTAACGAGGCTTACCGTAAGCTGGGTCTGAAAGATACAGTAATCTTTGCTGACCAAGTGATGTACGCAGGTTTTGCATACGCTGCACTATCTGGTGTATCAGTTGGTATCGATGACATGGTTGTACCTCAAGCGAAGTACGACGAAATCGAATCAGCGGAAGAAGAAGTTCGCGAAATTCAAGAACAGTTCCAATCTGGTCTTGTAACTGCGGGTGAGCGCTACAACAAAGTGATCGATATTTGGGCATCGACCAACGATCGCGTAGCGAAAGCGATGATGGACAACCTTTCATCTGAAACGGTAATTAACCGTGAAGGTGCGGAAGAGCAACAAGAGTCATTCAACAGCATCTATATGATGGCTGACTCGGGCGCTCGTGGTTCTGCAGCTCAGATTCGTCAGCTAGCTGGTATGCGTGGTCTGATGGCTCGTCCAGATGGCTCAATCATCGAAACACCGATCACTGCGAACTTTAAAGAAGGTCTAAACGTACTTCAGTACTTTATCTCAACGCACGGTGCTCGTAAGGGTCTTGCGGATACGGCACTGAAGACAGCGAACTCGGGTTACCTAACTCGTCGTCTAGTAGACGTTGCTCAGGACGTAGTTGTTCACGAGCACGACTGTGGTACGCACGAAGGTATCGATATGATGCCTCATATCGAAGGTGGTGACGTTAAAGTTGCACTTTCTGAGCTAGCGCTTGGTCGTGTAGTTGCTGAAGACGTTCTTAAGCCAGGTACTGAAGATGTTCTGATTCCACGTAACACTCTAATTGATGAGAAGTGGTGTCAGATCATGGAAGATAACTCTGTAGATAGCATGAAAGTGCGCTCAGTAGTTACCTGTGATGCAGACTTCGGTTGTTGTGCACAGTGTTACGGTCGTGACCTAGCACGTGGTCACCTAGTGAACCAAGGTGAAGCAGTGGGCGTTATCGCTGCTCAGTCTATCGGTGAACCGGGTACACAGCTTACGATGCGTACGTTCCACATCGGTGGTGCGGCATCTACTGCAGCAGCAGAGAACAGCATCCAGGCGAAAAACACAGGTTCTGTGAAGCTTCACAACGCTAAGTTTGTTATCAACAAAGATAAGAAACTGGTTATCACCTCTCGTGCGTCAGAAATGACGATTATCGATGAGTTTGGCCGTACTAAAGAGAAGCACAAACTTCCTTACGGTTCATTGCTAACTAAAGGTGATGGCGATGCAGTTCAAGCTGGTGAAACAGTAGCGAACTGGGAAGCGCACACGCTGCCAATCATTACTGAAGTAGCGGGTCGTATCCAATTCGTAGACATGATCGATGGCGTAACTGTTTCTCGTCAAACAGATGACCTAACAGGTCTATCTTCAAGCGAAGTAACAGAAGCAGCCGCTCGCCCAGCAGCAGGTAAAGATATGCGTCCAGCTATCAAACTTGTTGATGAGCATGGTAAAGACGTAATGATCGCAGGCACAGAAATGCCAGCACTTTACTTCCTACCAGGTAAAGCGATTGTGAACATCGAAGATGGCGCAGAAGTAGGTGTGGGTGACACGTTAGCACGTATCCCACAAAAATCTGGCGGTAACAAAGATATCACCGGTGGTCTACCTCGCGTTGCGGACCTATTCGAAGCTCGTAAACCAAAAGAGCCAGCAATTCTTGCTGAGCACTCTGGTACCGTTTCATTCGGTAAAGAGACGAAAGGTAAGCGTCGTCTAATCATCACTCGTGATGGTGGCGATAACTACGAAGAGATGATTCCTAAGCATCGTCAGTTAAACGTGTTCGAAGGTGAGCGCGTTGAGCGTGGTGACGTAATCGCTGATGGTCCAGAAACTCCGCATGACATTCTACGTCTGCGTGGTATTCACGCTGTGACTCAATACATCGCGAACGAAGTTCAAGAAGTATACCGTCTACAGGGTGTAAAGATTAACGATAAGCACATCGAGACTATCGTTCGTCAAATGCTACGTAAGTGTACAATCACGCATGCAGGTGACTCTGAGTTCCTACCAGGCGAGCAGGTTGAATACTCAAGCGTTAAGATCGCAAACCGTCAGCTAGAAGCTGAAGGCAAAGAACTTGTACGTTTTGAGCGTGACCTACTAGGTATCACTAAGGCATCTCTAGCAACAGAATCGTTCATCTCTGCGGCATCGTTCCAAGAAACGACGCGCGTACTAACAGAGGCAGCGGTATCTGGTAAGCGTGATGATCTACGTGGTCTGAAAGAGAACGTTATCGTGGGTCGTCTGATCCCAGCTGGTACTGGTTTTGCGTATCACCAAGACCGTCAAGCTAAGCGTGACGAAGCTCAGGAAGGTCCATCAGCTGAACAAGCGACGGATAACCTAGCTGCGCTACTAAACGCAGGTTTCTCTTCTGACGAGTAATCGTAGAAAGAAATGACAAAAGGCGCCGAAAGGCGCCTTTTTTGTATCTGAATTTTCGCTCTATTGCCATTTCTGTGCAGATGGGAATCTAGCTGAGACTTGGTATTAGTGGTGAGTAGACCCCTGCCTTCGCAAGGGTAATGAAAGTCTAGGATGACGATAATATAGAAGGTGAAGACGCAACAGAACAGACCCACCTTGCGGGCCTGTCAAAGCTATAAGCCTACTGCTGCTTACAACAGCGTCCTCTATGCCCCTGGCGGAATCGCTAAACTATCAGCAATCAGTTGGATCAGCTTATCTTCTACCGCAAAGCGTAACTCTAAGATCTCCCCAACTTTTGACATGTCCTGTTCGAAACTAGGCATCTCATCATCCACTTTCTTGTACTTATCGTTGAATTCAAGCAGTGGGTCAGTGGTCAGGACAATCTTGGCGTAAGCGGCATCAATCTCATCGTTGGTCTTGAAGCCAGTCGCTTTCCACTTATCCATAACCATATCGTAGATCTTAAAATGACCTTCAGAGATATAGTCGACAAGATGGTCGCAAAAGGAACCGATGTCTTTAGGAGAAGGCAGCTCGACGACGTTGGATTGAGCTTGAGAAGGTTGTAGAGAACCAAGCTTACAGTATTCGACGATAAGCGCTTGGCGAGTTTCTAGCCAGTGGTCGATGACTTCGCTGGAGCCACCCCATTGTTCTTGTACTTGTTTGAATTTATTTAACATGACCATGTCCTCATGATCGGGACCGCAAAAGGCAGTCTCTAGCTTTGTAATGACAAAGAGTTACTGAGAAGTCGTTTCTCATGGTACCAGAATTAGAATTTCGTTTTTCTAGCTGGTATGAATTTAGATTGCCAGTAAAATGGTCGAACTGCAAGCAATGAGGATTCATGATGTTAAAAAAAAGTGAAAACCACATTCATCAAGCTTATTGGTGTGTGGTGTCAGGGAACGAACTATGGCTTGTAGACGGTGAGGTGCCGCAAGGTTCGGCGGAGCAATTTCAACTCCCAGCGGCGCAGGCTATTCAGGTTGGAGAGTTTGAAGGTACACCAGTAATGTGGCTCAATGATGCAGACCTAGACGGTGAGCGACCACTTACTTCTTTACGTGAGTTACTGCATTTACCAGAGGCGCTTTTCTACCAGTTATCCAAAGCTATCCAATATGGCTACATGAGTCAGTCGATGCGATTTTGCCCTCAATGTGGTGGACGAAATCATCTCAATCACAATCAACTGGCTATGCAATGCCAAGATTGCCGAACGCTACATTATCCACGAATTTTCCCATGCATTATTGTGGCGGTCCGCAAAGGGTCGCAGATTCTATTAGCTCAGCATAATCGCCATGCAGGCGGCATGTATACCGTGATTGCTGGGTTTTTAGAAGTGGGCGAAACCCTAGAAACATGTGTCGCACGCGAAGTGGAAGAGGAAACGGGCATTAAGGTGGGGAGCATTCGCTATTTCGGCAGCCAACCTTGGGCGTTTCCATCAAGCATGATGATGGCGTTTTTGGCTGATTATGAGAGTGGTGAAATTAAACCTGACTTCTCCGAGCTGAAAGATGCGCAGTGGTTTGAAACCAATGCACTGCCTCTAGTGGCACCAGAAGGGACCATTGCCCGAGCATTGATCAATGCCACGGCAGAGCAAGTTAAGTAGGATAAAAAAAACCCTCCGCAAGCGGAGGGGGTAAGTAAGATGTCGTTATGAGATGCTGAGTGTGATACTCAGTTGTATTATTGTAATTTTCGCTAGCAAACAAACTTTTAACATTCCTATTAATGGGTTGCAAATTCGCTATTAGATTGGTCATTAATAATATGATCTGGCTTGCAAAGTGACTCTTTTTTGAGCGTTCAAGCATAAGACCGGATAGCCCTCAAATTTTGGTAAAAGAATTGTTATCTATGGCTGCACACGGTCAACGATTAGCGTTAAACTAACGCCTTTCGAATTGGAGAAAAAAGAATGACGGAATTAAAGAACGATCGCTATCTTCGAGCGTTGTTAAAGCAACCTGTAGATTACACACCAGTATGGATGATGCGCCAAGCAGGACGTTACCTGCCTGAGTATCGCGAAACACGTGCTGTGGCTGGTGACTTTATGTCTTTGTGTAAGAACGCCGAGTTAGCATCTGAAGTGACGCTACAGCCGCTTCGTCGTTTCCCACTCGACGCTGCCATTCTGTTTTCTGACATCCTGACTATTCCAGATGCGATGGGCTTAGGTTTACACTTTGAAGCGGGTGAAGGCCCTAAGTTTGAACGTCCTATTACTTGCAAAGCAGACGTCGACAAAATTGGTTTACCTGATCCAGAAGGCGAGCTGCAATATGTCATGAATGCAGTACGTCAAATTCGTAAAGACTTGAATGGCGATGTACCACTTATCGGTTTCTCTGGCAGTCCTTGGACGCTGGCGACATACATGGTTGAAGGGGGCAGTTCGAAAGCCTTCACTAAGATCAAAAAGATGATGTACGCAGAGCCACAAATTCTGCACGCACTACTGGATAAGTTAGCGGACAGTGTTATTGAGTACCTTAATGCGCAAATTAAAGCGGGTGCCCAATCGGTTATGGTATTTGATACATGGGGCGGTGTATTGACACCTCGTGATTACAACTTGTTCTCACTTCAGTACATGCACAAGATTGTTGATGGTCTTATACGTGAAAACGACGGTCGTCGCGTTCCAGTAACGCTATTTACTAAGAATGGCGGTATGTGGCTTGAACAAATCGCAGCGACAGGCTGTGACGCAGTAGGTCTAGATTGGACGATTAACATCGCGGACGCTAAAGCGCGTATCGGAGACAAAGTGGCACTGCAAGGTAACATGGACCCATCAATGCTTTACGCTCAGCCAGAGCGCATTCGTGAAGAAGTTGCGACCATTCTGGAAGGCTTCGGTGATGGTGGCACTGGTCACGTCTTCAACTTAGGCCATGGTATTCATCTAGATGTGCCACCTGAAAATGCAGGTGTATTTGTTGAAGCGGTGCACGAGTTATCTAAACCGTATCACAAGTAAATCAAGTTAATGTTGTTTTAAAGCCGTCATCTTAAGTCGATGACGGCTTTTTTTCTATTTTTGACTAAGCTAAACAGAGGCACTCGTTAAGAGGACTGACTATGTTTAAAGCGGTCACCCCATTCCTTACTTCGCTGTTCTTTCTCATTGGTTGCGCCTCTGATGTGGCGACGGATTACGACTCAAGTACTAACTTCTCAGCATTCAAAACCTATCAATATCAAGAAAACAGTGCAGATCCTGTTAGCCTTGATGGAGCTCGCATCAAAAAAGCGGTCGATAATGAAATGGCATTACGAGGGCTGACGCTGGTGGATAAAGATGCCGATGTGCTGGTGTATTATGACATCCTAGAAGGTACAGAGTTGTTGGCGGACGGGCCAAGTTTTGGTTTCGGTATCGGGTCAGGTGGATACAACAGTGCTTATGGAGTAGGGGTTAGGACGCCAACTCGAGTGAAAGAGAAGAAGTTCGGTAAACTAAGCGTTGAACTTATTGATGCCAAGTCGAACGATGTGGTGTGGCGCTCGGTGTCACAGCGCCAATTGACGGAAACCATGGAGCCCGCAGATAGAGATGTGTTTGTGCAAGAGCAGGTGCACAAGATGTTCGAAGAATACCCTACGAAATAGTTTATCTGTGTCAGGTGGCTTACTGCATACGTCATTCCACTAGCCGTGCGCCTACGCAGGCAGGAATCTACTAGAGGCTTGGTGCATGCGTTGAGAAGACTCCTGCCTTCGCAGGAGTGACGACTATCTTGAGTGTGATAAACCAACAGCTTGCGTCATTCCACTAGCTGCGAGTGGTGTGACTGTTCTTTAGTATGACTGATTCACAACTCACGTCATTCCAGCGAAGGCTGGAATCTATTTGAGGCTTAGTGCGTGCGTTGAGAGGACTCCTACCTTCGCAGGAGTGACAACTTTTTTGAGAGTTATGCCTGATAACGCTATAGCATCCCCTTTTAATACCCACGCTCAAAATCCACCAAATTCTGCAACTGAAACCCATCACGCCAGCGCAAATAGTTCTCCGCAAAAATCTCGACTACTTGCTCAGGAAAGCTGATGGCAGCAATATGTGGGGTTACGGTGACATTTGGGTTGTGCCAGTAAGGGCACTCTTGAGAAATAGGCTCGTTGATAAATACGTCCAAGAAAGCATGGGCCAAGTGACCTTTATCCAGCGCACTAAGTAGGGCATTACTATCAACGGTTTGGCCTCTACCTACATTGAAGAACAAAGCATGACGACAGGCCGCAAAGAGTTGTTCATTGAACAGTCCATCTGTCGTCGGGGTGTTGGGCAAGGTATTGACGATAATATCCGCTTGCTCCAGCGCTTTTTCTGCTTCATTGATATGAAAAGTTTCTGCAAACGCACTTTGGCGAGGAGGAATGCCGGTGCGATTGACACCGATAGGCACAATACCCAGTACCTTGACGGAATTCGCCAGATGACTACCAATCGCACCCGTACCAAAAATCACCATACGTTTGCCAATCAGCGATTGATAGCTGTGTGGCTGCCAGTCACGTTTTTGCTGCTGTTGTTTATACAGATCGAAATGACGGAAGTAATTGATGGTGTAACCCAGCACATACTCACTGATCTGCTGACCAAAAATGCCTTTTACGTTAGTGAGTTTGTAGTCTTTACGCAGAGATTCGCCAAGTAAGGCATCAATGCCAGCATAGGTAGATTGAACCCACTGTAACTGCTCAGCACTATCGAGTTCGGAAGCAAGCTTTGGCGGCGCTGCCAGTACAATAGTGGCATTACTCAACTCAGAGATAATCTCCAAATCAGGCAGTTGTTTTGCTTCGAGCAGTGGCAGGTAGTGTTCATTGTTGTCCGTCACAAGTGCTAAGCGATGCTTTTGCGTCGTCATTTCTGGCTATTCCCTATCCGTTTGGTTACACTTCCGCAGACTATATTCACTACGGCAGAGCGACCATGTTAAAGAACCCTATTCAGGTACGTATCGAAAAATTTGAGCCTTGGCAGCATATCACTTTTATGACCTGTTTGTGCGAGCGTATGTACCCCAACTTCGCTATGTTCTGTGAGCAAACCGAGTTTGCTGAAGCGCGCGTGTACCGCAATATTTTGGATGCTGTATGGGAACTGCTGACGGTGAAAACCGCCAAAATCAACTTCGAAAAGCAGCTAGAAAAGCTAGAAGAGGTCATTCCGAACTCAGAAGATTTTGATATCTACGGCGTCTATCCAGCGATTGATGCGTGTTTTGCCTTATCGACTTTACTGCATGGTTTGCTCGATCGTGATTACTTACTGGAATCAACGCTTAAGATCAGTCAACAGTCTGTCGCGACTGTGGCTCAGCTTGAGCAAGCAGAAACCGGTGTGGAAATCACCAATGAGAACCAAAAAGAAAACGAAGCTGTGTGTGAAGAATGGGATGTTCAGTGGGCTATTTTCCGTCCACTACGTGATTGCACTGAGCGTGATATAGAGCTGATTAAAGATCTTCGCCTTGAGCTTAAGGAAGAGGGAGTCAGTAACATTGGTGTAAGTATCTAGCGTACGCCTTCAGGATAGAAAAGTACGTTCTCAGGTAAGTTTTCCACGACCCGCCTGAGAACGACCAAACTAAACTCAATACCTTCTCGTATTAATCAAAAAAACTCGTCTTGCCAAACAAGGTGATGTCGTAGCCGATATCAAAAGGGTAATCAAACACAGAGATGTACTGATTAGGCTGTTTTGTCTCGAGCAACAGTCCAACAATTAACAGCTGATTATCATAAAACGTATCGGCATACAGTGCTTGATTATCGGTGGCCACTGCAGGTTTTACCTCTCTCTGACTAATAAATAGCGTGTAAATCTCCGACCCTCGTTTACCCCAAAGCATGGTCTTATTAATGACCCTCCCGCTGGCTTTATTTTCAATATACACAGACAACACGCCCGAGCGGCATTTGCCTTTTTGCAAGTTGAGCTCACCATCATGAGTAAACCTATAGCTACATCCCAAGCCATTAACGAAGGGGTACAATAGCCAAATAACAGAAATCATTAGCAGCAAAGCAACGAAGCATTTTGATGTCGCTATTGTTCGCAGGTTGGTCATAGCATTGGTAGAGCGCATTCAGTATTCCTTACTATTCGAAGCTAAAATCTCGGTTCAGTGTTCTATTGGGACCAAGCGAATAATGCCATCTTCATCAGAAGTATCCCGAAAATACACCACATGACCCTCCGTCTCTTTAGAGAGGGCGTGTACCGTGTTATCTGGCAGAGAGAATGAGCCGATTAAAGTGGTGTTGCCACGCTTATAGGTGTGCATACTTGGCTTTATCGATGACACGTAAAAAATCACTAAAGCACAAAACAACAAGGCGGCATAAAGTGCCATTAAAGGCACCTTTTTTACTAACTCAAACCGAGTTGGTGTCGCAACTGCGTCGTTGGGTGAAGGGCATTCTTCGACTGGCTGAGCGGCTAGTTCAGAAGAGCTGGCGTCATTGTCATTAGCGCTGGCTGAACTTACGTTCACGCTGACAAAAGGCACGTCATTTGTGATCAAAATGACATTAGGGTCTAACCGAAAACCAATAGTTGGAACGGTTTCTAAGCACATCACTAAGCCAACTTTATCCAACGCTGTCCGAATATTTCGGATGGCGACATTGAGCGAATTAGCGACAACAATCTTGCCAGGCCAGCCAACGTCCAATAACTGTTGCTTGGTTAATGGGTGCCCATGAGCATTGCAAAGAGCTTCAAGGATAAGTCGCTCACTGTTGTTTAATTTGGCGATAGTAAGCCCGTCTTCCGCCAGGTGACCATTATTCGGGTTCAAGGTTATATTTGTGGTTGGTGTCATGATTTAGCTTCTATTACTTGGGGACAGACACTCGGCTTCATAATAATCTAAGCCAGACATATCGATATAGCTGTCTTCAATAATGTTTACGTCACAGCTGAGCATAGGAACACTTAGGTGTTCCTCATTTTTGTCAAATGCCGCAATAAATACACGGCCATCACTGTCAAAGTAGCTACTAATCGGGGCATCATTACTATAAAGCTTAGTTCCTAATGAAACCTCTTGCCTCAGCTTAAGCATGGTGTCGCGCCCTTTTTTAACGTGATAAGTGACTAAGGTGAGAGCGCCTTCACTTGGAATCGTATTTGCGACGGTATTGTCAAGGTAGACTCCATCAGGAATCGACTTGGATTCGACTGAAACTCGATTTTGACTGTACGCAGAGGCTGAAGGGATGAGCGCAAAGCCATCCGCGTTTGTTTTACCGGCATTTCTTATTTTTAACCCTTCCACATCGTCAACTCTGACTAATATATTGGTGTCAGATAGACGCCGAGTGGGAAGCACGGTATTTTCCGCAACGACCAAGCCACCTTTCACGGTGCCTCTAACCTGTGAGCCCGATTGAGAGTTGGAGTATTGCAGAGAATAATTGTTATATTCACTATTGCTTGATAAAGACAACCCATGCCCAACAATGCCCTTCTTATCATCGAGACGCAGAGAGCCTGATACGGAGCTACTGTCGCCGAACCTCATACCACTAGACAACGAGGTACTCGCAGGGCGACCACTGTTGTGTGAGCGAGATAGGCTTACGCGCGATTTTCCCCAGTTGAGCGGCATCGAAAAATTCATTGAGAGTCGATTGTCGACGGCAAAGTTATTCTGGTTACTCTCTTTAGAATAGGCCTTTAGCGCGCTAACGGAGTATCGATAGTATTCATTACCAAATGAGTACCCTAAGCCAAAGCTTTGGAATTGTGCTTTGTCTGATCCTCCCAGAGACTGAAACAGACTGACGCTTCCAAGTTGAAAGGGCAGGTCGCTACCCGCTGATGTAGAGAACTGATAGCCTTTTCTACCCGTATCGGCAATATGGCTACTATTGATATCTCGGTACCCATTTCCCAAAAAATGACTCAGAGAGGTCTGAAAATTTAGTGACCAGAATGGCAAGCTTTTGGTTAAACTTGAATTGATTTTAGTCCCTGACTGACCCGTCGGTAGGTAAGTAGAATGTGCAGCAGAAAAGCGAACACCACCCAATAGGTCGAAATTCATCGTACTAGCTACAGATAGGTTACTATAGTCGCGTTCGACAAAAAGCCCAGTAGTTAAAGATTGAGTATCCGTTAGGCCATAGATCAACTCCCCTCCTAAAAAGGCGTGTGAGTTGGTTCGTTGTAGCCCTGTAAATAAGCTATGTTCGCTAGTGCCTTGCTTTAGGACACTGAGTACCAATTGACTAGGAACTGAAAAAACCGCTTCACGTCCATCTTCTTCTTTAATGCTGACCACGAAATCACTATTGGAACGAATGTTCATATCGTTAATAGTAAATTCGCCGGCCGCCACGTATTCAGTGTGAATCAGTTCGTTGTCTTGATAAACACGCACTTCGGCATTCGTTTCCGCATTGGCACGAATGGTCGTAGTGTCCGTCATTTGCCCTGATTGATACAAACGGCTATTACTGCTCAAGCTAACGCCTTGCATATCGACCGACCCCATGACTGCTGTGCTTTGACTAAGTTCACCAAACATGAACTTGCTGCGCAGTGAAGGAATATTGGTATATCCATAGAGATATCCATTGGACATTGTCGTCTTTTGATTCATCAGAGAAGCCGAGAGGCTACTCTTGAAGCGAAACCGTCCCACATTGAATTGAGGGCTTGCTGAACCGTACGCTTTGTAGTTATCGTCAAACCTAGTCGTCATTCCAGCCGAATACGGTAACATTAATGCTGTGACACCATCATCATAATGAGCCAGAGCATACTGCTTTTCTGACAGCAAAAATCTGGAAGGGATGTTCATGGTTATTTCGAAACTGCCAAAATCAATATCCAAGCCAATTTCGCTGCTTAGCACACACGAGCCTTGTGTTAAGTTGATATCCGGTTTAATGCCGAACTCACTTAATTGCTGTTCTGAGAAGCATGGCGTGCTTTCTCCTTGCTCATTGGTGTAGAAGCGAATGGATTCAAAATACGTTCGCCTTTTATTGACGGTAATTTTAAAGTCATAGTTGCCATCAGGGATGTGATTAACCAAGCTACCGAGGGAAGCTCCTTCAGAGATGCCACTAAGGAGAGCAAGATCAAAGCCTCCCGCAAAAGATAGTAAGGGAGCAGTTAGAATGAACAGAATTAGGGAGCGTAACATGGGTAATATTTCTATAGCGAGCGTTTATCTTTAGCAAGTAATCCAATGTCGTCGATGTAATTTAATTCAAAAGAACGTTTGGGGTTAAAATTGCTACTTTTAGTAAATGTAATCTCCTGATAAGGGGCAATCATTTGTACTACCATCGTCTCTTCTTTTCGTTGTTCAATAGAGATGAGCGTGATGTGTAATGGAGAATCATTTCTTACTGTAAAATCATCACCTTGTTTGTTAATAACGAGTTTCTTTACTGCGTCTGCCATGGTTACTGTCGCAATGGATTTCGGCCTGATAAATAACTTGTAATGCATATCCATGCTAGCAATGACATCAGATGGAGTATCTGACTGCTCTTTTATAGAGACAGCACTAAGAGTTCGATATGTTTCTACCTCATTAGAGTCCATTACTGACTCTAAATTATAGATTCTGAACCCTGAGCGGCTATCTGCTTTCGATAGAATGATATTCGGTGTTATTATCGGCAGCTTCTCTTCATCAAAGCTGTCATCTAATATAGAAAGCTGTACTAATGTCGCAGAATCTGAGTTATTAACGATTTCACCTTGAAAGTATTTACTCCCTTCAATATAAACAACCCTAGCTCCGGGAATGGCAATGGCATAGCAAATACTTGGTAGCATTAGTATTAGAAATATATATTTTTTCATTTTTTACATCTCTATATCTTTGGAGTATATAAATACTCCAAAGATAGGAATTAAATAAGTATTATTGAATCTTTGCAGTAAAAGACATTACTTTATTGACTTCTTTATCTGCCGTGTGATTCCACATAGCGTACTTCCTATGGTCAATATTCATAATCGTTGTTAATGTAAGAGTATTATCTTTGGCAAATTCTGCAAGTCGGTGCCATTCTGATGTTTCTCCTGCTTTTACAATTTTATAGCCATTCTCGATTTGGACTTTATTATTGCCATCAATAGATGCTGTAATCTCTAAGTCTTTTTTCTTGATAACCGTTGTAAACCATACGCCAATATCGTCCCCTAGTGCATACCAAGTCTGATCATTTTCCTTCCAATAGGCATCTTGAACGGGATAGGCAAACTTTCCTTCTGTTGCACTTTTTCCATTCATTGATGTATTTTCAATATTAAAAAACGCCATTTCACAGCCATTACCAGTTAATTGTAAGCCCGTTTCTCGAGTATCAAGAGTATTGTCTTTCTCATTATTGAGTGTCACATCGCCAAATTGAACATCAAACCCGGCACCAGAAGCAAAATCAAATGAACAAATGGCGCCTTCATAGTTAACATTTGCTGTGATGTTTAGTTGAAGGTCTTTGCTTTCCACGTTTCGATCTTTTATGTTGTTGTGTTCGCCATAATAAGATGAGAAGTCATATTCGCCCTTTTGTCCCGGATGCACATCCTTATCGTTATCGATTGCCATTGCTGATGATGTGCTTAGTGCTAATACAAGGCCAACGCTGCTAGCTAGAGTTTGTTTTGTTAAGTTAAAAGTCATGAGTTATTTTCCAAATTAAATAGTTTGTTGCTTGAGTGGGGTTAAATATGAATGTCAGTGTGTTCTGATTCGAGACGAAATTTATTGTTTTTTTGGAACCCAGTTAACTAATAAATGATTATAAAAAATAAAAAGTCATACATATCAGTGGCTTATAATTTTCATAGTGTTTTTATACAGCACTAATTCTTGTTGATATTGAGCTTGAGCTTGAGCTTGAGTTTGAGCTTCTCACCAGTTGTAGAGGCTATTGCACTAAAACAAACAAACTTGAGAGAGAAACTACTGAAAGTTAGATATTAGAACCTGGTATTAGTTTGCAGTTTGATATGGGGGCAACAATTAGATAAGTTGTTGGTTGGTGGAGTTATTTGAAATATGCTTCTAAAGTTGATAAATAGAAAGAGGTCAACGACTTTCGAAAAAGAGTGCTAAGCGAAGTAAGATTTTCAGCACTCTATGGGGTTTATCTTCACGAAAGTATTGGTCAACTATCTAAAACTTCGTATTTTGGTGACTAAAAAGGGAATTGTTTGGAACATCTCTTTTACGTCTGATACATATTGTGCAGGAACATAAATAGCGCAGATTCTCATTATGCTAATACCGCTGATACTAACGGGATGTGCGGTAAACTTAGCACGCAGTGGGACAAATGAGTCTAAACCGATTAGCACTTCATAGTTGTCCTCATCGAGTAAACCGCGTTTGGCATAATGATTAAGGCTTTCGTGGTACCTACGAGTATAATTTAGGCTAACACCTTGGCTTATGGGTTGATTGCGAAACAAGTTGTCTAATGTATTCCCCCTTTCTCCAGATTTTAGTCCCTCAGCCCGATGGAACCAAGGGGTGCAGTCTATTTCTTCAGCCGATAGTAACGCTCGGAATTTCACCAACCCTTCTAAAGCGCTTGAATTAGTGCCATGAACAAAATGTACGCCTAATTGCTCCATATCCTCTAATTGAAGATCTCTTTTGGTAAGTTTAAGTGGAGGTAGAAAAGAGGCTTTATTTCTAAACATGATGTTTTCCTTAACAGTGAATGTTCGAAAGTGATGCGTTGAGAATTCATTATTTGTATTAGTTAAGGGGGTAAGTAAAAGAATAAGTCCTAATAAAAAATAAAAACGATATAAATCATTCGGTAACCATGTTGATAATTAGGTAGTTTAAAATGGTGTTATGACGGTTTACTATCATTTCAGCAATTCGTTGGTGTACAAGGAGGGAGGATTTTGGGTTCATACAAAGTCAAATAGTTCGTTATAATCTCTCAGCAGCAGTTGCTATTAATAGAGAACAAAATGAAGACCAAATTGATCACGCGTGAAGGCTACAACAAACTGAAACAAGAACATGATTACCTCTGGAACGAGCGACGTCCTGAAGTCACTAAGATAGTGACGTGGGCGGCGAGTTTAGGTGATCGCTCTGAAAACGCAGACTATACCTTCAATAAGCGTTTGCTTCGCCAAATCGATCGCCGTGTTCGCTTTCTGCGCAAGTTCTTACCTGAGGTCACCATCGTTGATTATTCACCTCAACAAGAAGGGAAGGTCTTTTTCGGTGCCTGGGTGGAGATTGAAAATGAAGAAGGTGAAACCATGCATTTCCGTATTGTTGGTCCCGAAGAGATTTACGGCGATGCAAAAGGTTATATATCGATTGATTCCCCTATGGCGAGGGCGCTGCTAAAAAAACAAGTGGATGATGAGGTAGTGGTGAAGACCCCTCAAGGAGATAAGGAGTGGTTTATTAACTCCATCACTTATCAACAGCACTCTGAATAAATAGAGCGATTTGAGCTCCTAAAGTGGTATGTCTTTGAGAGCTCAAATTGCGTGCTGTGATTTATGACAGAGCTAACTCGTCCGTTTTGTGTGTGGGAGCTGAGCGGCGGTTACGTTGAATCTTCTGATGATGGCTCAGTAACGTTAGGATTCGCCCTTCATCGTGAATTTGGTCGAAAAACGGATTGGCGGCTAGCGTGTCGACTTGGCATTCATACACAGTAATATGTCCGCTTTGGTACTTTTCAGGAATATAGATATCCGAGATCAGAGTTTTAGCGTAAGGCTTGATCGCGGTGATAAGTAAGGTTTTACCTTCAAACAGCTCACACGCGTAGTTATGCACTAATCGATGCAAGTCTTTATTAAGCGCCACATAGCTAAGTAAGCAGTTCTGCCCGTTAATATCCTTACCATGCACAATATGACCAACCACCGCGTCCCGGTGCTTAGCAAGAACCACGTTGATTTCTTGAATGGACATGACGTCTATCAGCTCTTGAAACGTGATAAAACGATAGTGCTCTTGTGCGTAGACGATTTGCTCTCGATAGATCTCTGGCAGATTATCCCAACGATAGCTTTCATAAGTATCAATCGTATAAGGGTAGAGCGTGTCAAACCCTCTAAAGAAGTCATCATATTTTTCGACCCCTTGAATGATGCGACGTTCATCTTCTGAATAATGGTAACTTTGCTGGAAAAACGTGGCGACCCCGATTCGGCGCATCAATGAAGGCTGTCCGTTGCCATGCTCCCACTTACTGAGCATTGGCTGGTTTATCCCTTGAAATGCTCGATGGGATAAGCTCAGCGCTTCAACCAGTTCCAATTGAGACATGCCATTAAAATTGCGCCAATACTTCAGGGCTTGTGCGAAGTTATCGCGTGAAAACGGACTCTCCGATTGTGCTTCAAATGTCATAATCTCTCCTTGAGTTCGATAAACTAGTGATAGTTTACTTAGGTTATATGACATGGGCTTGGTGGGGCGCACAAAAGCATATTTTAAAACGTTACAAAGGGTTAGTAGACGTTGAATAGTTAGCGTGCAGGTTAACGAAGTTGCAGCAAGTAAAATTAGGCAACATTAGATATACATCACTTATATCACTTAGAGCAGTGACGAATGTGTCTGATATGAGCCATAATTAATAAACGTTAACAATTCTCTGCGCAATTATTGGCCATGAAATGTTACATTTAGTGCAGATACTCTTCTGACACACTTTTTGTTGACGGAGGGGTCGGTAAATTGCTTTTTAGTGGTGGAATCGAATATGCAAGAAAATCACAAGATTTTAGTTGTTGATGATGATGCACGTCTACGTGCATTACTAGAGCGTTACTTATCAGAGCAAGGATTCCAAGTACGCAGTGTTGCTAACAGTGAGCAGATGGACCGCCTGTTAACCCGTGAAAACTTTCACCTTATGGTATTGGATTTAATGCTACCAGGTGAAGATGGCCTGTCGATTTGTCGTCGTTTACGTAACGCCAACAACATGTTGCCGATTCTGATGCTGACAGCCAAAGGTGATGAAGTTGACCGTATTGTCGGCCTAGAGGTCGGTGCGGATGACTATCTACCGAAACCATTTAATCCTCGTGAGCTACTTGCTCGCATTAAAGCGGTATTACGTCGTCAAACTATTGAAGCTCCTGGCGCGCCAAGCCAAGAAGAGTCAGTGGTTGAGTTCGGTGATTTCCGTTTGAACCTTGGTACACGTGAAATGTTCCGTGGTGAAGAGGCAATGCCTCTAACATCTGGTGAATTTGCAGTACTAAAAGCCTTGGTGACCAACGCACGTGAGCCGATGTCCCGTGATAAGCTGATGAACATGGCTCGTGGTCGTGAGTACTCGGCAATGGAACGTTCTATCGACGTACAGATTTCTCGTCTACGTCGTATGCTAGAAATCGACCCAAGCAAACCTCGCTACATTCAAACCGTGTGGGGTCTAGGTTATGTGTTTGTGCCGGACGGCAAAGAAGCATAATCAGAAATGTCGATAAGGCTCTGGATGGATTCAGGGCCTTTTGTTTATTATCTACCTCAGATTCTTCTCATCTTCGCTCTCTAAGGAAAACCTATGCGATTTCGTAGCTCCTTCACGCAATCCATTCTGCTGTTTTTTACACTCTTGATTGCTAGCCAAGTTTTTTCTTATTACGCCGTGTACAACTACGCTCTTGTACCTAGTTTGCAGCAGTTCAATAAGATACTGGCGCATGAGCTATCGTTTTTCTTGGAAGACAATGAAGCGATTGATGAGCAGCTTGAAATGGATGCTCCTTTACGCCGACGTGTATTGGAGCAGTTGGGTGTCACTATTCATGCTGATGACAGCGCGATGGCGAACGAGTTTAACCATGCGATGCCTATCGACTTGATGAGCGAGGAGATGAGTGATGAGCTGGATTCAAAAACTGAAGTTAGGCTTATTCTGGGAGCTGAAAGCTACATCCTCTGGATGAAGATAGACGCACTGCCCAACTCGTTGATACGCATTCCGCTGTCAGAGTTGCAGGAAGAAGACTTTGCGCCGCTGTTTAGAAACAGTTTGATTATGGCGCTATTGGTGATTGCGGGTGGTTGGCTGTTCATTCGCTTGCAAAACCGGCCACTTACCGCACTCGAAAATGCCGCCAATTTGGTGGGTAAAGGGGAAATCCCCCCACCTTTACCTGAGAAGGGGGCGTCTGAGATTCGCTCGGTTACGCGTGCCTTTAACCAAATGGCAAAAGGTATTCAAGAGCTTGAGCAAGACCGTACCTTATTGATGGCGGGCATCAGCCATGATATTCGCACCCCATTAACTCGAATTCGCCTTGCGACAGAAATGATGTCGCCCGAAGACAGTTATTTAGCAGAGGGCATCATCAGCGACACTGAAGAGTGCAATGAAATCATTGGCCAGTTTATGGATTACCTAAAACCGGTTAATACTCAGTCATTTGAACCGATGAGTCTGAATGACATTTCTTCTGATATTGTCTCATCGGAAGGCGGATATGAGATCCAGATAGAATATGCCCCAATGGCAACTATCAAAGATATTGAAGGCAGTCCAATTGCGATTAAACGTGCTATTACCAACTTGGTGGTTAATGCGGTTCGTTACGGCAATGGTTGGGTGAAAGTAACCACAGGTATGACGGCGGACAACAAACTGGCTTGGGTCACTATTGAAGATAATGGTCCCGGTATCGAAGAGAGCCAAATCGGTCGTCTATTCGAACCTTTCACGCGAGGTGATACCGCACGAGGCAGCGAAGGGACAGGTCTAGGACTGGCGATTGTGAAGCGGATTATTAGCCAGCATCACGGCTCTGTCAGTATTTCGAATCGCAGCGCTGGTGGACTGAAGGCACAAGTGAGTTTCCCTGTAGCTAAGAATGGTTTGAGGTAGAGGACTTCTAGGTTGTGCAGAAGGTTTGCTTTACGTAAGCGGCGTGCAGACTAAGATCCCTTTCTCAATGTGATGAAGGCGCTATTTCATTGAATAGTGCCTTCATTGAATAGCGCCGTCATAAAGAAAGAGTAGGCGTCTTATGCCTTGGCATAAAACTCTCTATCGCCTAACCAACGGTCAATAATTTTCTTAGCATTCTCTGGATATTGCTCATGCACATGTCGTGCAATTCGTTGGACTTCCGGTACCAGCCTTTGGTCACGCACCAAATCGGCAATCTTAAAGTCAGCCAGTCCAGTTTGTTTGGTGCCAAGTAGCTCACCTGGGCCACGAATCTCTAGATCTTTTTGGGCAATAACAAAGCCGTCATTACTTTCCCTCAGTACGCCTAAGCGCTTCTGAGCAGTTTTAGAGAGTGGGGAGTGATACAACAGCACACAATGACTTGCCACGCTACCACGGCCAACACGGCCCCGTAACTGATGCAATTGAGCTAGACCAAGGCGCTCTGGGTTTTCGATGATCATTAAACTGGAGTTAGGGACATCCACACCGACCTCAATGACGGTGGTTGCAACCAGAAGGTGCAGCTCGTTATTTTTAAACTGCTTCATCACTTGTTGTTTTTCAGCCGGTTTCATTCGACCATGAACTAAACCGATTTTAAGATCAGGCAGTTTACGTTGCAGATCTTCGGCGGTCTCAGCGGCGGCTTGTGCTTCTAATACCTCTGATTCGTCGATTAATGTACAAACCCAATAAGCTTGTTTGCCCTCGTGTAAGCAAGCATTTTTGACACGCTCAATGATGTCGTCGCGTTTTGTATCTGGAATGGCAACGGTTTGAATCGGGGTTCTTCCTGGTGGCAGTTCGTCGATTACCGAGGTCTCCAAGTCGGCATATGCCGTCATGGCTAAGGTTCTTGGGATTGGCGTGGCAGTCATAATTAACTGATGAGGGTAGAAACCTTGTTTAGCACCTTTTTCACGCAGCTCTAAGCGCTGGTGGACACCAAAACGGTGTTGCTCATCAATAATAACCAGCGCAAGGTTGTGAAAATCAACCGACTCTTGGAATAGGGCGTGCGTCCCTACGACCATTTGAGCTTCACCGCTAGCAATACGCGCCAACTCTGCTTCCTTAGCTTTGCCTTTCTGCTTTCCTGATAACCAACCAACTTGTATCCCCATGGCTTCAAACCAACCTGCAAAGTTGATGGCATGCTGCTCTGCAAGTAATTCGGTCGGTGCCATCATAGCCACTTGATAGCCATGTTCTATCGCACGAACAGCAGCGAGCGCGGCTACCAAGGTTTTACCAGACCCCACATCACCCTGAACTAGGCGCATCATAGGAATAGGTTTAGCAAGGTCAGTTTCGATTTCTTGCACCACTCGTGATTGCGCACCCGTTGGGGAGAAAGGCAATTGTTCAAGAAGTTGATCTTTCAGTTTTTCAACAGGCGCTAAGCCAATGGCTGTATCTTGTTGACCTTTACTGCGCACCGCTAGCATAGAAAGGTTTTGCGCCATCAACTCTTCAATAATCAGTCGCTGCTGAGCAGGGTGCTTACCTTCATCAAAGTCGTCCAAGTTAATCGTTGGTGGTGGACGATGGATAGTGTGTAGCGCCTCGGCGAGGGTAATTTGTTGGTTATAAAGACCGCTTGGAAGCAATTCGTCTACTGCTGCTTTGTCCATGAGCTCAAGCGCTTGGTCAGTAAGGTTACGCAGTGTGAGCTGCCTTAATCCTTCTGTGGTTGGGTAAACAGGGGTTAAGGTTTGCTCTAACTTTGGTGTTTTACCTTCGGTTTGAAATTTGTACTCTGGATGAATGATCTCAAGGCCATGGTTGCCACGCTTAACTTCACCATAAGCGACAATAAGGCGACCTTCTGAGAAGTTGTTCTTCATCGCTGCGGTAAAATTGAAGAAGCGTAGTGTAATAGTACCGTTGCCATCGCTCACTTTAACCGTCAACATCTTGCGACGCCCGAAAGCCACATCACTACTCATGACTTTCCCTTGCACTGATCCCCAAAGGCCAGGATGCAAACGAACGATCGGATAGATACGAGTACGATCTTCATAACGGTGAGGTAAGTGAAACAGTAAATCTTGAACCGAGTGTAAGCCGACTTTCGCCAGTTTTTCAGCGACTTTAGCTCCTACGCCAGAAAGCGAAGAAAGAGAAATTGCCGATAACAGCTGAGCCATATTTACCATCCATCAAAATGTCATATGCAGATATTCAAGCATTTCACTGTCTTTTTGTACAGTTTTTAGCGAGGTCTGGTGTGTGATTGCCGAAGCGCTTCAAAGGAACTATAAAACCAGCCTTAAACCATACTCAGTTCTATTTTTTCTGCATTTCCTGCCACCACTCTTCTGTCGCTACAATTTGGCCTTGGTCATCGAGTGGCGGATAAGGGAGGCGTTTTTTCTTGGCAACTTTCGCCAGCACGGGGTGGCCGCGTTCGAATAGGATTCGATGGATGGTTTCTTCGGGCAGAGCACTGACATCGCGATCGTACAGACCAGCATTCTGGCGTTGTCTTTGAGCTTCAAACAAAATCAGTGCGCTGGCGACTGAGACGTTTAGGGACTGCACCATGCCTACCATAGGAATAATGATGTCCTGATCTGCTTCGGTGAGTGCATCTTGGGTGATGCCGTGCTTCTCGCCACCAAGAATAATCGCGGTTGGCTTGGTGTAGTCGATATCACGAAAGTCGACAGCGTTTTCGGAAAGGTTAGTGGCCAATACTTGCATACCTTGAGATTTTAACGTGCGAACGGCATCAGCTACAGTATCGTGAGTTTCAACCTCAACCCAGTTTCTAGCGCCTGCGGAGGTGTGACTTAAAGTACGCATTTTCTCATCCGGCCAAACTGCATGAACTTTATGCACTCCAGCAGCATCGGCAGTACGAATGACCGCTGAGACATTATTGGGCTTATGGACTTGTTCTAGCAGTAAAGTCAGGTCAGGTTGGCGTGCCTTAAGCACTTCTTGGATACGAGTGTAGCGTTCTAAGTTCATCAATAGGTTCCAAATAAAACGGGCTCGATAATTATCGAACCCGTATTAGATCAAGCAGTTGTGCTAGTTCTTACGACGTCTAACACGCAGTGCATGTGGCATCACGCGAATGCGCTTCATAATACCAGCTAGGTGAACACGATCTTTGGTCGTTAGCAGTACAGTGACTGTGTACAAACGGCCATCGCGTTCTTCTGTAGAGATACCGTGAATATTAGAGCCTGTCTTGGCAATCACATTGGTCAGCTCTGCGAGCGCACCTTGGTGATTCTGCAGGTCAACTTTTAGCTCAGCAGTAAACTCTTGCTCGTAATCGTCACTCCATTCAACCGCCATGTACTTATCAGGCTCTTTCTGGTGACCACGAACATTCGGACAAGTTTCTCTGTGTACCACCAAGCCGCGGCCCGGAGAAACGTGTGCGATGATGTGATCATCTGGAATAGGGTGACAACAGTTGGCAAACGTCAGCAAGATACCTTCTGCACCACGGATCGGTAAGCGTTTGCCCGACGTTGGTACTGAACTGGTCTGCGTCAGTTCATCGGTATCGCCAAGTAGACGACGAGCAATAACTATACTCATCAACTCACCAAGGCCGATAGCGGCTAGTAGGTCATCAATACTGCCCAGCTTGAGATCGGTTAGCACTTCGTTGATGTTTTCTGGGTAGATAGTATCAACAGAGTGACGGCCTAGAGCATGGTTCAGCAGGCGGCGTCCTAAAACTACAGATTCTTCACGGCGCATTGTCTTCAGAACCTGACGGATCTTAGTGCGGGCACGTGAAGTCACCACATAGTTAAGCCATGCGGCATTAGGTCTTGCACCTGGTGCGCTGATGATTTCGACGGTTTGGCCGTTTTTCAATGCTTTGCTAAGTGGGTATGGATTACGATCCACTCGCGCACCCACACAGGTGTTACCCACATCGGTATGGACAGCGTAAGCAAAGTCTACTGCGGTTGCGCCAAGCGGCAGTTCAACAATACGACCTTTTGGTGTGAACACGTAAATTTCGTCTGGGAACAGATCCGATTTTACGTTTTCAATGAATTCAAAGGAGTTACCAGCACTTTGTTGTAGTTCAAGTAGGCTTTGCATCCAGCGCTGCGCTTTAATTTGTGCAGTGGTGCCAGTACGGTCGCCATTACCCTTGTATGCCCAGTGCGCTGCAACACCTTTGTCCGCCATTTGATCCATGTCTTCAGTACGAATTTGTACTTCTACTGGAACGCCATGAGGGCCCACCATTGAGGTGTGCAAGGATTGATAGCCGTTCGCTTTTGGTACCGCGATGTAATCTTTCATGCGACCAGGGCGTGGCTTATACAGACTGTGGACTTGACCAAGGACTCGATAACAAGTGTCTGCAGTATCTACGATGACGCGGAAAGCATAGATATCCATGATGGTATGGAATCGCTGCTCTTTGGTTTTCATCTTGTTGTAGATAGAGAAGAGGTTTTTCTCACGTCCCAATACGCGAACGTTGAGGCCAACTTCATTAAGTCGTCCTTCAATCTCGCTATGGATTCGCTGAATCATCTCTTTACGATTACCACGTGCCGATTTCACTACTTCTTTTAGT
This sequence comes from Vibrio sp. CyArs1, assembly GCF_022432925.1. Taxonomy (NCBI): domain Bacteria; kingdom Pseudomonadati; phylum Pseudomonadota; class Gammaproteobacteria; order Vibrionales; family Vibrionaceae; genus Vibrio; species Vibrio sp. CyArs1. The sequence goes on along the minus strand of NZ_JAKRBO010000009.1, from coordinate 156,384 downwards.
ACGCGATAACGGTTTGGGTAAAGTGCTTCAAAGCCAAGCTCTTCAAGCTCGGTTTTGATGTTGTGAATACCTAATCGGTGCGCAAGTGGCGCATAGATTTCAAGGGTTTCACGAGCAATGCGTCGCTTTTTGTCAGGACGAAGAGCCCCAAGCGTGCGCATGTTGTGGGTACGGTCACTCAGCTTTATAAGAATAACGCGAATGTCCTGCACCATAGCGAGAACCATTTTACGGAAGTTCTCTGCTTGGGCTTCTTTACGATCGCGGAATTTAAGCTTATCGAGCTTAGATACGCCGTCGACGAGTTCCGCCACCGTCGTACCAAATTGTTCTTCTAGCTCTTCTTTGGTGACTTCCGTATCTTCAATAACATCATGCAGCAGTGCTGCTTGTAGCGTTTCAATATCCAGACGCATTTCCGCGAGGATACGAGCTACAGCAACAGGGTGGATGATGTATGGTTCACCGCTAGAGCGGGTCTGCCCTTCATGGGCATCTCTTGCTACCACATAAGATTGACGCAGAGCCTCAATTTGAGGCTCTGTTAGGTATTCTTGGGCAACGTCTTTAAGGCTATCGAATAGGTACAAATTTTAGGCCCGAAAGTCGATGGAACTCTGATTAGGTACTAGGAATTAACGGTTGTGAGCAATGCTGCTTACTGCCGCTAGTTCTGCAGCTTCTTGCTCTTGCTGCTCTTGACGTTCACGTGCATCTAGTACTTCTTTCGTGATCAAGCCTTCTTCGATTTCGCGAAGTGCGATAACCGTTGGCTTATCATTTTCTTCTGGCACTAATGCATCTTTACCACCGATTTGCATCTGACGTGCGCGGCGAGCCGAAATAAGAACTAGGTCGAAACGGTTACCAACTTTTTCAACAGCGTCTTGAACAGTTACGCGTGCCATAAGAACTCCAATAGTTAACTAAATTTTTGATGACGAGAAAGTATACAGGCTATTACGTTTAGATTCTAGATCACAAATGATCCTATTAGCTACTGTTACTTCTGGTTTATTGCATTATTTGCTTAGGGTGAGACCCTATTTGGAGCCTCACTTTGCAAGGAAGTGGTTAAAATCTACCTTACTCGGCGAGTAGGGCGTCTAACATACCTTTGTATTTCACCGCTTGTTTGTCTTGTTTAAGACGCTCAGCACGCAAAATAGCTTTAAAATCAACAAGTGCGCCGTCGAAGTCGTCGTTGACAATGACGTAATCGTACTCATTGTAGTGAGACATTTCTGACTTCGCTTCGCTCATGCGCTTGGCGATCACTTCATCACTGTCTTGGCCACGTACGTTCAAGCGACGCTCTAACTCACTGTTAGATGGTGGCAAAATAAAGACACTTTTCGCTTCTGGCATTTGTTCGCGGATTTGACGAGCGCCTTGCCAGTCGATATCCAAGAATACATCGATGCCTTTTTCTAGCGTCTCTTCAATCCATAGACGAGAAGTACCGTAGTAGTTTCCGAAGACTTCGGCGTATTCCAAAAACGCACCTTGTTCGATCAACGATTCAAAATCGGTTTTCTCAACAAAGTGATAATGAACGCCATCTTCTTCACCAGGACGCATACCACGAGTCGTGTGAGACACTGATACTTTCATTGCGTATGTCGGGTTTTTTTCCAACATTGCTGAAATTAAGCTCGATTTACCAGCACCGCTTGGTGCTGACACGATATAAAGCGTACCTTTACCTATCATTTTTCAGAGTCCACATCTTGGTTGAAGGGGTAGAGAATATCGTTATTTGATACTTCTATTCTATACGTTCACTGACCAAAGCGTTTAAAAATCGGCCAGAAAAATGGAGGCGAAGAGTATCATGTTTGCTAGGAGCTCGACAAGTCATCCGGTGAGTGCTCAGGGAACGTGTGGTTGCATTTTAAAAGGGAGCAAAAACACCGCAGAAGCCAGTTGTTCTTTTTGCCTGAAAGCAAACGTTTGCTTAAATATCAACATTTTGTTTTTAAAGAGATAAAAATAACTCACAAAAGCATTGATTTATTCCTGAGTCTGATTAGAATTCGCGCCAATATTTCTATCGCGCATACGTTTGCGTCTCCCATTTTATCGCTATAGGTCCTACTGTGAGTGCAGAACTAACCGGGCAACGCCAAGCTAGCCCTACTATCATTGAATCCACCTTCAAAGTGAGTGAGCGTAAGTCCACTATCGGTACTGAAGTATATGCTGGCTTTATCACTTTCCTCGCTATGAGCTACATTTTGGCGGTAAACCCAGCCATTTTGGGGGACATTCCTGGAATGGACCGTGGCGCTGTATTTACAGCAACGGCTTTGGCTGCGGCCTTCGCTACGCTAATCATGGGTATTTTTGGAAACTACCCAGTGATGCTAGCCCCCGGCATGAGCATGAATGGTTTCTTTAAAGGTATGCTACTAAGTGGCTCAGTGGCATTAGTTTGGCATGAAGCGCTGCTTGGCATCTTCTTCTCGGGTGTTATCTATCTTATTTTATCGCTAACTAAAATACGCAAAGCGATGATTGAGTCGATTCCAGAAGATTTGAAACTCGCTATTACCGTATCTCTTGGTTTATTTATTGCGTTTCTTGGTCTTAAGAATGCGGGTATTATCGTATCCAACCCAATTATTCTCGTGAGTATGGGCGATATTTCTGACCCGAAAGTCATCATCGCTTATATCAGTATCTTTATCGCATTAGGCTGTATGGTTCGCGATATTAAGTTGGCGACATTTATCTCTTTTGTGTCCGCCATCGTGCTTACGATTCTGGCTGATACCTTCATGGGAACCAACAATGCGCCAATCCCAGAACAACTCGTGGCAATGCCACCAAGCATGGCGAGCAGCTTTGGTGCCATCTTCGATTTCTCAGGGATTACCGCAGAGAAGATGTTTGATCTGCTGTTTATTATGATCATCTTTTTGATTGTCGATTTCTTCGATGGGCTCAGTACTATCGTAGGGGTAGGTCGTGATGCCGGTATCATTGATAAAGATGGTAAGGTGCCTAACGCACGCTCAGCGCTGATTGCAGATGCAGGCGGTACAGTAATGGGTTCAGTGTTCGGTACCACATCAGTCACGGCATTCTCAGAGTCTGGTATTGCCTCATCGCAAGGTGCAAAAACTGGCTTAGCTGCAGTCGTCGTAGCGGGACTATTCCTACTATCACTCTTCCTATACCCGTTGTTCTCGCTATTCTCTGCGGCAATGGTAGCGCCAGCTATGGTCGTGGTTGGTATCTATATGATTGGTCGCTTAGGCGATATTAAATGGGAAAAGAAAGAGTCTCGCATCGCTGCCTTCTTCACCATTATGTTTACCGTATTAAGCTTCTCACCAGCAAATGGTATGGCGATGGGCTTTATCAGTTATGCATTTAGTATGGTTGTGGCAGGGAAAGGGAAACAGGTGCATCCTGTGATTTATGTGCTGTCTGTGGTGTTTATGGCGTATTTAGCACTTCTGTAATCACTTTAGTTGGCAGAGCTCTTCACAGCAATGTTATTTCATGAGCCGTGCGTCTGTGCCGCAAGAATCTTCTTGGGCTTGGTGCGCGTGTTGAGTATACCTCTACCTGCGCAATGGTGACGGTCAATTTAACTCCTAACTTGTGATATTCAAGCAATAAAAAAGCAGGCCGAGGCCTGCTTTTTTATCATTCAACAGATTTACTCAATATTCTGGATCTGCTCGCGCATTTGCTCAATAAGAACCTTTAGCTCTACGCCAGAAGCCGTGATATCGGTACTGATAGATTTAGACGCCAGTGTGTTCGACTCACGGTTGAACTCTTGCATCATGAAATCAAGACGACGGCCTACAGAGCCACCTTTCTTCAAGATGCTGGTTGTTTCTTTTACGTGAGAGTCTAAGCGGTCCAGTTCTTCAGCAACGTCTGATTTCTGTGCCAGTAGAATGAGTTCTTGCTCTACGCGTGAGGCATCAAGCTCGATTTTTGCTTCTTCAAACTTGCTTAGTAGGCGCTCACGTTGCCACTCAAGAATTTCTGGCATGCGAGCACGTACTTTGATTACTTCAGCAGTGATCGCTTCAAGACGCTGAACAATAAGCGCCTTCATATTTTCACCTTCGCTAACACGAGCATCGATGAAGTCGCTAAGACCTTGTTCGAAACCCTCAAGCAATGCTTTATTGATGGTATCCATATCCTGTTCAGGTGTTTCCATTACACCAGGCCATTGCATGACTTGGAATGGATTTAGGCGGCTATCTTCACCTGTCATTGTCATAACTTGCTTTGCAGCACCAATTACTTGCTGAGCCAGTGTCTCGTTTATGCTTAGCTCACCTTTTGCAGCAGGGTTTGCTTCGAAGCGCAAGTGGCATTCGACTTTACCGCGTGCTAGGCGTTTGCGGAAACGTTCACGAAGTACAGGTTCTAGACCACGAAACTGCTCAGGAAGACGGAAGTAAGTTTCTAGATAACGTTGGTTTACTGAGCGGATTTCCCATACTGCGCTACCCCAGTCACCTTTGACTTCTTTACGCGCGTATGCGGTCATGCTGTAGATCATGGATTGATTTCCTTGGATTGATAAATTGTTCAAACTGTCTTCATGTTAGCATAGTGAGGTGCGCTAAGTCATACACGTTGAGATATCCAATGGTGGATGTTTTGAATTGTCCCTAGCACTTAGGATGCTAGACCCGTAAAGCCATCTTCGCTATAATCCTCGCCCAACCAAATCCTCTTCCCCAACAAAGGTAATGTCCATGCGTCCAAATGATCGCGCAGCAGACCAAGTGCGCCCAATAAAAATTACTCGCAACTATACCGCTTATGCAGAAGGTTCTGTATTAGTCGAGTTCGGCAATACCAAAGTGTTGTGTAATGCAACGGTAGAGGAAAATGTCCCTCGCTGGCTAAAAGGCCAAGGTAAAGGCTGGGTAACGGCAGAATACGGCATGCTACCACGCTCAACGCATTCGAGAATGCGTCGCGAAGCAGCGAGTGGTAAGCAAGGCGGCCGTACTATGGAAATCCAGCGTCTTATCGCACGTAGCCTTCGCGCTGTTGTTGATTTAGAAGCAATGGGTGAAATCATGGTCACTGTCGATTGTGATGTGATTCAAGCGGACGGTGGCACACGTACGGCGTCTATTTCAGGTGCAAGTGTGGCAATGGCAGATGCGTTCGCTCACTTAGTTGCTAAAGGCAAACTAAAAGCGAACCCAATGAAAGGCCACGTTGCTGCGGTATCTGTCGGTATTTTAGGCGAAGACATCCTGTGCGATCTTGAGTACACCGAAGACTCAGCTGCTGATACTGATATGAACGTGGTAATGACTGAAGACGGTCGAATGATTGAGATTCAGGGGACAGCGGAAGGCGAACCGTTCACTCACAAAGAACTAATGGCATTGCTGGAGTCAGCAAATAAAGGCATTGCCGAGATCGTTGCAGCTCAGAAGCTGGCATTAGAAGATTGATTGATAGCTCCCGTAAGGGGGCTATTTTTTTGACTAAGATACAGGCTAACGTCGTAAGTCATTCCCGCGAAAATGGGAATCTACTAAAGCCTAGAGATTGCGTTGAGCAGCCCCCTGCCTGCGCGGCGCGCGACTAGTGGGGTGACGACATTTTAAGTTGGCCAATTTACGGCTCGCGTCATTCCTGCGTAGGCAGGAATCTACTCAAAGCGAGTGATAACTTTGACTAGACCTTTGTCTAAAATCAGGTATGACAATGGCATACCTAAACACAACAACCGAGAGAGAAAAAATGAAAGCATACCAGCGTGAATTTATTGAATTTGCACTAGAAAAAGAAGTTCTAAAATTTGGCGAATTTACCCTTAAATCTGGTCGTAAAAGCCCTTATTTCTTTAACGCTGGGCTTTTCAATACTGGCCGTGACCTTGCACGTCTCGGTCGCTTCTATGCAGCAGCGTTAGCCGATTCTGGCATTGACTATGATGTGCTGTTTGGCCCTGCATATAAAGGCATTCCTATTGCGACAACGACAGCAGTTGCGCTGGCTGACCACCATGATGTGGACACTCCTTACTGCTTCAACCGTAAAGAAGCAAAAGACCATGGTGAGGGTGGTAACTTGGTTGGCAGCCCATTAGAAGGCCGCATTATGTTGGTTGATGATGTGATTACCGCCGGTACAGCGATTCGCGAGTCGATGGAAATCATTAAAGCTAATGGCGCCGATCTAGCTGGCGTACTTGTTGCTATTGACCGTCAAGAAAAGGGTAAAGGCGAGCTATCAGCGATTCAAGAAGTAGAACGTGACTTCGGCTGTGCGGTCATTTCGATTGTAAGCTTAACTGACCTTGTTACCTTCCTTGAAGAGAAAGGTGATAACGCTGAGCATTTAGAGGCGGTGAAATCTTATCGTGCTGAGTACGGTATCTAGGTGCCACGCTAAATTTCTATCAAAAATGCGCTTAATGCTACCTGTCATTAGGCGCTTTATCTCATTACTCTCTTCAAAAGTAATCAACTTCGTCCTAAGCATAGTGTACCCTAAGTTATCAACAGATTGCATTAGACTGGAGCCTGACCTTGAAACTACTGTTCATTTGCCCTGATTGGGCAGATCTTGCAACACCAATTGTTGAAGAGCTAAGACGGCAAGGTCATGAAGTCACGCATTTAGACACTAGTGATTTAGCTGATTTCCACTACTACAGTAAACCACACCGTGTGATGTCAAAGATGCTCGATCTAGTGAGTAAAGAAAAATACAAACATCAAAGGACGGAAGAGCAGATCTATTGGTCTTTGAAAGGAGTGTTCAAGGGTTCAGGGAAGTACGACGCTATCATTTGTACCGAACCGAATATCTTTAATCAGCAGCACTTTACTTTAATGAAGCAACATAGTGGAAAATTGGTGCTATCTCTTTGGGATAGCTTGAATAGAATGCCTCAAAACGGGACGGATCTTGACCAGTTTGATGTCATATTTAGTTTCGAGCCTGAAGACTGTCAGCGTCACGGGTTTATTCAAACCTACAATTATATTCCTCCAATTGGAACTTGTTCGCCGATAGAAGAAGCGAAGCATGACTTGTTTTCAGTCATGTCATTTACAAAGAAACGATATGAGGAATTATGTTGTTTCTTAGATGCTAATCCAACTATTGATGCAGATGTATACCTTTACATTGACCACCCAAGAAAGCGTAAATTTATTACGCATGAGCGAATTAAGGTCACAGAACACCTCATGCTCAAAGATGAGTTGGCCGCGTTGATTCAATCTAGTTGTGCAGTTCTTGACCTTGGGCAGGGTAAGCAGAATGGACTTTCATTTCGTGTATATGAGTCGTTGGCCTACAACAGGAAGTTGGTAACGACTAGTCAAGATATTGCTCAATATGAATTCTATGATCAGTCTAATATCGCCATCATTAAACCAGACAACGTAAAACTTCCTGATGGCTTTTTTGAGTTAAATTATAAAAAGCCAGCACCAAAAACAACTAGCAAATATACCTTAGAAAGTTGGGTCGAGAATTTGACTGAGCATATTGGCTATTAATAAAAATGCCAAGGTTCTTCCTTGGCATTTTCTCTTTTGACTAGAGTGACTACTTTACCTTACAAAGCAAAGCCATTCGATCGTGGCTTTCTGCTACAGCCTGATTACTACAGTCGTATTTTTCCTTAAAAGGTATAAAGTCACGCTGTCTATCTTTGTACGAAATGATGTAGAACTCGTTTAACCCTTTCACTTGGTCATCCGATTCAAACACCTTGGCTTGACCGTTACTGTAGTATTGGCCTGAGTATGATCTTGGGTAGACGTAGAAAGTACGTACATTAGGATCGATAGTTTCAAAGATCGCCTTATCACTATTATCAGCAACTTTTCCTGTTGCTAGCATATAAGTTGCTGCAATCAGTGCCACTGGAACAATCAGTGATGCAATTGCCAACCAAATGGTGTCCTTCTTCTTCCAGAAAATAGCCAACAAAAGACCGATAGCTGGCGTGCCCGGGAGAACATAGGTTGGCAAGATATTGCTCGACATCGTAAATAGAATCAACGGAGACAATGCCCACCAAATTGCAAAACTGGTAAAACCGTGATTCTGTCTTGCTTGCTCCCAACCAAATTTGGCGCGAACTAGCATTAAAATAGGCAAAATGATTGACCATGGTAGTACCGCTAATAGCCAGAAGAACCAGATTTTCCCTTTAGGCTCCTCATGACCAGACCCGTATAGGTCGCCTGTCCAGCCTGGTTCAACAAAACGCTTATAGTGTTCGCCAACGATAAAGTAATCGATAAAGCCTGGTGTAGCCCGTTCAGCCATGATGTACCAAGGCAAGGCGATGGCAAGCATTAACAATGTGCCTTTGATGAGCGGGAAGCGACGCCACAGTTCAACAAACGCACCGATAATGCCATGTTGAACTACCATCCACGGGAAGACCGCCAGACCAAATAAGACGATGGCCACTGGTCCTTTAGCCAGCAAGCCAATCGCGAGACCCGCAAAGCCAACGTAGCCCCAGAGAGTCTCACCACGCCAGCATTGATAGAAGCCAATCATCGCTAGCGTTAAACCTACAGTAAGCGCCATATCCGTCATTACTGCACCGGCAGAAATGGAGAACACGAGCGTCGTAGATAACACAACAGCTGCAACAAGCGGGTTATAACCATTCTTTTTCGCGAACCATGCCGCTGCCCACACTACTAAGACCCCAGCCACCCAATGTGGAAGGCGTAACGTAAACTCAGATAGGCCAAACAGTTCAACGCTCGCAGCACTCATCCAAGTGAATAGCGGCGGTTTGCCCCAGAAAGGCACCCCATAATCAAACAGAGGTGTTAACCAGTTTCCGGTTTCCACCATCATTCTCGCCATTTCTCCATAACGTGACTCGGTTGTATCCATAAGAGGATAAAGTCCAAGAGAAAGTAGGCGGATGAGCAACGCACCAATTAGCAAGGTCCACAGCGTTCGCTCTTTATTCATCATTTTGTTAGCTCCAACTTGTCGCCAAAAAAGATAACAGGGTCTCTGTTACAAACCAAAACAGGATGATAGCTATATCATCCTGCCAAATAAAAACTCACGAAGTCTCACACATTCTTTAAGTGTAGGTCAATGAATTGGCAATCAATCTATTGTTAGGGAGTGTAATTTTATAAACAAAGTTCCACAGTTAGACGACTTTTTTAGTTTGAAGTGCCTTTTCAATTAAAGGTGGTACAAACTGACTAACATCACCGCCATGGATGGCGACTTCTCGAACTAAGGTTGAAGAAATAAAGGCATGCTCTTCTGCCGGAGTTAGAAACACACTCTCTAAACCGGGTAGCAAGCGTCGGTACATATTAGTCAACCCGAATTCATACTCAAAATCGACAGTGGTTCGTAAACCACGAATAAGTACATTGGCCTTCTGTTCTTCAGCAAAATTCACCAGTAGTCCAGAAAACCCTTTGGCTGAAACATTTTCTAAATGCTTGGTGACCTCACGAGCGAATTCTACACGTTCATCCAGCGTAAACATGGTGTTCTTACTTGGACTTGCTGCAATCGCTATGATTACTTCATCAAACATAGTGGCCGCTCGTTCAATAAGATCAAGGTGGCCATTAGTGATAGGGTCAAATGTACCCGGGTAGATAACTCGAGATAAACGTTTTTGGGTCACAATGTTTGCTCTAGTAAGAAATTTTGTTCAGTGTAACATTTTATAGATGCGAACAAACAGGCACGCAACAGTTATCATTAATCCAATGACTTGCTATTATCCTGAGTTGCTAGGTATACGAGATAAAAGAGAAAGATCACATGAAAAACATTCTGGTAGTTCGAAACGATAAAATCGGTGATTTTATGTTGGCTTGGCCGAGCTTCGCTATGCTAAAAGCGTCTATGCCGGAATGCCGCATTACTGCGCTTGTACCCAGTTATACTGTCGCTTTAGCGAAAGCATGTCCGTGGATTGATGAAGTGATTATTGATTGTGGAGAAAAGGCGGATAAACACACTCAGGCAACACTCGTAAATACCTTAAAAGGTGCGAAATTCGATGCATCGATTAATTTATTCTCAACGACATATAACGCTTTATTGGTTTGGAAAGCAAAAATCCCATACCGACTCGCCCCTGCAACTAAGTTAGCGCAAATCTTCTACAACAAACGCATCAAACAAAAGCGCTCGCAAAGTGCTAAGCCAGAATACGAATATAACCTAGATCTAATTCGAGCATTTTTAAAAGACCAAAAAATCGATATTGTCGAGCCTCGCGCACCATATTTCTCTTTCTCCCTTGATGCGTTAGCTAAGCAAAAAGAAAAGCTCTCTTCTCAACTAGAACTAAATAAAGCTAAACCATGGATCTACGTACATGCTGGAAGTGGTGGCTCAGCCAATAATCTATCTTTAGAACAATATTGCGAGTTGATTGCAGGTATCAAACATAGTGCTGAAATCGTGCTGACTGCTGGGCCCGGAGAACAAGACAAGGCAAGAGTGCTGCAACAACTGCTTGCGAGCAACGATATTCGCAGTGTGGTTTATGATAAGAATGACGGGCTGGTAGATTTTTCATGCTCACTCGCATGTGCAAGCTTGTTTGTTGCTGGTTCGACAGGTCCATTACATATCGCGGCGGCTTTAGATGTTCCAACTGTTGGTTTTTTCCCCGCTAAGCGTTCAGCAACACCGCTGCGTTGGAAGCCTTTGAATTCAGATGGCAGGCACATTGCTTTCTGTCCACCAAAAGCTGAGGACAAAGCGAGCCAAGAGAATATGACTCGCATTGATTTAGTTCAGGTAGCAGCGGAGCTTAATCCTTGGGCGGCTGAGTACTTGTACTAACCCACAAGTCAGCGTATTTCACAAAGGTGGAGTGCGCTGACAAAATTGATAACAAAAAGCCCTGCTTACCATCCAAAAATCCAGCTTTAATAATGTACATTTTTACAAAGCAAGCAATAGCATGAATGATCCCTTGAGAGATACTTGAGCGTTTTCCACGTTTCTCTCGTTGTTCTGCCCAAGCTTTTGCGTAGCCAGCAGATTTGACTAAATAATGATGGATATCATCGTAGGTGTAGTGGATTAAGTCACCTTTCAACGTCTCAACTTGTATGTCGCCATTCGTTTCAACTTTTTCGTGAACCAAAGAATCATCGTATTGAGTTAGTTTGGTTGGATAAAGACGCAATACTTTGTCAGGATACCAACCGCAATGCTTAATAAAGCGCCCAAATACCCAACTAAGGCGGGCAAATTGGTAGATAGTGGAAGGTAGGTTCATTTCTACAGCCTCTACAATACTGTGCTTAAGTTCAGGAGTAACTCGCTCATCGGCATCAAGCCAGAATACAAAGTCTGACTCTACATGACTTTGTGCCAAGCGTCGTTGTGGTCCAAACCCCGGCCACTCAGGGTTTGTATGAAACTTCGCACCGAACTCCGCTGCTATTTCCGCGGTATCATCAGTACTACCAGAATCCATAATGACGATTTCATCCACCCAGCCTTGCACAGACTCGAGACAGGCACGTAGGTGCTTGGATTCGTTTTTTACAATCATTGCGACAGCAAGTGTTGGTTTGGTCACGGTAATGGTCCTTGGTTTGTACCCCCGGTTATTATAGAGGGGTAATGTAATTCGTAAATTTTCGCCGTCCCCAATTATCTCGTCATCCTCACGAAAGTGAGGATCTCCCAAAGCGAGTGACTATACGTGAATAACGGCCTAGTAATTAAAGCGTACTCAACTCCACAGCGCGCTTCATGAGACCCCATTTTTTCAAGGGGATGACGGTGGATTTACCCCTTCGATTAACCTAGTCTTTCCGCCTCGATAACCCGATCGAACATTTCAATCACGTTATCTGACGAAATTCGCTGCATTGCTTTTTTATCCTTAACTCGAGCGCGCCAACTAAGCTCTGCACTTGGTTTCCCCGTCTCAGCTAAAATCGCCTCTTCATATACAGACACTACATAATCCTGATAATTATATGGCCCAGTACGCTTTGGGTTATGGTGAGCATACAGGCCTATAACTGGAGTTCCCATGGCGTTAGCCATATGAGTAGGACCAGTGTCTGGTGCAATAACTAAATCAGCTAGATCAAGAAGGGCAAGCATTTGGAGCAAGCTACTTTTACCTACCAGATTAGTAATAGGCGATGAGAGACTTTTCTCAATCTTTTCGCTAAGCTCAATTTCGATCTGAGCAGGGCTTCCCGCGAGTAGTATATTCCAGCCTAGCTGTATCGCATGTTCAATTACATCCACATAGCCGTCGGCGGTCCAGTTCTTATAGCCTTTACTTGCCGCGGGCACGATGACCAAATTGCGCTTATCAGCAACATATTGCTTAGCCCAGGCATGATCTTCCTCAGAGTATTGAAGTTGCCATGTAGGTTCTGTGGCTAGTATTCCCAGCGTTTCGGTAAAAGCCATTAGCCCATCAAGAACGTGCATTTTTCTCGGGGAAGGAACTTTTACATTAGTAAATAGACCTTGAAAGTCTTGCGCACGCTCTCCATCAAAACCAAGCTTATATTTTGCCTTGATGCCTAATGTCGCAATGCTAGCGCGAAATGCGTATTGCATGTGTAACAGAGCGTCAAATTGCTGTCCTTTCAATTGCTGCCAAAGCTGCTTGTAGCCTTGCCAACCAGTTTTTTTATCAAAGACAACAACCTTGATACCAGTAATGCTCTCTAACAACCGAGCCTCAAGCTTACCAGTAATCCAAGTGATTTTAGTCTCAGGCCAATAGGCCTGAATGGCTTGCACGGCTGCAATGGTATTACAGACATCACCAATGGCAGACAGACGCAAAATACATATGGATTGAGGTGGGGTATCAAAAAGTGCCATAAAATCGCAAAGCTAGAGTCAGATGTAAAGATTATGCAGGGGGGCGGAATGAATGTAAAATCAGATGGATGGAAAATGACTCTCCACCTTCATGTAGCCCCCTTATATTGGAGCAAGAAATTGAAAACAGTTAAAAACAACAACACAACTTACTGGTTTGATGAAAGCTTGCTGAAGGAACCGATCGAAAAGGTGTTTGACCCCCAATATTGGCAAGACAATAACCGAGTCATTGGCAGCGCTCAAGGGCGCGGAACAACGTGGTTTGTAGAAACACAAACTATCGAGGGGGCACTACGTCATTATCGCCGTGGAGGCTTGTTCGGTAAATTGGTGAAAGACCAGTATTGGTTTTCGAGCTGGGACAAAACTCGCAGCTATCAAGAGTTTCAATTGCTTCAAACCTTGATTAAAGCTGGGGTCAATGTGCCAAGACCGATCGCTGCACAGGCAACTAAAATGGGCATTTATTACAAAGCTGACTTACTGAGTGAAAAAATCCCCAACGCTAGAGACCTTGTCTCAATCTTGCAGGAGCAGGCGTTACCAGAGGCAATGTATCGTAAAATTGGTAAAGAAATTCGAAAGATGCATCAAGCACAGGTGAATCATACTGATCTCAATATCCACAATATTTTGATTGATGAGCAGGAAAAGGTCTGGATTATTGATTTTGATAAGTGCTACGAGCAAAGCGGTGAGCAGTGGAAGATTGAGAATTTTGAAAGATTGCAGCGCTCGTTTCTTAAAGAAAGAAACAAGCGCGGCGTGTATTTTTCGGGACAGGAACTCGAAATACTGAAAAGAGAGATACTTAAAGTCTAGGTCCTATTCACCGTTTTATCGCATAAGGCGATAGGTAAGGAAATAGCCAAAGCGATAAAGTATATCTGCGAGTAAACGGCGTAATCCGAAAAGTTACTGTAGAAGCAATTAAAAATCGCATAGGAAGCTAGTGTTCCCCAGAATAGAGTGGATAAGCCTTTGTATTTATTGACGGTTGATAAGGCTTGATAAGCTTGAATAGCAATGAAAATAACAAAAGCATAAAAGCATAGTGAAAACAGGAATCCACTTTTCAGTAATTGATCCAAGTAGCTATTATGTAAGTCTGTATGACCCCATTGCAAATCTTGATAAGTTAGCTTTTCAAGAGTCTTTGAGGGAAGCTTATCTAAAGCTTTTTGGAAAGGAACCTCAGGCTTGTCGATGCCTCCGCCAAACAGAAAATATGGAACATCATTCTTAATATTACTTTCGGTTAGCTCAAGGCCAGTATCTATCATTAGAATACGTAGTGTAATTGATTCATTAACAACCAACCGACTGGCTATAGTAGACTGAAAAAAAGCACTATTTACCAAGATAACGAGTAAAGCTCCCATTACAGGCGCAATCCACCAGTTTTTGCGTATTTTGATAGCAATATAGAAAATGCCTAGTATTGCGGTCGCAACTATGCCTCCTTTGGTTCCAGAGAGAATGATACCGAAGAAAGAAAAGGCTGCTAAAAGAATCATTAGCAACTTGGTCTTTAGGTCTGTGGCATTAAGCTCAATGAGCAAAAAGATTGAAATTGCAGTAACAAGAACCACTGGCCAGCGACTATAACCTATCTGCCCCCATAACCGACCCGGTGCATCTCTGAAAAAATCATAAATGAAGGCATATTGATAAAAGTCGATAAGCAAGCATACAAGAATACTTAGAAGGAAAGAGGCCAGAGACCATTTTAATGCCTTTTTATTATTCTGTGTGGTAATGACTATGGCTATAGGGACCAATAGGTAAAAGTACTTCTGTATATAGACAACGACGTCATTGTCAGCACCTTTGGAGAAGAAAGCTAAAATAGTACCAATAAGGAAGACACCTAAAGAGCTTTTGAGCAAAAGCCATTGGTTTTTAGAAAGATCAATGGCATTTGCTCTCAGCAAAACAAAAGAACTGAGAACATAAAGATACAAAAAAGCGTTCATTCCAGCTTTAGATGCCGGAATAGAAATCGATAAACCGATAAGAAAGAAAATATTCGCTTTGCTTGCAGCTTTATTTTTTAAAGTTAAATTTACATTCATTTTATCATTACACTAATGCTGTTAATTCATTGATTTTAATTTATATTTTTTAGAGTTTTTTCTAGGGCTCCCCGATTTATTTCTACAAAACTCCTGCCGATGTTACCATGTTTTCTTGATTCTTCAGGTGAATTGAGCAACGGAATCAAGGCATCTAATAGAGAGCTTGTATCCTGGACAATTTGGCACGCTCCTGTGTGGGAGAGTTTCTCCGTAATCTCATTAAAATTAAAGTAACTTGGTCCCACTAGTATAGGTAGGCCTATCGCGGCAGGTTCAATGAGGTTGTGACCACCGACTTTACTTCCAAGGAGACTCCCACCCATAAAACACACGTCGCTAGCGGCAAGGTAGGTAAACATATCTCCTACCGTGTCCCCAAGAATTATAGATACATTATCTGGTATAAACGTAGGAAGATCTGTTCGTTTAATTGTGTCTAAATTTAACTTTTGAGTGTATTTGTAACACTTATCAAAGGTTTCTGGATGACGAGGTACAAGTATCAATAGCGCTTCTGGCAACGTTTTTTTGATTAGCTGATGTACTTCTATAATTTGTTCGCTTTCACCATCATGTGTACTGGCTGCAATCCATACAGGGCGATCAGAACCGATGAGATGGCGTAATTGCTGTCCTTCCGCAACTTTCTTTGAGTCTAGCGTGATATCAAACTTCACCGAACCAGTGACTTGGACGCGTTCCTCGCTAATACCTAGACGAATAAATCGCTCTGCATCGTCCTGAAACTGACACAGAATTTTGTCGAGGTTTTTTGTCATCATTGTAAATAGTGGCTGCACTTTCCTATATCGAAGAAAAGAACGCTCAGATAGTCGAGCGTTGATAACTGTGATGGGAATTCCAGCTCTAGATACGAGCTCAAGTGTATTTGGCCATAACTCAGTTTCGACAATGATCAATTCTCTAGGTTTTACCGTTTTGATAAAGCCTCGTATCGCAAAAGGGAAATCAAGAGGCATGTAGCGATGAGTTGCAATATCACTGAGTTGCTCTGCTTGTTTTGCGCCAGTAGGTGTGGTCGTAGTAATCACGATACTCTTATTCGGAAAGCGTTGGGCATAGCGACGAATTAGTGGAGAGGCTGCGATAACTTCACCAACCGACACTGCATGGAACCAAACAATAGGTTTAGTGCTAGTAATTGCGGGAGTTTGGCCAAAATGCTCTTTCCAGCGATGCCCCACTGGTGGCTTACCGGGTTTCTTTTTGAAAAGCCCATAAAGGAATATGGGCGACACCAATATCAACAAAAAGGTATAGATTACGCGTAGCATAAGGTTAATTACTCTTCTTAGGAAGTAATTGATTATCTAGCAAATATTGCTCAGTCTGTGTGGCGTACTCTGCTTTATAGGAATACTTAATGCTATCTTGAGAGGCGAGTAAGTTGATAGTGAGCAGGTACCCTAACGCAATGAGCAATAGACGTGATGCTTTGTTAGGTTCTGAAAAATTAAGTAACAGAGCCTGAACTTTAGGTTTGTTCTGAATGAATTTAGGTCCTGATGGAGCAGCGCCACGTTGAGCTTTGTCTTCAGAAGTTAATAAACTATGAATTCCTATCAATATAGGAATGATGGCAAACGGGTATACCAAGATTAAGTGCCAATATGAAAAGGTGATCGGCGATAAAGCGGCACTAATGAGTACCCCTACAACCGCGCCAAAGGCGTAAAGCTCTATCCACTGAACATTACTCGTTATGTCAGAACCACGTTTAATGGCTGGCTTTACTCGCTTCCACCATAACCAGTTTAGACGTGCAGATACGATGACACTTACGGCACCGATGACAAAAATGAACGTTTTCCATAGCGCTAAAGCAGTGAGTTTTAACCATTCTATTTGTGTTAGCCAATCAAATTCACTATATGCAATTACTTTGTTTGAGAACAGCATTGAACCGTAGCGTAGCCAGTACAACAGTGCTTTCAAAACTGGGTAGACATGAACCAAACCATAGCCAATATAACGGTCACTTTCTCGTTGAATTGCATCATTAACAGCCAGTTCCTGAAAGTAAGGTATTAGAGAAGTCAAGATTGCAGCCACGGCAGCAAAGACACCAAACCAAGAGATATGACCCATTTGACGATAAAATAGATACACAGAAATGACGGCTAAGATAGGCCATGAATAATGCAACTGCATAGCTAAGCCAATAGCAAGCACATGAATAAAACTGTACCAAAATGACTTGGTTCCACGCATCTTGATCGCAGACCATAAATGCATGGTAGCAAATAAACACAAATAAGAGGGGTTATAGAGCAGACTGTCGTACAAGAACCAAGGGTTGAGCCAGTACAAAACAACAAGAAGCAATCGAGCCAGCTTAACATGATTGTCTGCAAATACAGTTTTAATTACGTTATCTAACAGTATAAGAGAGACTACTCGCAGAGCTAGAAGTAGTACCATCGGAGACCAAGGTGAGTCCCAAACCAGTAAAGGTCCACCTATGAGCCAAGTGGAGAGAGAGCCAGGTACATTACCTACGGCACTCGCAGCATTACCATAGCTCAACCAGACATCTTGATAAGCACCCAGATACCCTTTGTAAAGCATTTGAGTCTGGTCACCGGTGAGAATCTGATTCTGAGCATAAATGAAACAGAACACCAACCCGATGATAAAACCAATGGAATAAAGCCCTGAAAAGTGACGTTCGATAGTAGACTTGAGATTCATAGTTGACTCGTTAGGGTTAGTGGGCGGCAGTATTCTTGTCATCTGAAAATGTCCAGATTTTGTGAATCAAATAAGTGACAACTGGCAGTATGACAACAACTACCAAAACACGAATATAGCTGCTTAAATCAGAAAATAGCTCACTGATACCTTGAGAAATCATAAGGGCACCAAACTGAACCATAAAGAACTTAGCTGCATTGCCCCAATTTACTTTATGCTTAAACACGAGAATGGTTTGTGCAAAGTAGGAGAAAATAAATGCAATTGAAAAGCCTGCTATATTCGCAAACAAAACACTATCTTGCACGATATGCAGATAGGAGAATGCAACAGCGATATGAATTGCAGTTGCCATTCCTCCAGTTAACGCAAAGCGTACAATACGGTATTGCAGTAGCTTATCTAGCAGAGCCCTCACTCTTCATTACCTTGTGTTTGAACTGGCTGAGGAGCAGAGTTCGCTTTCGTTTTTCCCTGATACTCATCACTTTCAATAATATACGTAGGCCGACGTTTCGACTCCATATATAGGCGACCAATATACTCACCCATAACTCCAATGCCGATTAATTGAACACCACCAAGGAATAGCATCACAGTAATTAAAGAAGCGTAACCTGGCGCGTCAATTCCGTAAATCAATGTCTTTACGACAGTGAAGCTACCGTACAAGAAAGCCAAAGCGGAAATAAAAGAGCCAATGTATAACCAGATACGCAGTGGAGCAGTACTGAAGCTGGTAATGCCATCTAAAGCAAAGTTCCAGAGTTTCCAGCCATTAAAGCTGGTCTCACCTGCTTCTCTCGCGTCACGTTTATACTCAACTACCGACGTTTTAAAACCAACCCAAGAGAAGATTCCTTTCATAAAGCGCTGGTTTTCTGGTAGTAGTTGTATTGCTTGAACGACTCGTCGATTAATTAAGCGAAAGTCTCCAACATTTTCAGGAATCTCAACTTGTGCAACAGCATTGTGGAACTTGTAGAAGAGTTCTGCAGTGAGTTTTTTTGCCCAAGTATCAGTGCTGCGATCGACACGCTTTGCCACTACGACATCAAAGCCTTTTTGCCACTCACTGATGAAATCTAGGATGAGTTCTGGTGGATCTTGTAGATCGGCATCGATCGGAATAACAACTTCACCTCTAGCAAGATCTAATCCCGCGGTTAGAGCTGCTTCTTTACCGAAGTTACGGGACAAGTTAACAGTGCGAACATGTTGATTTTTTTCACGAAGCGCACTCATTACTTGTAATGTGTTGTCTCTGCTTCCGTCATTGATCAGGATAACTTCGTAGCTATAGCCTGTTTGCTCTAATACAGGCGTAATGCGCTGCATAAAAATATCTAAGACTTCCTGTTCATTGTAGCAAGGACAAATAATAGAGATAACCGGTTGATTTTCTTGCATGCTAGACCTAAAGAGCGAGTTTCATTTGCTGAATGATATTCTCTGTTGTAGGAATATCGCCATGGGCATTCATTACGATAAAGTGTCTTCCATCTAATGGAGTATATCGAAAAGGGACGGTTGAGTAGAAGATGCCCACCGTTTTAGTATGAGTTGACACGGCAACATTGCGTACCCCAGTATCTGGTGACACAACTAGCTCTGCCGTTGAAATGAAAGACACGAGTTCATCCAACGGTAAGCAAGGTTGAATAGCAAAGTTGTCTTTATGTTCTAGCTCACGAACAAAGTCACCCTTTTCAAAATCGTTTTTACCTTCTAAATAGATATGTAAATGATTAGGAAGTTCCTGAACAGCCTTTTCTAATAAATCTTTCATTTGCTGTTGTGGCAGAATTTTGGTCGTGGTGGATGCACCGTTAAAATACAGAATTTTCGGCTTTTCACCATCAGGGCGAACATACTCAAGATTATTTGGGTACGCAAAATCAAGAGGACGAGTAGGGTTATGCCCTAGCATTTTCAACATATCCAGCATACATTCGAGCTCAGGCTGATAGTCTGAACGGAACACGGAAATATTATATAACGTGCCGTTTAACAATGATTTGTAAGGAAAACCAAACTTAAGATGAGCTTTACTTAGTAAAGTCATCCAGTAAGAACGAGCTGTACCAGCAAGATCAAAAATTATGTCCTGAGGTGGTAGCTGTGAAAACTCTTGATATTTCTTTGAGAGAGTCATCTCTTGCTTTTTCTCTCTACCGGATACAAAAACAGTGCTATCAGCTAAGTCTGTTGGTGCACCGTATTGATAGTTCGAGACGCCGACCAAGGTAATGTGAGCATTGGGGAAGAAGCGACGAGCTTCCACGAGAAAAGGGCGTACAATAACTTGATCACCTAAAGCAGCCTGTCTAATAACGGTGATATTTCTCACTTTTTCTGGAGAGAACTCTGTAGTGAGATATTGCTTCGCTTTTTTAGAGACATAGCCTCCACGCTCACACCAAAAGTAATTCATTTTATCTGCTCTTTGTTTTTGAGGTTGTTTAGTGCACTAATAACTTGTGACGGTAGTAGTTCGTTCAAACAGTTTAGATGTCCTAATGGACATTCTCTTTTGAAGCAAGGACGGCAATCGATATCGGTATTAACAATAGCTACATTGTCGCTCAGAGGTGGCGTATATTCTGGCGAGCTAGAACCATAGATAGCTATTACATTACATCCAACAGCTGCTGAGATATGCATTAAGCCCGAGTCGTTACTAAATACGGTATCGCAGGCAGCAAGTAGATCAACCGCCTCTGGCAAGGAGGTATCTCCTGCGAGATTGAAGCAATGCGCTTGTTGTTCTTTATTTAAAGCTGAACGAATACTCTCGGTCACAACTTTATCTTTTGCCGAACCAAAAAGCCAAACTTGGTGGCCTTGAGAAATAAGATGACGAGCAACCTCGGCATAGTGGGCATCCGGCCAGCGTTTCGCAGGACCAAATTCCGCGCCTGGACACATCCCGTAAGTTTCACGGTTTTGATTTAATCCAAACTTAACTAAAGTCTGTTGCTGAATGTCAGAATTAATACTTAACTCAGGGCGCGCGCAGTTTTCTAAAGTCACGCGCTCTAACATCTCTTGCTTTGGATAGGCTAAAGCGACAAAGCGCTCTACATAATATTGGAATATTCGTTTATCGGGTCTGAGATCAGTTAAAAGCCCATAGCGAGTTTCACCTTTCCAACCTATACGGCTTGGTATACCAGCGAATAGAGGAATCAAAGCTGACTTTGCAGAGTTGGGCAACACGTAAGCGTGAGTGTACTGCTCTTGTTTTAGGCTACGTCCGATTCTCCAGCGACCTTTTAGATTAAATGCACCGTGACCAATTGGCATTTCAATGGCGCGGTTAACTTCAGGCATTCGTTCTAAAAGTGGGCCACACCAACCGGGCGCTAACACATCAATAGTCGCAAAAGGGTGTAATTGCTTGAGTTCTTTATACAAGCTTTGCGACATGACCATGTCGCCAACCCAAGACGGGCCAATAACCAATATTTTCATATCATGATTCATTTGTTCTGGAGATCAATTGAGACAGCTTTTGTTCCACATCTGCCCAGTTTAGCTGATTGATGTCTGGAATGGTGTCTTTCTCTGCAATACATGTGTAAGAAAGCGGAGAATTAGGGTGCCATTGAGCAAAGTTTTCTTGGTCATCATGGTAAAAGGCAAGTTGGGGGACGCCAAGCCCTGTCGCCATATGCACGGTTGCAGTATCGACAGAAACCGTAAATTGTGCCGTTGCCATAATGCTTGCAATATCAAAAATGGATTGGCTAACGTTGTAATGCAGTGCATCAAGGTTTAACGATGCAATATTATTTTCGACTAACTCAGATGTTTCAGGCGATGAAATCAATACTATGGAGAGTTCAGGTATTTGCTGTTTGATTATTTTTACAAGGTTTTCAATCGACGAACCCGTTAACTTACGCGCATTGCCACTGCCATAACCATTTATGACACAGTACTTTTCGATATTGTGTTGACTCAGAAATTGATGGGCTGTTAGGCGTGATTGTTCTGTTTGAGGGATGACATAGCCTTGCGGAGTCGCTTGAATCCCCATTTTCTCTAATAGCAGCGCAAATCGTTGGGCAAAATGTAAATGTTGAGTCTCTTGGCCGAGCTTTATGTCAACACAACGCAGAGAGTCATCAAGTCCAGCAATGTGTTTTGCTTGGCATTGGCTTAGAAAGTAGAGATCTTTCATTTTTGGTCGAGGATTAAGTGACACCAAGAGGTCACACTGACCGATTTGAATACATGCTTTAGTGATTTCTTTGTAACTTGGTCGTTTTCTCAACTCAATTACCGAATCTGCGCCTAAGTGGTCTAAAAACAATGAACGCATATTTGGAGCCGTAACTACTGAAATACGGATGTTTGGGTCATAACGTTTGATGTCTTTAAAAACGAAAGAGGATACAAAGGCATCACCAAGTTTTGCATCTGTTCTCAAAAAAACAATATGCTTGATAGACGCAGGCTCTAATGGGCTATACGGTTTTGGCTTATCAAAAAGGATAACGCCTAATCGATGACGTATTTGGTCACGTAGCAGTTGTAGTCGAGAAACGAGTTTACGCATTTGAATTGTTTTTCACCTTTCTAAACAAGTAGTTGCCACGGACTTTTCGCCAAAAACCAAAAACATCTGTTTTGGGGAAGATAGCAATACGACGAATTTGATAGCGATCTTGATGAAAGCGAAGTGGTCCTGAATCGGTTGCAACAGCGAAGTCATAGCCGGCCTCTTTCGCGAGTTGTTTTGAATCATTATTGTGATCACCAAAAGGGTAAGCAAACGAGGTCAGTGGCTTGCCCAGTATCGTTTCAAGTGTATTTTTATTCTCTTGGATTTCATGTTGCTGCTGCTCTTTGGACAGTTGACTAAGCCTTGGATGCGTCAAAGTATGCCCGCCAATCTCAATCAAGCCAGAGTCGGCAAGCTGTTTGACTTGTTCTGCGTTCATAAGGTTGACTGATTTCTCAGGATTTTCTGCGTTTTCAACATCCCAACGGTTAAAAGTTTCGCCAGTGACAACATAAACAACTGCCTTGAAGTTATACTTCTGTAAGACAGGCAGCATAAGTTCCAGATTATCTGCATAGCCATCATCGACAGTAAGCATAATATAGCGTTTACCGGCCTCCAAACGTCTAATAAGTCGTCCATCCTTCAAGTCTTCGAACGTAAGAGTTTCAAACCCCATACGTTTGAGTAGAGCGAGATGCTTATCAAACATATCAATATGTAGGTAGGTTCCGTGAACACCTTTGCCACTGTCATCTTTGATAAATCGGTGATACATAACCACGGGCATCTCTCGCTTGAGTGTAGTGATGCAGATATCTTGGTAAATACGTTCAATATCATCGACGATGTTGGTGAGGCTGTAGTTTTTTCGAATCGTGTCGCTGGTGATTTGTGAGCAATGCGAACTGCTCAGTCCTTTTTCGACCAGAGCGGCAATTTGGGTAAAGTCGATATCGAGGTCTTCAGGACCAATATCACCAAAGTTCGTTGCCATGGCACTATCGACATTGTTTTCATCGACAATGCCAATGCAAGTTGCTTCACCAATAGCCAGTGTTGGCCTGCCGCAAAGCAACGCTTCCATAGCCACTCGCCCCGCGCCGATAACTAAATCTGCTTCACCAAGCATGGCAGGCACATCATCGGTGTAGCCCACAAAGTTGACGCTTGATGAAAATTTTTCAAATCGTGATTCAAACTTAGAACCTGTGACGACTCGAATATCATATTTTTCGGCATCCAAGCACTCGTCGAGTAGACGATAACATAGCTCACCTTTTGGCCCGCTTAAGCGGCCCACGATAGTGACAACTGGTTTGCTATTTTGAGGAGTGTCTAGCCATTGAAACTTGTCGGTTTCAATTCCGTTGCGACTGACTTCCATCCGTTCTAACGGTACCGCCAAGTCGTTATAGAGTTGATCACGAATGGCTTCACAGACAGGGAGCGCTTTATCGCCCATAGCGTGAAACTTTTTACGGGAGGCGTGCACAGGTTGGCGACCATGCACGGTTGTGACCATCGGCGTATTGGTGAGCCTACAAGCTACATGACAACTCCAGCTCGATGCACGTGAATGAGCATGCACAAGCTGAATATTGTGCTTTTTGATGAGGTATATCAGATAGCCTACATGCCAGAAACGACGCGGCACACTGCGTTTATTGAAACGCAGTGTGAAAAAGTCGCCTTTGTGTGGCTTGGTCAAAGTGTCAGAGACATAAAACACATTATGGCCCCGAGCAGTCAGTTCATTACCTACCGTAGTAGCGTAAACCTCAGCCCCAGTCACTTCTAGCTGGGACAGAGCCATAAGAATGTTCATTAATCGTCTCTTACTCGATCGTTCTCTTGTATATGTGTCATCCCTGCGCAGGCAGGGATCTACTCACCACACACTAGGCCTCAACCAAGATTCCTGTTTTCACAGGCGCAAAGCGAGCATTGTAACGTCACTCTACTGATTAACAATCGCCAAATACTCAGCCACACCCTCAGCAACCGTCTTAAACTCAATATCACAACCAGCTGCGCGTAAGTTAGTCAAATCAGCTTGAGTAAATTCTTGATACGCACCTTTTAGATGCTCTGGGAATGGAATGTTCTCAATTTCACCTTTACCATGATGCTTGATAACAGCATCAGCAACCGCTTCAAAACTTTCAGCATTGCCCGTACCGCAGTTGAAAATTCCAGACACGCCATTTTCCATAAACCAAAGGTTTACCTTCGCCACATCACCAACATAAACAAAATCTCGAATGAAATGTTCACTACCAGCAAACAATTTCGGGTTCTCACCCGCATTCATTTGATTGTTCAAGTGGAATGCTACAGAAGCCATACTTCCTTTGTGTTGCTCGCGTGGGCCATACACATTGAAGTAACGGAATCCAGTAATTTGCGACAGTGTCTCACCATGAGCCTCGGCATCTGCTGTAAGGCGGCGAACATAGTTATCAAATTGCTGTTTAGAGTAGCCATAAACATTCAAAGCACCTTCGTATTGACGCTCTTCTTTAAAAACAGTTGTTTCACCATATGTCGCAGCTGAAGAGGCATACAGAAATGGAATTTCACGCTCTAGACAGTAATGAAGTAACTCTTTAGAGTACTCATAGTTGTTAAGCATGACATATTTGCCATCCCATTCAGTCGTAGCCGAACATGCTCCTTCATGAAACACTGCTTCAATAGGGCCAAAGTCATCGCCAGCCATAATCTGGGTGAGGAAGTCATCACGATCCATGTAATCGGTAATGTCCAAATCCACTAAGTTTTTGAACTTACGTCCATTCTTAAGGTTGTCGACAACCAAGATATCATTTAAGCCTGCTTCGTTAAGCGCTTTAATAATGTTGCTGCCAATCATGCCAGCGCCGCCAGTTACAATGATCATAAAACTGTTCCAAATTGAATGGGGATAATTAGATCGAGTATATAAGATTTCCCAATAGCTTCAAAGTGAGAGAACTCAGTTACCGTTTTGGGCACTTCGTGATAATTTGCTCAAAAACTGACAATTGTCAGAAACTTGTCAAAAAAACAATTTACAAAGCTTTGTAATTTCTACTAACATTGCAATTCAGTGTGTTCAACTGAGTGCACTGAATTATCGATAATTTAGTAAAGGGAAATAACCATGAAAAAAATCGCATTAGTAATGGCGATTGCGGCAGGCTTGGCTAACCCAGCTTTTGCTGAAGCTGAAGCGGGTGCTGCAGGCGCTAGTGCAGGTGGTGCAGCAGCGGGTGCAGCAGCAACAGGCGCGATTGCTGTAGGTACAGCAGCGGCAGTGGCAGTCGTCGCAGTAGCTTCTTCTGATGATAGCTCAGCATCAGCGTCAGCCAGTGCCGCTGCAAAATAGATATATTTGCTTAAACAAGTACCTCTTACATGCTGTTACGTAAGAGGGCTTTTCATTTATAAATAAGTAAATGTTGATGGTTGCTGCATTAGATAGTCCTTTGGGTACGATTAAGCTTTATGCAAGTGATAAATTCATTTAGCAATCAAGGGAATCCCCCTAAAAAGGAAGTTAGTTTGAATCTGAAACCGTATTTTATTGTCCTTTCTTTATTTTTTCTTTCCGCATGCTCACAACGCTTTCAAGACGTTAATTCCACTATGGCTGAGGCTTTATTTGGGGCGGACGATATTGCGCTGGCACCCGAAAAAATCAAAAAACTACCATATGCAAGTGCTTACGTTCGTATTAACGAAGGCCCACAGATTTTCGTTGTATTGGCTTTTGCCGAAGCGAATACAAAAACAGGTATGACTCAATACAAATGGATGTCATCGGACCGAGCGATGATCATTACCGAAAATGGTCGGATCGTAAAAACGATAGGTTTGTTTGGGGATAACCTTAAAAGCATTCAGAGAGAGCAGCAAACGGCTAGCTCGTGGAAAGTCACCTATGATTGGATGCCCGATTATCGCTATGGTTACCAGGGAGTGGCTACTGTAGCCTTAGCGGGCAAAGAGATGATCTCGACGTCTATAGCTTCATATCAAACAGAAAGATATACCGAATCTGTAGCTTTTGACGCCATTGATGAAAAGTTAATAAATACATATTGGAAAGATACGACGACTGGAAAAGTTATTAAGTCAGTAGAGCAAATTGGTCCAGAGATGAGCATCATTGAGCTAACGTTACTCAAGCAACCAACGATTTAGAAAATTATGAG
This sequence comes from Vibrio sp. CyArs1, assembly GCF_022432925.1. Classification (NCBI taxonomy): domain Bacteria; kingdom Pseudomonadati; phylum Pseudomonadota; class Gammaproteobacteria; order Vibrionales; family Vibrionaceae; genus Vibrio; species Vibrio sp. CyArs1. The sequence goes on along the minus strand of NZ_JAKRBO010000009.1, from coordinate 130,030 downwards.
ACCGGGTCATATACGGTCACAGACAAGAAAAGTCGTCGTCCTCGTGAAAACGAGGAGCTCTCAAAGCGAGTGACTCGTTGTATGAGATTCCCTTTTTCAAGGGAATGACGAACGTAGAGAAACTGAGTCACATACAAAATAATCGTCACCCTCGTAAAACGAGGGTCTCCCAAAGCGCGTGGGTCGCTGCATGGCATTCCCTTTTTCAAGAGAATGACAAAGTGAAAGAAACTGAGCCACATACAGTCACAAATAAAAATAGTCGTCATCCTCGTGAAAACGAGGATCTCCTAAAGCGAATGACTCGCTGCAAGAGGTTTTACCTTCCAAGATGGCGAATTAGCACCTAAGAAAAGGACCCCTTATGCTACAGGGACGCACAAAACAAATACTACTAGCAACTCTACTCTGCGCACCTCTTTCCTCTATCGCAGCAGAACTCTCGGTACTGTTACCCAATCAAGGTGTTCGTCTAGACTATATAAAGCCAGCTCGTCTCGAAACTGTACTTCAGGATGTCCAGAAACAAGCCCAAGCAAAACACGTTCGTTTTGAACCAATCCAAGCTCAACTATTTGATTCCAATAAACAAGTAATCATTGATGAAATGAAGCAACAGGTACTGAGCCAACTGTCAGACCTCGCTCAAATAAAGCCAAAACTTGATACACAGTCAATTACAGAGCAAATCAACGCATCAAAGTTTCATTATCGCGAATTTACACCTCTTGATTATGATCTTGTTCAGTCCCAACGAAAAGGTAACCCGCTTTTAACAGGACGCTACCAACTAAACATTGCATCCCGAAATAACAATATCTACTTCCTTGGAGCCGTTAAAAAAGCAGAAAAAGTCAAACAACATGCTCAATGGTTCTTATCTGACTACTTCGATATGCTTGGAAACATCAAATCTGAAGTCGCATACGATGGTACAGCAACCATCATTCAACCTGACGGAAAAGTAGTAGATGCACATTATGGAGCTTGGAACTTTAAACCTCATTTTGTCGCTCCTGGTGCCATCATCTATATCCCGATTAACTCACTACCCTCTGAGTTAGAAAACCTCAATCAAGACATTGTTCAACTGCTACGTCACAAGGTAATCAATAATGAATAAAAATAGAATGAAACCTTCTGCTGTAGTGCTTGTTATGACTGCGGGCTTTAATTCATCACTTCTGGCATCTCCCTTCGAGCCAGCGACATTAACCCCCTCCCAGTCCGACTTTGGTGGTGTGGGATTAATGCAAATGCCAACGGCGAGAATGGCTAAAGAAGGCGAGTTCAGTATTAATGGTGATTGGACTAATGAATATTACAAATATAATGTAAGTTTGCAGCTGATGCCTTGGCTGGAAACGACATTGCGATATGTCCAAGTCCAGAATGTCAATATGAGTAATTATCCAGAATTGAGTGGAGACAATAAATACACGGATAAAGGTATCGATGTTAAAGTCCGACTTTGGGAAGAAGGTAAATATTTACCAGAAACCTCGATTGGTTTGCGTGATATAGCGGGAACGGGCTTGTTTGATGGGGAGTTTATTGCGGGAACGAAACGGTTTGGTAACCTAGATGTGACTCTCGGTATTGGTTGGGGTTACATGGGAACCAAAGGTAATGTTGAGAATCCATTCTGCTCCATCAGTGATAAATACTGTGAGCGTCAAGGGTTTGAAGGTGGACTTAATGACGTAGGTAAGTTTGAGCCTAGCAGCTGGTTTACAGGCCCTGCCTCATTTTATGGTGGTTTGGAATATCAGACCCCATGGCAACCTTTACGTTTTAAACTTGAGTACGACGGGAATGATTATTCTGAAGACTTTGCGGTTACTAAAGGTGGCGGAGATATGACAGCAAGTACTCCTTGGAATATCGGAGTGCTATATCGTTTAGGGGATTGGGGGGATGCTCGTGTTAGCTATCAACGTGGTAATGCAGTTGCTCTCGGGGTTACTTTAAGAACGAATTTCAATGAAATGAAAGCTCGGTGGCTCGATGAGCCGGTACCGGAATTGAAAGCTGGAGAACAAGCAGAAGATCTGAGAGAGGTTGATTGGTTGCGTGTTGCACAAGAACTGGAACAAAATGCCGGTTATAAGCAGCCTAAAATTGAGGCAAGTGATAAGCGTATTACTATTATAGCAGAGCAAGATAAGTATCGTGATAGGTTGGAAGCACAACAGCGTGCTGCTGCTGTTCTTGCTAATCATGTTCCTGTGACTGTAGGCACTTATCAAATCACAGAAACAAAACAGCACTTACCTTTAACGTCCTCAACAGTTAATGCAAGAGAATACCAGACATTAGTACAAACCCAACCATTAGATAAATCATTCAAAGATAGCATTAAAGAGCTTGATACGCCTTCATCGTTTAAAGAGGAGAAAGAAGTGTATGACGGTATCAAAGACTTCGACTATGCATTTTCACCAACGCTCACGCAGACTTTCGGTTCTTTGGAGAACTTTTACCTCTATGCTATTGGTATTAATGCAGATGCCAAGTATTGGCTAACAGACAAATGGCAGCTTTCAGGTGGGATTCATGTCAACTTAATAGATAACTATGACCAATTTAACTATGAGGTTCCGCCTGATGGTACGGATGTTCCTAGGGTCCGAACATTATTTCGTTCTTATGTGAATGATAACGCTGTAAGAATGAATAGACTCCAATTGACATGGTTTGAAGAGTATGGAAATGGTTTATATAGTCAAGCATATGGAGGGTATCTAGAAACGATGTTTGCTGGTATAGGGGGGGAGCTACTTTATCGGCCTCTTAACCAAAATTGGGCATTGGGTGCCGATGTAAACTTAGTTTCTCAGCGAGATCCAGACAGTTGGTTTGGCGTATTTACCCAAGAATATCAGTATAGTGAACGAGATCAAATCACCTACCGTGTACTTCCTAAAGGGACAACTGGCTTCATCACGGGTTATTATATGCCCAGATGGAAATTTATAGAAAATACCCTTCTGAAAGTTGGTGTTGGTCAATTCTTAGCTGGTGATATTGGAACGCGATTAGACTTTTCCAAGCAGTTTAAAAGTGGCGTGATAGCTGGTGCCTATGCAAGCTTTACTAACATGAGTTCAGAAGAGTATGGCGAGGGCAGCTTCACCAAAGGTTTCTATGTTTCAATACCGTTCGATATTATGACTGTAAAACCAAGTAATAGTCGCGCCAATATTGAATGGCAACCTTTGACAAGAGATGGTGGGCAAATGCTGAGCCGACAGTATAATTTATTCAATTTGACGGACTCAAGATCCCCTTGGCTACAAAGGCCAAATAGAGTTGAGTAGCAACTGCACATGCAAGTATAAAAGGGGCTAGAATACCGCTGGCTCCTTGCTTTCAACAAGGTATGTCAATGAATTTAAAGTGTGTTATCACTGGAATTTTCCTACCTTATAAATCTATGGCCAATTTATGTCAGTCTTTTTGTTTTAAATTTACTCAAAAGTAAAATTGAGATTTATGTCATGCTCGGAGAGAGATAAATGACTTTTACCTTGAGGCTTGTTAAGAAATAATTATTGCTGAGAGTTTATGGTAGTGTTTCGGGGTGTTTGTGAGGTGTTTGTATTTTGTTAATTGGCGGGCTTGGTGAGGTCGCTTACAAATCCCTACAAAAGGGCACCTTTTTCTGTTTGTAAACCAAAACCAACTAAGTATGATAACTCACCTTGTATCCAACCTATTACTCTTTTGAACTCAAAAAACATTAATTTAATAAGCAACATGTAACTTATTGATTGTAAATAAATGACAAGTATGGATAATATTACACCTTAAATTTCCTGAAGAAAGATCACGAAATTTTGTTTGAAGTGGTGCTTTTTCCAAAAATAGTTAATTGAAACTTGATTTTCATAATGATGAAGTAGCTTAGCAGCTAATTTATAAGGAAGTATTCACAATATGCAAATGGAAGCGCAATTGGGTTAAGTGCTATAACACCAATGGGCGGTAGCGTGCTTAGAGTAACCGATCTACTCCCCAAAACTGTAACTAAATAACACCTAATACTTGACCAAGATTGGTCTCTTAAGAACAATAGTGTGTTTGGAACAATTATTAATGGTTCACTCTTTGAGAACCAATAGCCCAGGAACTAGGGATATCATTTCTACTCTTATGAATAATTTAAAAAAGCCCATTCTCATAGCGCTTCTCCCTGTCATTTTGGCTGGCTGTACAGTCATTCCTGGTGGTCATATATCAACTCATGATAAAAATATTGTAAAATCAGAGGGAGAGACTACAGACATCTCCGAACGAGTAAATGTTTTCCCATTGACTCCTGAGCGCGTTGCTAGTTTTAGGGCTCCCGAGGTGGTCTCTCAGAGTAACAACGCTTTAGACATAGAAATATCTCAATATGAGTACAAAGTTGGTCCTGGCGATATTCTTAATGTGACCATTTGGGACCATCCAGAGTTAACCATACCTGCTGGTCAATATAGAAGCTCAGCAGAAGCCGGTAACTGGGTGAGTGCGGATGGAACGATTTTTTACCCTTACATTGGTCTGGTGTATGTCAATGGTAAAACAGTTCGTCAAATTCGGGCAGAGATTACAGAGAAATTAGTAAAATATATTGAAAGCCCGCAAGTTGACGTTAATGTTGCGGCTTTTCGGTCTAAGAAGGTATACGTGACTGGCGAGGTCAAAGTTGCAGGGCAGCAACCCGTAACCAATATTCCCAAAACACTTCTCGATGCGGTTAACCAAGCTGGTGGTCTTGAGCAAGATGCAGATTGGCGAAATGTTACCTTAACGCGTAATGGCAAAGAAGAGAGTATTTCTCTTTATGCTTTAATGCAGCGTGGTGATCTGACTCAAAATCGTTTATTACAGCCTGGTGATATTATCCACGTTCCACGTAACGACGCCCAGAAAGTATTTGTGATGGGGGAAGTGGATGCTCCACAAACTCTTAGAATGGATCGTACCGGAATGACACTTACTGAAGCATTAAGCTCTGTTGGTGGGATAAATGAAGTCGCTGCAGATGCTACAGGAGTGTTTGTGATTCGATCTCTACAAGGAGATGAATCAGATATTATTGCCAATGTTTACCAATTGAACATGAAAGACGCAACGGCATTGATTATGGGAACAGAGTTTGAACTAAAGCCTTACGATGTAGTATATGTGACTGCAGCACCAATCAGCCGATGGAACCGCTTAATGACACAATTAGGTCCAACGTTACTAGGTCTTAAGAACCTAGGGGATGCAGGCAAAGCAATGAATGTTTGGCCGTAGTGGGGATAAGAGCGATTCTATGCTTTATGGTATGTTGATAGTTGTATGTGCGTGACATACCAAATCTTGGATTTTTGTTACAGAACTACAGAACTACAGGACGGATTTTAAACCATGTTTGACAAAATCTTAGTCGTTTGTGTTGGAAATATTTGCCGCTCTCCAATTGGAGAACACATGCTAGCCAAGATGCTCCCAACTAAAACTCTTTCATCTGCAGGCATCGCTTCTGCCAAAAGTGGTTTAGTCGGCAAGCCGGCAGACAAGAAAGCGATAGAAGTTGCCAGTGAACACGGTATTGATCTCAGTTCACACGCGTCACAGCAATTAACCAGTGAACTCTGTAAAGAATACGACTTGATTCTGGTAATGGAAAAAGGACACTTAGAAGCTCTTACCGAGATCGCACCCGAAGCACGCGGTAAATCTATGCTCTTTGGTCAATGGATTGGTCAGAAAGACATCCCCGATCCATACCGTCAAAGCCGTGAAGCGTTTGATCATGCGTATGAGTTGATTGAACGAAGTGCTGAAGAGTGGGTGAAAAAGCTATAAAAAATTGGGGAAGAGCGGTCCTTTGTCCTCGGCCCTAGGAAAAGAATAGGTAAAGGAGCCCTTTATCCTTGACCGTAGGGAAAAGATCTGTTTTTTGTTTTTGCAAGGACCAAGGACCAAGGACTTATTATGCAATTTGAACAACTAGAAGTTTGGAAAAAGAGTTCGCGCCTGTGTGTCGAAATCATCAAAGAACTAGACTCTTGCAAAAATTTCAGCATAAAAGATCAGTTATCGCGAAGCTCACTATCCGTACCTTCCAATATCGCAGAAGGTGAAGAGCGTGAAACGGCAAAAGAGTCAGCACGATTTCTCTACATTGCCAAAGGCTCATGCGGGGAAATGGTTACCCAATTATACATAGCAGCAGAGTTGAACTACTTAAATAAAGACAAATCAAAGCAGTTCATTAGTGAAGCAAAACACATCTCCGCAATGCTAGCAAAGCTAATAAAAATTCGTCGAGGCTCCGTCAAAGAGGAACACGCCTCCTACAAAATTGACTAATTAACCAAGTTCAAGCACAGTCCCCAAGGACCAAGGACCAAGGACCAAGGACCAAGGACCAAGGACCAAGGACCAAGGACCGCTTAACCCGGAACCAAAAACTTTCATCATGACAACAACATCTCAAACTCAAAACTCCTCTTCCGACGAAATCGATCTAGGCAAGCTGTTCGGCGTTCTTCTCGATGCGAAGTGGTTTATCATCTTTATCACCTTCTTCTTTACGCTAAGCGGCACAATCTATGCCTTGATGGCGACACCCATCTTCAAGGCAGACGCCTTGGTTCAGGTTGAAGAAAAATCAGCCGGTGTACCGGGGCTTTCTGATATCTCTGATATGTTTGCATCGGAGTCGTCTTCGGACACGGAAATTCAAATCATCAAATCTAGAATGGTGGTCGGAAATACCGTTGACAAGCTACAACTTACGATTCAGGTTGAACCCAAGTACTTGCCGCTTATCGGAAAAGGGTTGGCGAGAATCATGGGGGACGAGGTACCTAGTATCCAAGTAAACCGACTTGAAGTACCTAAGGATTTGCTTGATGAAACGATGTTATTGACTTTAGGTGATCATGGCTCTTTTACTCTAAGCTATGATGGTGAGAGCTTGGTTGATGGTTCTGTTGGTAAAGTAACAGAGCAAAATGGAATTACTATTGGTGTGAGTTCTGTCGATGCACTTCCAGGTACCCAGTTTAAGGTACTCAAGGCAGCTCGTTTAGTCACAATTAGTGAGCTTCAAGAAAAGTTAGGGGTGGCTGAACAGGGCAAGAAAACCGGGATTTTGCGTTTGGTGTTAGAAGGAGAGCGTCCAGATAAAATTCAAGCCATTCTTAATAGCATTGCCTCTGACTATCTTATGCAAAATGTTGAGCGAACCTCAGCAGAAGCAGAAAAAAGTCTGCAGTTCTTGCGAGGGCATTTGCCGGAAATTCAACAAAAGCTGGATAGCTCTGAAGGTAAACTAAACCAGTTTAAAATAAAGAATGATTCTGTTGATTTAGCGTTGGAAGCTGAGTCGGTGCTAAAAACAATGGTTACGGTAGAATCGCAACTGAATGAGCTTACTTTTAAAGAAGCGGATATAGCACAGCGCTTTAAGAAAAGTCACCCAGCCTATGTTGCTCTAATTGAAAAACGTAAAACCCTAGAAAATGAAAAACGTCGCTTAGAAAGTATGGTGACGAAGATGCCCAAAACACAGCAAGAAGTCATTCGTTTAAGTCGTGATGTTGAAGTAAACCAAGCCATTTATCTTCAATTGGTTGAGAAAGTCCAAGAACTTAACGTAATGAAGGCAAGTGCAGTGGGTAATGTTCGAATTCTGGATTATGCAGAGACGCTTGAAGAACCGGTTAAGCCCAAAAAAGCAGTAATAGTAGTAATAGCAACATTATTGGGTGGCATGCTGTCTATTGCCTTTGCATTGATTAGAGAAGCATTTCATCAAGGTGTTGAGACTCCAGATGAAATCGAAGCGATTGGCTTGCCTGTCTACGCAAGTGTGCCTAAATCGGACCTTCAAGTTCAGCTCACTGCACTACAGAAGAAATTAGGTAGCAAAGCGGATAAAAATCAATTGTTGGCAGAAAGTAATCCTGCAGACCTTTCAATTGAAGCACTACGCGGCCTAAGAACTAGTTTGCATTTTGCTATGATGGAAGCGAAAAATAATATTTTGATGATTTCTGGCCCTGCCCCTGGCATTGGTAAATCTTTTGTCTCCACTAATTTTGCTGCCGTAGCGGCTAAGACGGGACAAAAAGTGTTGCTAGTAGATGCCGATATGCGTAAAGGCTATCTACAAAAGCAGTTTGGTCTTAAGTGGGACGATGGCCTATCTGATCTGTTAAGCGGTAAATTAACAACAGAGCAAGTACTCAAAGACAGTGGCATCGAAAATCTAGATATCATTACCCGCGGCCAAATTCCACCAAACCCATCAGAGCTACTCATGCATCAACGTTTCGATGACTTTGCTGCGTGGGCTAGCGAAAACTACGACCTAGTGATCATCGATACACCACCAATCCTTGCGGTTACTGACCCAAGCATTGTCGGCGCGTACGCGGGAACCACACTGATGGTTGGCCGCTTCGGACAAAACTCCATCAAAGAAATTGAAGTCGCCAAAGGCCGCTTCGAGCAATCTGGCATTGAAGTGAAAGGCTTTATTCTGAACGCGATTGAGCGTAAGGCGTCTACGTCGTATGGATACGGGTATTACAATTATTCGTATGCGAATGACAAATAGGTGATTTAGCTGTCAGCTAACAGCTAACAGCTAACAGCTATCAGTTATTAGTTTTAAGGCGGTTAGTGATTAGCTGTCAGCGATCAGTTTTTTGCTGAAAGCTGATAACTGAAAGCTTCCCTAAATTTTTTCAAGAGAAAGAACCTGAATTTATGGATATTTCCCAAGCAAGAATGACTCACTTAAAGCAGTTGGAAGCTGAGTCTATTCATATTATCCGCGAAGTCGCGGCCGAATTTGATAACCCTGTCATGCTTTACTCTGTGGGTAAAGACTCTGCGGTTATGTTGCATTTGGCGATGAAATCGTTTTACCCGGCGCCACCGCCGTTCCCATTGATGCATGTTGACACGACATTCAAGTTCAAAGAAATGATCGAGTTTCGTGATCGCATGGCGAAAAAAATGGGCATGGAGCTGATTGTTCACAAGAACCAAGAAGGGATTGATGCCAACATCAACCCATTCGATCACGGCAGTGCTAAATACACCGACATCATGAAAACACAGGGCTTAAAGCAGGCTCTCGATAAGCACCAATTTGATGCGGCATTTGGTGGCGCGCGTCGTGACGAAGAAAAGTCACGAGCAAAGGAGCGTGTTTACTCTTTCCGTGACAAAAACCACCGTTGGGATCCAAAAAGCCAGCGACCTGAACTTTGGAATATTTTCAACGGTAAAGTGAACAAAGGTGAGAGCATTCGTGTCTTCCCACTGTCGAACTGGACTGAGCTGGATATTTGGCAGTACATCTATCTAGAAAACATCGAAATCGTGCCACTATACCTAGCAGACGAGCGTCCATGCGTTGAGCGCGACGGCACTCTAATCATGGTCGACGACGAACGCCTACCACTCCACGAAGGCGAAGTACCACAAATGAAAAAGGTACGCTTCCGCACTCTAGGCTGCTACCCACTCACCGGTGCCGTTGAGTCAGACGCAACAACGTTGCCAGAAGTCATCCAAGAAATGCTACTCACCAAAACCTCCGAACGCCAAGGCCGCGTAATCGACCACGACTCATCAGGCTCGATGGAGAAGAAGAAGATGGAGGGGTATTTCTAATCTGTGAGGGATTAGGAATAGCTATGAGTTTTTAGCTCTCAGCTTTCAGATTTTTGCACGAGATGGAGTGATGGGTCGCATGTATGGATGTGCGATCTAGTAGGTATCCGTAAGTGTGGTCATCATTTTTAATTTTTAAGAGATGATGATGAACTTTGAAAAATTGGAAGTGTGGCAACGTTCTGCTCGGTTGGCTGCTGAGTTGTATAAAGCAACGAGTCAATTGAGAGATTTTGGTTTTAGGGACCAACTAACAAGAGCTGGCTTATCCGTACCCAGTAACATTGCAGAGGGCATGACTCGAAGCAGCTCAAAAGAGAAATATCGATTTCTTGAAATAGCACGCTCTTCCATAGCTGAAGCAAGGACTCAAATATATATAGGCATTGAAATCAACTATCTGCCTCGCAACGAAGCACGAGAATGGTTAGATGAAACTAAGCAAATCTCTGCCATGATTTCGGGCTTAATGCAAAAAATTAAGACTGATTCTTAGCTGTCAGCTGAAAGCTATATGCTGATAGCTAAATAAAAGGACGAACAATGAGTAATCAATCCTCCCTAATCGCTTCCGACATAGAAGCCTACCTAAAACAACACGAAAACAAAGATCTCCTGCGTTTTTTGACTTGCGGTAACGTAGACGACGGTAAATCAACGCTTATCGGCCGCCTGCTGCATGACTCAAAAATGATTTTTGAAGATCATATGGCGGCGATCAAAAACGACTCGAAAAAGTTTAATACTACAGACCAAGAGTTTGACCTTGCACTGCTGGTAGATGGTCTTCAGTCTGAACGAGAGCAGGGAATCACCATTGACGTGGCTTACCGTTATTTCTCTACCGACAAGCGCAAGTTCATTATCGCAGACTGCCCAGGACATGAGCAGTATACCCGTAACATGGCAACTGGTGCGTCAAACTGTGATTTGGCCATTGTAATGATTGATGCCCGCAAAGGGGTGCAAACCCAGACTAAACGTCACTCTTACATTGCATCACTTTTGGGTATTAAGCACATTATTGTAGCGGTCAATAAAATGGACTTGGTTGATTATAGCCAAGAGACCTATCGTCAAATTAAAGCGGATTACAAAGCATTTGCTGAGCAACTTGATATTCCAGATGTTCGTTTTGTTCCAATTTCCGCATTGTGTGGCGATAATGTGGTGGAGCGCTCTACACAAATGGATTGGTACCCAGGTGCCACTTTAATGCAGCTTTTGGAAACGGTGAAAATCAATGAAGACAAAAACCTTGATGTCTTCCGCCTGCCAGTACAGTACGTAAACCGTCCTAACCTTGATTTCCGTGGATTCTGCGGCACGATTGCCGGTGGCGTAATTAATGTTGGTGACAATGTAGTTGCTTACCCTTCAGGTAAAACATCATCAGTTGCCCGCATAGTAACTGCTGACGGTGACTTAGACAGTGCATTTGCTGGTCAAGCGATTACCCTAACCTTGGAAGATGAAATTGATATCTCTCGTGGTGATGTGATTGTTAAAGCGACAGAGGATACCACTAAGCTTCCAACAACTACAAACAGTTTTGAAGCGACAATTGTCTGGATGAATGAAGCAGAACTTCAGCCGGGCAAAGAATATGAAATTAAAATCGGGTCTAAAAACACTTTTGGCCAAATTGAATCAATTCAGCACCGTATTGATGTTAATACCCTAGAGCAGCATGATTCAACAGAACTGCAACTCAATGAAATTGCAAGCTGTGTTATCGAAACAGCAAGTCCAGTCGTCATTGATAAATATCAAGATATTCACGGTACGGGTTCATTGATTGTAATTGATCGCCTGACAAATGTAACTGTTGGCGCTGGTATGATCACAAGTGCTAAATTGAAATCTGATAGTTTAGAAATCCAAAAACGTGTTTATACTGAAGCTGAAATTGCACTTAATATTTATATTAGAAAGTATTATCCAGAGTGGGATGCTAAGAATATTGAGAAGTGAATGTGAAAAAACATCTAATTAACCCTTACTATAAAGTGAAATACAAAAAAGCGCTTGGCTTGTACAAGCACTTTCAAACTAAGTTTCATGAGAATGAATCTATTTTCATTCATATACCAAAGGCTGCAGGTACTTCACTAGTTAATTCTGTTTACGGAACAAAAACGTCACAACATTCAACATGGAGAGACTATTATAAAGAAGATTCAAATTTCTTTAATAAATACTATAAGTTTTCTTTTGTTAGAAACCCTTATACCAGATGTATTTCAGCGTTTAATTATCTGAAAAAGGGAGGTAAAGGGCCAATGGATTTATATTGGAAGAAAAAATTCATTGATGGCTTTGAGAGTTTTGACGATTTTGTTATAAACGGAGGTCTCAAAAAAGCAATAAAGAAAAGAGCTGAGCATTTTATACCTCAATGTGAGTTTTTGTGCAATGAAAATGATAAAATCATGGTTGACTTTGTCGGGAAACTAGAAAATATTGATAATGACTTCTCTTTTTTAGAAAAGAAAATAAAAATAAAGCAAAGTCTCGAAAAGAACAATATATCTCAGGAGCAAAATAAAAAAATGAGTAATGAGGCTAAGCTTATAATTGCTGAGTGCTATAAAAAAGATTTTTTACTATTTGATTATAAAATGAACTGAGATGAATATGGAATCAAATGTATTTTTCGTAGGTGCTCCAAAGTGTGGTACTTCAACACTGTATAAAATATTCAATGAACATACTGATGCAAGTGTTCAAACTCCAAAAGAAACACACTTTTATTCTTTTCCTGAAGTGAAAAACACCTATTATGATGTGGAATTTAAAGAAAATTATGAATCTTATAATAGATGTTTTTTAAAAAAAGGAAAAGTAAAAGTTGATTTTAGTCCATCGTATTTAAGGTTATATAAATATGCTATTCCAAGAATTAAAGAAAAAAATAGGAATGCAAAAATTGTCATCATTATGAGAGAACCAGTAAAAAGAGCTATCTCTCATTACCTGATGGATATAAAATTAGGTTATCAAAATAAATCAATAAGTAAGTCTTTACAGGAGGAAAAGTTTTATCGAGAGTATGTTGAGTCTGGTCTGTACTTTGATGCAATAAATGCATATAAAAAAAACTTCAATGATGTTTACATTGTAACATATGAAGAGCTATTTTCATCAAATGAAAACATATTAAAGGTCATTAACTTTACTGAGGTTAATATAACTTCGCATTTTGATATAAATAAGAATAAAGAAAATCAATTTGAAAATCCACGAAGTGTGGGGTTGGTATATACTCTTAGAAAATTAAATATAATTAAAGTTTCAAAAAAAGTAGTGCCAGTAAAAATATTTAGAAAGATAAGAGAAATGTTTTTTAGTGCTGGTGGCAAGCCAGATTTTAATGAATTAGAATTAGCGGGTATTTTCCATGATGATATCTCTAAGTTAGATGATAAATTTCCGGAATTATCACTTGATAAATATTGGAGAAAACATCAATGAATTCTCCAAAAGTTTCAGTAATAATAGTTAATTATAATGGGGGAGAATATGTAATAAAAGCAATTCAATCTTTAAGTAAATTGAATGTTACATATGAGGTCATAGTTGTAGATAATAATTCATCTGACAACAGCTGTGATAAAATAAAAAAGTACAATGTAAATTTAATAAAAAGCGAATCAAATATAGGATTTGCAAGAGCAAATAATTTAGCTGCAAAACAAGCTAATGGTTCTTTATTGTTGTTTTTAAATAATGATGCGGCATTGGTATGTAATATAGAGAGTCTAATTAAATATACTGAAGAAGAAAATGATAGATGTTTGATATCTTGTTTGATGCATGGTGAAAGTGGTATGGTGAGGCCTTCTTTTGGAAAATTCCCACTTCAAGCAAAACATATTATTACTCCTTCTAAGATGTATATTAATAAAAAAAGCTTTAGTAAATTGGCAGTTGATTGGATCGAGGGCTCTTTTATTCTTGTTTCAGCCAAGTTTTGGAAAGAATTGAATGGTTTCTGCGAAGAGATTTTTATGTATGGCGAAGATATTCTCCTTTGCAAGAAAGTTCATAATATTGGTGGTGATGTGATCGTATTTGGTAATACAGAATACTTTCATAAAGGTGGCTTTAACTCATCAAAAAAAGGTAATATTTATTTAGGGTTGAATACATTTATAAACTATGAATGTAAAGGCGTTAAGAAATTTTGGTTGAAAGGTATGATTTATTTTTCGTTAGTCATAAAAATGGTATATTCGATTGTTAAAAAAGATCGTGTTTCATTAAAAAGCTATGTAAATGCAATAAGAAAAATTAATGATTAAATTTTTTGCAAAAAAGATTAAGGGTGACAATTTTATTATTGATAATAAGATTCCTATGAGTTATCTATTATCATTAGTTATTTCATATGCCTTAGATTTAATTAGAGGGTTTGTAAGAATAAATTCTAGAGTTTTCATATCGAAAGGAGTAAAGTTAAAGTGTAAAAATAATATATCTTTAGGAAGGTTTTGTAAAGTAAAGGAGTATTGCTATTTAGATGGCTTATCAAAAAATGGAATTAATATAGGATTGAATGGTTCTATTGGTCCGTATACAAGGATTGAGTGTACAGGTTCGATTAGAGATATAGGTATTGGTATAACTATTGGCGATAATTTCGGGGTTGGAGCATATTCATTTTTTGGAGCTGCAGGAGGTATATCGATTGGTAATAATGTAATTATAGGGCAATATGTAAGCTTTCACAGTGAAAATCATAGCTTTGACGATATGAGTAAAGTTATTAGGGAGCAGCCTGTTACAAGAAAAGGGATAATATTGGGGAATGATATTTGGGTAGGTTCTAAAGTGACTTTTCTTGATGGAACTGAGTTAAATAACAGAACTATTGTTGCTGCTGGATCCGTAGTAAATAAGAAATTTCCTCCAAACGTAATTATTGCTGGAGTGCCAGCTAAAATAATTGGGAGCTGTTAATGTCAATATTAATTATACATCAATCTGCTGATCTTTATGGTTCTGACAAGACTCTACTAGAATTTGTTAAATATATAAAAACGAGAGAGGATGGAGTTTATGTTGTATTACCTTGCGATGGTCCATTAAAGAAAAAATTAGATGAAATTAATGCCGATGTGATTATTTTACCAATTATTAAGCTTCACAGAGGAATATTTAAGCCTAAAGATTTTTTAATATTAATTAAAAACTTAATTGCTCTACCTTTCAGGTATAGCAAAATAATAAAAGATAAAAAAATACAGTATATATACTCAAATACACTAGCTGTTATGGATGGGGTAATTTTAAAGATAATTAATAGAAAGCTGAAACATTCATGGCATGTACATGAAATTTTAAATGACTTAGGAATATTTAATAAGATATATGGATTTCTATTAAGAAATTTCACTGATAATGTAATTGTCAACTCAAGCGCTACTTCTAATTATATTGAAAATATATCTAATATTAAATCTGACATTGTATTAAATGGAGTTGATGTTAATATATATAAACCTCAGTTAAAAAAAGAGAAATTAGATAAAGTAGTAATTGGTCTTGTTGGAAGAATCAATGACTGGAAAGGGCATCTGCTTTTATTAAAAGCAATGAATGAAACAGTTTGTAAAGAATATAACATAAAATTTGTTGGTTCATTTGTTGAAGGCTCAAAGTTTAAAAGTCAATTTCTAGATGCAGTAAATAATCATAAATACAAAGATAGAATTTTTATTCAAGAGTTTTCTGATTCACCTCATGATGTTTGGGGGGATATTGATATATGTGTTGTACCTTCAATAAAACCTGAGCCTTTTGGTTTAGTTGTTATTGAAGCAATGGCTATAGGTATTCCTGTGATTGCGTCAGATGCTGGAGGGCCTAAGGAGATTATTTCTGATGGAATAACAGGGTCTTTATTTGAAATTGGCAACTCAAAAGCCCTAGCTAAGAAGATTGACTCTCTTGTGATCAGTCAAGAACTAAGGGAAATTTATGAGGGAAATGGAATTATCCGTGTAAATGAATTATTTACTATTTCTAAATATAATGAACTCTTATATCAGAAGATTATATAATGAGCATAAGATATCCTCCAATATTATTGTTCGCATTGATGTTATCAATTCCGCTTCAAAGTCAAGCGTTACTTTATTTTATATGCATCACGATGATATTAACTTTGGGTTTATATAAGCCAAAAGACTTATCTTCAATATTATTAGTGATGATAATCATTCCTCTTGTTTCACTTGTTGCAACCGATTATTCAAATGGAACAAGATCTATATTAAGAGATCTTTATTATTTAACAAAGCCAATAGTTGTGGTATTTGCAGCAGTAGCACTATTCTATTCATATAAAGATAAACGTAGAATTTTAAATGATTTTATTAATTGCTCAATAGCTATTGGCTTTATTCAGTTGTTAATGTTTGTTAATGCTTATGCTAGTCAAGGAATATCTAATATCGATTTGTTACGAACAGAGGTAGGAAGAGGCGTATATATATTGTCTTTTTTTCTTGGATTCTTTTTTATCAAAAATAGGTTGCTCCTTAGCTTAAAACAGGCAACAATTCTTATTGTAATTGGTCTAGTGTTACTTTTTTTATCGATGTCAAGATTGTCAATATTATTCTTTCTTGTTGGTTTAGCGGCTTCTTTTTTGGTTAATGGTAAAGTAAAATTATCAACAGTATTTATTTGGGCTTTATCTGCACTTTTATTTTTTGTTTTGTTCTATTTCGCTTCAAATGTTTATTCTGATAATTGGCTAATTTCAAAAATAGCGTCAATATATTCTGAGCTAGGGACTCTAGATTTTAAAAATGCTGAAAAAGTAGATATTGTACATAATTGGCGCTCATATGAAAGCTATTTATTATTGGACAGGTTGTCAACTTCGAGTGTTTTTTATAACATATTTGGATTGGGAGCTGGTTCCTCTATATATCTTGATGGTACCTTTAATCTAAGTACCGGTGAAGAAATTGAGAGTGCACCAATACTGCATAATGGCATTTTATACTTAGTCATGAAGTCTGGTATTTTTGGAGCAGGTTTATATTTATATTTGATTTTTATAATGTACAAAAAAGTAGTTTTAATCAAAGAAAATACAACGCTCAAAAATTTGTGTTTTGGTTTGGTTACTTGTGTATTTTTAAGTTCTTTTGTTATTACTGGGATTTATAACGCTATACAAGTCCCTGTTATACTTTTTGCTTTTGTCCTATTGTATAAGTCAATAAAATTTGAGAAAAAAAATGTCTAACAAAGTTATAAATATCTTAGGGATTCGAGGTGTGCCTGCAAATCATGGCGGCTTTGAAACATTTGCTGAATATCTCTGCAAATACTTAATTGTTAAAGATTGGCAAGTGACAGTTTACTGTCAGGAAGATGGTAAGGGGGATATTTATGAGTCTGAATGGGAAGGGGTTAAACGTATTCATGTTCCAGTCAGTCAAACTGGGCCGTTGGGCACTATTATTTTTGATTTAAAGTCTGTTGTTCATTCATTGAAGCAAGATGGTATATATTTAACCCTAGGGTACAATACAGCCTGTTTTAACATTTTACATCGTATTTTTGGTAAAACAACCATCATCAACATGGATGGTATTGAATGGAAACGACAGAAGTGGGGCAAAGTCGCTAAGGCTTGGTTTTGGCTCAATGAACGTTTTGGCTGTTGGTTTGGCAATCATTTAGTCGCGGATCACCCTCGTATTGAAGATCACTTAGCGACACGTGTGAAACGGGATAAAATTACAATGATCCCTTATGGTGCACCAGATGTTTCCTCTGCCGATATTAAACATTTAGAAAAATTTGGTCTAAAGCCTGAGAAGTACTCTATTATTATTGCACGACCAGAGCCAGAAAATTCAATTTTAGAAGTTGTGCAAGCATTCTCTAAAACAAAAAGAGATCAAAAGTTAGTTGTACTGGGTAATTTTAGCCCTAATGACAATGAGTATCATAAGTCAGTAATTGATTCAGCCAGTGATGAAGTCATGTTCCCTGGTGCAATATATGAACATGATATTGTTGGTGCATTACGATACTACTCACGTTTCTACATACATGGTCACCAAGTAGGGGGCACTAACCCTTCATTGGTTGAAGCGTTAGGTGCCGGGTGTGCGGTTCTTGCTCACGGTAATCACTTTAACCAATGGGTCGCCTCAGATGCTGCCGTTTATTTTTCTTCGCAAAATGAATTAGCAAAATTCTTTGATTATGAATATCACGATAATAATTTAGTTTTGGAGAAAAAGATGAATGCTAAAAAGCAGTTTCATGAGCGATTTATTTGGAATAACATTCTCAAGCAGTACGAAACATTAATTTTAAAATATATCAAATAAGTTATTATGAAAAAAATACTAATTACCGGTGGTGCAGGTTTTATTGGCAGTGCTGTTGTTCGTCATATTATTTCCGATACCAATGATAGCGTTATCAATGTTGATGCACTAACTTATGCAGGAAATACTGAATCTATTCCAGAGACGATTCATTGTGATCGCTATTGCTTCGAGCATGTTGATATTTGTGACTTTGAAGCGCTGAAATCCGTTTTTGAAAAACATCAGCCAGATGCAGTAATGCACCTAGCGGCTGAGTCACATGTTGATCGTTCAATTGATGGACCCGCACAGTTTATTCAAACTAATGTTGTTGGTACCTTTAATATGCTAGAAGTTGCTAGACAGTATTGGAGTGAACTACCTACTGAGAGTAAATCTGTATTTCGATTCCACCATATTTCTACTGATGAAGTGTACGGTGATTTAGAAGGGACAACTGATTTATTTACAGAAGAAACCTCCTATGAGCCAAGCAGCCCGTACTCGGCCAGTAAAGCTGGGTCGGACCATTTAGTTCGAGCATGGGGGAGAACATACGGGCTACCAGTGCTAGTAACAAACTGTTCCAATAACTATGGACCCTATCATTTCCCTGAGAAACTGATTCCTCATATGATTTTGAACGCGCTTTCTGGCAAACCATTACCGGTTTATGGAGATGGTAGTCAAATTCGTGATTGGTTGTTCGTTGAAGATCATGCTAAAGCCCTTTATAAGGTTGTTACCGAAGGTGTGGTGGGAGAAACCTATAATATTGGGGGGCACAATGAAAAGCGCAATCTTGAAGTCGTTGAAACCATTTGTGACTTATTGGAAGAACTAGCGCCAAGTAAACCTCAGGGACTTGATACTTATCGAGACCTTATTACTTTTGTGACAGATCGCCCTGGCCATGATGTTCGCTATGCTATTGATGCCTCAAAAATACAGCGTGAACTTGGTTGGGTACCTGAAGAAACATTTGAATCGGGTATTCGTAAAACCGTTGTTTGGTATTTAGAAAATACACAATGGTGGCAACGCGTTCTATCGGGCGATTATCAGTTAGGTCGTCTTGGAAATGAAGAGGTTAAATAATGGCAAAGTATAAGGGTATTATTCTTGCTGGCGGCTCGGGCACACGATTACACCCCATTACAATGGGTGTCTCCAAACAAATGCTGCCGATCTATGATAAGCCGATGATTTATTATCCGCTTTCGGTTTTGATGTTAGCTGGAATTCAAGACATTTTGGTTATCTCCACTCCCGATGATTTGCCAGGCTTTCAGAAGTTACTGGGTGATGGTAGTCGTTTTGGTATTAGCCTAGAGTATGCTGTTCAACCAAGCCCAGATGGCCTGGCGCAAGCATTCATCATTGGCGATAATTTTATTGGCAATGATAACGTAAGCTTAGTATTGGGGGATAATATTTTCTATGGACAGCACTTTTCCGACAAGCTCAAGCAAGCAGTCACCCGGGAAACTGGTGCAACTGTGTTTGGCTATCACGTGACTGATCCAGAGCGATTTGGTGTGGTTGATTTTGACAAAAATGGTGTGGCTACCAGTATTGAGGAAAAACCAGCACTCCCAAAATCAAATTACGCGGTTACAGGCCTATATTTTTACGATAATGATGTACGAGCTATCGCAAAGGAGATTAAACCTTCGCCCCGAGGAGAACTAGAGATCACTGATGTAAACAATGTTTATCTGAACAGGGGTAATCTTAATGTGAACCTATTGGGGCGAGGCTTCGCATGGCTAGATACAGGAACCCACGACTCTTTACTTGAAGCGAGCTCATTTGTACAGACTATTGAACACAGGCAGGGGCTCAAAGTTGCGTGCCTCGAAGAAATAGCGTTTAAGCAGGGTTGGCTTTCATTAGAGGGCATGCTAAATGCGGGAGAAAAGTTACACAAAACTGGATACGGTCAATATTTGTTAGCGCAAGTTAAGGAATCAAAAACAGTATGAAAATTATAGAAACATCTATTCCTGACTTAAAAATCATTGAACCCAAGGTATTTGGTGACGAGCGCGGTTTCTTTTTGGAAACTTTTCAGGCAACGCGCTACCAAGAAGTCATTGGCAATGACTTGAATTTTGTCCAAGACAACCATTCGCGTTCTTCTAAAAACGTTCTTCGTGGTTTGCACTTTCAAAAAACTAAACCGCAGGGCAAGCTTGTTAGAGTCGTTCGCGGTGAAGTATTTGATGTTGCGGTCGATATTCGAAAAGGATCGCCAACTTATGGGAAATGGGAAGGTGTGATTCTCTCAGAGCAAAACAAAAAGCAGTTCTGGGTACCACCGGGCTTTGCCCACGGCTTCGTTGTGTTATCGGGAACAGCCGATTTTGAATACAAGTGCACCGACTTTTATGATCCGAGCGATGAAGGTAGCCTAATCTGGAATGATCCTGATATTGGTATTGAATGGCCATGTGATTCTCCAATTCTATCGTGCAAAGATGCAGTAGCGGCGAGCTTTAAGGATCTATAATGGCAAAAATTTTGATTACAGGTAGTAACGGGCAACTTGGCCGTTGCTTACAAGATCGCGCCAGCAGCTTCGGTTTTGAATTCGTTGCGGTAGATTTTAACGATTTAGACATCACCAAACAAAGCGAAGTGGTTGATTTCATAAATCGAATACAACCGGCGGCGATTATTAATGCCGCTGCCTATACGGCTGTTGATAAGGCAGAGGTAGAGTTTGACGCTGCTTATAACGTCAATGCACTAGGTCCTAAGTATCTAGCGTTAATGGCAAGTAAGCTTAATGTC
Organism: Vibrio sp. CyArs1; assembly: GCF_022432925.1. Lineage (NCBI taxonomy): Bacteria > Pseudomonadati > Pseudomonadota > Gammaproteobacteria > Vibrionales > Vibrionaceae > Vibrio > Vibrio sp. CyArs1. The sequence goes on along the minus strand of NZ_JAKRBO010000009.1, from coordinate 109,214 downwards.
CCGTTGTTTCACGTATCCACAGATTATGTGTTTGATGGTACAGGTTGTGAAGCATATAAACCAAGCGATATCCCATGCCCTGTTGGCGCATATGGAAAGACAAAACTAGCGGGTGAAAACTTCGTACTTGAAGCCCATCAAAAAACCGCTATTATTCGCACTTCATGGGTGTTTAGTGAATATGGAAATAACTTCGTTAAAACGATGCTTCGCCTCGGAAAAGAGAGGGAAGAGTTAGGGGTTATTGCCGATCAATATGGTTGCCCGACTTATGCTGGCGACTTAGCGCAAATGTTGTTGTCAATGCTAACTATTGCGTTAGAGCAAGATGATTGGAAAGGGTATGGTGTTCATCATTTTAGTGGTGATGAAGCCACTTCTTGGCATGGTTTTACCCGAGCTATTCTGCAACTTGCAAATCGAATGGAAATTATTAATTGTTTGCCCAAGTTAAATGCTATAAAAACAGAAGACTATCCGTTGCCAGCGCCCAGACCAAATTATTCTGTCATGGATTGTAGTACATTGGAATCATTGGTAGCGGTTAATAGAAACTGGAAAAAAAGCTTAGCTTATGTGCTAGCTAGGCTTTAGGTCCACTTAGATGATACAAAAGTTAAAATTATGGACCAAGAATGAAATTGCCTTAAAGGCGATGTTTGCTCTAATAATCAAAATCATTGGTGTTATAGGAGCGTTTTTTCTTAATATCGTCATAGCTCGAAAATTAGGGGCAGAGCAAGCGGGATATTTCTTCTTGGCGCAAGCTGTTTTACTAATTTTGACTGTGTTTATTAGACAAGGCTTAGATAATACACTCGTTAGATATATTGCTGGTTATCAAGTGATGAATAAGCCGGATTTGGTCGCTGGTATTTACAGTCTATCATTGTCTCGAGTGCTACCCGCCGGCGTTTTGATAACAGTATTACTCTGGTCAACAAGTGGATGGGTATCTGAGAATATTTTCTCTAAACCCCAATTAGAGCTAGCATTAAAGTGGTCTTCTTTGGCGGTAGTACCTATAGCAATAAGTCAATTGCATGGTTTTTGCTTTCAAGGACAGAAAAAGATTGCTCATGCGATGTTTTTTCAATCAGCAGCCATGTCAATACTAGCCATTTTAGTTGTTTGGACTGTCCAGCCTAGTGATGCTAGATCGGCAATGCAGTATTATCTATTTTCGAGTGTAGTGGTTTGTAGTCTTTCCTTTTATTTCTGGAACAGAAACAGAATACCTAAGCTGTTATCGTTGTGTGGCGAAGAAAAGCATAAAGTCTTAAATACTGCTAGACCCTTATTTGCTATTGTAGTCCTTGCGCAGGTGACTCAATGGGCAGGCCAGTTGATGCTTGGTGCGTGGAGTAGTGCAGAAGACGTTGCATTGTTTTCTGTTGCCCAAAGGACAGCTTTACTAACAAGTTTTATATTAATAGCCGTAAACGCGATTGCAGCGCCGAAATTTGCTGAAGCCTTCAAGCAAGATAACCTAGTTCAAGTGCGCGCCTTATCAAAAATGTCGAGTAGATTAATGACATTATGTGCACTCCCTATAGTCGGTATCATGATGCTATTCGCACCATGGTTAATGAGTTTGTTTGGTGAAGATTTTACTCAAGGTGCAAACATTCTACGTATTCTAGCATTAGGGCAGTTTGTGAATGTCATTACCGGCTCAGTGGGTTACCTGTTACAAATGACAGGTTATGAGAAAGTGCTCAGAAATAACGTTTTTATTTCATCTTTTATTATGATGTCTGGTAGCGCTGTGCTTATCCCTAGCTATGGCGTGATTGGCGCTGCTTGGGTGACGGCATTTTCAGTGGCGTTTCAGAATCTACTCTGCGTGTTTCATGTAAAGAGAACTCTCGGCTTCAATACACTTAATATCTTTGCAAAATAAAAATGAACGCACGCCAAATGGCATGTAAAATCGCTTACAGCTTACAGCTTACAGCTTACAGCTTACAGCTTACAGCTTACAGCTTACAGCTGTTAATATTTCAGTGGCAAGGAAATAACAATGACAAACTACAGGGGTGTTCTCCAAAGTCGGCAAACCACGGTCGCAATGCTTAATCGTGCCTGTGATGCTGCCGTTATCTTTATTTGCTCAATGGCAGTGAGCTATTATTGCTTAGGTGATACTAACGAGGTGTCCTACCTTGCGAGTATCGTCGCTGTTGTCGCATTTTACGCAATCTGCGAGATTCAACAATTTTACATCTCCTGGCGCACCACGCCATTTAGAATGGAGGCGTCTAAGCTGTTAATAAACTGGACGTTTGCTTTCTTTTTGTCGTTAGGTTTTGAGTCGTTTGTTGGCTTTGAGTTAACAGCTAGCCCGTTTCAGACAGTGGTGTGGTACTTCTCTATCGCTTTTGGGTTGCTCGCTTATCGCCTTTTGCTTAAAACCACACTGAGAAAGGCTCGAGAACACGGTTTTAATACTCGAAAAATTGCTATTGTAGGTGCTGGACGCCTGGGTCAAGACGTAGCGCATCGTATTCAAACATCGCCTTGGATGGGATATAACATCGCTGGATTTTACGATACGGAAGACTATACCGATGAAATCCATGAGCTAGAGCCTGAGAAAACCAAAGGCAACATTGACGATATGATCCGTGAAGCCAAGCAGGGAGCGTTTGATAAGGTCTATATTGCACTTCCGTTTTCTCATCAAAAGTTGATTGCAGATGTCATTGCAGAGTTAGCAGATACCAGTTGTACAGTCTGCTATCTGCCGGATGTGTTTACGTTTGAGTTATTGCATGCAAGAGCAGACAACCTAGGCGGCCTGCCAGTTATTAGTATTTATTCTTCGCCAATGGACGGCTCTAATCGAATAGTAAAACGTTCTTTTGACCTTATCTGTGGCAGTCTGATTCTAGCATTGATCTCTATCCCAATGCTTTGCATCGCAGCAGCGGTGAAATTAACCTCGAAAGGACCAGTGTTTTTCAAACAAAATAGATATGGCATTGATGGTAAACCGATTCAAGTGTGGAAGTTTCGTTCAATGACGGTCATGGAGGATGGTGATGTTGTAACCCAAGCCAAGAAGAGAGATTCGCGACTCACTCCTATCGGCGGCTTTTTACGCAGAACCTCTTTGGATGAGTTACCTCAGTTTATCAATGTTGTCCAAGGAAGTATGTCGATAGTTGGGCCAAGACCTCACGCAATCGCACACAATGAACAATATCGTAAACTGATCAATGGCTATATGCTACGTCATCTAGTCAAACCCGGTATCACTGGTTGGGCGCAAATTAATGGATGGCGAGGCGAAACAGATACGCTAGATAAAATGGAAATGCGCGTCAAATATGACCTTGAATACATTCAGAATTGGTCAGTGATGTTTGATACAAAGATTTTATTTTTGACGGTGTTTAAGGGGTTCGTTGATAAGAATGCTTATTAGTTTGGTTTGAACAGCTACTAACGGAAAGCTGACAGTTATTGGCTTTCAGCTCTCAGAAAATACACTAAAGGACCAAGGACCAAGGACCAAGGACCAAGGACCAAGGACCAAGGACCCTCCTCGAACTATAAAGATCGCTAATGCCCCTAACCTCCATCATCACCCTAACCACCTTCATCGCCACTATCCTAGCGTTGATCTTTATCCAGCGTCGCCCGGCTTACATTTTCGCCAGTGCGTTGTTGGTTTTGTATGTCACCGGCGTAGTATCGAGTGAGCAGGTGATTGCTAGTGCCTCGAATAAGGGGTTGCTGACGCTCATTTTACTTATGCTGAGCTCGTTAGCGCTTGAGAAAACGCGTTTTCTTAGAACAGTCGCGACAAAGGTGATTAAGGCTAATTATGTCAGCACGTGGTTACGACTGTTTGGTTCCACCGTGTTATCGTCGGCGTTTTTGAACAATACTGCGGTCGTGTCTACGATGCTGGCACCGATACGTAGCAATCCCCATCACCCTGCAAGCCGCCTACTTATTCCGCTGTCCTATTCTGCGATATTAGGCGGGACGCTTACCCTAGTGGGGACTTCCACCAACTTGATCGTAAATAGCTTGCTAATCGAATCCGGAGAGGCCGAGTTGGCCTTTTTTGAATTTAGCAAAGTAGGACTGTTCTTGGTGCTGTTGTGTGGCTTGGCTTTGTTTGTTTGTAGTCAATTCCTACCTGTAAGACAGTTGCAGAAGCAGCAAGTTAAAGAGTACTTAATTGATGCTAAAGTTCAGCCAGAGTCTGCGCTAATTGGAAAAAGTATTGAGCAAAATGGTTTGCGCCATTTAGAGTCGCTGTTTCTGGTTGAGCTTGTCCGTGAAGGGCGACTGCTCAGCCCTGTTTCTCCTTCAGAGGTTATTCAGCCTGGTGATCGATTGATTTTTAGTGGCGATGTCCACAAAGTTCGCCAACTAAGCCAGTTTGATGGTTTGTATCTGTTTGCACACGAAAATGGGCTGCCTATAAACAACCTTACCGAAGTGGTAGTGCGTACCGATGGGACTTTGGTGGGCAGGACTCTCAAAGAGGCGGGCTTTCGTGCTCGCTTTGATGCTGCGGTGGTTGCTATTAAGCGCGATGGTGAGCGGGTTTCCGGCAAGCTTGGTGAGTTGGTATTGAAAGGTGGTGACTTTCTCATACTCGCAGTGGGACAAGACTTTAAATCTCGAAAAAACCTGTCTAAAAACTTTATTGTTTTAAGCGGAGTGGAGCCTGATGACTCGCTTGTCGGATGGAGAGAATGGTTTGCGGGTGTCGGGTTTATATCAGTTATCGCTATGGCCGCTCTGGGCTTGATGAGCTTGTTCAAAGGGACGTTTTTGCTGCTAGGAGCACTCATCCTCACTAAGTGCTTAACCGTTAACGAGTTAATGCGGCGGATACCTAAAGATATCTGGGTCATTATTGCGGCTGCGCTGGTTATGTCTCAGGCTTTAATGGGGGCCGGGCTGCTAGAGTCATTGGAGCTATGGTTAAGTCAGCTGGAAGGCACCTTAACACCATTAACAGCATTGATATTGGTCTATCTCCTTACTTGGTGGCTCACTGAGTTGGTTACTAATAATGCCGCAGCGGCGCTTATCTTACCTATTGCGCTTAGCATCGCGAGTTCGATAGGGGCACCATCGCTTCCCTACATCTTGGCCGTGGCCTTTGGTGCTAGTGCCAGCTTTATTAGCCCTTATGGCTATCAGACAAATTTAATGGTGTTTAATGCGGGCAGCTATCGTCTTAAAGATTTTGTCAAAATTGGGCTGCCAGTAAGTTTGATTTATGGTGCAACGACAGTCAGTGCGTTGTACTGGATCTATTTGTAATAGGATAATTATGTCTCCTTATATTGAAAAAAACGATGTCATCGAGAAATCATCGGATGTCGTGTGGCATAAAGCGAGCGTCTCGAGTAATGAGCGCACTAAGCTTAATGGGCATAAAGCAGTCGTGCTTTGGTACACTGGACTAAGTGGCTCAGGTAAATCTACGGTGGCAAATGCCGTTGATCGTAAGTTGTATGAGTTGGGCGTGAAAACCTACGTGCTGGATGGCGACAACGTACGCCACGGCCTCAATGGCGATCTTGGCTTTGCCGATGCAGACCGTGTGGAAAATATTCGCCGCGTTGGTGAAGTTGCTAAACTATTTGTTGATGCGGGTGTACTGGTCTCTACGGCCTTTATCTCGCCGTTTACCGAAGATCGAACTTTAGTAAAAGAATTACTTCCTGAAGGTCAGTTTTTAGAAGTGTTCATCGACACACCACTCGAAGTGTGCGAGCAGCGCGATCCCAAAGGCCTCTACAAAAAAGCCCGCGCAGGAGAAATCAAGAACTTTACCGGAATTGACTCAACTTACGAGGCTCCCGAGAGTCCTGATATATGTGTGAAAACTGCTGATAAATCTATTGAAGAGTGTGCTGATTTTATTGTTGCGCATCTTCAGGCGATGAAAATAATTTAGTTGCGGGTTGCGGGTTGCGGGTTGCGGGTTGCGGGTTGCGGGTTGCGGGTTGCGGGCTATTAGTAAAAGGAAAATGATGAATTACGATATTTTTAATGGGGATGCAGATGGCATCATCTCATTGCTGCAATTGCGATTGGCAGAGCCTAGAGAGGCTGTGCTGGTAACGGGTGTAAAGCGAGATATTAAGTTGGTTGATGGGGTTGAGGCTCAGGCTGGCGATCAATTGACGGTTTTGGATATTTCGATGGAAAAGAATATTCAAGGGTTGGAAAACGCAATTAGTGCTCAGGCTAAGGTGTTTTATGCTGACCATCATCGAGCGGGAGATATTCCTGAGTCTGAGTTACTAGAGGCTCATATCGATTTGGATGCGAATACCTGTACGGCCTTGATTGTGGATAAATTGCTCAAAGGGCAGTTTCGCGATTGGGCTATTACCGCTGCGTATGGTGACAATCTCATTGCAAAAGCAGATGAACTTGCGACTAACGCTGGGTTTAGTGAAGAGCAATGCGCCTTCCTTAAAGAGCTAGGGACGCTCATTAACTATAATGGCTATGGTGCAAGTGTTGCAGATCTACACTTTGATCCAACTGAACTATATAAAGCTTTGCTGAACTATGCTTCTCCTTTTGATGTGCTTGAAGACACGTCATCACCTTACTTTACGCTAAAACAAGCCTACGAGGCCGATTTAGCGCTAGCTCTAGCGATCAAACCGGAGCATAGTTCTGAAACACTTGCAGTGTTTGAGCTTCCTGATTCCGCTGCATCACGCAGAATCAGTGGTGTTTATGGCAATTTACTGGCCAATCAATCTCCTGAGAAAGCTCATGCCGTGCTCACACGTAATCAAGATGGCAGTTTTACTGTGTCACTTCGTGCCCCACTAAATAACAAGAAAGGTGCAGGTGATATTTGCGCGAGTTTTGAGACAGGCGGCGGTCGTGCAGCTGCTGCGGGTATAAATTGCTTACCAGAATCTGATTTAAAAAGTTTTATTGAAAAAGTTGAAGGTTATTATCTTTGAGCTACGAGCTACGAGCTACGAGCTACGAGCTACGAGCTACGAGCTACCAACGACACATAAAAATATAACAACAATACTGCAGGGCTATCGAGCTATGGAAATTCCGTAGTTAGATAGCCCTTTATACAAGGACAACCTCGTGATCAAATACTGCTTATTCCCCGCCGCAGGCTACGGTACTCGCTTCCTCCCCGCCACAAAATCTATGCCTAAAGAAATGATGCCAGTGGTTAATAAACCATTGATTGAATACGGCGTTGAAGAGGCTATAGAGGCTGGCATGAACTATATGGCTATGGTCACTGGCCGTGGTAAACACACATTGATGGATCACTTCGATAAGAACTATGAATTAGAACATCAAATTAGTGGTACCGCAAAAGAGTCGCTGCTTACTGATATTCGTTCATTAATTGATTCGGCGTCTTATACCTATATTCGCCAGCGTGAGATGAAAGGCTTAGGCCACGCTATTCTTACCGGCAAAGAACTTGTAGGTGATAATCCATTTGCCGTGGTGCTGGCGGATGACCTATGTGTCAATGAAGATGACGGTGTACTCGCACAGATGGTTGAGCTCTATAACAAGTTCCGTTGCTCTATCGTTGCTGTGCAAGAAGTACCAGAATCGGAAACGCATAAGTATGGCGTGATTGCTGGCGAGCAGCTCAAGGATAATCTATTCCGAGTTGACAACATGGTTGAAAAACCAGAAGCGGGCAAGGCACCAAGCAACCTTGCTATCATCGGACGCTACATTCTAACGCCAGACATTTTCGAACATATCGAGAACACTAAGCCAGATAAGGGCGGTGAAATCCAGATCACTGATGCGCTATTAAAACAGGCTCAACAAGGCTGTGTGATGGCGTATAAGTTTAAAGGTCAGCGATTCGACTGCGGTAGCGTTGAAGGCTACATGGAAGCAACAAACTACTGCTACCAAAACCTTTACCTAAAGCCTAAACAGCAACAGCCAATCAAGACTGAAACTGAGACAAAAGAACTCTCCCCAGCTTAAAACAATAATTCTCAAAGATACCGCGTAATTTCAATCCACGTGGTATCTTTATCAACACATGCATTAACATCTACAGCCCGCAGCCCGCAGCCCGCAGCCCGCAGCCCGCAGCCCGCAGCTCAAAGCCCGCATTCCCCCTTCCCAACTCCTCAAAACTTGCGTATGCTCGCAAAACATACAAATCTGAGAGCTAAATCATGCGTCAACGTTTTCTCGCTTTCACTCAGTCACCTAACTACCCGAAGTTTGCAGCGGTTGTCGTTTTTGGCGCGTTAGCCAGCATCCTTTTTCTGTCTTTAAAACCCACGTCTGTTAATCTTTTAGAGCTTAATGGGTTTGATAAGGTGCAACATACCGCCGCCTATTTTGTCTTAGGGCTGATAACGGCTATGCTAGTTTCCGGAAGACGATATATCCTTACTCTTTGCGCATTTTGGTTTATGAGTGGGGGCATAGAGCTGATACAGGCCACGCAGCCGGGCAGGCAAGGGTCAGTTTACGATTGGATTGCGAATCTCACCGGATTGTTGTTTGCATTTATGGGCGTAAATTGGATAAAGCGGGTTAGCAACTGATCAGTACAGGGTTGATTTTAGTTATTTCATGAAAGATGAACGGTGTATTCCTATCGATGCACCGTTTTGTTATTTCTCATGCATGAGAAATTTGGTTGTGTTTTTTAGGTTAGCTATGTGCTTTTTGAGATTGACAGGAATTTTGCTTTTTATGTGGTCTAAATGTACGCCCTAGGTTTTTGTGTCTCATGGATCGCAATTACCGACTTCTTCTCAGAGAATGAACATGTTGCTTTTTATTCTCGACAGATTTATCGAGTAATGGAAGGGCGCACGTATGTTATTCATCACTAACCGAATACCCACTCAGTCAGCGCGTTCTAGAATGAATCTCGCTATCTCATTTGATGCTCAAAATACTGACATATCAAAATGGCTCTACTTCTGTGAGCGACGTGGTGAGGATGATTATGTTGAGATTCTCTCTTCCACGCTATTCTCAAGACTTTGCCAGAACAAACTCAGCTACTTTTCTATCTTCACAGCTTTAATAACAACATGGAGCCAGAGGTGTTTGAACGTAGTGCTCAGTTACAAGCGTTACTGGATAAACAGCAACTTGGCTTAGCGCTTGTGATACCGATGATCTGGCCTTGTGATGATGACCATGTTGTCGCGATTGCGCGGCTGTTTTACAAGTTTGATATGTGGTGTCGAGAGGCTTCGCAACAGCAGTTTCCGTGTCTAGAGCGGATGAATGTTTTAGCGCACTCGATGGGAAATCGAGTGCTGAAAAGTGCCATGTCATCATGGGTGAAAGACGAGCGTCTTAGTGGCATGCTTCTCCTGTTTCGAAACGTGTTTATGGTCGCGGCCGATGCGGAGAATCATTGCTTAGAAGGAGGAGAAGATGGGCGGCATATTGTTGATTCGGCGAAAAATGTGTTGGTGTTTTATGCCAGTGATGCTCTCGTCATGTCTGCTTCAAAAGTCGCCAACCTCAAAAATATCAATACATCGCGCCGTCTTGGATGACGGGTCCCGAACAGCTTAGTGTTTTGCCGAAAAATGAGTATGAGTTCGATTGTGATTACTTTAATCAGCGTTTTGATTATCCCGTTGGACACAGTTACTTCTTGGCGAACAGCGAAGGAGAAGTGAGCCCAGTTGTTTCGCAGATGGTGAGCGCAATAAAAAGTGGTGTCGTTGAGGGAGAGCGAAGTCAGGCATTGAGTGTGGTTGAATCGACGAGCTGAGTTCATGGGGTACTAATTGTTTGTCGCCTGTCTCTAGGAATTGAAGCACTTTCATCTTATTCATGGAGATAGGTATGCGAAATAGGCTCTAAACAGAGGTATTACACACTGTTTAGAGCCTTCTACTGGCATCGTTTATTATCGTATATAGGCTACAGATTCATTACTAAATGAGATTGTTGACACGCTATTTAGTCGGGCATAGAGCGGCGCATATCATCCGACTTCTTGAAAAACCAAAATGAACCGATACAAGAAAAAAGTGTACCAAGTGATGCCAAAATGAGTTGGATATTATCGGTTGTTAGTAGTGTACCAATCGCTACCATCGCGATTGCAATTACAGCAAGCTCAAGAGCGCGACCCACTCCTTTGTTTTTATGACGAAACGACGCATAACGAAGGGTTAGAGCAAATGACATGAAAGAGATCTCCTAGTTCTGTTAAAGCTTCCGTCCTGGACTCTCTGCTTATTAAGTGGTGAAAATCGTAAACAGACGATATTAAGATAGTACGGCTGCCAGCATAGTTCTATTAACCCAGTTCACAAAAAATGGAACTAGCTTCTAAATAATAGTATTGTTAATTAGGGGCGTGTTGCATAAAAACTCTCACAATGTTGACGCAAGATAACGTTATCCACATAAAAAAGTGGTCTTAATTCTTTGTAGTACAGGGGGGGGCTTATAAGTGTGAAAGTTAATGTCAATAGGGGTATCGTTTAATATGTGAACAGTTGTGCATTGGTGGTTCACCATTTTTAGATAAATGACATTGAAGTGAATGGTCACTCTCAAACCAGAGATGTGGTGTTGGTAGCGGTATTAATTCCTAGATTCTAGCTCGTTTAATTAGAGAAAAGGGATAGCTTACATGGAATTAACAGAGGGTGTGTTTGTCACTCACCACGGCGGTAAAAATACCGTCACTGGCTCTTGTCATGAGCTTAGTATCAACGGCAGCGCAATTCTAATTGATTGCGGTCTGTTCCAAGGTACAGATGCACTGGGTTCAAGGCTAGATATCGACTTCCCTCTTGGTGCTGTTCGTGCGTTAGTGCTCACTCACTCCCATATTGACCACATTGGCCGTTTACCTTGGTTGTTTGCTGCTGGTTTTCGTGGTCCGGTCTATTGCACTCACGCGACGGCACATTTAATACCGTTGATGTTGGAAGATGGCCTAAAACTGCAGCTTGGGATGAGTCAGGTACAACGCACTCGTCTATTGGCTTTGATAAAGAGGCATATCAAACCGGTAAGATATGATGAATGGGTGCCGATTAAGTCTGTCGATAAGCGTTATTTCTCTTACATTCGATTTCAACCAGCAGGGCATATTTTAGGCAGTGCCTATGTTGAGGTGAAATTGCCAAATTCGGAGGTTGTTGTATTTTCAGGCGATTTAGGCCCTGATAATACGCCATTGCTACCCGACCCAAAGCCACCTAAACGAGCTGACTATCTGTTTTTGGAATCCACCTATGGTGATAACAATCATGAAGATGTTAAAACCCGCTCTCGGCGACTACTAGAAATTATTCAGCGTAGCGTCAGTGATGGTGGTGTCATTCTGATTCCTTCATTTAGTATTGGACGCACCCAAGAGTTACTGTTTGATATAGAAATGCTGTTATCGCAACACCAGCTTAGTGAGCGCTTACCGATTATTATTGACTCTCCACTTGCAGCCAAGGTGACGAACACTTATCGGCGGTATCGCAAGCTTTGGAGTAAAGAGGCACAAGAAAAGGTTCTGCTTGGACGGCGTCCGTTAAGCTTCGATCAATGTATCGTGGTGGAGTCACACCATGAACATACAAAGATCGTTAATCGGCTTCGTGTTACCGGAGAGCCAGCGATAGTGATTGCTGTCTCTGGTATGTGTCAGGGTGGGCGTATTGTGAAATACCTGCACGCACTGCTGTCTGACAAGCGAACGGACGTAGTGTTTTGTGGCTATCAGGCGGCTGGTACTTTAGGGCGTGATATTCAGGCGGGGCGCCCATTTGTCATCATTGACGAACAGCGCGTTAAAGTGAACGCTAAAGTACACTCAATGTCGGGGTATTCAGCGCATGCCGATCAACAAGACCTCCTTGCGTTTGTGGCTGGGTGTTCAGGCCGACTTAAACAAGTTCACCTTATCCATGGTGAAACTTCTGGAAAGATGGAACTCGTGGATAGGTTATGCCAAAATGCCCCATTGGTTTCTGTTATCTATTGACCCCTAAACCTATACTTGTTTGTAAACATTAATATTCGCGCGTTGTCACTAAGTCAGGTACAATTCAGTCACTTTTTATGGAGGCTAAATCCCCTCCAAGTTATCGTTAGTGTTTGCTTTTGAGGGTATGACTCAAGGGCGGTAGCGTGCCAAATTTTAGGAAAGCATATGAAAATATTAGTGACGGGCGGTGCAGGTTTTATTGGCAGCGCAGTAATTCGTCATATCTTAAATGAAACATCTGACAGCGTTGTTAATGTGGATGTGCTGACCTATGCGGGTAATTTAGAGTCGCTACCTGATGCTGAAAAATCAGGTCGTTACGTGTTTGAACGGGTTGATATTTGTGATTTTGGTGCGCTCGAAGCAGTATTTGAAAAGTATCAGCCAGATGCAATTATGCACTTGGCGGCGGAATCACATGTCGACCGCTCTATCGACGGCCCTGCTGCTTTTATCCAAACCAACTTGGTTGGCACCTTCAATATGCTTGAGGTCGCTTGTCAGTACTGGAAAACACTTGATGAGGCTAAGCAATCGGCATTTCGCTTCCAGCACATTTCAACTGATGAAGTGTATGGCGATTTAGAGGGGACTGACGACCTGTTTACTGAAGAAACCTCTTACGAGCCAAGTAGCCCATACTCAGCAAGTAAAGCGGGTTCAGACCATCTTGTTCGTGCTTGGGGGCGTACTTATGGCTTCCCTGTATTGGTGACTAACTGCTCTAACAATTACGGTCCATATCATTTCCCTGAAAAGCTGATCCCATTGATGATCCTAAATGCGTTAGAAGGAAAGCCGTTACCTGTTTATGGCGATGGCTTGCAGATCCGCGATTGGCTGTTTGTGGAAGATCACGCACGTGCACTTTACAAAGTAGTCACCGAAGGCAAAGTGGGTGAGACTTACAATATTGGTGGTCATAACGAAAAGACCAATATTGAGGTGGTAAAAACGATTTGTACTTTACTTGAAGAGTTGGTGCCGAATAAGCCACAGGGTGTGAATCAATATCAAGATCTGATCACTTACGTGACAGACCGTCCAGGACATGATGTCCGTTACGCTATTGACGCATCAAAAATTGAGCGCGAGTTGGGCTGGACGCCAGAAGAAACCTTTGAGTCTGGCATTCGCAAAACGGTAGAGTGGTATCTAAACAACCGTAAATGGTGGACTCGTGTTTTAGATGGCTCATATTCCGGTGAGCGTCTAGGCACAAAATAATCGAACCCACTCATTTTAGTGCTCGGTTTTTGGAGGCTCTCCAGAACCTAGTACCAAGAACCTAGGACCTATTTATTATGAAAGGTATTGTTCTCGCTGGTGGGTCGGGCACCCGCCTTTATCCGTTGACCCGAGGAACGTCCAAACAGCTTTTGCCAATTTACGATAAGCCAATGGTTTACTACCCGATATCAACATTAATGTTGGCGGGTATTCGTGACATCCTAATCATTACTACACCAGAAGATCAGGCGGGCTTTCAGCGCTTATTAGGCGATGGTTCCGACTTTGGGATTAATCTAGAGTACAAAGTACAGCCTAGCCCAGATGGCTTGGCCCAGGCCTTCATTATCGGTGAAGAGTTTATTGGTGATGATTCGGTATGTTTGGTACTTGGCGACAATATCTATTACGGTCAATCGTTTAGTCAGCAGCTTAAGCGTGCTAGAGAGCTCACTTCACAAGGGCGAGCGACGGTGTTTGGTTACCAAGTGAAAGATCCTGAGCGTTTTGGTGTGGTGGAATTTGACAGCGAAATGAAGGCGGTTTCAATTGAAGAGAAGCCTCAGCACCCTAAGTCAGACTATGCCGTCACCGGCCTATATTTCTATGACAATCGCGTTGTCGATTGGGCTAAGCAGGTGAAGCCGTCTGAACGCGGTGAACTGGAAATTACCACCCTCAACCAGATGTATCTTGAAGATGGCTCGTTGAATGTTGAACTGCTTGGGCGTGGCTTCGCCTGGTTGGACACGGGTACTCATGAGAGTTTACATGAAGCATCGTCGTTTGTTCAAACGATTGAGAATGTTCAAGGGTTGAAAGTCGCTTGTCTTGAAGAGATTGCTTGGCGCAACCAATGGCTAACCGATGAGGCGCTGCTTGAGATCGCTAAACCAATGATGAAAAACGAGTACGGACAGTATTTAGTCCGCCTTGTGAATGACAACGCCAAAAAGGTCAAATAAGTGAAGAGAGTCTTGATTACGGGAAGTCATGGGCAGGTCGGCCATTGTTTGACCAATGTCTTGTCTGTGCGTGACGATATTGATGTTATCGCTTACGATCGTGAAGTCTTGGATATCACCAGTGAGGCTCAAGTAGCCTCTCTGCTGGCCGAGTTAACTCCTGATGTTATCATTAACTGTGCGGCGCACACTGCGGTAGATAAAGCCGAAACCGATGTCGAGATGAGCTATGCCATTAACCGTGATGGTCCGCGCCACTTAGCCCAAGCGGCGGAATCGTTAGGCGCTGTGCTGCTGCATATCTCTACTGATTATGTGTTTGATGGTGAGAAGGATGAGCCGTATTTAGAAACCGACACACCGAACCCAAAAGGGGTCTATGGGCAGAGTAAGCTTGCAGGTGAACAGGCAGTCGTAGCGCACTGCACCCGCTATGCGATTTTGCGTACCGCGTGGGTATTTGGCGAGCACGGCAATAACTTTGTAAAAACCATGCTTCGTTTAGGTCAAGACCGACCTGAACTGGGTATTATTGGTGACCAATTTGGCGGCCCTACTTATGCGGGGGATATTGCTAATGCGTTGGTGGCGATGATGGATGGCTTTAATGGTTCTGAGCAATCTGGGGTATATCATTTCTCAGGAGCACCACATGTAAGCTGGTATCAGTTTGCAAAAGCGATCTTTGAATCAGCAGATAAGCATGGCGTGCTACCGCAAACACCTCAGGTAAATGAAATCACCGCAGCTCAATACCCGTTACCAGCACCAAGACCCGCTAACTCTCGTTTGAACTGCGATAAGATCCAGCAAGTATTTGCGGTTGCGCCAAGTGACTGGCAAAGCGCGCTAGACAACATTGAGCAGTATTGCTAGGTAATCGAGCATGAAAGTAATAGAAACAAGTATCCCAGATGTAAAGATTATTGAGCCTCAAGTCTTTGGTGATGAGCGCGGTTTCTTTATGGAGACCTGGCAACAAAAAAAATTTGAAGAGTTGGTCACCGGTAAGCCAACGCCATTCGTACAAGATAATCATTCTAAATCGAGTAAGGGAATTTTGCGTGGCCTGCATTATCAGACCAGAAATACTCAAGGTAAGTTAGTGCGAGTTGTGTCTGGCGAGGTGTTTGATGTTGCGGTTGATGTTCGCAAGGATTCATCGACATTTGGCCAGTGGGTTGGGGTGTATCTATCAGCAGAGAATAAACGCCAACTGTGGGTTCCTGAGGGGTTTGCTCATGGGTTTTATGTAACATCTGATGAAGCTGAGTTTGTTTACAAATGCACAAATTATTATGACCCTTCGTCTGAAGTTTCCATAAAGTGGAATGACCCCGATATCGGTATTGAATGGCCAACGGATACTGTTCCAAAACTCTCAGAGAAAGATGGTAGTGCCTTGACGTTTAAAGCGGCAATGAGCTAGACACTTAGCTTAATTCGAGTTTGTAGGGGCATTATTATAGCGCGTACGCATGGTATATCTTGGCCTGGAGATAACCAGAGCCATGCGTGCTGTCAAGCTGTATGTTGCAGAAAACTAATAGACGAGTTCAGCATTTACATTTCTATCATGCTTTTAATAAAGCGCAATCTCCATGGTTAGATTTTGAATAATTAACGTGAATATCTAATTTGAAAATAACTGTAATCACCAATAAAATATTAACTCTAGTTTCGTCCAGGTATTTTTCTAATACTGTTTGGATGCTTTCAGAAAAAGTCATTAGAATTTTCGTTAACTTAGTCGTTGGTCTTTGGATAGCTAGATATTTAGGGCCTGAAAAATTTGGAGTTTTGAGTTACTCGCATAGTTTTGTCCTTCTATTTTCAGCAGTTTCTGCTTTAGGTCTTGATAATATCCTCTATAGAGAACTTATTGATAAAGGCAGCGAGAATCCTAAATCAATTGGAACTGTATTTTTCCTGAAGTTTGTAGCCGCATTTGCAGTAATTCCTTTTTTAATTATAAGCAATAAGCTTATTATAAGTGATGATAGTGCTGCAGCCATTGTTGTCATACTCTCTGCAATATTAGTATTCCAATCTACCAGTATAGTTGATAGTTACTTTCAATCACTTGTTAAAGCTAAATATTCAGCTATCTGCAATACAATTACTCAACTTGCATTTAGCGTAGTTAAGATAGTTTTAATAGTTAATAGTGCTCCCCTCGAATACTTTGCTGTGGCTCTAGTCGGAGAAAGTGCCCTTTTAGCCTTGCTCTATCTCACCTTTTATCAACGAAAATCGACAATTAGCATCTTAAATTGGCGTTTTAGTTCGGATGTAGCCAAAAGCTATCTCAAAGAGGCATGGCCTCTCATGTTCTCTGCTATAGCCGTTACGATTTATACTAAAATTGATCAGGTGATGTTGAATGTTATGATCAATGCAACTGAGGTTGGTATTTATGCATCGGCTGTAAAACTCAGCGAAGCGTGGTTCTTTGTCCCAATGGTGATTGTTAGTTCCTTGTTTCCTGCAATTATGAATGCGAAAAAATCCAGCGAAGAGCAATATAATGATAGGGTTCAAAACTTATATGGGCTACTGGTTTGGATATCGATAATTGTTTGTTTGTTTGTGTGGTTTCTAGCGGAAGACATAATACTACTTCTCTACGGAACTGAGTTCTCTGGTGCAAGTAGTGTTTTAAGTATACATATTTTTTCAGGGGTTTTTGTCGCATCAGCTCTGATTCGAGGTAAGTGGTTTCTAGCTGAGGGTAAAACACACCTATCACTTTATACTGTGACCATCGGTATGGTTATAAATGTGCTGCTTAATTTAGCTCTCATAGGCCATTATGGGGCTGAAGGGGCTGCATACGCTACGTTGATAGCAAGAGCGTTATCATTTTATCTGATGGGAGTTCTATTTAAAGAAACTCGAATAACGATAACGCATTTTCATAGAGCAGTGCTGTTTCCAGTTCAATTTATCAAACAGAGGTTAAGTTAGTGAGTGCTAAAACATGGATATTTCCTATTGCCGGCAATGGTACAAGAACTAAGACGCTGGGGAAATTTAAGCCGTTTATAGAGGTTTCAGGTAAAACGATACTTGAATGGTTTCTTATTTCCATTTTCGAAAACATTGACTCTGATGATGATTTTATTTTTGTTACTACGCAGGCCTTTGAAGATGAATTTCAAGTAACAAAAATGATTTCACATACGCTTCAAAAAGTTCAACTTCACAACAACGCAAGTTACGAAATTGTACTCACTACTCCAGATGGCCCGGCCAAATCAGTCGAAGCGGGGCTAAAATGCGTGACTGAATCACACAAACCCGTCGTAATAGCCAATGTAGATCAATATATTCTATTTTCTTTACCGGAAGATTTATCGTCAGCATGTTACCTTGTTGCAAATATCGACTTAGGTGAAAGTAAGAGCTATATCTATTTAGATAACAAAGAAGTTACTCAAGTTGTTGAAAAAATCAACGTGTCTAATGTTGCGAGTACAGGCATCTATACATTCCCAAATCAAGGAGTGTTAGCTGAGGCGTTAGAGCGTCTGTTTGAAACGAAAAAGATGACCAAGTCAGAATACTATATCTCTACTGCTATGAATGAGATCATTAATGACTACGATTTTGGTGTTATTCCTGCACTGGCAAAGCTTGACCTAGGTACTGAACTGAATGTTAAATACTTCGAAAAGACAGTAGGTAGAATTAAGGATTAGATTATATGAAAGTTGCAGTTTTCATTGCTGGTCCTTATCGTTATGCCGATCAAGTTCATCGTTCACTTGAAAGACTATTTCCGACGATAGATTACTCAGCATTTTATTTTATTTGGAAAGAAGACTTGGGCAACAAAGTCAGAAATTCGAGTAATAACGATGCATTTCCGCTAGCTAGTGATAAAAAGACAAAAGCTTTCATTACGGCTGACCCTTATAGTGTTGACGACTTTAAGAATTCAATCGGTACTAAGACCAATTCCGGCTCCTCCATCAATGCAACGATGGGTATGTTCTTCTCTATGAACGCTCTTTGTCAGTATCTAGAGGCTCTGCCTGATGCCGATGAATATACCCATATTGTGCGTTTACGCACGGATTGTTTAGTTTTTGATAGTCTTGAAAAGTACATCAACTCTTCATCAAGTAATGTAGTTGTGTCCAATAACCAAAGAGTTAGCTCATCTTGGATTTCCGATCATATAATGATCGCACCAAAAGCGTCCTTTTTTCTTTTCTGGAAACACAATAGTATGAAGGAAATATATGGGCTTTATTCGAAGGGAAAACGCAATCCGGAGAAAACACTTGGTTATATCGCACAGAAAGAAAGTGTGAATGTGTTGCCTGTGTTAAACCGCAATGTTGACTATCATATTGTTTATTCGCCAGTAAAGAGTGATGAACCTAGTTGGCTCTACGAATTTCAATCAACAAAAACCGTAGCTGAATTGTTTGATAACATTGAAGGCCTAGTAAAACAGAATAGGCAAGAAATTAGTCAGTTTGAAGAGAAAGAAAGCAAATTTCAGAGTGGGCTACATGACCATTTGTCTATCAAAGAAAAAGTGAAACATCATATACTGAAGCGGTTACCTTTCTTAAGACGTTGAAAAATAGATACTCCTAAAGGCTAATATGAATAGAAATGATATTGAGCTCATAGTTATGGCTTACAACCGAAGTCATCATACATTGAGTGTTTTGAATGCTCTTGAGAAAGAGAAGGTAAATTCAATTACGTTGTACCTAGATGCGCCAACGAATGAATTTGATGAAAAAGAACAAAATACGATCAAGCGCCAGTTAGGTGCATACAGTTACTCTGTAGAGGTGATTGAGCGCGCCCAAAACCTAGGACTTGCTTTGTCTATAACAAAAGCAGTGACAGAAGTTCTTGAGCGAAAAGAAGCCGTAATTGTTTTGGAAGATGATTGTGTTCCAGAGCCCGGTTTTATTAAGTATATGCTGACAATGCTAAAAACTCATCATAACAATAAAAATATTGGGAGTATCTGTGGTTATATGTACCCAGGAATAGCAGAAAAAGCAGAACCATTTTTTGCTATAAATAGATTCTGCCCTTGGGGTTGGGCAACTTGGCGTGATCGTTGGGCTGGTTTCTCTCTGAATCTTCGTGAGGTTGTTTCACAGACTGAATATCTAAACAAGGATATTTCTGAGCTTGGTAAAGATATACACGATTATTGTAATGATGACCGTTTCTTAGACTCAAAGATGGACATTTGGAGTCTAAACTGGATACTTCGCCAGTTTAGCAAGAATATGAAAATAGTGTATCCAAAGCATAGTCTAATCAATAATATAGGTTTCGATGGAACAGGCGTCCATTCAGTAGAAACTAATGCATTCGAAGTACATTATGATCTTGAAACGACACAAGAGATGAGTCATTTTCTAGATAGTGAAGCGCTATATTTCAATGTAAATATTGACTCTAGTGTTGAAAGTCAAATTATTAAGTTCCTAGAGAAAAATTCAAAGATGACCTACATCCTTGATTCAAGTAAGGGGTAACGATGGAAAAGTCTAATATCAGCGCTTTTGTGAAAAAGTATCTTGAAGAAGACTTGTCAATTATTGACTATCATACACATTTATTTCCTGAAGAGTTCGGTGATCTCGACTTAAACGGGTTTGATAATATACTTAATTATCATTACCTTCATGCAGAACTATTCGCAACTAAGTATGTTGGACCAAATGAGTTTTATTCTCTTTCGGAGTCCAAGCAAGCAGAAGTAATTTGGGATCAGCTTTTTGTAAAAAGACTCCCTATTTCTGAAGCAACACTCGGTGTTCTAACCATATTGAAGAAGTTCGATATTACAATTGGTGAGTATAATTACGTCAAACAGCAATTTTCTCAGGTTATCAGTGGTAATTACATTGGTAAAGTACTCGAGTTAGCGAACGTTGAATCGATAGTAATGACCTGTGATATATTCGACCCTAAGGAGGTTGAGTATTATGATCGTTGTTGCGTGATCAAGCCATTTATCGCATCTATTCGAGTGGATGGTTTTCGAGAACGTGATAGTTGCTTTACTATTGATAATGTCACCTATGACATATCCAACGATGAACAGCTTAAAGATTATGTCTCTACTATCACAAAGAAGCTAAAACCTATCTATTTTGCTATTTCTATCGATGATGTGTTTGATAAAGGTAGTGAAACGGAAGAGTTCCTAGAGAAGTTTATATTCCCATTGTGTCATGAGCACAATATTCCGATGAACTTAATGATCGGCGTGCAAAGAGGTGTGAATCCCGATTATAGACTTGCCGGAGACACGGTGCAGCGTGCCAACGTAAATAACCTAGCTAGAGTGCTAAAGGCATTCCCTTCAATTATGTTCAATGTCACCATGTTATCACGTGAGAACCAATATGAGGTTACAGTCTTAAGCAGAAAGTTTGCTAATCTGGGTTTATTTGGTGTTTGGTGGTTTCTCAATAATGATTTGTTTATTGAGGAAATAACTAGAATGAGAATGAATTTACTAGGTGGAAATTTCATACCACAACATTCTGATGCTCGGGTGTTGGAACATCTAATATATAAATGGCAGCACTCACTAAGAGTAATAGAACCAGTTTTAGTAGAATTCTTTGAAAGGCTACATGACAGTGGCTACCCCTTGAATGAATCAATAATTGGCTCAGGTATCGACGAGTTTTTCAATGGTCAAATACGAAAGCAAATGGAGGATAATAAATGTCTAACTTGTTAGTGATGATGTCGGGAGGAACGACTCAAGTTATCAATGCTACTCTATGCGGTGTTATCGAAGCCGTAAAATCTAGTGGTAGGTATGAACGAGTCTTTGCTGGTGTACCTGGAATAATTGGAGTTCTTAGCGATAACATTGTTGAGTTGACAGATCTTACATCAGTCGAGTTAGATCAATTAAAATATACCCCTTCTTCATGTGCCATTGGGACTACTCGCGTTGAGTTTCTAGATGACGGTCAAATAGAAGAGTTTAATTCAATTATTGAAAAGTACTCTATATCCTCTGTGATCAATATTGGTGGGAACGGAACTGCCAAGCAGTCACGTGATCTAGAGTCTCGATTAAACAATGTTTCTTTTGTGTCTTTACCAAAGACAGTTGATAACGATTTGGGTGATAGCCAGCTATCTCGCTGCTTTTTCACTCCGGGGTTCCCAAGTGTAGTTAACTATTGGGTGCACAAGGTAGCCATGCTCAATAACGAAAGCCTTGGCGCTTATTCTCATGATAAGGTTCTTGTCGCACAAACTTTTGGACGAGAGACTGGCTTTATAGCCGGCGCGGCTCGATTAGCCGATCCGGACCGAAAACTTCCTTTGCTACTACTTTTACCTGAAGATCAGCAACCTGTAGATCGTGTTATAAGTGCAATACAATCTATGGTGGCTGAACGTGGTAGAGCTATTGTCGTTATGTCTGAAGGCTATGATGTGGGTAATGTCGGTGGTGTCAAGGATTATTCTGGGCAAGTAATGTTTAGCTCTAGTAAACATCTGGCTGCGCAACTTTTAGTTAATCACTGTATTGATCACGGAATTCAAGCTAGAGCCTTTATTCCTGGAATTGACCAGCGCAGTGAAGTAATGTACACCACTCAGTACGATATTGATCATGCATACGGCATAGGAAATTATGCAGTGAACGAACTATCAAAGGGTAACTCCGGATTTTTAGCTCTGATAAGTGAGGCTCCCGACAATGTTGAATATACGAAAATCAACTACGATGAGTTTGACGACCTATCAAGAACGATGGATGCGAGTTTCATTAGTGCTGGAGAGTTTGACGTAAGTAATAAGTATTTAGACTATTTACGCCAGGTGTGCTCTGACCGAAGAAG
Organism: Vibrio sp. CyArs1; assembly: GCF_022432925.1. Classification (NCBI taxonomy): domain Bacteria; kingdom Pseudomonadati; phylum Pseudomonadota; class Gammaproteobacteria; order Vibrionales; family Vibrionaceae; genus Vibrio; species Vibrio sp. CyArs1. The sequence continues at coordinate 87,168 of NZ_JAKRBO010000009.1, read as the reverse complement.
AATATTGATTACGGATAATGTTCTGCCATCTGCTTTCTTTCCACTCCTCAAAGATTATTAGTTTGTTGTTCTATTATCCCTATATTTGGATTTCTTAACTATTTACTGTTTTACTTCATAAAGTAGAAAATAACACGTTAAGTTTGAGGTATTATATATCTAATAGGTCACCAATTATATGACATCAAATTTAAATGGTTATGAAATACCCATTTTAATTCTAACATTTAACAGGCTTGATACGACTCTAGCTTTGATTTCAGCACTATCTGAAGTCAAACCTGAAACGATATACTTCTCCTCTGATGGTCCGCGAAATGATACGGAGAGTATGACTATATCAAACATCAGGGAGAAGGTTCTCGATGCAATTGATTGGGACTGTAACATTGTAGAGATATTCCACGCTCAAAATATGGGATGTCAATCCTGTGTCGACTATGCCATCAAATATATGTTTCAAAGAGAAGACTCTGGGATCATCTTGGAAGATGACTGTATTCCAAACAAAGCGTTCTTTGAATATATGAGTTACGCACTCGAAACGTTTGAACATGACTTAACCATTTCATCCGTCTCTGGCAGAAATCATCTTGTGAAGAATCCTATCGCATCCGCAGTTACTTCGAACCGCTTCTATTGTTGGGGATGGGGCACTTGGAGAAATCGAATTGATGGTCTCAAAATTGATGATGTCGTCACTCAATGGGGGCTAAAAAAGCTATTGAGTACAAGATATGGCTCGTTTCGAGATGCGCTATTCGTCACAATGATGTCAGGGTTACTCAAAACAAAACAGGTTGACTCATGGGCATATGCTTATGATTTATACTTTAGAGATAAAAAATTGAGATGCTTAGTACCAAAAGTTAATTATATTAACAACATCGGTTTTGATGGGACTCACTCTGATTCATGGAATATTGATCCTATGGGGCAAAGCGACGATTTCATCAGAGATGACTATGAAAACATCATTGATGGACATGAATATAATAGCCTTGTTTACCGTCAAGAATATGCATCTGCGGTTAAGCAGATGTTAGTCTCTGTCGCAAGCTGGGTCCCTGGAATTAGAAAGTTAAAAAAGCGCTTGGGAGGCAAGCTTGGTTAGGTTAAGCGTTTGTATGACGACCTACAACGGTGAGAATTATGTTATAGAGCAATTGCGTTCCATACTTCCTCAGTTGGGTGATGATGATGAGTTGCTGATCTTTGATGACCGTTCTAGTGACAAGACGACTACCTTGGTTCGGGATACGGTAGAAAATGATGATCGAGTAAGAGTTCATATAAACCCCCTTAACCTAGGACATCTAAAAAACTTCGAACAAGCGATTCTCCATGCTACTGGTGATGTTGTCGTTTTATCTGATCAGGATGATATTTGGTTTGATAACAAGCTTGAGGTGATTAGGCGTTCATTTGCAGATGAGCCTAATCTGACGATGTTCCATCACTCATTTAAGCTGATTGACTCTAATGGTGTAGCTGATTCTGAAATCATGGGGGTTTCAGAGCTGGCGTCAACACCACCCATAAAAAACTACAATGACAGTTCTAAACTGACAAAAATTGTTAGATTATTCACTAGCAATCATTATTACGGGTGCTGTATGGCATTCAAGAAGATTGGTTTTGATGGCTTTCCCAGTAGTGCTTATGCTCATGATCACTACTTAGCTTTAATGCACTTGATGCGAGGGAAAGTGGTATGCTCAGAGTGCGCTCTGATTAACTACCGAATACATAACAACAATGTAACTCCAAAAAAAGTTAACCCATTATCTAAGAAAATTGGTTACAGGATTAAACTACTAAAAAATGCTCTTTATATACTCTGTAGATAGGGAAACTTATGACATTTAAAGGTAAGACACTTCTTATTACTGGCGGTACTGGTTCGTTTGGAAATGCAGTTTTGACCCGCTTTCTAGATACAGATATCAAAGAAATTCGAGTCTTTTCTAGAGACGAAAAAAAACAAGATGACATGCGAAAGCGTTATAGCTCTGACAAGTTGAAGTTCTATATTGGCGATGTTCGCGATTACAACAGCATACTGTCTGCGAGTCGAGGGGTAGATTACATTTACCATGCAGCAGCGTTGAAACAAGTACCGTCATGTGAGTTTCATCCGATGGAAGCGGTGAAAACAAATGTGCTGGGCACCGAGAATGTGCTTGAAGCGGCAATTACAAATAATGTGTCACGTGTTGTTTGCTTGAGCACCGATAAAGCTGTGTATCCGATCAATGCCATGGGTATTTCCAAAGCTATGATGGAAAAGGTCATGGTAGCTAAATCGAGGAATCTTGATGGCACTAATACAGTGATCTGTGGCACACGCTACGGAAATGTTATGGCTTCTCGTGGTTCGGTGATTCCGCTTTTTGTCGACCTCATTGAAAACCAAGCTCCAATTACAATAACCGACCCAAACATGACGCGCTTTATGATGACGCTCGAAGATGCTGTCGATCTCGTTTTATATGCGTTTGAGAATGGCTCCAATGGTGACATCTTTGTTCAGAAAGCGCCTGCGGCTACGATTGATACCCTGGCCGTTGCTCTAAAAGAGTTGTTCAATAAGACAAACCATCCTGTCAGTGTTATAGGTACTCGCCATGGCGAAAAACTCTATGAAGCGCTTCTTAGCCGAGAAGAGATGGTGTCAGCGACAGATATGGGAGACTATTATCGTATTCCACCAGATTTACGTGATTTGAATTACGGCAAGTATGTTGAGGATGGTGATAAAAGAATCTCTGAAAAAGAGGATTATAATTCTCATAATACCGAAAGGCTTGATGTAGAAGGAATGAAGCAGCTACTACTAAAACTTCCTTTTGTAAGAGCAAAAATAGCCGGAGAAGACTATGAACTTGACGCCTAGTAGTCATATAGTTGTTACAGGAGCTCATGGTTTTATTGGCAAAAATCTATGTACGCACCTTCGTGAATTGGGTTATGACAATATTGTTGAAGTAACTCGAAAAACTGCTCAGGATGAGTTTAAAGGTGCGTTAAGTAAAGCGGATTTTATCTTTCATCTAGCCGGAGTTAATCGCCCTAAAGACCCTAATGAGTTCGAGGCTGGAAACACTAGTCTTACTCAGTTTATCGTTAGCCAGCTTGAGCAATCTGGTCGAAAAACACCGATAGTTCTATCTTCCTCCACACAGGCAGAGCTGGATAATCCGTATGGCGCTAGCAAAAGCGATGCTGAGAAACTGGTGGTTCAGTATGGGGAGGCCACCGGAGCTCACTACTCAATTTTTCGACTGCCTAATGTTTTCGGAAAATGGTGTCGCCCAAACTACAACTCGTTTGTCGCGACGTTTTGCCACAATATTGTGAATGCGTTGCCTATACAAATAAATGAGCGATCGTCACCCGTATCCCTTGTATATATTGATGATGTTTGTAATGAGTTTTCGCGTGTTTTAACTGAGACCAGTGACAGCGGCTATAAGACGATTTCCAAAGTCTATGATACAACGGTAGGCGAGGTGGCTGACGCTTTATATTCATTCAGAGATGCAAAAACAGCACTCTTAACTGAACGCGTTGGGGCTGGGCTGACGAGAGCATTATATGCTACGTACCTGAGCTACTACCGACCGGAACAGTTTGCCTATTCAATTCCGTCTTACACGGATGAAAGGGGCACGTTTTGTGAAATGTTAAAAACCAAAGATTCTGGTCAATTTTCCTTCTTTACGGCTCATCCGGGCGTAACTCGAGGTGGTCACTATCATCATACTAAGAACGAAAAATTCCTAGTGATTAAAGGGCAAGCCGTTTTTCGGTTCAAAAATATTATTACTGGAGAGACCCACACGATAGAAACATCTGGGGATTGTCCTAAGGTTGTTGAAACGGTGCCAGGATGGTCTCATGATGTAACGAATTCGGGAAGTAGTGAGCTAGTGGTGATGCTGTGGGCAAATGAAATTTTCGATCGAAACAAGCCAGATACGATTGCGAGTCCAATATCATGAAAAAATTAAAAGTGATGTCAGTGGTTGGAACGCGACCAGAGATTATTCGACTATCTCGAGTTCTTGCACAGTTAGATGAACATTGCGAGCATATTCTGGTTCACACAGGACAAAACTACGACTTTGAGCTTAATGAAGTTTTTTTCAATGATTTAGGCGTGCGTAAACCGGATTACTTCCTCAACGCCGCGGGAAAAAACGCAGCAGAGACCATTGGACAGGTAATCATCAATGTTGATCAGGCATTAGAAGAGATTCAGCCTGATGCGATGCTTGTGTTGGGAGATACAAACTCTTGTTTGTCGGCGATTCCAGCTAAACGTCGTAAGGTACCTATTTTCCATATGGAAGCTGGTAACCGTTGCTTCGATCAGCGCGTTCCTGAAGAAACCAACCGTCGTATCGTTGACCATACTGCGGATATCAATTTGACTTACAGCTCGATAGCACGAGACTACCTACTTGCCGAAGGCCTGCCGGCTGATCGCGTTATCAAAACAGGTAGCCCGATGTTTGAAGTATTGAATCATTACATGCCTCAAATTGATGCTTCTGATGTGTTGGCTCGCTTAGGCTTAACTAAGGGGCAGTTTTTTGTCGTTAGTGCGCATAGAGAAGAAAATGTTGACTCACCAAAGCAGCTAAATAAGCTGGCTGAAACGTTAAACACGGTCGCTACACACTATGGTCTACCTGTTATAGTGTCGACGCACCCTAGAACTCGCAATAGGATTGAGGCTCAAGGTGTTCAATTTAATGACAATATTAAGCTTCTGAAACCATTAGGATTTCATGATTACAATCACCTGCAGAAAAATGCCAAAGCAGTATTGTCGGATAGCGGAACCATTAATGAAGAATCATCAATAATGAACTTCCCTGCGTTAAACCTGCGAGAGGCTCATGAGCGTCCGGAAGGCATGGAAGAAGCCTCTGTTATGATGGTTGGATTAAATGTTGTGCGTGTCATGCAGGCTTTGCAGGTTCTAGAATCTCAGCCTAGCGGTGATGAGCGTATGCTGCGTCAAGTGTACGACTACAGCATGCCAAATGTGTCTGATAAAGTGGTTAGAATTATCCATTCTTATACAGATTACGTTAAACGTGTTGTTTGGCGTGAGTATGATTGATGAGAATAGCTTTATTTCCAGACGATTACCTTCCTGATAGTACGCTTGTACATGCCAAAATGTTTCATGAGTTAGCGCTGGAGTTAAAAGGTCGTGGACATACACCAATAATCATTACTCCAGGGAAGCCAAATCAATCTGAGCGGCTTGTCGTCGACGTTATCGATGGTATTGAGATTTGGCGTTTTAAAAATGGCTACACACGTGGAGTCGGGAAAGTCAATCGTGCAATCAATGAGTCTCTTATCTCATGGAATGCTTGGCGTGCGATATCTTCTAGGGTAAAGCGCGACCATTTTGATCTTTGCATCAATTATTCTCCCACAATCTTTTTCGGCCCTTTGGTCAGTTGGATCAAGAAGACATGCGCTTGTCCTGTGTATCTTATTCTTCGGGATATCTTCCCACAGTGGGTGATCGATGAAGGGCTCATCAAAGAGCGAAGCTTGATTGCGAGATATTTTCGTTACTTTGAGCGTTTAAATTACCGTAACGCTACAAAAATTGGTCTGATGTCAGATAAAAACATCCAATATTTCTTAGAGAAAAATCCACAAAGTTATGACTTGGAGGTTTTAAGGAATTGGGCTGATTTGGACCCCTATTCAGTGGACCGTGACTCACCATCTCTTAAAAAGGAGCATCACTGGAATGACAAAGTTGTTTTCTTTTATGGAGGCAATATTGGTCATTCTCAGGATACGGAAAACTTGCTGAGATTAGCTCGTAACTTAAAGTCTGACTCGCGCGCTCACTTTTTGTTTGTCGGGCAGGGAGATGAAGTCGAACTGTTGCTGAAAAAACAAACCGAGTGGGGGCTTGATAATGTAACCTATTGGCCATCGGTGTCACAAGAAGAGTTTAAAAAGCTTCTGACGCAAATCGATGTGGGGTTGTTCTCGTTATCTAGACATCACAAGACTCATAATTTTCCGGGTAAGTTATTAGGCTATATGGTCGAAAGCAAACCGATGTTAGGCAGTGTCAATAGTGGGAATGACCTTATCGAGCTCGTTAATGATTCTAACGCCGGTATCGTCCACGTTAACGGGGAAGATGAAAAGCTACTGCAGTCTGCTCGCAACATTCTTGATTCCGAGGATTATCGAAAGATGCTAGGAAATAATGGCTATCAACTCCTCTGTCGTGAGTTTTCTGTGGGCGCCATCGCATCTCAACTGTTGTCAATTACAGAGGGTACACAATGAAGATCTTCTTAACTGGCGCGACAGGCTTCGTTGGTGGGCACGTACTGACTTCGTTTTCACAACACCATGACGTTGTGTGCTACGGGCGTCGTATCCCACCTAATTGGAATGGTGAGTTTATAGCAGGGGAGCTCGAAAGAATTAGCGAAAGTGAAGTCGATTTTACGGGCTTTGATGCAGTCATTCATTGCGCTGCACGCGCGCATATCATGAACGATAATGCCAGCAACCCATTGGATGAATATCGAAAAGTAAATACAAAGTCGACCCTTGAGTTAGCTCAGAAGGCAGCCTCTAGCGGCGTCAAACGCTTCATTTTTATTAGTTCAATCAAGGTGAATGGCGAATCAACAACCGCTAGAGCTTTTACCGCTGATGATACTCGTAACCCGCAAGATGACTATGGAAAGTCTAAAGCGGAAGCAGAAACTCAGCTTTTAGACTTTGGTAAGGAGTCTGGATTGGAGGTCGTTATTATTCGACCTCCACTCGTTTATGGCCCTAATGTCAAAGCCAATTTTGCTATGCTGTACAAGTTGGCTGGTAAGGGCTGGCCTTTACCTCTAGGTTGCGCATCTGAGAATCGTCGGAGCCTCATTTCAATAGACAACCTCATTAGCCTTATTGAAGTTTGTCTTGAACACCCTAAAGCCGCAAATCAGATATTTTTAGCCTCTGATGGGCGAGATGTGTCGACTCGAACACTGATTGAGCTGCTTGCGAGCTCTCAGGGGCGAAAAGTTTTGATGGTTCCAATACCCGTGAGTTTGTTCAAATTGGTCGGGCGATTCGCAGGGAAGTCTGCAGTGATTGATCGTCTCTTTGGCTCTTTGCAGGTCGATATTGAAAAAAATGCGCGTGTGTTAGACTGGACCCCTCCATTTTCCATGGAGCACAGCCTTGCGCAAATGCGTAAGAGGCTGTAGTTAGAACGCACACTACACTTTGCGAGAAAATGATGTTACGTATTCTAGACTTTTTAATTGCGTTTCTTGGGTTGGTATTTTTATGGCCACTACTGATTATTGTCACAATAATAGGCTTGTTTGATACTGGATCACCGATTTTTGTCCAAGAGCGCGTAGGTAGAAACAAAAAACCATTTAACCTTATTAAGTTTCGCACTATGTCGGTAGAAACAGAGTCTGTGGCTAGCCATCTAGCAAATCGAAGCTCTATTACTAAACTTGGTGCATTTTTGCGCAAAACTAAAATTGACGAGCTGCCTCAGCTTATTAATGTCGTAAAAGGTGAGATGAGCTTAGTTGGCCCACGTCCGAATCTTTTCAATCAGCTAGAACTTATCGAAGAGAGAGACAATCTAGGTGTTTATGATGTGTTGCCCGGTATAACTGGACTTGCTCAAATCAGTAATATTGATATGTCAACACCGGAGCTGCTTGCTAAGACCGATAGACAAATGTTGGATTCATTAAATATCACGCTCTATTTTCGTTATATTATCGCGACCGCTACAGGCAAAGGGGCGGGTGATCGAGTATCCAAATCGTAATGTGTTCGTCTTTTGCGTCTAGGAGTTAACTGGTGCTTTCTCTAAACCCGATATGGGCAATGCCAAGGCCTGCTAAAAGAGTGGTCAGTATTGTTGTTGATATCATTTTCATCTTTGTTTCTTTTTGGACGGCTTTTTACTCTCGTATGGGCTCAATCCAAGACTATTGGCTCGATTCTGAATATTGGTATGTTCTTGCCTCGGTCACTGTTGTTACGCTAATTACGTTTGTTAATACAGGACTATATCGCGCGATCCTGCGTTATTTGAGCCTTCAAGCTGTCGTGACTATTGCCTTTGGCGCGGTGATCTCTGCACTGTCTATTGTGCTTTTCTCATATTATTTTCAGATCTTTTTGCCTCGCTCTGTTCCTGTTATTTATGCGACCTTTCTCGTTTGTCTGTGTGGTGGTGCAAGGCTACTAATGCGATTCTTGTTGTCGGATTTTTTGGTGACAGGACGAGTTCCAGTACTGATTTACGGTGCAGGTAAAGCGGGTAGGCAATTGTACAATGTGGTATCTCAGAGTGACGAGTATCGCGTTGTTGCTTTCGTTGATGACAACCGGAAAATGCACAAAGCCACCATCCAAGGTGTAACGGTTTTTCGGCGCAAGTACCTACCGCGTTTGATAGATAAGCATAATGTTGAGAAAGTCTTACTGGCAATGCCATCAGCATCTCGCGGCGAGCGTAAATCTGTTATCGAGCTTTTATCTGATTACCCAGTTGAAGTCATGACGATTCCAAACCTGAGCGATATCGTTAATGGCGAACTACAGATCGATCAATTAAAAGAAGTGGCAATAGAAGATTTGCTTGGTCGAGACCAAGTAGCACCTGACCAGACTCTATTAGAGAAAAATATCAAAGATAAGGCAGTTATGGTTACCGGTGCTGGTGGTTCGATTGGTTCAGAGTTGTGTCGTCAAATTATCAAACATCAGCCGAAGGTTTTGATACTTTTTGAAGCTTCTGAATACTCGCTGTATCGAATTGACCGAGAGCTTCGTCAACTGACACAAACCGTCGACTTAGTGCCTATCATGGGCAATGTACAAAGCCAAAATCGACTTGAGCAAACGATGTTGGCGTACAAAGTCGACACTGTATACCATGCCGCAGCTTACAAGCATGTGCCTATGGTTGAGTTTAATGTCACCGAGGGTGTTCAAAATAATGTACTGGGGACCTATCGAGCTGCTTGTGCGGCTATTAAAGCTGAGGTTTCGTCGTTTGTTCTTATTTCTACAGACAAAGCTGTTCGTCCTACCAATGTAATGGGAACCACAAAGCGCCTTGCTGAGCTTGGTTTGCAGGCTTTGGCCAAAGGATATCAAACCGAACATAACACACTTTTCTCTATGGTCCGCTTTGGTAATGTACTCGGCTCTTCAGGCTCCGTTATTCCTTTGTTCAAAGCTCAGATTGCCAAAGGCGGTCCTGTTACGGTTACGCACAAAGACATTATTCGCTATTTTATGACTATCCCAGAGGCTGCACAGTTAGTTATTCAAGCCGGAGCTATGGCAAAGGGCGGTGATGTTTTTGTTCTGGATATGGGTGAGCCTGTGCGCATTGCGGAGCTGGCTAAAAACCTCATCCATCTATCAGGGTTAGAGGTCAAAGATAGCCATAATCCTGATGGCGATATTGAAATTCTATATACTGGCTTAAGGCCCGGAGAGAAGTTATTTGAAGAACTTCTCATTGGAGAATTGGTTTTGAAGACGTCTCACGATCGCATTATGACTGCGAGCGAAGTGTCGATAGAGCAAGATGAATACAATCATTTACTTGACGATTTGTTGAGTGCGGCGCAAGATTATGATCAACCTAAGTTGCGCCAGTTGATGCTCGATGCTCCAACGGGATTTGTACCAACAGACGGCATTAGCGATCTGGTATGGGCACAAACCAACCAAAACAAATCACAAACAAATTAAAAGACAGAACAATGAAAATAGCGGTTGCTGGAACAGGCTATGTAGGCCTATCAAATGCGATGTTGCTAGCTCAGAATCATGAGGTAGTAGCAGTTGATATTAACGCAGAAAAAGTGGACATGCTGTGCAATGGGCAATCGCCGATTGTTGATAGTGAAATTGAAGCGTTTTTGAAGCGTGATGACTTAAACTTTACGGCTACTCTGGACAAAGAGTTAGCGTATTCTGGTGCGGACTATGTGATTGTTTCTACTCCGACAGATTATGACCCACAAACCAACTACTTTAACACCAGCTCTGTTGAAGCGGTGATTAAAGATGTGATGGCGATTAACCCTGATGCGGTCATTGTTATCAAGTCCACCGTACCTGTTGGTTACAGTGCGCGTGTTCGCGAAGAGCTTGGTACTGAGAACGTGTTCTTCTCTCCGGAGTTTTTACGTGAAGGTAGCGCCCTTTATGACAACCTGAATCCGTCTCGCATTATTATTGGTGAGCGCAGTGAACGTGCAAAAGTGTTCGCTGACCTGTTGGTGGAAGGGGCTCAAAAAGAGAATATTGATGTCTTATTTACTGATTCAACCGAAGCTGAAGCGGTGAAACTGTTCTCAAATACCTACCTTGCAATGCGCGTTGCTTACTTCAATGAGTTAGATTCTTATGCTGAAGCGCTTGGATTGGATACTCGCCAAATCATCGAAGGTGTTGCGCTGGATCCACGTATAGGTGGCCACTACTGCAACCCATCTTTTGGCTATGGTGGTTACTGTTTACCAAAAGATACTAAGCAGCTGCTTGCTAATTACCAAGAAGTACCAAATAACATCATTGGTGCAATCGTTGACGCTAACCGTACTCGTAAAGATTTTATTGCGGAATCTATTTTGAAGCGTGAGCCTAAGGTTGTTGGCGTGTATCGCCTTATCATGAAGTCAGGTTCAGACAACTTCCGAGCGTCAAGTATTCAGGGCATTATGAAGCGTCTGAAGGCGAAAGGTATTGAAGTCATTGTTTATGAGCCAGTGCTGAAAGAAGAGCACTTCTTCCACTCTCGCGTGATTCAAGATGTCGATGCGTTTAAGCAAGAAGCCGATTTGATTATCTCGAATCGTATGTTGCCTGAGTTAGCTGACGTTGCCGACAAAGTGTATACGCGCGACTTATTTGGTAATGACTAACTATTACTGATTTGAATAAAAAACGAGAACCTAGAGTTCTCGTTTTTTTGTGTCTGTTATTTACCACTGTTGGGCGTAAAGAAACCCTGTCGTCATCCCTGCGCAGGCAGGGACCTTGCCTCAGCGAGCACAATTCTGATAAGTACTATGACAGTTATTCAACCGCCTCTTCATCCTCAAAATTCACATCAAGCGGCTCTTGAGAAAGAATCACCCCAGTATTATCGGCATACACATAATCTTCCGGTAAGAAGGTCACTCCGCCAAAGTTAACTGGCACATCTACTTCACCAACATTGGATTGAGCTGCACCCACAGGAATAGAAGCAAGGGCTTGGATACCAAGGTTCATGTCTTCCAGTTCATCAACTTCGCGCACGCAGCCGTAAACGATGATCCCTTCCCATTCGTTATCTTCTGCCAGCTGAGCGATCTCTGCATCGATAAGAGCTTTACGCAGTGAACCACCACCATCGATAAGTAGAATTCTACCCACACCATCTTGCTCTAAAATTTCACGGATAACGCCGTTGTCTTCAAAACATTTTACCGAAGTGATTTGACCTGCAAATGAGGCTCGGCCACCAAAGTTACTAAACATTGGCTCAACAACGTCTACCTGGTCTAGGTAGATATCACATAGGGCTGAAGTACTGTATTCCATGGCGACTCTTCTTTGCAGTTTACAAAAGGTATAAATCGAGTATATCGGGTGAATAGGTCAATGCAATGACAAGGCTCAATTAAGTCATCAGAGTTTGAGCTATAACCACTCCTGAAAACAGGATATTAGTGACTAATGAACACTTCACCACAATCGGCATCATAGGGGCAATTTGCGCAGGCTGTGTTGCGTGCCAAACCGCTCTACCGTGTTTGATGACAACAATAAGACTGATGACAAAAGGCAGGCTGATCCACAAAGGTGATTGTTGCAGAACGAGATAAGCCGCAAAGGCGATGACTGCGCATAATAACAGTGTGAAGTGGTAAACCTTAGCGTTGTGCTCACCCAGTCTCACCGCGACAGTACGCTTACCGCAGGCGCTATCATTTTCAATGTCACGCATGTTGTTGACGTTAAGTACGGCAACCGCGAGTAATCCACAGCCGACAGCCGGTAAGAAGAGTAGAGAGTCGATATGGCCAGTGTGTAAAAAGTAGGTACCTGAGACACCAAGCAGGCCAAAGAAGATAAATACTGAAATGTCGCCTAGTCCTACGTAGCCGTAGGGCTTATTACCGACGGTATAGGCAATGGCAGCAATGATAGCTAAGACACCGAGCCCGATAAACGCCAAAATATTTTGAATTGAATCCAGCGCATGAAAGACTAAACCTAGTCCTGCAATCACAGTCAGAATGATATTCAGCACGATGGCTTTCTTCATCTCTTGCTGTGACACTTCGCCTGACTGTATTGCACGCATTGGACCTAAACGGTTTTCGTTGTCGGTGCCTTTGACGGCATCACCGTAATCATTGGCTAGGTTAGAGAGAATCTGCAGCAGGGTCGCGGTAAGCAGAGCAAGTAAAGCGACACTCCAAGACATGTTGCCAGTAGAGAAAGCGAGTGCACTGCCTGTGATAATTGAGACTAAAGCGAGTGGTAGTGTTTTAGGTCTGGCTGCATCGAGCCAAATACGAACAGATTGATTCATAGCCAAGCATTCTAATTTCAGTTCGTTTTAGTATACGGGAAATGTAGCACAAAAAAAGGTGTCACCGCCTTTTTGGAGATGACACCTCATCAAACTTAAGATTGCTTAAATCTACAGAATAAAGCGACTTAAATCTTCGTCTTCTACAAATTCACCAAGCTTCGACTTCACGTAGCCTGAATCAATGGTGAGCTTTGAACCTGGTTTATCTGTAGCATCAAATGAAATCTCATCCATCAAACGCTCCATAACAGTATGTAGACGACGAGCACCGATATTTTCGGTAGTTTCGTTGACTGTCCATGCTGCATCGGCGATTTGTTGAATGCCGTCTTCAGTGAACTCGACATCAACTTCTTCAGTCTTCATTAGAGCAATGTATTGTTCGGTTAGTGATGCTTTTGGCTCGGTTAGGATTCGTTTGAAGTCATCGCTGCTCAGTGCTTCAAGCTCTACGCGAATTGGCAGACGACCTTGCAGCTCAGGGATCAAGTCCGATGGCTTCGCCACTTGGAATGCACCAGATGTGATAAACAGGATATGATCAGTTTTAACCATGCCATGTTTAGTTGATACTGTGCTGCCTTCGATCAGAGGCAGTAGATCACGCTGTACGCCTTCACGAGACACATCAGGGCCTGAGGCTTCGCCACGCTTACAGATTTTGTCGATCTCATCGATAAACACGATACCGTTGTTCTCAACGTTATAGATCGCTTGCTCTTTAAGCTCTTCTTGGTTTACCAGTTTAGCGGCTTCTTCTTCAGTGAGTGCTTTGAAGGCATCTTTAATTTTCAGCTTGCGCTTTTTCTTAGTATCGCCACCTAGGTTTTGGAACATGCTTTGCAGCTGGTTGGTCATTTCTTCCATACCAGGAGGCGCCATGATTTCAACGCCCATTTGTGGAGCTGCTGTTTCGATGTCGATCTCTTTGTCGTCTAGTTTACCTTCGCGCAGTTTCTTGCGGAAAACCTGACGAGTGTTAGAAGAGCTCTCATCTTGCTGTTCGTTTTGGCCCCAAGCGTCACGAGCTGGTGGAAGTAGGGCATCAAGAATGCGCTCTTCGGCTTGCTCTTCAGCGCGGAAGGTGACTTTTTCCATCGCTTGTTGATGTGTCATCTTAATCGCGACGTCAGTAAGGTCGCGAATAATGGTTTCAACTTCTTTGCCCACATAGCCCACTTCGGTGAACTTAGTTGCTTCTACTTTGATGAACGGTGCGTTAGCAAGCTTAGCTAGACGGCGAGCGATTTCGGTTTTACCGACGCCCGTTGGGCCGATCATTAGAATGTTTTTCGGTGATACTTCCGCACGCAAGCTCTCTTCAAGCTGCATACGACGCCAGCGGTTACGTAGTGCAATCGCCACTGAACGTTTTGCTTTATCTTGACCGATAATATGGCGGTTTAGTTCGTGAACAATCTCGCGTGGAGTCATCTCAGACATAATTAATTCCTTACAAAAATTCAGACACTATTTTGTTTTTTGGACGTTATTTCGCGTCGCTTTCTAGTTCTTCAACAGTGTGATAATGGTTGGTGAAGACACAGATATCGCCAGCGATTTTCAGGGATTTCTCTGCGATTTCACGTGCATCTAAATCGGTATTTTCAAGTAATGCTGTTGCTGCTGCTTGAGCAAAGTTGCCGCCTGAGCCAATAGCGATAAGGTCGTTTTCTGGCTGAACAACATCGCCGTTACCAGTGATGATCAGTGATGCAGTTTCATCAGCCACGGCCAATAACGCCTCCAGCTTACGCAGCGCACGATCACTACGCCAATCTTTCGCCAGCTCAACTGCGGCCTTAGTTAGGTGGCCTTGGTGCATTTGCAGCTTGCTTTCAAAGCGCTCAAAAAGAGTAAACGCGTCAGCCGTACCGCCAGCGAAGCCTGCCAATACTTGGTTATTATAAAGTCTACGAACCTTGCGAGCGTTCCCTTTCATTACAGTGTTGCCTAGGGATACTTGTCCATCACCAGCGATCACGACTTTGTTATTTCGGCGTACAGATACAATAGTAGTCACGACGTTTGCCTCATATTGGTTTCAATTCGGTTATGAAAGGGATATGTGGACGAGGAAAAGGGATTTCAAGGGGAAGTGGGGTTATCCTGAGGGAGAATTGTTTTTATAGGTTTTGTTATTCCGATGGTTGTTCACCTTTGCATACAGGAATCTTCTAGAGGCTTGTTGCGTTGCGGAAATAGCCCCCTGCTTTTACAGGGGGCAGGAAATTCGCGTTTAGGAGTAAGCTACTGCGAATCCTTCCAAATCGCACACGGCTCTATTTTGGCGCGTTGCAGTTTGTGTTTATCTCGCTCAGCGTCACGTTTGAGTGGGTAAGGGCCTAGAACCACTCGGAACCAACTGCTGCCTTCTTTCTTGCGAATAGTACTTGAGAGCCCTTGGAAGGCAATATCAAGCTTACGTGCTTCGGCTTGAGCCATGGTTTTATAGGCGCCACACTGCATGATGTACGGAATCTTCGAAACCACTTGCTCTTTGGCTTTTACTTCAACTTCGCGTTGCGGCAGGGTATCGACATAGTCCCACTTCTCTTCTGGCGGAGGTGGAATTGGCTTAGCCAGTTTAGGCTTTGGCTTGGTGACTGGCTTTGTCGCTGATGGTGTTGGTTTTGGTGGCTCTGGGTCATTACTTAATGTGTAAAGACCATAGCCAAAAACGCCCGCGAGCACGATCGCCAATAGCCCACTGCGCCATGGTTTTTTGCCGGAAGGTTTCTTTTTTGCTGGTCGGCGACTGGTGCCTTTGCCACGCCTTACATAGTCTCGGTTTGCCACGAAGATAGGTTCTAAATTGAATTAAATAACTGACCTCATGGTAAATACCACAAGGTCAAGTTGCAAGTCAGTATCGTGCTAACTATAGGATTCTTGGAGGAGCAGCACTGTCGCGGATCACAAGTTCAGTATCAAGTAACCTCGATCCCGCTCGAACATCGGCGCCTTTCAGTACTTCTAACATCATGTACATGGCTTGGCGGCCAATCTCATAACGAGGTTGTGAGACTGTGGTAAGCGGAGGATCGCAATACTGAGCGAACTGAATGTCATCGAAACCAACTACGGAAAGATCTTGAGGAACTCGCAGTCCCAGTTTCTTCGCTTCTTGCATCGCGCCAATGGCCATGATGTCGTTATGACAGAAAATAGCTGTTGGAGGCTCCGGCAGGGCAAGTAGGCTGCGAATCAAACGTGCACCCGCTTCAAAGGTAAAGTCACCTTTCACCGTGTACGCAGGGTTCATTTGCAGTCCGGCTCTTCGCAACGCTTGCTGGTAACCTTGCTGTCTAAAGCGGCATAAAAATGCGGTGTCAGGTCCTGAAATCTGTGCGATACGCTTATGTCCCAATTGCGACAAATAGTTTACTGCTTCAAAGGCTGAAGTCAGGTTGTCGATATGAACGGTAGGGAGCTCAAGTTCAGGGGCAAACTCACAGGCCATAACGATGGGAGGTAAGTTTTTCTGTTCTGGCTTACTGATATCAAAAGGCAAGTCGGTGCCGAGTAAAAGCATGCCATCCGCTTGCTTAGTGAAGACCAAGTTCACAAACGAGGTTTCACGCTTTTTCGATTGTCCGCTATCTCCTAGTAGAACCAAATACCCATGTTCCATTGCCGCATCTTCGATACCACGAATGATTTCCGAAAAGTACGGGTCACAGATGTCTGGCACTATGGTAACGATCGTCTTGGATTCATTCCTACGTAAGTTACGCGCCAGAGAATTAGGAGAATAGCCAGCTTCGAGAACGGCATCTTCGACTCGCTTTCGAGTAGATGATGAGACCTTCTCGGGATTCATCAATGCTCTTGATACCGTAGCCGTTGAGACGCCTGCAAGCTGGGCAACATCCTTCATTGTCGCCATAAACGTGAGTCCTCTTATTTTCAGTGTGACTAATTAGACTGCGACTTATTATGTTTTATTATGCAATCTAACGGGTTATAACTTGGTTAAATGTTTCATTTATCTAATAAATAGCGCGAATGAAACGTTTGCTTTAATGATGAACTATTAATAAATATTATTCATTTATCTACGGAAAGTTACGGGCTGATTAACATATTTTGCATTGCAATTGTGAAGCTTATCACAACTAGAGCTAGTTATAGTTTTGAAATTAATCAATTCTTACCGTTTAGCTGAGATCTTGTGGCTCGATATCCATCGACCAGCGAACTTTCTTTGCGAGTGGCAGTTGCGCGATGACGGGCTTCGCGCTGGTGACGATTTTCTGCATCAATGGACGCGTGGGTACTTGAAGCATTAGCTGCCATCTTGCTTTCCCTGCTCGCTTAGCAATAGGTGCTGGTGTAGGACCTAACACCATCGAATGATGATCAAATAACGGATGCGCCTCAAGTGAATGTCTCACTTGACGCAAAAACGCCTCAACGTCATTGCTGTTGTTAGCTTCGGCACGAATCAAAGTTAGGAAGCTAAACGGTGGTAGCATGGCCAATTTACGCTCTTCAATCACGGTTTCTGCAAAATGACGATAGTCTTTATGCAGTAGAGATTGCAGCAGAGGATGGTCAGGGTGGTGCGTTTGCAGCAGCACTTCTCCGGGCTTACTCGCTCGGCCTGCGCGGCCGGCTACTTGGATGAAGAGCTGTGCCAGTCTTTCTGACGCTCTGAAGTCGCTGCTGTATAGCGAGCCGTCCACATCTAATAATGCTACTAAGGTCACGTTTGGGAAGTGGTGACCTTTGGCGAGCATTTGCGTACCAATCAGTATTTGGTATTCATTCTTTTTAATCGCCTCAAGCGCACTCTCAAGGCTGCCTTTACGACGAGTGCTGTCTCTATCAATTCGAATGGTATTAAAATCAGGGAACAGACTTTCAAGCTGTGCTTCAAGCTGCTCGGTACCCACACCAACGGTGACAAGCTGATTGGAGCCACAACTTTCGCACTGATGAATCGTGGGTCGCTGTGAACCACAGTGGTGGCAGCGAATCTCATTACTGGATTGATGGTAGGTGTAGTAGGCGTCGCAGCGAGGGCACTCAGCGGTCCATCCGCATTCATGACACATCAACGCTGGGCTGAAACCTCGACGGTTAAGAAACAGCATTACCTGATTGCCCAGTTCTATGTGGCGACGTATCTCAGCAATAAGGGGAGCGGACAAGCCCGCTTCTAAGTATTGCCCTTTGACATCGATAACCTTGTTGGTTGTTGGCACCGCAAGACCTGCGCGTTGGCTCAAAATCAAATGGTGATACTTACCACTCAGCGCGTTTTGCAGAGTTTCTATCGATGGTGTTGCAGAACCAAGTACAATTGGAATCTGTTCTTTATTGGCACGCATGACGGCGACGTCACGCGCGTGGTAACGCAGGCTGTCTTGCTGCTTATATGATGTGTCGTGTTCTTCATCGACAATAATAATGCCGAGATCAGCAAATGGTGTGAGTAACGCCGAGCGTGTGCCAATAACAATACCCGCGACTTTATCACGAGCACTCAACCATGCATTCAACCGTTCGGTATCGTTAAGCCCAGAGTGAATTACTTCAATAGGCACGTTGAAACGCTTTTTAAAGCGGTTAATGGTTTGTGGTGTTAAACCAATCTCTGGCACTAAGACAAGCGCTTGCTGGCCGCGCTCAAGTACTGGTGCGATCATTTGCAGATAAACTTCGGTTTTCCCCGAACCTGTCACCCCTTCTAGCAGGTAGCAGCCGAATTCGGTTTGGCTATTTACTGACGCGATCGCTACAGCTTGTTCAGCATTCAGCCTCAGCTCTGTCGGTGGGTTGGTCATCGTTTCTGGCCAACGTGGAGTAGGGGCTAGCTTCTCATGCGATTCAATCCAGCCTTTCTCAGTCAGTGTTTTTAAGACACTAGAGCTGACTTCATTATCAATGAACGCCTGATGAGCACAAGGGCCAGACTCCAGCATATGCATGACTTTTGCTTGTTGCACAGCTCGTCCAAACCCAGCCATGAGTTGATTCTTGCCTGCTTCTGTAATACGCCACTCAACGGTAGCAGCAAACTCTGCAGGCTTTCCTTTGCGCAATGACGAGGGTAGAGCGTTGTTTAACGTGTCGCCCAATGGGTGTTGATAGTATTGGCTACACCAAGAGATTAGCTCGAACAGTGGCTTTGGCCAGACTGGGCTGGTATCAAGTGCCGCTTTGATGGGCTTGAGCTGATCAATAGGGAAGTCTGATTGGTGGCTGAATTGAGTGACAATACCAACTAAGGTCTGGCGTCCAAAAGGCACTGATACTCGGCCGCCCACCACAGGGAAAAGGTGCGTTGGGACTAGATAATCGAACTGTTTATCCAGTGGCACTGGCAGTGCAACACGAGCTACGTTTGGGCGCATAGTGGAATCGATATTGTTCAAAGAGAGCGCCATTCTACCTAGCTATGTCCGTTAGGAGAAACCGTTAATTGAATAAACTGAGTCAATCCACCTAAAGGTGGCGAAAAAAGTGGCAATTTTAGTTGATCCTAAAGGCACTATTCATTACTATACTGCGCCTTGATGGTATGGCTTGTTCTACATTTATTGCAGTAACAGCGATATCATAAGTCTTTTATTAAACTACGTGTGGTGTCCGGCTTAGAATCGGATGGCGACACGGCCTAAACTTTGAGGTTTCCCCATGAAAGCTGGTATCCACCCAGAATACAAAGCAGTAACAGCAACTTGCTCTTGCGGCAACACATTCGAATTCAACTCTACTCTAGGTAAAGATTCTATCCACCTAGACGTATGTGACAAGTGCCACCCATTCTACACTGGTAAGCAACGTATCGTTGATACAGGCGGCCGTGTTGATCGCTTCAACAAGCGTTTCGGTGCTCTATCTAGCAAGAAGTAATCTTACTTTTGCAGATTCTAGAAAAGGACGCTTCGGCGTCCTTTTTGTTTTGAGGCAAAAATAAAACAATTCTGTATACAATCCATTCAAAATTCTAACTATCTAGCGTAGTATTAATAAATCAGAGTGACGAACCGCTGTCGCACAGACCATGCGTCAGTATCCCCGTTCGTGTTGTCCACTCTGTTGAGTCTGTAACCCTTTAGAAGCAAAGCTAATAATTACAAAGCGGTTTATACTCACACATTCAGTCTTTAATACTCGTAGAATAAGCAGGATTGCCACCATGTCCGATGACCAACAAATCGACGAATTTCGCCAACAAGCGCTTGATTATCATGCCAACCCCGTCCCTGGAAAAATTGAAATTGCTCTGACTAAGTCTGCTGACTCAGCAGCTGATCTCGCCCTTGCATACAGCCCAGGTGTGGCTGAGCCAGTGCGTGAAATCGCACAAAACTCTGAAAATGTTTATAAGTACACAGCCAAAGGCAACATGGTTGCGGTCATCTCTAACGGTACTGCGATTTTGGGGCTAGGTAACTTAGGCCCACTGGCGTCGAAACCTGTTATGGAAGGTAAAGCGCTACTGTTCAAGCGTTTTGCTGGTCTAGACTCTATTGATATCGAAGTGAAACATCGCACGATTGATGAGTTTGTTGATACGGTAGCAAACATCTCTGATACCTTCGGTGGTATCAATCTAGAAGATATTAAAGCCCCAGACTGTTTTGAGATTGAACGTCGACTGATTGAACGCTGTGATGTGCCAGTGTTTCACGATGACCAGCACGGTACTGCGATTGTAACGGCAGCAGGTATGCTAAACGCGATTGAACTTCAAGGTAAAGATTTGAAAGAAGCGCGCATTGTATGTCTTGGTGCTGGTGCAGCAGCTATCGCGTGTATGGAGCTATTGATTAAATGTGGCGCGATGCGTGAGAAGATCTACATGCTTGACCGTAAAGGTGTGATTCATACTCGCCGTGACGATTTGAACGAGTATAAAGAGCTATTTGCTAACAACACCGACATGCGTACCTTAGAAGACGTCATTGAAGGTGCAGATTTGTTCCTAGGTGTATCGGGCCCTGATTTACTTGAACCAGAAGCTTTGAAACTGATGGCGGATAAGCCAATCGTGTTTGCCTGCTCAAACCCAGATCCAGAAATCAAACCTGAGCTTGCTCATGACGTACGTGATGACCTGATTATGGGCACAGGGCGCTCTGACTACCCTAACCAAGTAAACAATGTCCTGTGCTTCCCATTTATCTTCCGCGGTGCGCTTGATGTACGTGCAAGTGAAATTAATGACGAAATGAAGCTAGCTGCGGTTGAGGCAATTCGTGAGCTTGCCAAAGAAGAAGTACCACAAGAGGTGCTAAAAGCGGCTGGTGTAGAGTCACTTACTTTTGGCAAGGAGTACATCATTCCAAAACCAATGGATCCACGTTTGCTGCCACGTGTAGCCAAGGCGGTTGCTCAAGCTGCAGTCGATTCCGGTGTTGCGCGAATTGAGATGCCAGAAAATTATATGGCTTAATTTCTCATACTCGAGTAAATAAAAAAGACGGCATAAATGCCGTCTTTTTTCATTCTACGTCAGAATTTACTCTTCATCGAACGCTTCAAACTCAATTCCCATTGCTGTCATCAGCTCTTTAGCTTCTGTTGGGATGTCGTCTGGACGGTCTTTTCTCAAGTCTTCGTCGGTTGGAAGCGGTTGACCAGTGTAGGCGTGTAGGAAGGCTTCGCACAATAGTTCACTATTGGTTGCGTGGCGTAAGTTATTGATTTGGCGACGAGTACGTTCATCAGTCAATACCTTTAGCACCTTCAACGGAATAGACACCGTGATCTTTTTTACTTGTTCGCTTTTTTTTCCGTGCTCCGCGTATGGGCTAATGTATTCGCCGTTCCAATCTGCCATTGCACACCTTCGCTCTATTAATCATAAGTAGTAGTAATAAGAATGCTGCAATTTTAGCGGGATTTACTGCCATAAGCAAAGACATATAGACGTCTAGAAGTGTTGACGTCTCACAAAATGGAAAGTAAAGTGGACATTCATTTTAACGCAATGTTAATTTTTTAATGTTTGCCACTTTTGTTGGTTCCATATTCACTGACAAAAGTAGACACTGAATAACAGCCCATCAGCCCAATGCGATTTGATAAAGGAAGTTTCTATGAGCAATCGGAAGCCAGCGACAATAGCCGTACGTACTGGTATCGAATCAGATACCCAGCACCATGCTGTGGTACCGCCAATTTACCTTTCTACTAACTATGGTTTCCCTGCGTTTGGAGAAGTGCCTACTTACGACTATACCCGCTCTGGAAACCCAAACCGTGGTTTGCTGGAGCAAGCATTGTATGAGCTCGAATCTGGTAAAGGAGCCGTTGTCACTAACTGTGGTACGTCTGCGCTAAACTTGTGGGTGTCGGCTTTTTTAGGGCCTGAAGATACTATCGTAGCTCCGCATGACTGCTATGGCGGTAGTTACCGACTATTCAATACTCGTGCGCAAAAGGGTGATTTTAAAGTTCAGTTTGTCGACCAAAGCGACGAGGCGGCGTTAGATGCTGCACTTGAAGCGAAACCAAAACTCATTTTACTTGAGACGCCGTCCAACCCGTTGGTTCGTGTCGTCGATATCGCTGCTGTTTGCGAAAAAGCCAAACAAGTCGGCGCGCTAGTGGCGGTTGATAATACCTTTCTGACGCCTGTGTACCAAAAGCCTTTAGAGCTGGGTGCTGACTTTGTTATCCATTCAACCACCAAATACATCAATGGTCACTCTGATGTGATTGGTGGCGTTGTGATCACCAAAACAGAAGAGCACGCGGAAGAGCTTGCGTGGTGGGGCAACTGTATTGGAGCAACGGGGACACCGTTTGATAGTTATATGACACTACGTGGTATTCGTACGTTAGGTGCTCGCATGCGTGTGCATGAAGAGAGCTCTCAACATATTCTCGAGTTCTTAAAACAGCAGTCACTGGTTAAAGTGATTTATCACCCAAGCTTGCCTGAACATCCTGGACATGAGATTGCCAAGAAACAGCAGTCAGGTTTTGGCTCTATGTTGAGCTTTGAGTTTGCAGGAAGCTTTGAACAGTTGAAGTACTTTGTGGGTGAACTCAATTTGTTCTCACTGGCTGAATCACTAGGTGGTGTCGAGAGTTTGATTTGTCACCCTGCTTCTATGACACACCGAGCTATGGGAGAAGCAGCCCTAGAAGAGGCGGGCGTTTCCCAGCAACTACTGCGTCTGTCTGTGGGGCTGGAAGATGCCTCCGATCTGATTGACGATTTACAGCAAGCATTTGATAAAGCGAAAACGTTCCAAGGATAAGTTGAGTTATGAGTACCACACCCGCTCCGGCGAAGAAGCAACTACATAAATTTGGCGGCAGTAGCTTGGCGGATCCTGAGTGTTATCGTCGTGTCGTTTCCATTCTTAAAGATTACTCACACAATGAAGATCTAATTGTGGTGTCTGCTGCAGGCAAAACCACAAACCGTTTAATTGAGTTTCTCGATGCACTCAATAAAGATGGTCGTATTGCTCACGAACACCTTCAGTCTTTAAGGCAGTTCCAAATCGAGCTCATTGATGAACTGTTGCAAGGTGATGAAGCGGAGCAGCTTAAATCGCTGCTCAGTGATGAGTTCAGTACTTTAGGTGAACTGGGCTATCCCTTGAGTGAGGCGCAGCGTGCGGCTGTGCTTGGTCACGGTGAAGTATGGTCTTCTAGATTGCTGGCGGCGCTTTTACGTCAATCTGATTTGCCTGCGGTGGCGCAAGACGCTCGCGCTTTCTTACGAGCAGAATTTGGCACGCAGCCGGAAGTCGATCGTGCGAAGTCTTATGCCTTGATTAAAGATGTGTTAGCTCAGCATGCTCATCATCGTATTGTGATTACCGGTTTCATGGCGCAAAGCGATGAAGGTGAGACGGTTTTGTTAGGGCGAAATGGTTCTGACTATTCGGCGACTGTGATTGGAGCACTTGCCGAAGTCTCTTGCGTGACAATTTGGAGTGATGTTGCAGGGGTCTATAGTGCTGACCCTCGTGTGGTGAGCGATGCCTGTCTTCTCCCATTATTAAGGCTGGATGAAGCCAGTGAATTGGCTCGCTTGGCCGCCCCTGTGCTACATAGCCGTACGCTTCAACCTGTGGCGCAAAGTGTTATGGATTTGAACTTACGTTGCAGTTATCAACCTGAGTCAGGCTCTACGCGTATAGAACGAGTACTGGCGTCTGGGCGCGGTGCTAAGATAATTACCTCGTTAGATGAAGTACTGTTGATTGACCTCGCATTCGCCAGTGGTCATGATTTTGCTCGCGCGCAAAACGAAGTGCTGAATGGTTTGAAGCGAGCACAGCTTGAGCCGCTAGCGTTTGAAGCGCAGTCTGACCAAGCACGTTTGCGCCTTGCTTATACTGCAGAAATTGCGTCAGGTGCACTCAATGAGTTACAAGACCTAGCCATTGAAGCGGAGATTAAGCTAAGAGAAGGGTATTCTATGCTGGCCGCTGTAGGGGCTGGTGTGACTAAGAATGCCAACCACTGTTTTGGTTTTTATCAGCAGCTTAAACATGCGCCGGTAGAGTTTTTCTCGGAAGCAGAATCTAAGTTAAGTCTTGCTGCTGTGTTGAGAAAGTCTGACATTCAACCTCTGCTTAAGTCCGTGCACACCCAGCTGTTCCAAGCTCAAAAACGCGTTGCTGTCGCCTTATGTGGCAAGGGTAACATTGGCTCTAGTTGGCTGGCGCTGTTTAAAGAGCAGAAAAGCGAGCTAGAAAAGCGCCGTGGAATGAGTTTTAACTTAGTTGCCGTGGTGGATAGCCAAACGTATTGGCTTGATGACCAAGGCATTAATGAACAAACCGTGCTGGAGCGTTACGAGGATGAAGCTATGGCGTACCAAGGCGATGTTTGGTTACAGCAGCTTGCTAATCTTCAAGGTTACGATGAAGTTGTTGTTCTTGATGTGACGGCGAGTCCTGCATTAGCCGAGCGGTATCAGAGCATTGCGGAAAATGGCATGCATTTAATTTCGGCCAACAAAGTAGCGGGTTCTGCACCAAGTGTTAGTTATCACGCAGTGCAAGATGCATTCTCGAAGACGGGGCGTCACTGGCTGTATAACGCGACGGTAGGCGCAGGGTTGCCAATTAACCATACAGTGCGCGATTTGCGTGAAAGCGGTGACGATATTGTGGCGTTGTCCGGTATTTTTTCTGGGACGTTATCTTGGTTGTTCCAGCAATTTGATGGCAGCGTGCCTTTCAGTGAGCTGGTAGATTTGGCTTGGCAACAAGGTTTGACCGAACCGGACCCTCGCGCTGATCTGGATGGCTCAGATGTGATGCGTAAGTTGGTTATTCTTGCTCGTGAATCTGGTTTAGATATTGAGCCTGATGCAGTAGCGGTGGAGTCACTGGTTCCGGAGGAGCTTGAGGAGTTGTCTCTAGATGGCTTTTTTGAAAAGGCAGAGCTACTGAGTGAAATCCTACAAGAACGTCTAGAGAAGGCGCAGCGTGAAGACAAAGTGCTGCGTTATGTGGCGCGTCTTGATCGCCAAGGTAAAGCTCGTGTCGGTATTGAAGCTTTGTCTAAAGAGCATGCACTTGCCAATCTGCTGCCGTGTGACAATATCTTTGCTATCGAAAGTAAGTGGTATAAAGATAACCCATTAGTAATTCGTGGTCCGGGAGCGGGACGTGAAGTAACTGCCGGTGCGATTCAGTCGGATTTAAATCTAATGTCGAGTTTCTTCTAGCGCACAACAAGTTGTTGGTTTTAAATTAGTTCTATCTCTAGGCTAGCGATAACCGCTAGCCTTTTTATTTGTTGCTTTTGCCTTATGTCCCTTCTTACCCCATCACTCGTTACTTTCTCGAAAGTGAAGATCTCCTGAAACGCGTGACTCTGCTTTAGTTTCCTTAACTAAGTACATGAAAAAAATTCATAATGACTCTATTGACTTTAAATGCCATTCATTTCATTCTGTAGACATATAGACGTCTAAACGTCAAAACATAAAATTCAGATATAGACAGACAGGTTTTATCTAAGGTTGGATGGGATAACCAACCTTGGTATTTAGGGAGAGAACCATGGGATACACACACGCTGGACACATCGATGCTTTGAACCAGAATATTGCTGAGCTTTCTGACAATATCAACGTTTCATTTGAGTTCTTTCCACCGAGCACGCCAACAATGGAAGAAACCCTTTGGAAGTCTGTTCACCGTCTTAAAACGCTGCAACCTAAGTTTGTTTCTGTGACCTATGGAGCGAACTCTGGCGAGCGCGACCGTACTCACTCAATTATCAAAGAAATTAAATCAGAGACCGGACTTGTCGCGGCGCCGCACCTGACTTGTATTGATGCGTCTCGTGATGAGCTTATTGATATTGCTGAGGATTATTGGAGCAACGGTATCAAGAACATCGTTGCGCTACGTGGTGATATCCCTGCGGGTGGTGGTCAGCCGGATATGTATGCCTCGGATCTGGTTGAACTGCTAAAGTCGCGTCATGATTTCGATATTTCTGTAGCGGCTTTCCCAGAAGTACATCCAGAAGCGAAGAGTGCTCAAGCGGATCTACTGAACCTAAAGCGCAAAGTGGATGCAGGTGCAAACCGAGCGATTACTCAGTTTTTCTTTGATGTAGAAAGTTACCTGCGTTTCCGCGACCGTTGTGTGGCCGCTGGTATCGATGTGGAAATTGTTCCAGGTATCCTACCAGTTTCAAACTTTAAGCAGGCGTCACGCTTTGCCGGCATGAACAAGGTAAAAGTACCTGGTTGGATGCAGAAGCAGTTTGAAGGTTTGGATGACGACCCTGTGACTCGCCAATTAGTAGGTGCTAGTCAGGCGATTGATATGGTTCGCGTATTGAGTCGTGAAGGAGTAAAGGACTTTCATTTCTACACACTAAACCGTGCTGAAATGACTTACGCACTGTGCCATACACTAGGCGTACGCCCCCCAAGTTTAGTGATCTCTTAAGACTTCCTCAATTACAACAAAAAAGCGTCAGGTGTATTACGATACTCCTGACGCTTTTTTGAACTCAAGAACCAAACTAGGTCGATAGCGACCCTAGCTTGTCTATTTGTTTTACGCTAACGCTTCTAATTCAGACAGCGCTTCTTCTGCCCATTCTAACCATGCTTGACGAGCAAGTAGGTTACGGCGCAGTGTTAGACGCTCAAGGCGAGCGTGTTTGTCTAATGTGTTTGGTGTAGCGTAGTAGGCTGCTTCAATTTCACGGTAGTGTGCAACAAGCTTTTTCGATTCTTCGATCAACTCTTCAAGTTGAATGCGGAATGCAGCTGATGGTTGTACCGCACAGGCCGCTAGCTTCGCTGAGAATTCATCACGAACGGTAGGGTGTACAGTTGGTTGTTCAAACCATTCGCCTAACGCGCTACGGCCTGAGTCAGTGATTGAATAAACTTTACGATCTGGTTTGCCTTCTTGGGGTTCAAGTTTGCAAGTAACCAGTTCTTTGTCCGCCATTTTGTTTAGCTCACGATAAACTTGCTGGTGGCTTGCTTTCCAGAAGTAACCGATGCTCGCAGAAAATTCCTTAGTAATGTCATAGCCAGTCGCATCGCGAGTGCTAAGAACAGTAAGGATTACGTGTGGTAGTGACATGTCTTAAGTCCAAATGGTCAATAACGTAATAATAATTATGTTGCTCCACGTCGCAGATGTACGACTGCGAAAGCGCCTTGGAATTCAAAAATGATTCCAGGAAACTCGCGCAAAAGAGCAATGCCAATCATCTTGGCACGTGTAACCTTGTTTTAAGCCTTTGTCACCTAGGAAGCCACGTGATCACGTGACCCGCACTGTCGATATAATAGTATTTTTGTTTTATCGAACAGTGGTAAGTAAGTATATCGAATTCTATAAGCAAGAAGTGGAATAGAACGTGATACCACTTCAAAAAACTAACAAAACTCTCAATAAGTATGCCACTAAAAATAAAAGGCCGCAATGTGCGACCTTTTGTCTTTTTTGTAAAATTATATATCGTCTAACCGGTGTTTCGCATGCCTGCTGCGATGCCAGCGATAGTTACCATGAGTGCTTCTTCTAGTTCAGCTTCAGTGTCTTCGCTTTGACGAGTGCGATACAACAGCTCAGCTTGAAGCATATTGAGTGGTTCGACATAGGTGTTGCGCAAGCGAATTGATTCTTGACCCCAAGGATCACTCTGCATTAGGTGGTTATGGTTCTCTACATTAAGTACCGCTTTAATGTCTTGCTGCAGTTGAGCTCGCAGTTTATCACCCAATGGTAATAGCTCTGGTGCGGCCAAGCGTTGGTCATAATAGCGTGAGATTTCCATATTACACTTGGTGTACACCATCTCTAACATACCAAGACGAGTCGAAAAGAATGGCCATTCACGACACATTTCTTCCAGCAGAGCTTGGTGACCTTTATCAATGGAGTATTGAATCGCTTCTCCGGCCCCTAACCAAGCAGGCAGAACTAAGCGGTTTTGACTCCATGAGAAAATCCAAGGAATCGCACGTAAGCTTTCTACGCCGCCATTAGGGTTACGTTTCGCAGGACGAGAACCTAGTGGTAGTTTACCCAGCTCAAGTTCAGGGGTAGCTTGACGGAAGTACGGAACAAAGTCAGGTTCACCACGAACTACTTTACGATAAGCTTCGCAAGACACTTCAGAGAGCACTTCCATTAGGTCACGCCATGCCTGTTTTGGTTCTGGTGGTGGCAGAAGGTTAGCTTCTAGAATCGCACTGGCGTATAAGTTAAAGCTGTTTACAGCAATCTCTGGTAAACCAAGCTTAAAGCGGATCATCTCGCCTTGCTCAGTTACGCGTAAGCCGCCTTTCAGACTCTTAGGTGGCTGAGACAACAGTGCTGCGTGTGCAGGCGCACCACCACGACCGATGGTACCGCCACGACCATGGAAGAGTGTAATATCGATACCGGCCTGTTCGCCCACTTCGACCAAGGATTCCATAGCGCTGTACTGTGCCCAGCCTGCCGACATAACACCGGCATCTTTAGCGGAGTCTGAGTAACCAATCATTACCATTTGATGGTTTTGAATATAGCCGCGATACCAATCGATATCGAACAGCTGCTTCATAACAGCTTCAGAATTATTCAGGTCGTCTAGCGTTTCAAAGAGCGGACACACGTCCATACGGAACTTGCAACCACACTCTTGAAGAATTAGGTGTACAGCCAGTACATCTGAGGCAGTACGTGCCATAGAAATGACATAGGCTCCGAAGGCTTCGCGAGATTGTGAAGCGATAACACGGCAAGTATCCAATACTTCTTGAACGTCTTCCGATGGCTCCCAATCGCGAGGAAGCAATGGACGCTTAGAGCTCAACTCATTGATAAGGAATGATATTTTGTCTTGCTCGCCCCACTGGTCGTAGTCGCCTAGACCTAGGTAGCGAGTAAGCTCAGAGATAACGTCTGAGTGACGAGTGCTTTCTTGACGAATATCGAGACGTACTAGGTGTACACCAAACGCTTTAACACGGCGTAGGGTATCCAGCAGTGAACCGTCGGCAACGATAGCCATACCGCTTTCACGCAGTGACTTGTAACACGCCATTAGCGGTTGCCAAAGTTGGTCGGCATCTTCGAGAATCGGTTTGTTTGGCACCTCTTGACGATTGATTTGTGCTTCAATCACTTCAAGGGTATTCATTAACAACGTACGTACTGGTTTTAGAATTGCACGGTATGGTTCGTGTTGTTCGCCAGCAAGCTCACGAACTTGGTCGTTACATTTGACCATCGAGAGCTCAGTGATCAGCTCTTGGAAATCTTTCAGGTAAAGTTCTGCTGCTTTCCAGCGAGAGAGAAGCATGACTTCACGCGTGATCTTGTGAGTCACAAATGGGTTACCGTCGCGATCGCCCCCCATCCAAGATGAGAAATGCACTGGACGCGCATCAATAGGCAGACCTTCACCAAGGAAGCCTTTCAGCTTCTCATCAAATTCACGTAAGAATTCTGGTACTGCTTCCCAAAGCGAGTTTTCAACAACCGCAAAGCCCCATTTTGCTTCATCAAGTGGCGTTGGGCGTTGCTGACGAATTACATCTGAGTGCCAGCTTTGGGCAATCAATTGTTCCAGACGACGCTCGGTTCTTTTACGTTCTTTAACCGAAAGTTCGTTTAGCTCTAATTTAGATAAGCACTCATTGATTTTCACCAGCTTGTTAATCATGGTGCGACGAGTGATTTCGGTTGGGTGAGCCGTTAGCACAAGTTCGATATTAAGATCACGAACCGCTTGAGCGCTATCGAGCTTGCTGATGTTTTCTTGGCTTAGTTTTGAAAATAATGACGAAATTGGATCCGGTTCACACACATCTGCTTCACAGCTACGTGAAATGGTGTGGTATTGATCGGCAATGTTGGTCAAATTTAGAAATTGGTTGAATGCACGAGCGACAGGTGTGAGTTGCTCATTCGGCAGGTTGGTAATCTCTTCAATTAGTAATTCACGATCGGCTTCATTGCCTGCACGCACAACGGATTTGGAAAGCTTACGAATTTTCTCTACTTTCTCGAGAATCTCGTCTCCATGCGCTTCCTTGATGGTGTTACCCAACAAGTGCCCTAGCATCCTAACATTGCTCTTCAATGGGGCATATTTTTCGTTCATAGTCGTCCTGCCTTGTAATTTAACTACATCCATTATTCCTTCTCAGCCTCACAATCTAGCTAAAAATGCTAGTGCGAGTCAAATAAAGTAAACCAAGTTTGCGTTTATCGTGTTGGCACGAAATCCGCACACTTAGTGAACTTTATTCATTGAATTGTTGAAATTTTATTACAGCTTGTAAGTTACTCGAAACAATATTGGCGTATAGATTTAGCTAAAATATCGATGGTTGGATCGATAAAATCGAAACTCAAGAACTCATCAGGTTGGTGTGCTTGGTCAATAGAGCCAGGTCCAAGCACCAAAGTTGGGCACAATTGCTGTAAGAACGGTGCTTCAGTACAGTAGTTAACCGTTTCTGACGGGATTTCGCACAGTGCCTCCATGCCACCAACAAACGGATGATGGTGATCGCACTCGTATCCGGGAATAGGTTCATGCAACGCAGTGATGGATAACCTGCCTGGCCATTTAGCTTCGACTTCTTTTAATGCATCTCGTAACAAATTATCCAGTCCATCTAAGCTAATTCCCGGTAGCGGTCTGACGTCATAATGCAGCTCACAGCAGCCACAAATACGATTGGCACTGTCACCACCGTGAATATGTCCAAGGTTCAAGGTTGGGCTAGGTATTGCAAATCCAGGGTGATGGTATTCTTTGATTAAGCGATCACGCAGCTTCATCATGGCAAACAACACTTCGTGCATAATCTCAATCGCATTAACGCCAAGCGCAGGATCTGACGAGTGACCGGACTTTCCTGTTACACGAATGGCGTTAGCTACGTGCCCCTTATGACCGCGGATAGGCACCAAGCTGGTTGGTTCGCCAATAATGCAATAATCAGGTTTGAAAGGTGCATTATCCGTAAAGTGTCGTGCGCCAAGCATTGTGGTTTCTTCATCGCACGTGGCCAAGACATAAAGAGGTTTGGTCTGTTTGCTCCAATCAATTTTCTTCACTGCCTCGTAAATGAAGGCGAAGAAGCCCTTCATATCTGCCGTTCCTAGACCATAGAAACGATCGTTAGCTTCGGTTAGTTCATGAGGGTTAAAGCTCCAACGGCCTTCATCAAAAGGTACGGTATCGCTATGGCCAGCTAAGAGTAAGCCACCTTCACCTTGGCCCTTCTTCGCAATCATATTGAATTTGTGTGGCTCTACCTCGATAACTTCAACATCAAAGCCAAGATCCTTCATCCAAGTCGCCAGCTTTTCGATGACTTTTGCATTGCCATGATCCCAACTCGGATCGGTGGAGCTGATCGAAGGAGTGCTAATTAGGCCTTTGTAGACCTCTAAAAAACTGGGTAATTGCATATTATCTTCGCTTCTACTGTTGACAGATTAATCTTAAGACGGTAAAACACATATTAAATCAAAATTAATGAATAAAAAATCAATTAAAGAGCTTTTTTTTATATTTATAGTCATTAATTGCCATATTCATAAACCGATATAACAAGCCTAGTTCAACAGACTCATTAACGGATGTAGAGAAATGCTGAAAACCACCATTATTGGCGCAACAGGATACACAGGAGCGGAGCTCGCTCTTATGGTCACAAAACACCCTGAACTCACGCTATCAGGTTTATACGTGTCCGCCAATAGTGTGGATGCAGGTAAGCCGATTTCACAACTGCATGGCAAACTTGCAGGCTTAGTCGATATGTCGGTTCAACCATTAAACGACGTCAAAAAGGCGGCAGGTGAATGCGATATTGTTTTTCTTGCCACAGCGCATGAAGTCAGTCATGACTTGGCACCAGAATTTTTAGAACAAGGTTGCCAAGTGTTTGACTTATCAGGTGCTTATAGGGTTAAAGCCGACGATTTTTATACCACGTTCTACGGCTTTGAGCATCAAAATGAAAGCTGGTTGGACAAGGCGGCGTATGGCTTAGCTGAATGGAATGCACAAGATATCGAGCAGGCTCAATTAGTTGCTGTTCCGGGATGTTATCCAACCGCTTCGCAACTGGCGATTAAGCCTTTGCTGGAAGCTGGTATTATCGATACCCAAATGTGGCCAGTGATTAACGCCACTAGTGGAGTGACAGGTGCGGGCCGTAAAGCGACCATGAGCAATAGTTTTTGTGAAGTGAGCCTGCAACCATACGGGTTGTTCAATCACAGACATCAGCCAGAGATTGCCACACACTTAGGTTGTGATGTGATCTTTACGCCTCATTTAGGCAGCTTTAAACGTGGCATCCTTGCAACGATTACCATGAAGCTCAATGAGGGTGTGACTGAGGAACAAGTTGAAGCTGCATTCGCGTCAGCGTATCAAGGACAGCCTGGTGTACGCGTTAAAGATAATGTGATTCCAAGAATTCAAGATGTTGAGAACACCCCTTTCTGCGACTTAGGTTGGAAGCTACAGGGTCAACATATCATCGTTGTTTCAGCCATTGATAACTTGCTAAAAGGGGCATCGAGCCAAGCAATGCAATGCCTAAACATTAAAAACCAGTTTGCCCAGTTAACGGCACTTATCTAGAGCGAGGAACGCGGAATGAGTAATCAAAATACACCATTAGTTATCAAATTAGGTGGTGCTGCGCTGTCTTGTTCAAAGACACTGGGGAAACTGTTTGCAGCAATCTCCGACTATCAGAAACAAGCACAACGAGAGATTGTGATTGTTCATGGTGGTGGCTACCTGGTGGATGATTTAATGAAGCAATTGAATCTTCCAACAGTAAAAAAGCAAGGGCTACGTGTTACTCCTTACGACCAAATTCCATTAATTGCTGGCGCACTGGCTGGTACGGCCAACAAGTTGCTTCAAGGTGATGCCATCAAAGCAGGTATTAATGCGGTAGGTTTGAGTCTTGCTGATGGCGGCTTGTGTGAAGTGAGCGAGTTAGATCCTGAACTAGGTGCTGTTGGTAGTGCGAAACCAGGTAACCCTGCGGTATTACAAGCTGTCCTCAAAACCGGTGCTCTGCCTATCATTAGCTCCATCGGTCTTGATAACCAAGGTCAGCTAATGAATATTAATGCGGACCAAGCGGCTGTTGCTGTAGCGGGTGCATTAGATGCGGAATTAGTCCTGCTCTCTGACGTGAGTGGAGTATTAGATGGCAAAGGTCATTTGTTGCCGAGCTTAACTCAGCAAGAGGCGGATGCCTTGATTGAAGGCAAAGTGATTACCGACGGCATGATCGTTAAAGTTCAAGCTGCTCTGGAAGCGGCGAACGATCTTGGCCGTCCAATTGAAGTCGCCACGTGGCGCTATCCGAATAAGTTAGTCGAATTGTTTGCTGGTAAAAGCATCGGCACCCAGTTCGTACCCAATTAATTTTTGTTAAAACAGTTATCTGAATAGTTGAGTAACCCGAGGCACTGACCGCCAAAATCAGGCTCGGACAAGGAGAGAAACATGAGCAAACCATCTGTAAAAAAAGTTGTTGTAGCCTATTCCGGCGGTCTGGATACGTCTGTGATCATTCCATGGCTAAAAGAAAACTATGACTGTGAAGTTGTAGCATTTGTGGCGGATGTTGGTCAGGGCGAAGAAGAGCTTATCGGCATTGAAGAAAAAGCCAAAGCATCGGGTGCATCAGAGTGTTACATCGCTGACCTTAAAGAAGAAATGGTCGCAGATTATATCTTCCCTACGTTAAAAACGGGTGCGTATTACGAAGGCAAATATCTACTGGGCACGTCAATGGCACGTCCTATCATTGCGAAGGCTCAGGTTGAAGTGGCACGTAAAGTAGGCGCGGACGCACTGTGTCATGGCTGTACAGGTAAGGGTAATGACCAAGTTCGTTTTGAAGGTGCATTTGCAGCGCTTGCTCCTGACCTAAAAGTGATAGCACCTTGGCGTGAATGGGATCTCGTTAGTCGTGAGGAGTGCTTAGACTATCTGGCTGAGCGTAATATTCCATGTACTGCTTCTCTGACCAAGATTTACTCACGTGATGCGAACGCATGGCATATCTCTACAGAAGGTGGTGTTCTAGAAGATACTTGGAATGCACCAAATGAAGATTGCTGGGTATGGACTGTTGACCCAGAGCAAGCGCCAAAC
The DNA here is from genome assembly GCF_022432925.1 of Vibrio sp. CyArs1. Classification (NCBI taxonomy): domain Bacteria; kingdom Pseudomonadati; phylum Pseudomonadota; class Gammaproteobacteria; order Vibrionales; family Vibrionaceae; genus Vibrio; species Vibrio sp. CyArs1. The sequence goes on along the minus strand of NZ_JAKRBO010000009.1, from coordinate 52,907 downwards.
GAAGCGGAGTATGTGACTTTAGAAGTAAAACAAGGTGAAGTCGTTGCTGTCGATGGCGAGCAAATGACGCCATACAATGCGCTAGTGTACCTAAATGAGAAAGGCGCGAAGCACGGTGTTGGTCGTATTGATATCGTTGAAAACCGTTTGGTTGGTATGAAGTCTCGTGGTTGTTATGAAACTCCGGGGGGCACTATTATGATGGAAGCGCTGCGTGCGGTTGAGCAACTTGTTTTGGATAAAACGTCGTTTGAGTTCCGTGAAGAGCTAGGCATTAAAGCGTCGCACCTTGTTTATGATGGTCGTTGGTTTACGCCATTATGTAAGTCAATTCTTGCAGCGTCAGAAGAGCTTGCTCAAGACGTTAACGGTGAAGTCGTTATCAAACTATACAAAGGTCAAGCGATTGTGACGCAAAAACGCAGTGTGAACAGCCTGTACTGCGAAGAGTTTGCTACGTTTGGTGAAGATGAAGTGTATGACCAAAGTCATGCAGAAGGCTTTATCCGCCTGTACTCACTTTCAAGCCGTATCCGTGCTCTTAACGAAGTGAAGAGAAAGTAATCTCATATCACCCTGCATGAGATCGCATGCTTCGCTATACTGATTGAAATAACGAAACCCATTTGATATCAAATGGGTTTCTTGTTTTTTGCCGCAACGTCAGTCACTAAATTGATTTGTTTTGAATATTTATGTGAAATAAATGAATTTTTACTTTATTTTTAATTCAATTTGCCGTAAGTTGAACCCTAACAATAAAGAAACTGAGTTGCATCAGATTCAAGCCGAATAAAGCAGTGAAGATTGAGCAGTTAGGAGAGACACGATGGCATTATGGGGCGGAAGATTTACCCAAGCAGCAGATACGAGATTCAAAGACTTTAATGATTCATTGCGCTTTGATTACCGACTTGCTGAGCAAGACATTGTTGGCTCAATTGCTTGGTCAAAAGCGCTGGTATCGGTGGATGTATTAACTGAGGAAGAACAGCAAAAGCTTGAGTTGGCATTAAACGAACTTAAGCTTGAGGTCATGGAGAACCCTAAGCAAATCTTACGCTCTGATGCGGAAGATATTCATAGCTGGGTTGAACAACAGCTTATTAGCAAAGTCGGCGACCTCGGCAAAAAACTGCATACTGGACGTTCTCGTAATGACCAAGTAGCGACCGATCTAAAGTTATGGTGTCGTCAGCAAGGTCAACAGCTATTACTCGGTTTAGATAGACTGCAATCGCAAATGGTTGAGGTGGCGAGAGTCCATCAAGATACTGTGCTTCCTGGCTACACTCACTTGCAGCGTGCTCAACCGGTGACATTTGCACATTGGTGTTTGGCTTACGTAGAGATGTTTGAGCGTGATTATTCGCGTTTGGAAGATGCTATCAAGCGTCTGGATACATGCCCATTAGGCTCAGGAGCACTTGCTGGGACGGCTTATCCGATGGATCGTGAGCAGCTAGCTCATAACCTTGGTTTCAGAAGAGCAACACGTAATAGTCTGGATTCCGTATCAGACCGTGACCATGTTATGGAGCTGATGTCTATCGCATCTATCTCGATGTTGCACCTATCTCGTCTCGCTGAAGACATGATCTTCTACAACTCTGGTGAATCTAATTTCATTGAGCTCGCAGATACAGTGACGTCTGGCTCTTCTCTAATGCCACAGAAAAAGAACCCGGATGCGCTTGAGTTAATTCGTGGTAAAACGGGCCGTGTCTACGGTTCATTGGCTGGCATGATGATGACAGTAAAGGCGTTGCCACTTGCTTACAATAAAGATATGCAGGAAGACAAAGAAGGTCTATTCGATGCACTAGATACCTGGAACGACTGCATGGAAATGGCAGCACTGTGTTTTGATGGTATCAAGGTAAATGGTGAACGTACTCTTGAAGCGGCGAAGCAAGGTTACGCAAACTCGACCGAGCTTGCTGATTATCTGGTTGCTAAAGGTATTCCGTTCCGTGAGGCGCACCATATTGTTGGCGTTGCGGTGGTGAGTGCAATTGCTAAGGGCTGTGCTCTAGAAGAATTATCTATTGCTGAGCTGCAAGAGTTCTCTCCAGTCATTGAACAAGACGTGTATGACATTCTTACTATTGAAAGCTGTCTTGAGAAACGTAGTGCCTTAGGTGGTGTTGCGCCTCAGCAAGTGGCTTATGCAGTTGATCAGGCAGAAAAGCGTCTAAGTGCTCGTGATAACTCGGCAGTGAAAGTCCGTTCTGCAAGACTCACTGATATCGATGCTTTGGAAAGCATGGTGGCTTATTGGGCCAACCTTGGAGAGAACTTACCGCGCAGTCGTAATGAATTGGTGCGTGACATTGGCTCATTTGCGGTAGCAGAACATCATGGGGAAGTAACAGGCTGTGCATCCTTGTATGTGTATGACTCAGGACTGGCTGAAATTCGCTCACTAGGTGTCGAAGCAGGTTGGCAAGGTCAAGGGCAAGGTACTGCTATTGTGCAACACCTGGTTGAGAAAGCGCGTAAGATGGCGATTAAGAAGGTCTTTGTACTAACTCGTACGCCAGAGTTCTTTATGAAGCATGATTTCATTCCAACGTCGAAGACGCTATTGCCTGAGAAAGTTCTGAAAGACTGTGATCAGTGTCCAAGACAGCATGCTTGTGATGAGGTAGCGTTGGAAGTTAACTTAGTAGAGCAAATAATTACTAAGATGAATGTTGCCTAACTCATTGAAAAATAACTGAGTAAGAAAAAGATCGAAAAAGTTTTAAAAAAAGATCATTTTTCTGGGAACAAATAAGAAAAGGCGCGGTCTATTAAAGTACCACTGCTTTTTCTTAGAAGAATCTAAGAAGGCCCCGAGTCAAGGTTGACTACGGGGCTTTTTTCTTTCTGCCGTTTGGCCAAATCCTTGATTGAATTCTGTTATCGCCAAGCATGTCACAGTGTAGCCGTGTTGAACTTCTATCGAATCCGTTAGAATACGCTTTCCTGTTTCACTATAAGCCGTCCTCTGAGACTAAGAAGAGAAGAATGATTGAACGCATCCATACGAAAGAGCGCATGAGCCGCATTGTTAAGCACAACGGTACGATTTACCTATGTGGTCAGGTTTGTGCGGACGCGACGAAAGATATTACAGAGCAGACACAAACCATGCTCGATAAGGTTGAAGCGTTGCTCTTGGAAGCGGGTAGTGACAAAGAGCACATGCTGTCGGCAACTATCTACCTAAAAGACATGCAAGATTTCCAAGCAATGAACGCAGTATGGGATGCTTGGGTTCCCGCTGGTTTTGCTCCAGCTCGTGCGTGTGTGACTGGTGATATGGCCCGTGAAGCGCTGTTGGTAGAGATTTCTGTTATTGCTGCTGAAATTGAGACAAAGTAAGCCAAAAGCTACCCTAAGATGAAACCAAAAAGCGAGCCCATATGGGACTCGCTTTTTTAGTGTCTATTTGAGTGTAAGAAGCTTTAGCCTAGATAAGCTTCTAGCTCTTCGCTACCACCAATGTGTTTACCGCCGATAAAGACTTGCGGAACTGTAGTACGACCAGAGATAGCGCGCAGTGTTACCGTTGTTGCATCCTTACCCAGAATGACCTCTTCATACTGCAAGCCGTGGTCAATCAGGTTCTGTTTTGCTTTCATGCAGAACGGACAACCAGGCTTACTGAATACTGTGATTGATTCTTGAGTTCGGTAATCAGGTGCAATGTAACCCAACATAGTATCTGCGTCAGAGACTTTGAACGGGTCGCCCGGCTCGTTTGGTTCGATAAACATTTTTTCTACGATGCCATCTTTCACCAACATGCTGTAGCGCCATGAGCGCTTACCAAAGCCAAGATCGTTTTTCTCAACCAGCATACCCATGCCTTCAGTGAAGTCACCATTGCCATCTGGGATGAAGGTAATGTTCTCTGCTTCTTGGTCGTTCTTCCAAGCGTTCATTACAAATGTATCATTTACAGACACACAAAGAATTTCATCTACGCCATGTTCTTTGAAGACTGGGAACAGTTCATTGTAACGTGGCAAGTGGCTAGAAGAACAAGTTGGTGTGAAAGCACCCGGCAAGCTGAATACAATAACCGTTTTACCTTTAAAAAGTTCATCAGTGGTTACATTAATCCATGCGTCACCTTGACGAGTTGGAAATGTCACTTGAGGAACGGCTTGGCCTTCTTTAGATGCAAACATAATCTTGTCCTTATGGAATCTTAAATTCGATTAACTTGAAAATCTCTGTGAGCTTAGCGCTTACTGCTGTGCTTCGTTGAGACCATTATCAAAAAAATGGATTGATAGTTCTAATCGTTTATTGTTATGGTATCGATAGCTATATTCTATCGGAGTCAGCAATGAACATTCGCGATTTTGAGTACCTCGTCGCTCTAGCGGAACATAAGCACTTTCGTAAGGCTGCTGAGGCATGTTTTGTCAGTCAACCGACCTTAAGTGGTCAAATTCGTAAACTCGAAGATGAAATTGGCACGTCACTGCTCGAACGCAGCAGTCGAAGAGTGTTATTCACCGATGCGGGTTTGCAGTTGGTGGAGCAGGCTAAGCGTGTGTTAAAAGAAGTAAAAACCTTTCGTGAGATGGCGGCAGGGCAGAGTGGTGAAATGACTGGACCTATGCACATTGGTTTCATTCCCACCGTTGGACCTTATTTACTTCCTAAAATCATCCCTAAACTGAAAGATGCGTTTCCGGAGCTAGAGCTTTATTTGCATGAAGCGCAAACTCATCAGCTAGTAAGACAGTTGGAAGAAGGTAAATTGGATTGTTTAGTTCTGGCTTCGGTACCCGAAACGGCACCTTTTAAAGAAATTGAAGTATATAACGAGCCAATGAGTGTGGCTGTACCTTGTGATCATGAATGGGCTAACAAGGACCAGATCGAAATGGCAGAGTTGAATGGCCAGACCGTACTCTCATTAGGCGATGGACACTGTTTACGCGACCAAGCGTTAGGCTTCTGTTTTGCTGCTGGCGCTCGGGATGATGAGCGTTTTAAAGCGACGAGCCTTGAGACGCTACGAAATATGGTGGCAGCTGGCGCAGGTATTACTTTATTGCCAGAGCTCTCCTTACCGACTGAAAAAGTGAAAGATGGTGTTTGTTATGTGACTGCGATTAATCCAACGCCTTCTCGAAGTATTGTCCTTGCTTATCGACCAGGTTCGCCGCTTCGCGCAAGGTTTGAAAAGTTGGCTAAGGCGATTACCGAGTATTTAAGCTAACGATCAGGCTAGCTTTGAGACTGCTCTAAATAGCAACTCTCAGATATCATAAAGGGGCGTAAACGCCCCTTTTTTCTTATTTATCGTTCAAACTTAGAACAGACTATCGCCACCCGATTCATCGCTTGAATATAAGGTGTCAGTAAGGTTGTCTTGGACATACTCTTTTGGTTCGGTACCAATTTTGAAGTATTCAAACATGGTAGAACCATCGGTCTTATTGGTTAGCATTCCTGAATCACGATCAATACGAACACGGGTAATGTCATTCGGGATTTGCTTCGCTTGTTGAGGATGACCTTCTAAAGCAACATGCATAAAGTCAACCCAAGCTGGTTGCGCAGTCTTAGCACCAGCTTCTGCGCCAGTAATTTGGTCTTTACCTAAGTTCGGGTTTGCTGTGGTGCGACCTAGCTTGCGTTGGTGGTCATCAAAACCAACCCACGCAGTGGCAACAATACCTGGACCATAACCGTTGTACCATGCATCTTTCGAGTCATTAGTCGTACCGGTTTTACCGCCGATATCACGACGCTTGAGCTTCTGAGCTCGCCAACCAGTACCGTTCCAGCCAGTACCTTCTCGCCAGTTACCACCACCCCAGACGTTACTGTAGAGCATTTCTCGAGTTAAGAACGCAGTTTGTTCCGACAGAACTTTTGGCGCATAGCGTGGTTCGTCCGAGTTCATGTCCTCCTCATTGAACTGAGCGATGTCGACTGGTGTTAGCTCTGTCGCATTTGTCGCTTCTTCAATGCTTGGTGCTGCACTGTTGTCATCATTGCTTGCACTGTTCATTTCTGGTGCTTGCATTTCTGGACAGTCTTGGTGACACACTACTTTTGGATTCGCTTCGAACTCGACCTTACCAAATGGGTCTTCAACCTTACTTATGTAATAAGGCTCTACATAGTAGCCACCATTGGCAAACACTGAGAAACCTTGTGCCATCTGGATAGGTGTCAAACTACCTGCACCTAGAGCAATCGTTTCTGAACGTGGTAGCTTCGATTTATCAAAGCCAAAACGAGTCAGGTAATCACGAGTTTCATCTAAACCAACTTCACGTAGTACGCGTACAGCCATGACGTTTTTAGATTGTGCTAGACCAATTCTTAGACGAGTAGGGCCAGTATAGGTCGGTGGTGAGTTTTTCGGGCGCCATGCGGTACCTGCACTCTTGTCCCATTTGTTGATTGGGGCATCATTGACTAGGCTTGCCAGTGTCATCCCTTTATCCAATGCAGCGGCATAGATAAATGGTTTGATACTAGAACCTACTTGCCTCACCGACTGAGTAGCACGGTTAAACTTGCTGTGAACAAAGTTAAAGCCACCAACTAAAGAAAGCACAGCACCATTTTCAGGGTTGATAGCGACGAAAGCGGTATTTGCATTCGGAACTTGGCTTAAGCGCCATGTAATCGCTACAGGTTCTGGTGTCTCGCCTTCTTCGGTTTGTACTTCTTTATCCTCAAGAGCCACATCTGGCGTACCGTCTAAATCGGCAGCGCGCACCCAAATTTGCTGGCCAACCGCTACGATATCTGACGCTGTTTTTGGTGCATCGCCCTGACGGTCATCGGTTCTAAACTTACGTGCCCATTTCATGTTGTCCCAATCAATGGTCTGCTCGCCGTAGCTCTTAACGTATACCGTAGCTGTTTTACCTTCGACCTTCTCAACAACGGCTGGGCGTAGCTCGCCATACGTTGGTTGGCTGCGAAGATGTTTGGCGATCTCTTCTTGACTCATTGCTGTTTGGTCTGGTTTCCAAAGTACTTTTTCAGCACCACGATAACCGTGACGTTCATCGTAGCTAAGCAAGTTTTTGATGGCTGCAATATGAGCCGCTTTTTGCAGCTTAGAGTCAATTGTTGTGGTGATGCGCATACCAGATTCATATGCTGCTTCACCATAGCGATTTACCATCCAAGCTCGAGCAATTTCTGCTACATAAGGTGCGCTGAGTTCGATCTCTGCACCATGATATTGAGAAATAATAGGTTCGGCACGAGCTTCATCAAATTGCGCTTGAGTGATGTACTTCTCTGACAACATACGAGACAGCACCACGTTGCGGCGCTGCGTTGCACGTTCGACCGAATAGATCGGGTTCATTGTTGATGGCGCTTTAGGCAAACCAGCCAGCACAGCAATTTCACTTAGCGTTAGATCTTTAAGGTCGCGTCCAAAATAAGCTTGTGCTGCTGCACCAAAGCCGTATGAGCGATAACCTAGGAAGATTTTATTGACGTACAACTCCATGATCTCTTGCTTGCTTAGCAATTGCTCAATGTGTACCGCAATAAAGATCTCTTTAATTTTACGCATGACCTTCTTCTCGTTAGATAAGAAGAAGTTACGAGCTAACTGTTGGGTAATGGTACTCGCACCTTGAGACGCGCTACCAGAAGCAATGACGGCTACTGCAGCACGTGTAATACCAATTGGGTCAAAACCATAGTGGTCGTAGTAGCGACTGTCTTCCGTCGCAATCAGCGCATCGATAAGCTCTTGAGGGATCTCATCGTAAGATATTGGAATACGACGCTTTTCGCCAAACTGTGCGATCAACTTCCCATCTTGGCTAAACACCTGCATTGGAGTTTGTAGCTGTACATCTTTTAACGTTGCAACGTCGGGTAACTCAGGTTTTACGTAGTAGTAAAACCCGAAGATGGTACCGACTCCAAGCAGCATGCAAATCAATGCAAAAACCAACAGTCTCTTTATGAACTTCACCGGAGATTCCCTGATTAATTAAGGTTATGGGTAGGCAATTACTTGTACTCTAGACCAAAAATTTACCTATTAGGGTTAATTAACGCTTATTTGAGCGTCGATCTCAACCTTTTCACATTGTTAATGCATTCGTTGAGGTTATTTAAATGGCAAGAAAATGGATTACAGGTATCGATATCGGTCATCACAGTACGAAAGCAGTCGTGCTGACGTATGAAGGTTCTGACATCAAAATTGTAAACCAACTAGAGCTTAATGGTTGCGCCGCCATTTTCGCTGATCCCTATACGCTCAAACATCAAGAAACTGTTAAGAAACTTAAAATTCTCCGAAAGATCGTGCCCATTTTCCGTAAACAGGCAGCCATAGCGATTCCAGAAAGTACCGTGGTGAGTAAAGTGATTAACTTGGACGCTAGACTTGTTAATGATGAACTTGAGTATGCCGTTCACCAAGCAATGAGCTATCAAACGCCGTATGATTCAGAGGCTTTAGCGATTGACTATGTCGCTGTGCCACCCCAAAACGAGCCACATCCCAATCAAGAGACAGCAGCCTATCAAGTTCATGTAGCGCGTCACAATATCATTGATAACTGGACTCAAGTAGTCAAAGCACTTGGTTTTAAACCACAACTGATTAGCACTAATATTCATGCGTTGCGCAGTGTTCAGAAGTTAGTGCTGACGACCTACCCACAGTTCAGTAATTGGGTGTTACTAGATGTAGGACAGACCAATGTGTCATTACTGCCGCCGTTTCAACTGCCTTTAGAGCTGCACAAAGCTTGGAGCATAACGTGCGATCAAGACGCTCATCTCGCTATTCAAGCGCCTTATAACTCCGCTATTTCAACGCAGTTTGGGACCGTGCTGCATAAAGTGAGTGCGCAATTACAATTATTCCGTTCCATGCTTGAAGGACATCAAGTTGGAGGGCTGTTCCTTACCGGTGGTCATGTTCAAGACAGCGATGTGGTGGACTTGATTACCACCCGCACCAATATGAGCGTTGAGTGCATCAGTGACTATCTCACCTCGCTGAGTGATAACCAATATAAATTAGGCAGTACTTATGCTACTGCGTTGGGCATCGCGCTTAACGCGATTCACTGGACTCAGGAGCACTAAATGTCAGTGATTAATTTACTGCCTTGGCGTGAGCAGCAGCGTCGTCATCACCGACAGCGCTTTGTAATATTGAGCATCACTGCTGTATTAGGTGGCTACTTTATTTCTACATTGGCGCTGCACCATTTCGAGTCGGAGGTGGCGATTCAGAATCAGCGTGTTGTCTATCTTCAAAAGGCTATCACTGAGCAAAGGCTGCGGATGAATCAGCTATCGGATGTAGCCACTCAATACGAAAATCTTCTGCAGCGTCTAGAGTTGGTACAAACACTGCAAGCGGAACGAGGCAAAACAACAGCAGTAATGAATCTGATTCCAGCCCTGATTCCTCAAGGTGTGTATATCGATAAGATTCGTATGCGAGGAAAGCGTTTTAAATTGTTTGGTATCAGTGAAAATACAGCGCTGCTGGCCGAAATGTTGGAACGATTTGAACAGGAACCCACCGTTAGTTATGTCGAAATTCACTCTATTGTTCATGGGCGTCAGCGGTTTGATAAAAGCTACCAAGCATTTGAACTCTCGTTTCAAGTATCTCTGAGTACTTTGTTGCCGCCAGCACTAAAGATATTTCAGTCGAAAGAAGTGGGGTAACGACAAGTGTTGGACTTTGAACTGGATGACATAAAAGATTGGCCATTTAACTACCAGCTTGTTATCGGCCTATTGGTTTTCATGTCATCGAGTTATGCATGGTTTTGGTTTTCAACAAAGTCTTATTCTGATGAGTTAGAACGAGCTGTGCAGTTGGAACAACGGTTAAAACTAGAGCTAAAAACAGTAGTTGCGCAAACGGCGAACCTGCCTAATAAAAAGCAGCAACTTGAGCTGGTGAGAAGTCGCTATCAACGGTTACTTCATTTATTACCAGTTCAACAAGAACTCGCGACACTACTTGCCGGTGTCAACCAAGAAGGGCTGCACAACCAACTCACTTTCACTCGAATTGACTGGGGCAAGCGCGCTTCGGAGCACTTTCTCTATAAGCTGCCAATAAATATAGAACTCACCGGAAATTACAACGACATTGGTCACTTTAGTCAGGCCATTGCCGAGTTGTCTCGAATGGTGCTTATCGAAGATGCTGAGTGGCAGCGAGTGAGTCAGGAAAGCAGTGTATTACATTTCCGAGTTCAAGCTGCAACCTATCAACTGCATGAGGATTTTGGGGAGAAAGGCGATGCTGGTAAGAATTAGTTTAATGCTTATCAGCATTGCAGTGTTAATGGGTTGTCGAGCAAAACAGGACTCATTGAATGAGTTCGTTACTCAGGTGTTGCGAGAGGCGAAAACAACACAAGCCGATACGCCTTTTTTCCCTACTATCGAGGTTATTAAGTTTACGCCCATAAATCGGAGCTCGCCTTTTGACTTGCCTGCAATGATTCAGAATCACTCTCAATCTGTGGCCAACTTATCTTGCTGGCAGCCTAAGATCCGTAGCAAAGTGCCTTTAGAGCGTTACTCGCTTAATGACATGCAATTGAAAGGAGTGATGGGGAAAGGGGAGCAGCGCAGAGGACTAGTGGCTTTACCTATAAATCGAATAGTGACAGTGAGCGCGGGACAATACATAGGTGAAAACAGCGGCCTAATTAAACAGATAACAGCAGATAAGCTAATTATTCATGAGACGCTTCCCGATGGATTAGGGTGTTGGCGTCAACGGCAAATCACATTGGCACTGAAGTAATGGAGATACAAACAGTGACGAGAAAAATGCTGTCCATTTGGAGGTGGGCATTCTATTTGTGGGCGTTGTTCATCAGTACGGATTTGATCGCCATTCCTCAAACTAATCAACTTGTTGATGTCTCATTTGAACTGGATAAACAGAAGCGTGCAGTAGTCGTTATTGAGCTTTCTCATGCTGGCAGTGTTGTGGATATTAGCGCCGAGTCGCAAGGAATAAATATTGTGGTAAAGCAAACCCAAATCGCGTCAGACAAGCTAGCGATTTTGGATGTTACGGATTTTTCTACCGCAGTGAATCAGATAGAACTATTTGATGACAGTCCCGATGTTCGGATCTTTGTCGAGACGGTCACGGCAGTTCAATATCAATATACGATGCATGGTAAACAACTGAAAGTGACAATTTTACCTCTGCTTCAGCAACAAAGTGATGAACAAAAACTGTTTGGTAGTCATAGTGGCAAGCTCACTTCAATCAATTTCCAAGACATTCCTGTGCGCAGTGTATTGCAGCTTCTGGCTGACTATAACCACTTTAATTTAGTGGCATCCGATAGTGTCCAAGGCAACTTAACCCTGCGTTTAGATGGCGTGCCATGGACGGAAGTCCTCGACATTATCCTGCGAGTAAAAGGGTTAGATAAACGAGTAAAGGGCAACATCATCTTAGTGGCACCTAAAGCAGAGCTGGATTTACAAGAGAAGCAAGCGTTAGAAAAGGGGCGCTTGGCCGAGCAAATTGGTCAACTTAAATCGGAAATCATTAACATTAACTATGCTAAAGCGGCGGATGTAGCGGCCATGATTGGTGGAGATAGTGATGTCAGTATGTTATCTGAACGAGGTTCAGTCGCTATCGATGAGCGCACCAACGCCTTATTGGTGCGAGAACTGCCGGATAATCTTCGGGTAATTAAAGAGATCATTGCCTCACTCGATATACCCGTGAAACAGGTACAAATTGAAGCGCGAGTGGTCACTATCAAAGAGGGTAATATTGAAGAGTTGGGGATACGATGGGGTTATACATCGATAAATGGTGACACCACGATCGGCAGTACGATAGAAGGTAACCTTGCTTCCTCAGGCATCGGTGGGGGAGAGGTGGACATTGATGACTTCCTTAATGTTAACTTGGGTGCGCTGTCTGACAATGCCGCCAGTATCGCATTTCAAGTAGCAAGCCTCGGCTCAAATACGTTACTTGATCTAGAGTTGTCCGCATTACAAAGTGAATCGAAAGCCGAAATCATATCTAGTCCACGTCTTATCACTACCAATAAAAAGTCTGCTTATATAGAGCAGGGAACAGAGATTCCTTATTTGAAATCGACATCGAGTGGAGCGACAGCGGTTGAGTTTAAAAAAGCGGTGCTTTCTTTGACGGTGACTCCGCAGATCACACCCGACAATCGCCTTATTCTCGACTTAGATGTGACTCAAGACAGAGTTGGAGAAGTGTTGAAAACTTTAGAGGGTGAAACAGTGGCGATTGATACTCAAAGGATAGGAACTCAAGTTCTGGTTAACGATGGTGAAACTGTGGTGTTAGGCGGTATTTTTCAACATGCCATGACCAGCAAGGTAGATAAAGTGCCACTTCTTGGTGATATTCCGGGGTTGGGGGCATTATTTAGACGAACCTATGAAAACATCGGTAAGAATGAGTTACTGATCTTCGTAACTCCTAAGATTATTACTCAGTAACTATCTGTAAAGTATCAAATAATTCAAAAGGACTAAAAATAAAGTTGCATTCAAGGCACCTTACCTTGATAATTTCGGGTCTTATCACGACTTATCTGTGAGGAATTGGTGCCACAAGCCCTTTTTCCGAGGCTCCTTTTCGGTCTTTTCTTGTGGCGATGTCATTGAATTAACGTTGTAAATTAATGCTAAACATGGCTGAGAAACGTAATATTTTTCTTGTTGGCCCTATGGGTGCCGGCAAAAGTACAATCGGTAGACACCTAGCTCAACAACTACACATGGAGTTTGTTGACTCTGATACAGTAATTGAAGAGCGTACAGGCGCAGACATCGCATGGGTGTTTGACGTTGAAGGTGAAGAAGGTTTCCGCAAACGCGAAGAAACCGTTATTAACGATCTAACCGAACAGCAAGGTATTGTACTTGCTACAGGTGGTGGTTCAGTTAAAAGTAAAGACAACCGTAATCGCCTTTCTGCGCGTGGTATTGTTGTCTATCTTGAAACAACCATCGAAAAACAGCTTGCTCGCACAAATCGCGACAAAAAACGCCCGCTGCTTCAAACGGACAACCCGCGCGAAGTACTTGAGTCTTTAGCGGACGAGCGCAATGATCTTTACAAAGATGTGGCGGACTATGTGGTTCGTACTGATGATCAAAGTGCAAAAGTGGTAGCCAACCAGATCGTAAAAATGCTAGAAGAAGGTCAAGTCTAACTTTCTTTCTTCAATAGGAGAGCAAACCATGGAACGGATTACGGTCGAACTTGGTGAGCGTAGCTACCCAATTTCAATTGGTGCCGGGTTATTTAATGACTCGGCTCAATTTGCCCAAATTCCAGACGGAAAATCAGTGGTTGTTATCACTAACACCACCGTTTCCCCCCTCTACGCTGATGCTATTCTGAAGCAGCTTGATAACAAAGGTTGCAAAACCTCATTACTCGAACTGCCTGATGGTGAGCAATACAAGACACTAGACATCTTCAATACGGTCATGACACATTTACTGTCAGGTAACTATGGTCGTGATGTGGTAGTTGTTGCCCTTGGTGGTGGTGTGATTGGCGATCTTGTCGGTTTTTCTGCCGCTTGCTATCAACGTGGCGTGGATTTTGTTCAAATCCCAACCACGCTATTATCCCAAGTCGACTCATCTGTGGGCGGCAAAACCGCCGTTAACCACGAGCTTGGCAAAAATATGATTGGTGCTTTCTATCAGCCTCAATCTGTCATCATTGATACCAACTGTCTTAAGACCTTACCAGCGCGTGAATTCGCCGCGGGTGTTGCTGAGGTGATCAAGTATGGCATCATCTATGATGAAGCCTTCTTTGAATGGCTAGAGCAAAACCTCGATAAGCTTTATGAATTGGATCAACAAGCCCTGACTTATGCTATTGCTCGCTGCTGTCAGATTAAAGCTGAGGTTGTGGCTCAAGATGAGAAAGAGTCGGGTATTCGCGCGTTATTGAATCTAGGTCATACATTTGGTCATGCGATTGAAGCAGAACTAGGGTATGGTAGATGGTTACATGGAGAGGCAGTCTCTTCCGGTACAGCTATGGCCGCCCATACTGCGCATTTGCTTGGTGATATAACCGCAGAGCAAGTGACCCGTATTATCACTTTGCTAGAGCGCGCTAAATTGCCTGTACACACTCCGGAATCAATGAGTTTTGAAGACTTTATCAAGCATATGATGCGTGATAAAAAAGTCTTATCGGGTAAGTTACGCCTTGTGCTACCAACGTCTATTGGTACTGCTCAGGTGGTTTCTGACGTTCCGAGTGACATCATCAAACAAGCTATCGACTTGTGCCGACAGTAGTTCGATATTGTCGATGCTATTGAAGGTAAGTTAGATGTGAGGCTCCGTAATGGGGCCTTTTTTAGGTTTAATGACTAGGTAGATAGGATCAGAATGAGTTTGTCGTATGAGCTGCGAGTATTGGAATTAGATTCGCAGACCCAACTACTAGAGCGTGTGCAGCTACTGACTCAATTTGCGTCGAGTTTTGTCGTTATCAAAGGTGAATCTGGCGCCGGAAAAACTTGGCTTGCACACCGCTATCTCGAAGCCTGGGCACATGGCAAAAATCAATCACTGATTACCTGTTTCGCGAATCAAGATGATGAAGTGAACCGCAGTAATATTCTTCGTCAACTCTTTCCTCATTCAATGTACAGCGCTACCGACTCACTGCATGACAGCGTTGAGCGTATTCTGGAGGGTGAGGCGAGCAATATTGTTATTGTTGTCGATGATGCTCAGCACATCTCACAAGCCTTACTTGCCGAGCTATGGCTGCTGTATACCGCCTCTTTGCATGTCACTAAACAGAACATAAGTATCGTATTATTCAGTGCTAGCGATTCGCTCAGTTCTCGACTAGCGCGATTGAGTCATGGCCTTGATAGTAAACCGGTAGAGTTGGATGTTGATGAACTGACCGACGCGGAGGCTGAGCGTTTTTTTGATACTCTGGTGCTGCGCTATATTGATGAAAGCGTTGAAAAAAGAGTCAAAAGCGCGTTTACTAGCATTAAACCGCTTCCGGGTGAAATTTTGGCGTTAGGAGAGCAAAAAATGGAAAAGAAGGTGATTATTCGTTCATTGGTTGGTTCACCTGCCAAGATTGCAGCAACAGTGGCAGTTATCGTTTTGCTGCTATTTTTAGGTTACAGCTGGCTACTAAAATCGCCAACGCCGCAGAGCACAGAGCCTAGCGAAGTACCGATTGAGCAAACGGTGATTCCTACCTTAGATGGGCCAGTCGATGCCGCTACTGAAGAACAAGCGGAAGGGGCTAACAAAGAAATGCCGTCCCAGTTAGAACCCACGGATGATACCGCTTCGCTACCGCCTTCGGTAACATCAGAAACCGCGAGTGTCGGTGTAGCAGAATCTGGAGAGCGCGTAGTAATTACCTCGGACGTTGTAGATGCCTTATTAGATGACAATACTGCTGTCGCAGTAGCAAAAGCTGCTGAGGTTCAAAATGTGGTCACACCAAAAGTGGAAGTAGTTGACGTAGATAGTGCGCAGAAACTGCAGACTCCAATTACGTTTTCCTTCGCGCGTGAAGAACTCAATGCCTTGCCTGCAAATAACTACACGTTGCAAATCGCCGCGATGACTGAGCTAAAAGACGTTCAGTTGTTTTTGAACCAACACACGTTTGACAAACCAGTCCGTGTTTATCCAACGTTGCGTGGAGATGAGAAGTGGTACATCGTGACTTACGATGTGTATCCAAGTATTCAAACAGCACGTGATGCAGCGGAAGCGTTACCGGAAGAAATCCAGTCTCTTGGACCTTGGCCAAAATCTCTTAGCCAAGTACAGCGAGAAATTACTCGTTGGAAAGAGTAACCTTCCAGTGAACACTGTGGGTGATTTTCGCTGACCTTTCTGCTAGAAAGGTCAACATAACAAATTGAATTATGATATATTCCCCAGCCTTAATTTTTGGGGTGGCAGTAGATAGAGCAAGTAATGAAAAAGCAACGCGCCTTTCTTAAGTGGGCTGGTGGAAAATATGGCTTGGTTGAAGACATTCAAAAGCATTTGCCAGACGCAAGAAAGCTGGTAGAGCCTTTCGTTGGTGCTGGGTCTATCTTCCTAAATACTGACTACGATCAGTATTTACTTGCCGATATCAATCCCGATTTAATTAACCTCTATAATCTGTTAAAAACAGATCCCGAGACCTACGTCGCTGAAGCAAAGCGCCTATTCACTGCTGAACACAATCGCAAAGAAGTGTATTTGGATATTCGCGCCCAGTTTAATCAGACTGACGACGTCTTGTTTCGCTCCGTCGCCTTTCTTTATATGAACCGTTTTGGTTTTAACGGCTTGTGCCGTTACAACAAAAAAGGTGGCTTTAACGTGCCCTTCGGCTCTTATAAAAAACCGTATTTCCCAGAAAATGAGCTGATTTTCTTTGCTGAGAAAGCGAAGAAAGCCACGTTTGTTTGCGAAGGATATCACGACACCTTTAAACGAGCGCGCAAAGGCAGCGTAATATATTGCGATCCGCCATACGCACCACTATCGAACACAGCCAACTTTACCTCTTATGCAGGTAATGGGTTTAGTCTTGATGACCAAGCAGCGCTTGCTGACGTGGCTGAGCACGCCGCGTTTGATCGTGGTATTCCGGTGCTGATTTCTAACCACGACACCACTTTGACACGCCGCCTGTATCACGGTGCGCAACTGAATGTGGTCAAGGTTAAGCGAACCATCAGCCGTAATGGTGCAGGTCGTAATAAGGTTGACGAATTATTGGCGTTATTTGAGCCACAAGATCAATAACTGCTTGGTAAGGGCTAGGATTTAATCAACCGCTTCGGTAGAATTGCGCGAACTTGGCGATACTCGCTTGCTTTGAATTCAACTGAGGTTAGGTATGAAAGACTTTTTAATTGCTCCATCCATTCTCTCTGCAGATTTTGCTCGCCTAGGTGAGGACGTTGAAAAAGTACTCGCTGCGGGTGCTGACGTGGTTCACTTTGATGTGATGGACAATCACTATGTTCCTAACCTGACGTTTGGTGCGCCAATATGTAAAGCACTACGCGACTACGGCATTACCGCTCCAATCGATGTTCACTTAATGGTTAAACCTGTCGATAGCATTGTTCCTGACTTTGCTAAAGCTGGTGCGAGTATGATTACTTTCCACGTTGAAGCGTCTGAGCACGTAGATCGTACACTGCAGCTTATTAAAGAACACGGTTGTCAGGCTGGTGTAGTACTCAACCCAGCAACGCCTCTTTCTTGCCTTGATTACATCATGGACAAAGTGGACTTGATTCTACTGATGTCAGTGAACCCAGGCTTTGGTGGTCAATCTTTCATTCCGTCGACGTTAGACAAGTTACGTGAGGTTCGTAAACGCATTGATGCTTCTGGTCGTAACATTCGCTTAGAAATTGATGGTGGCGTGAAAGTCGATAATATTCGAGAAATTGCCGAAGCGGGTGCAGACATGTTTGTTGCCGGTAGCGCTATCTTTAATCGTCCAGACTACAAAGAAGTTATCGACGAGATGCGTGCTGAACTGGCAAAAGTAAACAGCAAATAGATTTGGAATTAGTAGACATGAGCGCAATTAAACTCGTTGTTTTTGATTTAGATGGGACGTTACTCGACAGCGTACCTGATTTGGCATTAGCGGCTGATCAGGCGGTTCAAGAGTTAGGTTATCCGAGTGTCACCGAAGAACAAGTTCGTGACTATGTAGGTAACGGTGCCGATATTTTAATTGGTCGTTCATTAAGCCAAAGTATCACTGTTGACCCTGAACTGTCGCCGGAGTTGCTCGCGAAGGCTCGTACTTTGTTTGATGACTTTTATAAAGCTAGTGGGCATAAGCTAAGTCACTTGTATCCAGCTGTACATCAAACCTTGGATACCTTGGTGGCGAATGGCTTTACTTTAGCTCTACTCACCAACAAACCATCGAAGTTTGTTCCAGAATTGCTAGAGCAACACAAGCTTGATAAGTACTTTAAGCATGTACTGGGTGGCGATGCGTTCCCGAAACGCAAACCGGATCCAATTGCATTACATTGGTTGATGGAGCAAGAGCAGTTATCTGCCGAACAAGTGTTGATGGTCGGGGATTCTAAAAACGATATCTTGGCGGCGCGTAACGCAGGTTGCCAAGCGTTCGGACTCACTTATGGTTACAACCACGGTGAACCTATTGCCAATGCGAACCCTGACTTTGTTGCTGATATCGTGTCGAAAGTGCTTGAAGCCGTGGGAATTGACAGCTAAATCGCGACAAAAAGTGCGTTGCTGAGTGAAAAGCCAAGTAAAGTACTAGAAATATACTCGCCAATGAGTACACTGCTAGAACCGCGTAAGGAATTACGCGGTTTTTCATTATCCTAATTATCTCGTTAAGAAGTCGAAGGAATCATTATCATGAGCAAACCCATCGTATTGAGTGGTGTTCAGCCGTCAGGTGAACTAAGTATCGGAAACTACTTGGGTGCTCTACGTCAATGGCAACAGATGCAAGATGATTACGATTGCCAGTACTGCGTTGTTGACCTTCATGCGATTACGGTTCGTCAAGATCCAAAAGCACTGCATGAAGCAACACTAGACGCACTCGCAATCTGCCTTGCAGTTGGTGTTGATCCGAAGAAGAGCACGTTATTTGTACAGTCACACGTACCTGAGCATGCTCAACTTGGTTGGCTTCTTAACTGTTATACCCAAATGGGCGAACTGAATCGTATGACTCAGTTTAAAGACAAATCACAGCGTTACGCTAATGACGTTAACGTTGGTCTTTATGATTATCCAGTGCTAATGGCTGCAGATATTCTGCTTTACGGTGCACACCAAGTACCAGTGGGTAGTGACCAGAAGCAGCACTTAGAGTTAGCGCGTGATATCGCGACTCGTTTCAACAATATCTACAGCCCTGAAGCACCGATTTTCACTATTCCCGAGCCTTATATCCCAACGGTGAACGCTCGTGTCATGAGCTTACAAGATGCGACTAAGAAGATGTCTAAGTCGGATGATAACCGTAAGAACGTGATTACTCTGCTCGAGGAGCCTAAGTCGATCATCAAGAAGATCAATAAAGCGCAAACCGATGCTGAGACACCGCCACGCATTGCCAACGATTGGGAAAACAAAGCGGGCATCTCTAACCTAATGGGCCTTTACTCTGCAGCAACGGGCAAAACGTTTGAAGAAATTGAAGCGCAATATGCTGGTGTGGAGATGTACGGTCCGTTTAAGAAAGATGTAGGTGAAGCGCTGGTTGCTATGCTTGAGCCAATTCAAGCGGAATACCACCGTATTCGTGCCGACCGTGCTTATATGGATGAAGTCATGCGCCAAGGCGCTGAAAAGGCCTCTGCTCGTGCAGCAGTGACACTGGCTGAAGCCTACAAAGCGGTAGGTTTTGTGACTCGCCCATAGCACAAGTTATACTCCAGATATTGAAAAGCCCTTTGGTTCGCCAAAGGGCTTTTTTTTGTGTTATCGCACTGCATTCTCTTACTAACGTTTCCTGTTGAATTTTTGGCACAGGCTAAATTGTTCAAACTTTGAATGAGAGCTGTATCTCAGTTAACTGAATATTCATTGTTCATTTGCACTCTAAATGACAACACTCGTCTCGAAAATAATCATTTTTATATTCAACAAAGTGCAATAAAGGCAAGGGATAACATTGCCAGTTAATTCGAGGTGAATGATGACACGCACAAATAAAAAGCAGTGGTTAGCGTTAGCGATAGCGTCCGCATTAGCCGGAGGTGCCAACGCAGAGATCTTTCTTTCGCAATATGTGGAGGGAAGTGGTTATAACAAGGCAGTTGAGATAGCCAACTCTGGTGACTCAGAAGTTCAGTTGGTGGGTTACCAACTGGCTAAATCGCCAAATGGGAACGGCAGTTGGAGCACACTAGATCTCTCTAGTTATGTCATTCCAGCTAAGTCAGTACTTGTGTTCGCAAACTCTCGCGCAGACGATGCCATTCTGGGTGTCGCAACGCTTTCAACCTCTGATCAAGTATTGAATTTTAATGGTGACGACCCGATTGCACTGATGGATAGCAATGGCCAAATCATCGATATGATTGGCACGATGGGCGACAACTTTGGTGCAGATAAAACCTTAGTGCGTTACACGCCTTATCATCAACCATCGGTGACTTACCAACCAGAACAATGGGCAACACTGAGTAAGAACGATGTTACCGGTTTAGGTCAGTTGGAGGACCTAACACCACCAGCACCTTTCCAATGTCTCGACAACGGTTCTGCACCAACCTTTACTGACATTCAAGCGATTCAGGGTGAAGGCAGCAGTTCTCCTTATATCAATGGCTACCCATATATCACTAGTGAACAGTATTTTGTTCAAGGCGTGGTCTCGGCGGTAAGCACGGGCATTAATCAAGGCTTCTATTTAGAGGCATTGCAGGATGATCATAACCCGTTAACGTCTAATGGTTTGTATGTTTACACTCAAGCAAATCCAAGCCTAGCTGCTGGCGATTTGGTTTGTGTTCGTGGTCAAATCCAAGAGTTCTATGGACAGACTCAGCTTAAGCTCAATGAACAAGATTGGTTTAAGCAAGGAGAACAAGCTGCCCCACAAGCGACAGCAATTGAAGTGCTTGAGTCCGATGAGAACTTTGAGCAGACATTAGAGCGTTACGAAGGCATGCTAGTACGCCTACCAAAAGCGCTTGATATGCGTATTAGTCGCACCTTTGGCTATGACTATGGCGCACGTCGCAACAATATGGTGTTGGCGCATGAACGCGTGAATCTACATCCAAATCAGCAGTTTGCCGCAGGTTCTGATGAAGCTAAAGCGCAAAGCGAAGATAACGGCTTACGTCGACTATTTGTTGAGTCACCAACGGCAGCACCAAATGGCAAAGTGCCGTACTACCCTGAATTTGGTCGTACCGATGTGGACCAAGATGGCAGCACGGAAGATTACATTCGTATCAACGATACCTTGTTCGATATTGAAGGGGTCATTGGGTACAGCTACGGTGATTACCGCCTGTTTGTGACGAATACTATTTCTGCTGATAACTTCGTTCGTAATACACCGCGCACTGAAGCTCCTGAGCTTGCTGAGCAGCCATGGAACAAGAAAGACCTACGTGTTGCGACCTTTAACGTTCTTAACTACTTTACCTCGCCATTCGGTGGTGATGAAAACCGCTTCGGCAGCAATCGAGGTGCTAGCAACTTTGCTGAGTTTGAAGTCCAGCAAGAGAAAATACTCAATGCGCTTATCAAGCTTGATGCCGACATTGTTGGTTTGATGGAAATAGAGAACAACGGCTTTGGTGACAATGGAGCCATTGCTCAGTTAGTCAGAGAGCTTAACGCTCGTATAGATAACAAGAAATTGCACTATGACTTCGTTTCGGTAGACAGCAATCAAGATGGTGTCATTGATAAGCTTGATGCAGTGGGTAGCGATGCCATTACAACTGGCGTTATTTATCGTCCTAAGCAAGTGAAACTAAAACAAGTTAGTGTATTGGAAATGCCTCGTCAGGTTGCGCCTGAAGTGCTGGATGACGATGGCAAAGTAATTGAAGACGGTAAGAACTATCAACGTAATACTCTGGCACCAACCTTTAAGGTGAAAGGGGCGAAGGAGAAGCTGACGGTAGCGGTCAATCACTTCAAATCAAAAGGCTCTAAATGTTGGGAAGATGCAGCTCCTGTTGCTGAAGGTGGTCAAGCAGGCAAAGATACTGATCAGCAAGGGTCATGTGAAAACTTCCGTGTCGCAGCGGCTGTTGCGTTAGGTGATGCGTTGGAAGCGGTTAAAGGACATAAAATTGTCTTGGGTGACTTCAATGCATATGGAAAAGAAGATCCACTGCTAATTCTGACTGACTACAGTCAAGAGAAGTATGGCAAAACCATTCGTGCTGCTCGCAATACCTTTATTGGTGAGCAAGAGCAATTTGGTGATGACGGTGCGGTCATTGACCACAGCTATGGTTACGTCAACGTACTCGGAGAGATGCATCCACAAGGTTGGAGTTACTCATACAATGATGAAGTCGGCGCGCTCGACCATATCCTTATTAGTCCAAGCTTGTCGAAGCGTGTCGTTGATGCCACTGAGTGGCACATCAATGCGGCGGAGTCGACGCTGTTTGACTATAACGATGAGTACAAAGGTGATTTGCCTAAGTATCAAGACCATTACCGTTCTTCTGACCATGATCCTGCGGTAATTGATCTGAATATGCGTGGTGGTTCGGTTGGCTTAGTGGGTTTATCAGCGATGCTGCTGTTAGGTCTACGTCGACGTAAACAAGGATAATTATCCTCTGCAGCAAGGTGTTTACAGCCTTGCTGCTTTTTTTCTCCCCATTTTTACTTGCCTTTCTGCCATCTTGTTGCAAAATACCGCCTTATTTTTCGCAAACTCAATACCACAGCGAGCGCTATGCTACTCATCATTGATAATTACGACTCCTTTACTTTTAACCTGTTTCAGTATTTTTCTGAACTGGGTGCCGAAGTAAAAGTGGTGCGCAATGATGAAATTGATATTGCTGGTATTGAAGCGTTAAACCCCTCTCATTTAGTTATCTCTCCAGGACCTTGTACACCTAATGAGGCAGGAATCTCCTTAGAGGTGATCAAGCACTTTGCAGGTAAATTGCCACTACTCGGTGTTTGTCTAGGTCATCAGGCGATCGCTCAGGTATTTGGTGGTAAGGTGATCCGTGCTCGTGAAGTGATGCATGGTAAAACCTCACCCATTCGTCATAACAACAAAAGTGTGTTTGCTGGCCTCAATAACCCATTAACTGTTACCCGTTATCACTCATTAATCGTCGAAAAAGAATCGCTTCCAGATTGCTTTGAAATAACGGCATGGACTGAGTTAGAGAGTGGCGATTTCGACGAAATTATGGGTTACCAGCACAAGTCGCTTTGTCTACATGCGGTTCAATTTCACCCAGAATCTATCAAAACTGAACAAGGTCACGAGCTTCTTAACAATTTCCTGTCTCAAAAATAGTCGATCTTGATCACTCTTTTCTGTTTTCTTATCCATCATAAGTTTTACTTATTAAATTGAAAGATTATTCGTCTTTACTGATATCAAAGTGAGCAAAACCTTATTTGCTGACTTTCTCGGTTGATGCAGGAAAAAACGCTTCATTCTCATTCATTTTTGATGCATAAATACTCATGAAGCAGCGGTGGATTTTGTTCTTTAGCTACTTAAAAAGTATTTTTCACTATTGCTATGGTTAAATAATTGTAAATACAATGCTGCATCTGTGGAAAAGCGATAGAAAATCTTTTCTTTCTTTATGAGTTCGAGGGATCGCTCTTGGTCCGTAACTTAAAATGGAAGAGTGAAGCGCCTTTCTCCCACATGCTGTAATGAGAAGGAATGTGTTATGACAACGGAAAAAGCGGTAACTCGCGAGTGGTTTGATGAGGTAATGGTACCTTGCTACAACCCAATGGAAATGATTCCAGTAAAAGGCGAGGGTGCTCGCGTTTGGGATCAGCAGGGGAATGAATATATCGACTTCGCGGGTGGTATTGCCGTGAGTTGTTTAGGCCACTGCCATCCGGCGATGGTCAATGCAGTTACTGAACAAGCTAACAAGATTTGGCATCTGAGTAATGTCATGACCAACGAGCCAGCACTGCGCTTGGCGAAAAAACTGACGGAAGTTAGCTTTGCTGAACGAGTTTTCTTTGCTAACTCAGGTGCGGAAGCCAATGAAGCGGCGCTGAAACTAGCACGCCGCTGGGCGGCAGATGTTCATGGTACTGAAAAGTCAGAAATCATTGCTTTTAACCAAGGTTTCCACGGTCGTACTTTCTTTACGGTCACTGTTGGTGGTCAAGCCGCTTATTCTGACGGTTTTGGTCCTAAGCCGGGCGACGTATCACACATTCCTTATAATGATATCGCTGCGCTTGAAGCTCAGATGTCAGAGAAAACCTGTGCAGTGATGATGGAGCCGCTACAAGGTGAGGGTGGTATTGTTTCTCCTCAGCCTGAGTTTGTTCAAGCAGTTCGTGAGTTATGTGATAAATATAATGCACTGCTTATTTTTGATGAAGTGCAAACGGGTAATGGCCGTACTGGTCACTTTTATGCCTACCAAGGTCTAGGTGTAATGCCCGATATTTTGAGCACGGCGAAATCTCTTGGTGGTGGTTTCCCGATTGGCGCTATGCTAACGACTGAGAAACTTGCTGCACACATGAAAGTGGGGACGCACGGTTCTACTTACGGCGGTAACCCGTTAGCGTGTGCGGTAGCAGAAGCGGTTGTGGATGTGGTGTCGAGCCCAGATGTTCTGGCTGGTGTCGCTGAGCGTGAAGCGTGGTTCCGCGATGGTCTACAAAAAATAAACGCAAAATACGGTATTTTCAGCGAAATTCGTGGAAAAGGCCTACTTCTTGGTGCAGCGCTGAATGAAGAGTGGCAAGGTCGTGCTCGTGATGTTCTAGTAGCAGCAGGCCAACAAGGCCTAATGGTCTTGGTTGCGGGTGCAAATGTGGTTCGTTTTACCCCATCACTAGTGATTACCAAGCAAGAAGTTGAAGAAGGATTAGCTAAACTGGATAAAGCGATCAGCACCTTAGTGGCGTCGTAAACTTAGTTAGCAATTAAATACTCTCTCGGATGTTTGGATGTGCCGGGAGAGTTTGCGTCAGGAGGGATTATTGATGCTTGTTGTTCGTCCTATCTCTATGTCTGATTACGACGCGCTGCATACTTGCGCGGTAGAATCAGGACACGGTTTTACTTCTCTTCCTGTGAATGAAGAGCTTCTTACTAACCGAATTACCCATTCTGAATACAGTTTTGCCAAGCAAGACGTGACGACGCCGACCGATGAAGGTTATTTGATGGTGGGTGTTGATACAGAAACTGGTGAAGTGGCGGGTACCACAGGTATAGAAGGTGCGATTGGCTGGGATGTCCCTTTCTATTCTTATCACATTAGTACGGTGGTGCACTCGTCGCCAAAACTCAACGTCAACAATGTCGTTAAGCTTCTGACCTTTGGGAATAATTACACTGGATGCAGTGAGATTTGTACCCTGTTCTTACGCCCTGAATTCCGTGGCGGATTGAATGGTCGATTGATGTCTAAATGCCGCTTTTTGATGATGGCAGAGCACCCAGAACGTTTCTCTAAAACGATTTTTGCTGAAATGCGCGGTGTGTCCGATGCGGAAGGTAATTCTCCATTTTGGAAGTGGCTACAAGAGCATTTCTTTTCTATCGATTTTACCTTGGCAGATTATCTGACCGGAATTGGTAAAAAAGGTTTTATCGCAGATCTAATGCCAAAGCTTCCTATCTATATCAACTTGCTTAGCAAAGAAGCGCAAGAGGTGATTGGGCAGGTGCATGAAAATACGCGTCCGGCTTTGAAGCTGCTTGAAAACGAAGGCTTTACTTGCCGTAACTATGTCGACATTTTCGATGCAGGCCCAACGGTTGAATGTGACCTTCGCAATATTCAAGCGGTTCGTGACTCTTTCCGAGCTCAAGTAGCGATTGCAGAGCATTCGAGCTCTCAAGATTATTTGGTGGCAAATACCTCGTTTGAGAACTTCCGAGCGGTCGCGGCCAAAGCGGCATACGACCCAGAAAGTGGCAAGGTATTACTCACAGCAGAAGCAGCACAAGCACTGAATGTCGCCGAGGGCGATATGGTGCGTATGCTGGCTCAATAACAGTCAAATAATAAGATGGTGGTCGATTACCACCACGGTTTAAGAGAAGCGGAAGTTCTGCTTGCTCTTAGCTCATTCAATTTAAGGAACTTCACTATGACTCAATGGATCGCAGGTAACTGGGTTGCAGGCCAAGGTGACACTTTTCAGTCACTATCCCCATACAACAATCAAACTATTTGGGAAGGTCAGTCTGCCACTGCTCAACAGGTTGAAAGCGCCGTCTCTGCTGCTCGTCAGGCATTTGTCGAGTGGAAGAAGCGTCCATTTGAAGAGCGTGAAGCCATGGTTTTGTCTTTCGCAGAGAAAGTGAAAGAACATAGTGAAGATATTGCCATCGCCATCGCCAAAGAAACGGGTAAACCGTTATGGGAAACGCGCACTGAAGCGGGAGCGATGGCTGGCAAAATTGCGATTTCTATTCGTGCTTATCATCAGCGTACCGGCGAGACCCAACGCGAAGCCGCTGGCAACCAAATCGTCCTCCGTCACAGGCCTCTTGGTGTCATGGCTGTCTTTGGGCCTTATAATTTCCCTGGTCACCTACCTAACGGTCACATTGTGCCTGCGTTACTAGCAGGGAACACAGTGGTCTTTAAACCGTCTGAGCAGACGCCGCTAGTTGGTGAGTTAGCCATGAAACTTTGGGAAGAGGTTGGTCTTCCTTCTGGTGTCATTAACCTTGTTCAGGGCGGCAAGGAGACGGGCATTGCGCTTGCTGATTCTAAAGGCATTGATGGCGTACTGTTCACAGGTAGCGCCAATACGGGACACATTCTGCATAGGCAATTCGCGGGGCAACCGGGCAAGATGTTAGCGCTAGAAATGGGCGGCAATAACCCGCTGGTGATCAGTGAAGACTTTGGCGATATTGATGCTGCGGTTTATACCATTTTGCAATCGGCATACATTAGTGCTGGACAACGCTGTACCTGTGCAAGACGCCTTTATGTGCCATTTGGGCAAAAAGGTGATCAACTGGTTGAACGCTTAGTTTCTGCAATTGGTAAGATTCGTATCGATGAGCCTTTCGCTGAACCAGCACCATTTATGGGGCCACAAATCTCTGAACAAGCAGCTGATCATATTATTGCGGCGCAAGCCGAGCTCCTGAAACTAGGTGGCAAGAGCTTAGTGGAAGCGAAACGCCTACAAGCCGCTTTCGTTACGCCTGCCTTGATTGATGCAACGAATATCGAGCAGCTACCAGATGAAGAGTACTTTGGTCCCTTGTTACAGCTAGTACGCTATGAAACGCTATCACAAGCAGTAGAACTCGCAAACGATACTCGCTTTGGTTTGTCGGCAGGTTTGATTTCGCAAAGCGATGAAGAGTGGCAGTACTTCGTTGACCATATTCGTGCAGGCATTGTAAACCGTAACCGTCAGCTTACTGGAGCGAGTGGTGATGCGCCATTCGGAGGACCTGGTGCATCAGGTAACCTAAGACCAAGTGCTTTCTATGCGGCGGATTACTGTGCATACCCTATGGCGTCCATGGAAGGAGACAATACCGTGCTTCCTGCAACGCTAAGCCCTGGTATTGAACTCTAAGGAACTTCTGTTATGACTGTAGACGCTCTATTTAACCATTTATGGCAAGACTATATTCGCCGTCTTTGCCCTTCTGCTGATAAAGTCCATGCTCTGCTCAAAGAGGATGAAGCGCTGATTAACGACCACATTGCGCTACGTACTTTTAATGTCGGCCCTCTGGGCATCGATTCGTTGGCAAAGCACTTTATCACTCTTGGCTACAAAGTCTCTGGTGATTATGTGTTTGAGGCTAAGAAGCTCTCTGCGATTCATTTAGAGCATAGTAATGCTCTGTTACCAAAAGTGTTTATTAGTGAGCTTAGAGTCGAACTGTGTTCGCAGCAGCTGCAAGGTATTGTCGCTAAGCTGGTGGCTCAAGTTGAAGCGGAGAAGTTGGATAGCACAGACTTCCTTTATGGTGGGCGTCTATGGGACTTGAGTTACGCTGATTTTCAGACGCTAGCCGAAGAGAGCGAGTATGCATCGTGGTTGGCTGCCCACGGTTATGGTGCTAACCACTTTACGGTGAGCGTAAATCAGCTGGATCGTTTTCAGGAAGTCGTAGAAGTAAACCAACATCTTCGTGAGGCCGGTTTTGCTATCAATGAATCTGGCGGCGAAGTGAAAGGTTCTCCAGAGGTGTTACTTGAGCAGTCTTCAACAATGGCGGATAAAGTGCCAGTGATGTTCACCGATGGTGAACAGACTATCCCTGGCGGCTTCTATGAGTTTGCTAAGCGATATCAAATGGCGGACGGCAGTTACTATCAAGGCTTCGTCGCGGCATCTGCGGATAAGATTTTTGAGAGTACGCACCAATAAGCTTTATTGTTGGCAGGAGTGACGAACTTCAGAGATAAGCATGTAGTCATTCTTAGTTAGCATTGCTACTCCAAAAATAATCGGTCATCCCTGCGAAGGCAGGGATCTTGTTTCAGCGGGTGACAGCTTTGGGCAGACTCCTGCTTTTGCTGGCGCACGGCCAGCAGAGAGACGAAAATTTGAGATAGGAACACGCCTTATCTAGTAACCGAGCGTGAAAACAATAATAAAAAAGCCACCTTGCGGTGGCTTTTTAGCTATTAGCTTTTGTAAAAGTAACGTCGCTAGAAATTAACGAGTACCGTAAACAACAATAGTCTTACCGTGAGCAGAGATTAGGTTCTGCTCTTCTAGCATCTTAAGAATGCGTCCCACTGTCTCACGTGAACAGCCAACGATTTGGCCGATCTCTTGACGAGTGATCTTGATTTGCATGCCATCTGGGTGAGTCATTGCGTCTGGTTGCTTCGCTAGGTTTAGTAGCGTTTGAGCAATGCGGCCTGTTACGTCTAGGAACGCTAAGTCACCTACTTTTTGGCTAGTCACTTGTAGACGGCTTGCCATTTGAGCAGATAAGCGCATTAGAATATCAGGGTTAACTTGAATCAGCTGACGGAATTTCTTGAATGAGATCTCCGCAACTTCACAAGGAGATTTTGCACGTACCCATGCCGTACGTTCTTGGTCTTCTTCGAACAAGCCAAGTTCACCAATGAAGTCACCTTGGTTAAGGTAAGACAAGATCATCTCTTTGCCTTCTTCATCTTTAATCAGTACCGCTACAGAACCTTTTACGATGTAGTAAAGAGTTTCCGCTTTCTCGCCCGCATGGATTAGCGTGCTTTTAGAAGGATACTTGTGAATGTGGCAGTGTGAAAGGAACCACTCTAACGTTGGGTCGGTTTGAGGTTTACCTAGAACCATATATCTTACTTCCTCTGCAGGGTATGCTTGCTGCTTTCCATATTTGTTAGCAAGCCCGTTGGTTAAGACTTACTAGCATAAAAGCACTTTGAAGATGGCGCAAGCGATCTTCTGTTTCCTAGAAATAGTATCCTTTTTTGCGCCATTTTTCTTGATTTTAATCGTGTCATCAGACCATTTTTCTATACAAAACTGTGCACATGATCACGGTATAAAAAATCATCTACGGTTAAAGCGTGAAAGCTAACCTATTTTTCCAGTTTCTATGAGCTGTTGAAGTATTGGTCTGACGATTAATTCCATCGCAAAACTCATCTTACCGCCCGGTACCACTATGGTGTCATGTCGCGACATGAACGAGCCATCTATCATTGCCAGTAGATAAGGGAAATCGACATTTTTGATGCCACGTAGACGAATCACCACGAAGCTTTCATCTAAGCTTGGAATGCCTTTGGCGTTGAGTGGGTTGGAGGTATCCACCGTAGGGACGCGTTGAAAGTTAATATGAGTGCGTGAGAATTGCGGGGTAATATAACTAAGGTAATCATCCATTGAACGGACAATAGAGTCGGTAACCGCTTCTCTGGAATGCCCTCTATCGCGAGTATCACGAACAAATTTCTGAATCCACTCCAAGTTGACTATCGGCACCATGCCGATAAGTAAGTCGACATGTTGAGCTGCGTTTACCTCTCCGTCGACAACACCACCGTGTAGGCCTTCATAAAACAGTACATCGGAATTTTCAGGCAGATCTTGCCAAGGCGTGAATGTGCCAGGCATTTGATTGTATGGTACAGCTTCATCAAACGTATGCAGGTAACGACGGAACTGACCTGTGCCATTTTGTCCGTAGTTGCGGAAGAATTCTTCTAACGCAGGGAAGTCATTTGCTTGCGGGCCAAAGTAACTGATGTGTTTTCCTTGCTCTTTGGCTTTGCGGATCTCGATATCCATTTCTGGACGAGTAAAACGGTGAAAGCTGTCACCTTCAATAAAAGCGGGCTTCACGCTCATCATGTTGAACATTTTGCGAAACGCTTCTGACGTTGTTGTTGTACCTGCTCCAGAAGAGCCGGTCACCGCAATAATGGGGTGTTTTGCAGACATAACACTTCCTGTGTAATGATAGTTATAATTTTGTTTTGCTAACCCTATGAACTATTTAGACGTTGTTTGCTCATTTAGGTTCAATAGCGTTTTACTATAGCACTAGATTGTCATGCTCACGTCATTTACATCGAACGACGTAGCTGAATATCGACGGTTTCATGTAATTCGGAGAAGACAATGACAGCCTCTCCGTTCTCTAGTTGAGCTTTGACGTGCGATACCTTATCGTCCAACGACCACTCAGTGTCGCCGTAGTCAGTACCTTCACGCAATACGAATTCTTTGATTAAATTATCCAGCGTTTCTGCTGCGATTTGTTGCCATGGAATAATCATAAATACCTCATCACTCTATGATACGGGAGAGTATACCGTCATGTGGACGAGTGGAGTAGGTGGCGATAGTAGTTTGGCAAGGTTTCCTCTAGCCAAAACTTAGGTTGACGCAGACTGCCAGACATAAAACCCACATGGCCGCCACGTTCGTGCAGGCGATAGTCAATATGAGCTGGAAGGGTGAAGTTTGGAATGACTTCATGGCTCATAAATGGGTCATCCTTTGCGTGGATAAATTGAGTGGGAACAGTAATGTCACACATTCTTTGTAATCCAGAGCATTGATTGTAATAGTCTTCAGCATCCCGAAAACCATGCAGTGGTGCGGTGATTAGGTCATCAAACTCGTACAGTTTGCGCATGTTTTGGATTTTTTCCGCCGTAAGACCTAATACATCACTGAGAAGGTGCAGTTTGTTTAGCGCGTTCTTTTTCATCGAGCTGAGTAGGTATGAGCGATATAGCTTGGAAAAGCCCTGCTCAATTCGTCGAGCACATGCACCGAGATCCAACGGTGCAGAGACAATCGTCGCACCATCCAGCTTGCTGTCATTCTGATAGTGAGCAAGATAATTCGTCAGCATGTTGCCCCCTAACGAAATGCCCACAGCAGCCTTTTTGGCATTTGGGTAACGACGATCCAAAAGCTCGATGAACTGCCTAGCATCACCAATTTCACCAGAGTGATAGGCACGAGCTAGCCGGTTTGGGTTGGGACCGCAGCCGCGAAAATGCATCATAACAGAGAGCCAGCCTTGCTGAGCAAAAGCGTGCATTAAGCCATTGGCATAAGGGCTATTGAAACAGCCTTCTAGCCCATGAAACAGAACAAAAACAGGTTTGCTTTTCGCGCTTGATGAATGAGGCTCTTCACTCCATGCAAGCTCAACAAAGTCGCCATCTGGCGTGTCCAACGTTTCCCAAATTGGTTCAAACAAAGGCTTTCTTCTTACGAAGCGAGGAATCAAGGTTTGTATGTGCGGGTTACCAAGTCCTTTGGCGGCAATAAATTTAGCAGTACTCATAAGGTGAATTCATCGACTGTGTTGGATAATAACAGGGCTTTTAATTTGTCTACGCCGATCTGAAGTTGTTCGATCGTTTGTGGTGAGCTTAACGACAAACGCACTGCCGGCGCTACCGAGCCTCCGGGTGGGGCAAACAGTTCACCGGATTTAACGATAATACCCATCTCTTGCGCTTTACTAACGAACTCACTGAGGCGCCAGTTTTCTGGGAGAGTTAACCAAATATGAAACCCACCTGTTTGATAGCCTAGCTCAAAACCATCGAGAGCACGTGTCGCAATATCAATACGCGCTTTCATCTCTCTGTGTATGAGCGTTAAGTTACGTTCTGCGTCACCAGAGGTGAGCATTTCACAGGTTAGTGCAGTGAGTAGAGGGCTAATCATCCAGCTATGAGTTTGTAGCGTCACCAATAGCTTTTGATACAGTTTTTCTGGTGCATGGATATAGCCCACCCTTAACCCGGGAGCGAGACATTTTGAGAAAGCGCCAATATGAACCACTCGTTCTGGGGCGTAATTCACCATAGGGGCAGGTGGAGATTCGAGTAGCAATCCGTTGATTTCATCTTCAATGATGTAAACATTGTACTGCTCACACACACGAATAATATCAAGTCGACGCTCTTTTGGCATGATTGCCGTGGTCGGGTTTTGTAGTGTCGGCGTGAGATAAATAAATCGTGGTGAATAGCGCTGACAACAGACTTCAAGCGATTCTGGAGTGACACCAAACTCATCCATCTCAACCCCTTTTAGAGTCAATTGGTTCTGGCGCGCTAGGCTAATGACGCCTGGATAAGTGTACTTTTCAACCAACACAGTATCACCTGCTCTGGTGAAAGTATCCAAAACCATTTGAATGGCATGCTGAGCCCCCGAGCTAAATAGTAACTTGTGGGCGTGCAGTTTAATGCCTTTGCTATTTAACCACTTAGTGACAATCGAACGATGCGCATCCAGACCAGAAGGAGGCTGATAGATCATTAGTTGGTTCAAGTGAGCCGGAGAGGTGGAGATCCTCTGCATCGCTTGCTTCAGCATGTCACTGCGATCAAGCTGCGGTGGAATGTTATAACCAAAATTGTATTCATTCGGATCGACACTGCTTTCTTCAAACGCCCAGCTAGGTTTATTGCTATCTGCCACATAAGTGCCGGCACCTACTCGAGCTTCAACTAAGCCACGACGCTCGATTTCAGAATAGGCGCGAGTAATGGTGCCAACCGTGACATGCAGCTGATCAGCAAGCCAACGATGGGTTGGCAACTTGCTGTTGCTTGCCAATTCTCCTGACTCAATTTGATGTGCGATCTGATCGGCGATCTGTTTGTAGATCGGGGTTGGATCCTGCTTGTATACCGTAATTGTTTCGATTGTCATGGTGACAATAAACCTTTTGCGTCTGTTTTGATCGTTTGTTAGGGTTATTTTGGTCGCTAATTAACAATAAAGCAACGTAATTTTTGCAATTGTATCGGTACAATTTTTTGGAGGAATCATATGGATTGGTCATTTTTCTTGTCTGTGGCACTTTTTGCCGTTGTCATGACTGGGACCCCTGGCCCAAATAATGTCATGTTGACAGCTTCAGGCGCGAACTTTGGCTACATGCGCTCGATACCTCATTTTTTCGGTATTGGATTTGGCTTGATTAGCCTCATTTTGCTTAATGGTGTGGGTTTAGGTGTGGTGTTTAAGACTTACCCAGTGGTACAAGAAGTTTTGAAATGGCTTGGTAGTGCATACTTGTTGTATTTGGCTTGGCGCATTCTAACCGCTGGCATTAACAAAGGAGATGGTGCTCAGCAGGCAAAGCCTATGACGTGCTTGGAAGCCATGTTGTTTCAATATCTGAATCCTAAGGCGTGGGTTATGTCAGTCACGGCGGTCAGTTCATTTGCCATTGCTGGTGAGTATTATTGGTGGTCCTTGATTGGCATTTCGGTGATTTTTCTAGTGGTTCAGCTACAAACTTCGTCTGTGTGGGTTGGTTTTGGCACCTTTATTCGCCGTTGGCTGTCGACTCCCACTGCGTGGCGACGCTTTAACTCTAGCATGGCGGCGCTGACGGCTTCTTGTGTAGTGTTTATCTGGTAGGGAGTTCGCTTATAGGCTTAGCGAAGATCAATCCCAGATGTTCGGCGCCAAGTTGTCGACAGTAGATCAGTACCAGTGGCTCGTGATCGTGGGGGATCAGTGCAAGGCTATTGATACAGTCAACAAGATCGGACTGCTGTTGTTTTTCCAGACTGAGTTCAAATTCTAGGGCTTCACGATAAAGGCTATCAACTACGTTGTGTTTGAGTTGGCGACGGATATCGCGATATTGGTGCAGGAGCTGTTCGGTTCGACCTAAGCAAGACTGGACTAGATGCCAGTCTTCAGATTGAAAGCGAACCGATTGTTCATCGAGCCATTTCAGCAACAGCAGCAGATTCACATTACCATGAAATTGATTTTGTAAATTTAAGCACGCTTCTTTCACTTCACGCACACCGTAATATTGCAGGCTAAACTGCCAAAGGTGTTCTAGGGTGAGTGTGGAAGATACGTGCTCTGTTGTCATTACTGATTAAATTCCTGTTCCATTTGCTCAAGAACTTCTTGCTGGGCCATCCACTCCATTTCTACGTCTTCGAGCTCGGATTTGCTAGAAGCCTGTTTGGCAAGTACTTCATTGAGTTTAGCTTTATTTTCCGCATCATACAGAGAAGTATCGGACAATTGCTCTTCTGCCTCAGCGACAAGGGCGGATAACTTATCCATTTTTTCTTCAAGTTTTGTCAGTGTTTTGCGAATTGGTGCAGTTTGCTTTCTAAACTCAGCTTCTTTACGTTTCTGCTCTTTCTTCGCTGCTGCGCTATTGTTAGAGCTTTTCTCTGGCTCGTTCTCTTGGGCTTCTTTGCGCTCTAGTCGCTGCTGGTCGGTGAGCCACTTATAGTAATCCACCAAATCACCATTAAATGGTGCCACTTGGCGATCGTGCACAAGATAAAGATCATCGGTGGTTGCGCGCAATAAATAGCGGTCGTGACTGACGATAACCATCGCACCTTCGAAGGTTTGCAGTGCCAAAGTTAGCGCTTGGCGCATATCAAGATCTAAGTGGTTGGTCGGTTCATCGAGTAGTAGTAAGTTTGGTTTTTGCCAAACGATCAGAGCCAACACCAGACGTGCTTTTTCACCCCCAGAAAAAGGCGCGACTTTCTCCAGCGCTTTTTCTCCTTGGAAACCAAAACTACCTAAGTAGTCACGAAGCTGCTGCTCGGTATGTTGAGGCGCAATTTGCATCATGTGCTGTAAAGGTGTTTCTTCCGGATGAAGTGTCTCTAATTGATGCTGAGCAAAGTAACCGATTTTCACGCCTTGCGAGTAGTTGAGATCGCCACCCTTTGCGTTGAGCTCTCCAGAGAGCAGCTTAATCAGTGTAGATTTACCTGCGCCATTACGACCTAGTAGACCAATGCGGCTGCCAGGAACGAGATTTAGACGAATCTTCTCTAATATGACGTTATCGTCGTAACCGGCCGAGACGTCATCCATCATAATGATAGGATTAGGAAGCGCGGCTGGCTCTCTAAATTCGAAACTGAATGGATTATCAAACTGAGCGGGAAGTACCTTCTCCATGCGTTCTAACGCTTTAATACGGCTTTGTGCTTGGCGAGCTTTAGACGCCTTATAACGGAAGCGGTCAATATAGCTTTGCATGTGAGCCATCTGCTTTTGTTGCTTCTGATATTGCGCTTGTTGCAAGATCAGCTTTTGCGCACGCTGATCTTCGAACGAAGAATAGTTACCCGTGTACTCATTTAGCAGTTGGTTTTCGATATGGATAATGCGACCAACGATCGGATCCAAAAAGTCTCTGTCGTGCGAGATCAGAACCAAGGTACCCGGATAGTTTTGCAGCCAACGCTCTAGCCACATGACGGCATCTAGATCTAAGTGGTTAGTTGGTTCGTCGAGTAGCAGTAGATCAGAGCGGCACAGCAGAGCTTGCGCGAGGTTTAAACGCATGCGCCAACCACCAGAGAACTGCGTTAGGCTCCAACTCATTTGTGCTTGACTAAAGCCAAGGCCATCAAGCAGTTCAGCGGCACGTGCACGGATGCTGTAGCCACCAATCACTTCAATCTTACCGTGAAGCTCTGCCACTAGTGTGCCGTTGTCTTGTTTCTCGGCTTCAACCAGAGCTTGTTCTAGTGCACGATATTCTCTATCACCATCAATGACATATTCGATAGCACTGCGATCTAACGCAGGGGTTTCCTGTGCTACCCAAGCTAACTCCCAATGCGCAGGTTGGCTAAACGAGCCAGCATCGATGGAAAGCTCATCTTTTAGCAGAGCAAAGAGCGTGGATTTACCACAGCCATTTTTACCTACTAAACCTACTTTATCACCTGGGTGAATGGTTGCAGAGGCTTGATCGAGGAGTGGTTTACCACCTCGAAGCAATTGAATATCAGAGAAGGTGATCATATGAATACAGCTAGCTTGTTATTGAGTTTTTGACCAACGAATACTAGGGGCAAAGTGTTTAAATGTCGATCATTATCCGATCCTACTCATCGCAAACTAACCTGCACCTTGGCGTAAGTTTGGGTTATGATGGAACAAATTGATAACAAAAATAGAATGATTTAAATAACAATCATATCTATCTAC
Source organism: Vibrio sp. CyArs1 (assembly GCF_022432925.1). Lineage (NCBI taxonomy): Bacteria > Pseudomonadati > Pseudomonadota > Gammaproteobacteria > Vibrionales > Vibrionaceae > Vibrio > Vibrio sp. CyArs1. The sequence goes on along the minus strand of NZ_JAKRBO010000009.1, from coordinate 16,706 downwards.
CCTTAAGCTTTAAGGGTATCGCTAGGTTTAAGGATAGACGTCTAGGAATGACTTCCATACTCGAAAGCACCAACACATCCCCCAAGGTTCTGGTCATCTATGCCCATCCAGAGCCGCAAAACTCGATTGCCAATCAGGTAATGCTCAAGAAGATTCAATCTCTTGATAATGTCACCCTAAGAGATCTGTACGCTCTGTATCCTGACTTCTTTATTGACGTTAAAGCTGAGCACCAGCTTTTGCTCGATCACGATGTAATTGTGCTTCAGCATCCTCTCTATATGTACTCTTGCCCCTCTTTGTTAAAAGAGTGGATTGACCGTGTGCTGGGTAAAGGCTTTGCCTTCGGTGATGATTGCGCATTGGAAGGTAAGTACTGGCGTAGTGTCATTACTACCGGAGGTAAAGAGTCTGCCTTTAGTCAATCGGGCTACAATAAGTACCCGTTAGAGCAGATTTTGCAGCCATTCGAGCTAACGGCTGCCTTGTGTAAAATGCAGTGGATGGAGCCGCTGGTGCTCTATTGGTCACGACGTGTCGGTGATATGGAGCGATATCAACATGCGGAATTGTACCGCCAATGGTTAATGCATCCGTTTGATGAATCTTTGATGATGTCCACGCTGCAAGGTGCGGAGGTGGAACATGGCGATGACTAACGATTTCTTGCAAAGCGGTGTTATTTTCCTCTCTGCTGCTGTGGTTGCGGTTCCCATTGCCCAGCGCCTTGGATTGGGCAGTGTTCTCGGGTATTTGTTGGCTGGTGTTGCCATTGGTCCGTGGGGACTGGGTCTTATTAGCGATGTGGATGAAATACTTCATTTCTCCGAATTTGGTGTCGTACTGCTGCTGTTCTTAATTGGTTTGGAACTGAATCCTAAGAAGCTGTGGCAGATGCGAGTTCCCATCCTTGGTTTAGGTGGCGCACAGGTTGTCGTCACTACTTTGATTCTTTCTGCGATTGCTTCTTTATTTAATCTCTCTTGGCAAACCAGTTTAGCGATAGGAATGGGCCTCGCGCTTTCATCTACCGCGATAGCCCTTCGAGTTATTGAAGAACAAGGGCTAGGAGGCGGCGAGACCGGACAGTCCGGCTTTGCCGTTCTGCTGTTTCAAGATATTGCGGTTATTCCAATGTTGGCATTACTGCCATTATTAGCAGGCAACACAGCGGGCAACTGGGCGGACATTATTTGGATGTTAGCGGGTGTTTTAGGCTTGCTGGTGGGCGGCCACTTTCTGATTCGTCCTCTGTTTCGTTATGTCGTCATGAGCGGTGTGCGTGAGTTGTTTACCGTGGCCGCATTGCTGCTAGTGATTGGTATTGCTGCCTTTATGCAAAAGCTTGGGTTATCCATGGCTTTAGGGACGTTTTTAGCAGGAGTGTTACTTGCTGAAAGTGAGTACCGACATGAGTTGGAAATCGCCATTGAGCCATTCAAAGGCCTGCTGCTAGGTTTATTCTTTATCGCGGTTGGTATGGCGGTAAACCTTGGATTACTGATTTCTGAACCACTCGCTGTGCTGTTTGCTGTGGTGTCTTTGGTCATTATCAAAGGGCTTATCTTGTACGTACTGGCCCGTTTGTTTGGTATCGGACCGAAATCGCGCAGTAAAATGGCGGCGATTTTAAGCCAAGGCGGTGAGTTTGCCTTTGTCATCTTTACGGCGGCGAGTGCGCAAGGGCTATTGCCTGCCGAAGAGTCTGCCTTTCTGCTAGTTGTGGTGAGTTTGTCTATGGTAACCACACCATTGCTGCTTATGGGACAGAAAAAATGGTTTGAGAAATCACTTAATCAAGTAGAAGAAACCACCATTAAAACCGATGTTGAGGATCGACAGCCGAGAGTGATCATTGCTGGCTTCGGACGATTTGGACAAATTGTCGGTCGTTTGATGTACGCCAATAAGGTCAAAGTTACCGTATTAGAAAGTGATGCGAGCCAAATTCACCTGTTAAGAAAATACGGTTATAAGGTGTTTTATGGTGATGCGACTCAGGTGGATTTGTTAAGAGCGGCGGGCGCCGATAAAGCCGAGGCTATCATTATCTGTACCGATTCTCCTGAGGAGATCATGGAAGTGGTGGACCTTTGTCATAACCATTTTCCTAAGCTTAGAGTCCTAGCGAGGGCTCGAAGTCGAGTAGAGGCCTATCAGCTTATGAATCATGGCGTGCAATGTTATTCGCGAGAGACATTTTTGGGCGCCCTAGATTTAGGTCGACAGGCATTAGTGGAGCTAGGATTTCATCCTTATGAGGCAAAGCGCGCAGAAGCGCACTTTAGAAAGCTGGATAATGCCATGCTTAAAGAGTTGTTGCCTCAACACAGTGAAGATAAAGAATTGGCACAAAGATCGAAAGAAGCTCGTAAAGAACTCGAAGAAATCTTTGGCCGTGAGATGGAAAATGATCGCCAATCGCGTAATTTCTGGGATTAACGTTGAAGTTAAAGCCATTGCGGTTGAAGGTCGGAATTAGGAAGTAACATGAGCAGTACCAAGAAACGTTTTATTGCGGGGGCAAGCTGCCCTAAGTGTAGCCAGCAAGACAGTTTGCGCTGGTGGATAGACAACAATGTTGAGTGGGTGGAGTGTGTAGAGTGTGAGTTCAAAGAACAACGCACGCCAAAAGCTGTAGAGAAAACTGAACGCAGTGATGAGGAATTAATCGGAATTTTTAAGCCTGAATGATTGAGTTTCTTATTTCTGACCCCATAATATGCGAACACGCCGCTTAAAGGCGGATTAATTTTTGATGAGATGATCATTTGAGTCGGTTTGCTGTTCGCAAAAAGGCTTTGCTTTAATGATCTCTCAAGGCCAATCCTTTGGAGCTCACATGAAAGTTACTCAGAACGCAGTAGTTAGCCTAGCGTACCAAGTAAAAACAGAAGACGGTGTTGTCGTTGATCAATCAACAGTAGAAGCACCTCTAGATTACCTACACGGTCACAACAACCTAATCGTTGGTCTAGAAAAGGAACTTGAAGGCAAAGAAGCGGGTGATAAATTCACAGCTACTGTTTCTCCAGAGGATGCTTACGGTGAACACAATGACGCATTAGTACAACGTGTACCAGCGAATGTATTCCAAGGCGTTGACACTATCGAAGTGGGCATGCGTTTTCTAGCGGATACAGACCAAGGTCCAATCCCTGTTGAAGTAACGGAAGTAGACGGTGACGAAGTTGTGGTTGACGGTAACCATATGCTTGCAGGCCAAACACTAACGTTTGATGTTGAAGTGGTTGCGATTCGCGAAGCTAAGGCAGAAGAAATTGAACATGGTCATATTCACCAAGGTGGCGGCTGTTGTGGCGGCGAAGGTCACGGTGAAGAAGGTGGCTGTTGTGGTGGTGACGACCACGGTGAGAAAAAAGAAGACGGTTGCTGCGGTGGCGGCGGTTGTGGTTCTCACTAATCGTTGAGTTTTGAAAGGCCTCCCTATGGGAGGTCTTTTTGGTTTTAAACAGTAGGGAAGTAGGAACGAACGGTATGACTAAGCCTTTTGCAATTGCGATTCATGGTGGCGCTGGAACCATATTGCGTGAACAGATGACCGAGACATTGAAGCAAGAGATATTGGCAGCACTGACTCAATCAGTTCAGGCGGGCGCTGCGATATTGGAAGCGGGTGGGGACGCTCTAGATGCAACAGTAGCAGCGGTTAAAGTGATGGAAGACTCGCCACATTTTAATGCGGGAAAAGGCTCGGTATTAACTCATGATGAAATGGTTGAGATGGATGCTTCTGTGATGCATGGCGCGGCTATGGATGCAGGCGCGGTCGCTGGCGTTCGTCATATTCGTAACCCCATTGAGCTGGCGCGAGATGTGATGCGCGATAGCGATCATGTGTTATTAATCGGTGAAGGCGCGGAGAAATTTGCGTTTGAACATCAACACGAATATACCGAGCAAGATTACTTCTTTACTGAGCGTCGCTACGAACAATTACTTTCGATGAAAGAGAAAGGATTGTTTGCCCTGTCTGAATCGAAATATCCAGATGACAAAAAATACGGCACGGTAGGGGCGGTGGCACTGGACAGCCATGGCAACTTGGCTGCCGCGACAAGTACTGGTGGTGTAACCAATAAAAAGTACGGCCGCGTTGGCGATACTGCGATTATCGGCGCAGGTACCTTCGCTGAAAACGGCAATGTTGCGGTTTCAACTACCGGAATGGGTGAGTACTTTATCCGTAAAACCGTTGCAGGTGATGTCGCGGCGCGAATGCGCTATCTAAAAGAAGACGTTCATACGGCGTGTGAAGCGGTAATTCAAGGTGAACTGAAAACCATGGGTGGCGAGGGTGGCTTAATTGCAGTGGATGCTCAAGGTGATGTTCATTTTGGTATGAATAGCTCAGGCATGTACCGCGCCTCGGTAGATTGCCATGGTGAGTTAACTGTGAAGATCTATGCTGATGAATAACAAGGCTTTTTGGATGGTTAAGTATTAATGGGTATTGCTTTGCCTCTTAAACCTCTAAAACTGCTTGCTTATTTTCCGTCCTTTCTGTAACATTCGCGGTCCTTAATTCTCGGTCTTTTTTATTCGTTCCTTGCTTCCTCTGGACGACCGAGCCAAACGTGGAAGCTAATAATCCGTAAGGAGCAACCAATGCGTCATTACGAAATCGTATTCATGGTGCACCCTGATCAAAGCGAGCAAGTTGCTGGCATGATCGAGCGTTACACTGGTTCTATCACTGAAGCTAACGGTACTGTTCACCGTCTAGAAGACTGGGGTCGTCGTCAACTGGCTTACCCAATCAACAAGCTTCACAAAGCTCACTACGTTCTAATGAACGTTGAAGCTCCACAAGAAGCTATTGATGAGCTAGAGACTGCTTTCCGTTTCAACGATGCAGTTCTACGTAACATGATTATGCGTACTAAAGCAGCAATCACTGAGCCTTCTATCATGCTTAAGCAGAAAGAAGAGCGTGCTCCACGTCGCGAAGAGCGTACTGAAGCTAAGCCAGAAGCAGCTGCAGAGTAATTCGTTACTCATTTAGTACTTGGTAATTGATTCAATTGCCGACAACAAGACTTTAATTTAGATCAGGAGATAGCCCATGGCTCGTTTCTTCCGTCGTCGTAAATTCTGCCGTTTCACTGCAGAAGGCGTACAAGAGATTGATTACAAAGACGTAGCAACTCTTAAAAACTACATCACTGAAGCTGGTAAAATCGTACCTAGCCGTATCACTGGTACAAGCGCTAAATATCAGCGTCAGCTAGCGCGCGCTATCAAGCGTTCACGCTACCTAGCTCTACTGCCATACACTGATAAGCATCAGTAATCGGCACCGTTTATTTAGATAGAGGATTAAACAATGCAAGTTATTCTACTTGATAAAATCGGTAACCTAGGTGGTCTTGGCGATACAGTTAACGTTAAATCTGGTTACGCTCGTAACTTCCTTATCCCACAAGGTAAGGCAGTAATGGCTACTAAAGGTAACGTTGAAATGTTCGAAGCTCGTCGCGCTGAACTAGAAGCTAAAGTTGCTGAGCAACTAACTGCTGCTGAAGCTCGTGCTGAGAAAGTTAACGCTCTAGAAGCTGTTGTTATCGCTTCTAAAGCTGGTGACGAAGGCAAACTATTCGGTTCTATCGGTACTCGCGACATCGCTGATGCAATCACTGCAGCTGGCGTTGAAGTAGTTAAGAGCGAAGTTCGCCTACCTGAAGGTGCTCTACGCACAACTGGTGAGTTCGAAATCAGCATCCAACTTCACTCTGAAGTTTTCGCTGCTATCAACCTACAAGTTGTTGCTGCTGAGTAATCTCAGTCAGAAGAACAATGAAAAACACCAGCTTCGGCTGGTGTTTTTTTTTTACAATTTTTATAAGGTTAGAAGCTGAATAGCAGGTTGACGGTGAAAATAGAGTCGCGCTTGCTTAGAGTAGGGCTAGGGACTTTACTGTGGTATTGGCTGTCATAAGATAGCTTTAACGCGATGGTTTCAGTAATGGCGTTGGTGACATTTAATTCTGTATCAAAACGGGTGTTACTTTTACCTGATGTAGCGGTTAGCTTGGTACCGACGGTGAGAGTATCCAAAGGCTTCCAAATCAAATTGATGTTGCCTCGAATAATAGCTTCTTTAACCACGTTCTTAAAAATAATGTCTTTATCGTCTATCTCATCAAGATTAGGTTCTTGATAACGAAAACCCGGACCGACTTCGATTTCAAACAGGAAATTGTCTCGATTGGCGAGCTGATAACCTAAACCACCTGAAACGGTATGATCTTCATAATATGAGCTATAAAGTGAAGAGAAGCCGTTATAGTTTCCGTACAAATACGCTTTAGGGCCTAACTTGTAGTCAGTTTGCAATAAATAGTTCTGCTGATTTTTATCTTCATCACCGTCTTTATAGAGTTGGTAATATTTCCATTCCCCACTGGTACGATGGCGTCCCTCGGTATATTCCGCAGCAACACGCGCATTAAGTGATTGAGAGTCGGTATTGCCTGAGTGTGCTTGATAGCCAAATTCCACTTCGGATTGAAGTGGTGAGGGCGGCGAGTCTTCCGTGTCGCTTGGCGGGAGAAATTCTTCAGCATAGATCGCAGGCGAAGCAAGCAATACTAGACCAAAAAGTACCTTCTTTGACACAAAAACCTCTCGGAGCGGATACGGGGTTCGGGATTATATGTGTGGCATATTCGACCATCGTCAGCAATAGGTCAAATTTTGAAGGAGTAATCCTCGTTTTAGTCGCGTTTTCTTTGCTTTAGCCCACACTTAGTTGAGTATATAATGTCTGGTCATAATGTGTTATCGAGTAGAGTCATGGCGGATATCCGAAATCAAAAAGTAAAAGATGCTCAAGTGGAATCAGTGAAGGTCCCTCCTCATTCATTGGAAGCGGAGCAGTCTGTACTGGGTGGTCTGTTGTTAGACAATCAACGATGGGATACCGTTGCCGAGAAGGTGATCAGCAGTGATTTCTATAGTCGTCCTCACCGTCTAATCTTTGAAGGCATTCAAGCTCTGTTAGAAGAGAGCAAGCCGCTTGACTTGATTACCTTATCTGAATTCCTTGAACTGCGAGAGCAGTTGGACGATGTTGGTGGATTTGCCTACCTTGCCGATCTAGCGAAAAACACCCCAAGTGCAGCAAACATCAATGCTTATGCGGACATTGTTGCTGAGCGTGCTCTGGTACGAAATCTAATTGGTGTGGCTAACGAGATCGCTGATGCGGGTTACGACCCACAAGGTCGCTCCTCAGAAGATCTGCTTGATATGGCTGAGAGTAAGGTCTTTAAAATCGCGGAAGAAAGAACCAGCGAGAATGAAGGCCCTCAAAATGTCGATAACATACTTGAAAAAACACTAGAACGAATCGAAATCCTGTATAAAACGCCACAAGATGGTGTAACAGGGGTGACTACGGGCTTTAATGACTTAAATAAGAAAACGGCTGGCCTTCAAGGTTCGGATCTTATCATTGTCGCAGCACGTCCATCGATGGGTAAGACGACATTTGCGATGAACTTATGTGAAAATGCGGCGATGTCGGATGATAAGCCAGTACTTATCTTCTCCTTGGAGATGCCTGCCGAACAGATCATGATGCGTATGTTGGCGTCGCTGTCTCGTGTTGACCAAACTAAGATCCGTACTGGTCAATTAGATGATGAGGATTGGGCGAAGATTTCAACGACCATGGGCATGCTCATGGAGAAAAAGAACATGTACATTGATGACAGTTCTGGTTTGACCCCAACCGAGGTGCGTTCTCGTGCTCGACGCATTGCTCGGGAACACGGTGGCCTTAGCCTTATCATGGTGGACTACCTTCAGTTGATGCGCGTACCGTCACTCTCTGATAACCGTACCCTTGAGATCGCTGAGATTTCTCGCTCACTTAAAGCATTGGCGAAGGAATTGAATGTTCCTGTTGTTGCTTTGTCGCAGCTTAACCGTTCCTTGGAGCAGCGTGCCGATAAACGTCCAGTTAACTCAGACCTTCGTGAATCTGGCTCTATTGAGCAGGATGCCGACTTAATCATGTTCATTTATCGTGATGAGGTTTACCACCCTGACAGTGCATTAAAAGGGATCGCAGAAATCATTATCGGTAAGCAGCGTAACGGTCCTATCGGTTCGGTTCGCTTAACCTTCCAAGGTCAATATTCTCGCTTTGATAACTACGCAGGTCCTGCGTTTGACGAAGAGTAGTAGGGCAGACGTATGAGTTATATGAAAGCAGCGACAGCGCACATTAATTTGGATGCGCTGGCGCACAATCTAGCATGCATTAAACAGAAAGCGCCGAATAGCAAAGTCATGGCAGTGGTCAAGGCTAATGGCTATGGCCATGGTTTGAGACACATCGCCAAAAATGCCACGGGTGCCGATGCATTTGGTGTGGCTCGCATCGAAGAGGCGTTGCAGCTAAGAGCAAGCGGTGTGGTGAAACCCATATTATTGCTTGAAGGTTTCTACTCACCCAATGATCTCCCGGTGTTGGTGACCAATAATATTCAAACGGTGGTGCATTGTTATGAACAGCTCGATGCACTAGAGCAGGCAGAGCTAGAAACTCCGGTCGTTGTTTGGCTTAAAGTGGATAGCGGCATGCACCGTCTAGGCGTTCGTGAAGAACAATACCAAGAGTTCGTCGAGCGTTTACATCGCTGTGATAACGTGGCTAAACCGCTACGTTATATGAGCCATTTCGGTTGTGCCGATGAGCTTGATAACACCATGACTCAACAGCAAATCGAACTATTTCTGTCACTAACAGAAGGCTGTAATGGGGAGCGTTCTATGGCTGCCTCTGCTGGCCTACTTGAGTGGCAGCAAAGTCGCTTAGATTGGGTGCGTCCAGGTATCATTATGTATGGAGTGTCTCCTTTTGGAGATAAGACCGCAGCCGATATGGGCTTTAAGCCAGTTATGACTTTAAAGTCTCACTTGATTGCTGTGCGCGATGTAAAGAAAGGCGAAAGTGTGGGTTATGGGGCGACTTGGACTAGTCAAAGGGATACCAAAGTAGGGGTGATTGCGATTGGTTATGGTGATGGCTATCCTCGAACAGCACCCAATGGTACACCAGTACTAGTTAATGGTCGTAAAGTCCCAATAGCCGGTCGAGTATCGATGGATATGCTTACTGTTGACTTGGGTCCTGATGCCCTAGATCAAGTGGGCGATGAAGCCATCTTATGGGGGGAAGAGCTCCCATCTGAAGAAGTCGCCGAGCACATTGGTACTATTGCTTATGAGCTGGTGACTAAGCTCACTTCTCGCGTTGAAATGAGTTATAGCAGTACGAAGTGACGTCGGTCTCTATTTGATACCGAACTTCAATACCAAACCTAAGTATTGTCACTCCTGCGCAGGCAGGGATCTACTTACAGCACCCTTCAAACCAATCTTTGTCTGCCTCGTCACAACAGGCAGGCAAGGTGTAAACCATCAAAGGCATCGCAAGGGTTTTTACCTCAAATCTGTCCTTGCAACGTTGCAATAATTCGTCGCTCCCCACCAAAGTCTCGATGTTCACCTAAGTAAATGCCCTGCCATGTCCCCAAAGCTAACTGTCCTTGGCTAATTGGAATGGTCACGCTCGCTCCAAGAAGAGAGCTCTTAATATGAGCAGGCATGTCGTCGCTGCCTTCGTACGTATGTTTGTAATAAGGTGCATTCTCTGGGACATAGCGATTGAAGTGACTTTCCATATCACTACGTACCGTCGGATCCGCGTTTTCATTCAACGTTAAACTAGCCGAAGTATGTTGAATAAAGAGATGTAGTAAACCTACAGAGTAGTCTTTTAACTGTGGCAGTTGTTGTTCAATTTCATCAGTAATCAGATGAAAACCGCGCGCCTTAGCGCTGAGGTACAATGTCTTTTGTTGCCACATAATCACTCCTATGTATTATAGTGCTGCTTAATGGTAGGGTGTTTACCTATTTTGTTTATATTGTGAACCGTTACGTGACCTAACTCAAGGTGAGTGCAATGGCTCTGGTTCATAATTACGCCTGAAAAATTATTACGAAAACAAAGTCTACACTTTGTAAACCACAGACAAGTTTGTAACGTCTAGTGAACCTAAAAAGGCACTGGGCTGTATTTAGAATATACTGTTTATTATTCGCTAAACTGGGGGTTCCTTTTCCTTGGGGGGATTGGGAATAAAACCGACTAAAAATTGGGATAGAGACCATGTTGAAAAACATCAATCCAACGCAAACTGAAGCTTGGAAAGCACTGACTGCGCATTTCGAATCTGCGCAAGATATGGACTTAGCAGAGTTATTTGCACAAGACGCTGACCGTTTTGGCAAATTCTCTACGCGCTTCGGCTCTGACATTCTTGTTGATTACTCTAAGAACCTAATCAACGATGAAACAATGAAGAACCTATTTGCTCTAGCGAACGAGACTGAGCTTAAAGGCGCAATCAAAGCCATGTTTGCTGGTGACACAATCAACCAAACAGAAGGTCGTTCTGTTCTTCACGTTGCACTACGTAACCGCAGCAACACGCCAATCATGGTTAACGGCGAAGACGTTATGCCAGCGGTAAACGCAGTATTAGAGAAGATGAAAGGTTTCTCTGAGCGCATTATTTCTGGTGATTGGAAAGGTTACACAGGTAAAGCGATCACTGACGTAGTAAACATCGGTATCGGTGGTTCTGACCTTGGTCCTTACATGGTGACTGAAGCGCTAGCGCCTTACACGAACCATCTGAACATGCACTTTGTGTCAAACGTAGATGGTACACATATCGCTGAAACTCTTAAGAAAGTAAATCCAGAAACAACGCTATTCTTGGTTGCTTCTAAGACATTTACTACTCAAGAAACGATGACTAACGCGCACTCTGCTCGCGATTGGTTCCTAGCTTCGGCTCAAGATGACGCTCACGTGGCTAAGCACTTTGCGGCGCTATCGACTAACGCAACTGCCGTTTCTGAGTTTGGTATCGATACTGACAACATGTTCGAATTCTGGGATTGGGTCGGCGGTCGCTACTCACTTTGGTCTGCAATCGGTCTATCTATTGTTCTAGCTGTAGGCTTCGACAACTTTGTTGAGCTTCTTGCTGGTGCTCATGAGATGGATAAGCACTTTGCTGAAACTGATCTAGAAAGCAACATTCCCGTGCTACTTGCACTTATCGGTATTTGGTACAACAACTTCCACGGTGCTGAATCTGAAGCGATTCTGCCTTACGACCAATACATGCACCGCTTTGCTGCATACTTCCAGCAAGGCAACATGGAGTCTAACGGTAAGTTCACTGACCGCAATGGCGAAGCCGTTGATTACCAAACTGGTCCTATTATTTGGGGTGAGCCAGGCACAAATGGCCAACACGCGTTCTATCAGCTAATTCACCAAGGTACTAAGCTGATCCCATGTGATTTCATCGCGCCTGCTATCTCTCACAACCAAGTGAGTGATCATCACCAGAAGCTAATGTCTAACTTCTTTGCTCAAACTGAAGCACTTGCATTCGGTAAGTCTAAAGAGACGGTTGAAGCTGAGTTTGCAAAAGCAGGTAAGACAGCGGAAGAAGTCAAAGATCTAGTACCATTTAAGATTTTTGAAGGTAACCGTCCAACGAACTCAATCCTAGTGAAGCAGATCACACCTCGTACTCTAGGTAACCTAATCGCGATGTACGAGCACAAGATCTTCACTCAAGGTATTATTTGGAACATCTTCAGCTTTGACCAATGGGGTGTAGAACTTGGTAAGCAACTGGCTAACCAAATCCTACCTGAACTAGCTGACGACAGTGAAGTAACTTCTCACGACAGCTCGACTAATGGTCTAATCAACGCGTTTAAAGCATACAAAGCTTAACTTTTGTCTGCTTAGCCGTTTGTAATAAAAAAGGTGCCGAAAGGCACCTTTTTTCATATTTATCGTTAGTTATTTTGCTTTAGGTAAAACAACTACCTTGGTCTTCGCCCAAATATCATGAAACCCTCGCTTTTGAGGGTCGATAGGGACTGACAAGTTCGCTAAACCAAACGCGGATGTAGCGATGCGGATTAGCGCTTGAGTCACGGTAATGCGTCCACCATCTAAGTTTTGAAGCTCAATCTTCCAAGCTCGCATTCCCAATGTTTGTCCGGCGCGAGTCCAGAAGAACACAAGGAAGTAAATCCACGCGAACGCTAGGTAAGCGGTGTAAACAGGGCTCCAAAAGGGATGGCTGCCAAGAAAATCACTGGCGTCGGCATACGGAGCATAGCTCATTAGTCCTGCCGCGACCAACGCTTCCATGATTGCCACAACAACGCCACCGGCCATCATCACAACCGCAAGTATAATTAAGCTGTCATAAAACAGCGCCCCAAGTCGTCTGAAAAAGCCCGCTGGTGGAAGAGATTGAGTTTCCATTGAATACATCATTAAATAACTAAAACTGGCCACAGGATAGCGATTCTATCGACGTGAAGAAAGCCTCTTTGCCCGAATAGCATCACATTGTGGTGAAAATATCAGCAAACAATAGAATATTCAGCGTTTTGTTGTTGCACGCAACGAGAGCTTACGTATAATGCCAAACATCAAAGGACATCAGTCCAAGATGCCGGTGTGGTGAAATTGGTATACACGACGGATTCAAAATCCGTTGCCTTCGGGCGTGGCGGTTCAAGTCCGCCCACCGGTACCATATTAGAAAGGTCGCTTATTTAAGCGGCCTTTCGTCGTTTTGCGAGATGTAAACGTTGAGATACGTCCAACAAGTTGCGGCAAGATGACTCATATCCAGCAGCCCATTATTTTCGAACTCTTACCAACTACTGACGATAGATCTCGTTTATAAGCGTTAATACTGTTCCAATCTCAAAGGTCACTTTTTCTCTGTTTGTTTATGACCAGTCGAAGCGCTAGAATCTAGGTAACAGATAGGAGAATTACTGTGAGTGCAAAATTTACCCATATTGCTTGGCAACAAACGGACATCACAGCTAGTGAGAAGTTAGTACTATTAAAGTTAGCGGATATTTCCGGCAATGATGGGAATATGGCTTTTGCACTGTCAGATGTTGCTAAAGAGTGCTTACTTGGAGAGTTTGGGCTAGCAGATGTGCTTACTGCGCTTGCTAATAAGGGGTTGTTGACCAAAGGTCAGGTTGAATCTACCCCCCAAGGGCAAAGGCATCACTTTACTTTGGCAAGTTCTGAACCAAATCGATTGCCAGTGATTGAAACCTCAAGTGCCGCTCCTGTTGTCCGTCAGCCATCTCGCGTTACGACGATGCAAGAATCGAGTGCTCCAGGTTGGGCAGTACCCTCCTTTGATCTCTATAAAGTACCGCCGAACAGTAGAGACTGCGTATGGCAAAACTTTGTACGTGAACATGGGACGAACACCACGAACATCACTCGTTTGGCGCGTCAGCTAGAAGATTGGCTAGAATACTCGAAACGCTCGGGAAGTTTACAAGCGGTGATTGGCGAGCAGCAACCCAATTATCGTAAGGATAAAAGTAGTGGGTTTTCTTCTAGTAAGAAAGAGTCGCAGCCTGCCACCAACAGCCAATATTTATCAACTCATGATCTCAATGAGTTTGAAATACCAGACTGGGCGTCGCAGACGATCGCTTTTTCTCGACTTGAGATTGATCCTAACTTGTTCTGGGAAAAGTTTGTGGTTTACTACAAAACCCGAGCAAATGAGTACACTAATGTTACTCAAATGCTTAATAAACTTCGATTGTGGATTGTTAACGAGAAACAAGCGGAAGATCGACGTAAGCAAGCAGAAGAAAGACGTCGCCAATCTTACCAAACATCAAATAAGTCTGGTGATGTGAGTCCTTCAGAAGAGTTTCGTGAGTACTTGCGAGGACAAGGTAAGAATCCGAACTTTTAAGACTCGCAGTATGCACACTTTACATAGGTAATAGAAATGAGTAACAGCAATAAGCCAAAAAACGTTGATTTTGGCACAATGGAAAAGAAACTCAGAGAAATGGGGGTCAATGGTAGCCTTGAGCACTTAAAGGCTTCTAATGCTGTTACTCCAAAAGTTGATAAGGGTCGCCGTGAGCCGCAGTCGACTCAAGTCTCGACGACAACTTCGTCATCGTCTCAGTCTTTAAGCATCAACGAGATCGAACAAGAACGTCAACCTAGTGACTGGTGTAACTATATATTCGGTACATTACTGAGTATTTATGAGTCGACGTGGATTAAGTCTTACGGACGACGCCCAACAGGACGTTTTCTCGATTTTGCAGATAGCTTGACGGAAGCGGAGTTAATGCGTGTCATGCAGCATTGCCGAGAGAGACTTCAAGCTGGCGAAAAATGGCCACCCATTATGGGTGAATTGACATTGCTCAAGACTCAGCTTACTGAATCAGAGTCTTTGGAAGCTTTGAATCGTGTTGTTAATAAAGAGCCCAATAATCAACTTGAAAAGTGGATTATGCAAAACAAAGGCTATGAGCTTCGTCGATTGCCACAATCTCTGATTGTCCGTCGCTTTAAAGAGTTTTATCGTGAGGCGATGAGCTTGCAAGAGAAGGGCAAGTTAGTGACAGAAGTGCCAAAAGGTCTTGCTCAGCACTCTGTGAAAAATCTCGTTGATCTCAAGCGAGAAGAGTTTGAGCAGCAACATGGTAAATCGCTAGATCCTAGAATTGCGGCTATTCTTAGTAATCGCGAAAAAGAGCAAGAGTAGCGTCCCCTCAATAGAAAAGGCGCTAGTTTACAAATTTATTATTTGGTCACACTTTAATAATAATTAGATGAATTAGCGCACGAAGTTCTTTAAACTCGCTGAGTGTTTTACAGTCAGTTGCAGTTGGATTGTGGCAAGTATCAAGATTTCAGTGGACCGAATTCAGCCTGGGCTTCATGTCCGGCTTCCCCTCAAATGGAATGACCACCCGTTTCTATTTAATGTTTTTAAGATTAAATCAGAAGAGCAGGTACATATTATTAAGCAGTTAGGGGTGAAGTACGTCCACGTTAACCCTGATTTAAGTGATGTATTACCGCTCCCTATTCAACAAGCCTCTCAAGAACCTAATGCTTATGTTCAAGCAAGCTCGGATCTACTCTGGGAAGAAAAGCAAAGGCGTATAGAACAACTAAGCGCTTATCGAAGAAGAGTTTCTCGTTGCGAAAAAGAGTTTGATCGCTCTTTGGCTCGAATTAGAAATGTCATGGCCAAACTCAGAAGTCGGCCAGAACAAGCGACGAAAGAAGCACGTTTGTTAGTAGATGATATTGTCGATACTCTCTTATCTGAAGATGAAGTGACCTTGCATTTAATGGGCAGTAAAAGTGAATTTGAAGACATCTACTTTCACAGTTTAAATGTTTCGGTGCTCTCTATGATGATTGCTAAAGCAAGGGGATTAGAGGCCGAGGAGATCAAACTAGTAGCGCTTTCTGCACTGTTTCATGATATTGGTAAAGTGAAGATTCCACCGGCAATATTGAGAAAAACTACGCCGCTCACGGAGCCAGAAGCTAACTATCTAAAACTTCACACCAAGTATGGTAGCAACATCGCTGGTATGATGGATACACTGCCTCAAGAAGTCATTACCGTCATCGAACAACATCACGAGTTGTTGGATGGCAGTGGCTATCCGTTGGGTCTCAAAGGCGATGAAATTGATGCGTTCGCACAAATAATTTCTGTTGCCAATGCGTTTGATAACCTATGTCATCACCAAATACCGAGTGAGAAAAAGATTCCTTTTACCGCCTTGTCTTATCTATATAAGCATACAAAGGCGTTGTATAACCAAGAAAACCTAAACATTCTTATTAAATATATGGGGGTGTATCCTCCTGGTACGGTAGTCAAACTCTCTAATGAGATGGTCGGTCTCGTCGTTTCTATTAATAGTGGTAATTTACTGTGCCCGAATGTACTCATCTACGATCCTACCGTACCTAAACTGCAAGCTCCCATCATTCCACTTGAAGAGAAGGAGCTGAAAGTGGAGTCAGTGATTCACCCTGATAGGCTGCCAGAAGAGATTCGGGAATACTTAAACCCACGAGCTCGAATTTCTTACTACTTTGAAGACAATAACGCTCATTAGTTACTATAGAATTCGTACGTGTAACAGACATCTGAGGCTTACCAAGATGCAATATGGGGTAAGTTAAAGGATTGATGAGTGAAAAACGTTCTGTTTTAGCCATTATTGGTCAATAAAGTTACAAATGACCTATTTTTAAAGATTTTCTTTAAAAAACGCTTGCCAATGTGATCCGGATCTCTATAATGCGTCCTCACTGACACGACAGAGCCCACAAGGGTTCAAGGCAAGAGTCAGTAAGGCATTCAGCCGACAAGATGGTCTTCTAGTTAAATTTGAAAAAATCAAAAATAATTAGAAAAAAGTGTTTGACACCGAGAATCATCTCGCTAGAATAGCCGCCTCTTCAAACGGAAAGCGAAACGCAGAGTTCTGAAGAGAATGTTCTTTAACAATATAAACCTATCAATCTGTGTGGGCACTCGTTGATGATAATCAAATTAGATACTTTGGTATCAAATTAGGTTTCAATGAAACGAAGTGACCATTGAATCGAAAGATTCAGCACAGTCAATTCAAACATTACTTATGCTATTTATTAGCAAGAGCAATGTTCAGTATTCATTGAGCCGACAAAATCTTAAATTGAAGAGTTTGATCATGGCTCAGATTGAACGCTGGCGGCA
>NZ_JAKRBO010000008.1:0-228109 GCF_022432925.1 Vibrio sp. CyArs1 | reverse complement strand
AGGCCTGCCGCCAGCGTTCAATCTGAGCCATGATCAAACTCTTCAATTTAAGATTTTGTCGGCTCAATGAATACTGACTTTAAACTACCTTAGTAATCTAAAGCTATTATCGTTCCAACAGAACGATAATGAATTGACTGTGCCAAGTCTTTCGACTTGATTGGTCACTCAGTTCATTGAAAACCTAATTTGAAACCGAAGTTTCTAATTTGATTATCATCAACGAGTGCCCACACAGATTGATAGGTTTATATTGTTAAAGAGCTTGTTTTGAGCCTTACTCAAAACGGACGGTCATTTTAGCTATTTCAGTTATCGTGTCAACCACTTTCCTAACTAATTTTGCTTTACTTCTTAGAAGCAACTTGACCTGCTAACTCGTAAAGGCTTTTCTTTGCCTCATCCCGTGTCAGCGAGGTGGCATTATAGAGATGAACCAATTCTTGGCAAGCGCTAATTTGAAATAAAATCGTTTTTTACAGCCGTTCGAACACAAAAGAAACAAAGCGTCGAAAAAAGACACAAAAAAGGGGGCTAAGCCCCCTTTTATTACTCTATTTCCCTTGCTATTTACTGCCCAACAGCAATTTTGTCGTTGTTCACTATCAGACGAACTGGCTTAGTTGGGTCGACTTTGCCGGCAAGTATCTCTTTAGCCAACGGGTTTTCGATACTTTGTTGAATCGCTCTTTTAAGCGGTCTAGCTCCATATACTGGGTCATAACCGACTTTGGCGATATAATCTAAAGCTGCATCGGCAACCACTAGGTGATAGCCATTGTCTTCCATGCGTTTGCCCAAGCGTTGCAATTGAATACCCGCAATAGATTTAATGTGCTCCGCCCCCAATGGATGGAAGACCACACTTTCATCTACACGATTTAAGAATTCCGGTTTGAAGTGAGAGCTCACAACATCCATTACTTCTCGCTTGATACCCTCATAATCAAGCACCTGGAAATTCTCTTGGATACGAGATGAACCAAGATTCGATGTCATAATGACTACCGTATTTCTAAAGTCGACTGTTCTACCTTGTCCATCGGTCAAGCGACCATCGTCTAGAACTTGCAGTAGAATATTGAAGACATCAGGATGCGCCTTCTCAACTTCATCCAGCAAAATAACCGAGTATGGTTTACGTCTAACGGCTTCCGTTAGGTATCCACCTTCCTCATAACCTACATAACCGGGAGGCGCACCTACTAAACGAGCGACTGAGTGTTTCTCCATGAACTCAGACATATCAATACGCACCATGGCGTCTTCACTATCAAACATAAAACTTGCAAGCGTTTTACACAGTTCCGTTTTACCCACACCAGTTGGGCCAAGGAATAAGAAAGAACCTATTGGACGATTAGGATCCGCGAGGCCAGCTCGACTACGGCGAATGGCATCAGATACAACTTCGACAGCTTCCGCTTGCCCTATGACGCGTTTGTGCAGAACATCTTCCATTTTTAGAAGCTTATCTTTTTCTGCCTCAAGCATTTTAGATACTGGAATCCCTGTTTGCTTTGATAATACTTCCGCGATTTCAGCATCTGTCACTTTGTTGCGAAGCAAGCTCATTTCTTGCATTTCAGCTTGAGTCGCTAAATCGAGTTGTTTCTCTAGCTCTGGGATACGGCCATATTGTAGCTCAGACATTCGGTTCAAATCGCCTGCACGTCTTGCCACATCCATATCGAGTCTTGCCTGTTCGAGTTCAGACTTAATATGTTGAGTACCCGATAGCGCTGCTTTTTCTGCATTCCAGACTTCTTCCAGCTCCGCATAGTCACGCTCTTTTGACTCTAACTCTTCATTGAGAGCAAGCAAGCGCTTCTCACTAGCATTATCCGACTCATTTTTGAGAGCTTGCTGCTCGATTTTTAGTTGAATGATTTTACGTTCTAACTTATCCAAAGATTCCGGCTTCGAATCTATCTGAAGTCGAATGCTCGACGCGGCTTCATCAATAAGGTCGATCGCCTTGTCGGGTAGTTGTCTATCAGTAATATATCGATGCGATAAACTCGCTGCAGCAACAATAGCAGGGTCAGTAATTTCAACATGGTGATGGAGCTCATAACGCTCTTTCAAACCACGTAATATCGCTACGGTGTCTTCGACGCTTGGTTCATCAACCAGTACTTTTTGGAAGCGTCGTTCTAACGCCGCATCTTTTTCAATATACTGGCGATATTCATCCAATGTTGTCGCACCTACACAGTGCAGTTCACCGCGCGCTAATGCAGGCTTTAACATATTGCCTGCATCCATCGAACCTTCACCTTTCCCAGCACCAACCATAGTGTGCAGCTCATCGATGAAGAGAATGATGTTACCTTCTTCTTTAGCTAGTTCATTTAGGACCGATTTCAAACGCTCTTCAAACTCACCACGATATTTGGCGCCAGCCACCAGTGAGCCCATATCTAAAGAAAGAACACGACGCCCACGCAAACCTTCAGGGACTTCATTATTTATAATGCGTTGTGCTAGTCCTTCTACGATAGCTGTCTTACCTACACCGGGCTCACCTATAATGACGGGGTTATTTTTGGTACGACGTTGAAGTACTTGAATGGTGCGGCGAATCTCATCGTCACGACCAATGACCGGATCAAGCTTGCCTTGTTCCGCTCGCTCGGTAAGATCGATGGTAAATTTCTCCAAAGCTTGGCGCTTTTCTTCCGCATTGGGATCATCTACTTTCTGACCACCACGAATTTGCTCAATTGCTTGGTTTACTTTTGCTTCTGTTAATCCTTGCTGTTTCAAAAGTGCACCTAAAGGGCCTTTATCTTCTATTGCTGCAAGCAAAAAGATCTCAGAAGAGATATAGGCGTCTTGACGCTTTTGAGCAATTTTGTCACAGAGATTAAATATTTGCCCCATAGCACTAGACAGCTGAACATCGCCACCGACACCTGTGACTTTAGGAAGTTTGTCCATTAACTCAGACAGCTTGGAACGTAATTGAACCACATCGACGTTCAACATGGTTAATAGTGGACGAATAGAACTGCCCTCTTGGTTAAGCAAAGCAACCATAAGGTGAACAGGTTCAATATATTGATGATCTCGACCCAATGCCAATGACTGAGCATCAGAAATAGCAATTTGGAATTTGCTAGTAAATCGATCTAGGCGCATAGCAACCCCCGTTTAAATTACATACAGCTTGTTATGCAATTAAGATGGTTGCTAGCAAAACGGATTTCAAGACAAAGGAGTGAAAATCAGTGATTGATCCAGATAAAGCTTGCCATACGACCTGTCTGTCCATCAAGTCGATAGGAAAAGAAACGCTTTTCATCGCTAAACGTGCATAAGTTACTCAGCGTTACATCACTGATCGCTGAAGCTTGTAATTTCATCTGTGCAATGAGTGCCAGATCAGCAAGCCATTTCTCTGGATTCACGCTTTCTTTAAACGCAATTCCATATTCAGGATTCATCTGACAAAATGCGTGTTTCACATCCAGCCCAACTTCAAAAGACTCAAAGCCAATTGCTGGTCCAATCCAAGCCTGTGCTTCACTATCGAACAGGCCAGCGGCCTTTTCGACAATCCCGTCGGCCAATCCACGCCATCCTGCATGGACCGCAGCAACTGCTGTTCCATCCTTTGCACATATTAGAATTGGTAAGCAATCTGCCGTCATGGCACTAAGGACGACACCGGGCGTTCGTGTAAAACTCGCATCCGCGTCCAATACCAGTTCAGTTGGAGCTTGAACGATAGCGACTCTAGTCGAATGAGTTTGATTAAGCCAAACAGGAGAAGACGGCATATTCGCACTGATTTCCAGTGCTCGACGGTTTGCCAATACATCGGAAGGTTCATCACCAACATGCATCCCTAAATTAAAACTGGAAAATGGAGCCTTTGAGACTCCATTCTCACGTGTTGAGCTTACCGCTTCAACATTATTAGGTTTGCTCCAGTTTGGCGTCAGAAGCGACATTAATAATCTTCTTCTTTGTTTAACTTAGTGTCTTCACGCAACGCTTCCGTCATGACCACCATGTCATCTGGAATAGGAGCATGGAAAGTCATCTCTTCTCCAGTAACTGGATGCGCAAACTTAAGCATTACCGCGTGCAGAGCTTGACGATCAAAGCTACGAATCATCTGAGTCAGTTCTTCGCTCGCTCCGCGTGGAATACGAGCGCGGCCACCATAAGCGCTATCACCTAACAGTGGATGCTGAAGATAAGACATATGAACACGGATTTGGTGAGTTCGACCCGTTTCTAGACGCAAACGAATACGAGTGTGCTCTCGGAAATGTTCTGCAACTCGGTAATGAGTTACCGCAGGTTTACCAAGTTCGTTCACAGCCATCAGTGTACGTTTAGTCGAGTGACGACCGATCGCTTTATCTACCATACCACCAGCCGTCATTTTACCGATAGCAATAGCTTCGTATTCACGGGTGATGTTACGCTTTTGTAGAGCACGTACCAATCGAGTTTGAGCAGGAACCGTCTTAGCGACAACCATCAAACCTGTCGTATCTTTATCGAGGCGGTGAACAATACCTGCGCGTGGTACTTCTGCGATTGCCGGGAAATGATGTAACAACGCATTAAGAACCGTGCCATCTGGTGTCCCTGCTCCAGGATGAACAACGAAATCTCTTGGCTTATTGATCACAATAATGTCATCATCTTCGTAGACGATATTAAGAGGAATGTCTTGAGCTTCAAAGCGCTCTTCATCTTCTAGTTCAGCTTGAACGGTTATCAACTCGCCGCCCATAACTTTGGTACGCGGTTTAGTGATTACCTCACCGTTAACGGCAATTTTTCCGTCCAGAAGCCACTCTTTCAGGCGCGAACGAGAAAAATCTGCGAACAATTCAGCTACAGCTTGGTCTAAACGTTGACCTAACTGGCTGTCTTTTACTGTATTTGTTAATTCAATCTGCTGAGCCATATCGAACTTTTTAAAAAACCTTGGGACTAATACCACGAGTGTGGATAATATAGCCCATCATTGTATCTGTTACTGAGAAGAAAAGTAATGGACACGGAAAAATATTTACGTCAAGGAAACTCGTTCTCGTATGAAACTACTTAAACTAACAAGCTTGCTTTCTCTAGCTTTGTTGTTTGGTTGTGCTGACAAAGAAGTCACCGTCCCAGATGTTCCGCCTTCCCAGCTCTACGCTGAAGCTCAAGAATCGTTACAAGGTGGTAACTGGACATCAGCCATTGAGCGCCTTGAAGCGCTGGATTCTCGCTACCCATTTGGTGCTTACACTGAACAAGTACAACTTGATTTGATTTACGCTTACTACAAGAACGATGACTTAGCGCTGGGTCTGGCTACGATAGAGCGTTTCTCTCGATTGAATCCAACTCACGAACGTTCTGACTGGGTGTTGTATATGCGAGGTTTAACGCATATGGCACAAGACAGAAACTTCATGCATGACATTCTCAGGATCGATCGCTCAGACCGCGACCCTGAGCCAGTAAAAGCTGCATTTGCTGATTTCGATCGCCTACTAAAACGTTACCCGAATAGTGCTTACGCCGAAGACGCGCAGAAACGTATGGTTGCGTTGAAAAACCGTTTGGCTAAATATGACCTTGCTACCGCTGATTTCTATATCCGACGTGAAGCTTGGATTGCCGCTATCAATAGAGCTCAAGAAATTCAAAAAACCTATCCTGATACAGAAGCAGCTCGCCAATCTTTAGTACTGCAAAAGAAAGCGTACGAAGAACTAGGAATGCAAGAGCAAGTTGAGCGTACTGAGAAATTAATGGAACTAAACCCACTTTAGGGTTATAGACAAATCCGCCTTCCAGAAGCGCTGCCAATGCAGCGCTTTTTTGTGCCCATAAGTTGGCAAAATTCCTTGTTTATTTATATATTTATCTTTAGCTAAGTAGCAAAAAGGGATAGTTGTGAAGGCGATTTTATTATGTTTTGTCATAGGGATCATGACACTTCCAGTAAGGGCTTTAGAGTTAACTCCTCTAAGTAATGAACCCTATACTGGCGATTTGGATAGTTTAGTAGAGAAGCGTGTTATTCGCGTTTTGGTCTCTGCTGATCTTGGTTTCTATTACATAGAAAAAGGACAACCCAAAGGGATTGGAGCGGAACAGCTCTATCACTTCGAGAAAAATCTCAAAAAGAAATACTCCAAGATGAAAGTACAGGTTATTCCTGTACCAAGAGACGACCTCATTCCGGCTTTAGTTAATGGCTATGGAGATCTGGTTGTCGCAAACCTCACAATTACACCCAAACGACAAGAAATCATTCAGTTCAGTACCCCGATTCTCTCTGACATCAGCGAGCTGATTGTGACGACTAGCGATTATCCGTCTTTAGAAAGTGTCGAAGACCTGAGTGGTCAAGAAGTTTGGGTTCGTGGAAGCTCCAGTTATTTCGAGAACTTACAGGCACTAAATCAAAAACTAACCAGCAATGATAAGCCTCCTGTCTACGTTCAGTATTTAGAAGAAACGCTTCAAGACTACGAATTGGTCGAAATGGTCAAGCAAGGCTATATTGGAGCGACCGTCCTCGATAGCCATAAAGCATTCTTTTGGAACAAGACGTTTGACGATTTGAATATCCATGACTCAATACCATTGAGTAAAAATGGTCAAATCGCGTGGGCCATGCGCAAAGACTCACCAAAATTAGAGAAACAAGTAAACGCCTATATTAAAACGGCCAAGCAAGGAACATTGCTCGGTAATGTTATTTATAACAAATACTTGGATAACACAGGCTGGTTTTCAAAGGCCCTTGATCCTAAGAATGTCCAACAATTGGATAGGCTGATTTCATTGTTCAAGAAATATGGCGACAAATACGACTTTGACTTCCTTATGATTGCCGCACAGGCTTTTCAAGAATCTAAGCTAAACCAAAACAAAGTCTCACCCAAAGGCGCTGTTGGCATCATGCAGGTCCTTCCAAGTACCGCTCGTGATCGCAATGTAAACATCAAAAACATCAATAAAATTGAGAATAACGTCCATGCTGGCGTGAAATATATGCGCTTTATCCGAGATAGATACTTTAGCGATGACGCGATAAGTAATGATGACAAAGTTTATTTATCGTTGGCGGCCTACAATGCAGGTCCGGGAAACATCGCTAAAATGCGGCGCTTAGCTACCAAGCACGGTTACGACCCCAATAAATGGTTTGGCAATGTGGAGCTGATGGCACGAAGAAATATCAGCTCTGAGCCCGTTACTTACGTGGCCAATATCAACCGATACTATGTTATCTACAAACAGCTAGAGTCTCTACAGCAGATCAGGCAGGAGCAACAAGCACTAAATAGTGACATTGAATTTTATCGAGTTTTGGGGTCAAAAGAAGAAACCATTACTGAGTGATAGTGATCACATTTTAAAGTCGAGTGAATTTTAAGCAGGAGATTTCTTAGGTCGTAAAAACGCGCCAAAAATGGAGGATTTTCAGTGCGCTACTCTTTCCAAATTAATGACTTTTGACGGAAAAGAAAGTCTTTTCATGTGTTAACAGTAAAAAGTTTTGCGTTAGATCACATTTAAATTTTGATGCGAAAAACCCTATCATTTTAGTGATCTAGATCACATTCTTTTCTCCATGGATAAGTAATCTGGAGTTAACCCATGAGGGATGCAACAGAGGAAAAAACATATGAGAGTAAACATCACTGGTAAAAACATTGAGATCACCTCTGCAATCCGTGAGCATATCGAAAGCAAGTTTAAGAAGTTAGAAAAATGGCAAGTGGATATCATTAGTTGCCAGACTGCTTTCAGCGAAGAGCCGAACAAACAAATGAAATTCGAAGCGTCCATTACGGTACCCAAAGGCAAACTTGTCGCTTCCGCTACTCATGAAGATTTATACGCTGCCGTTAACGAGGTAGAACAGAAGTTAGAACGTCAGCTAAACAAACTCAGACATAAGCCAGAAGCGAGACGCACGGATAAGCCTGAGTTAGTAGAAGAAACCGAATAAAGGCTCGTAAATAAAACGATTGTAGAATAGCGCCGTAAGGCGCTATTTTTTTGCTTGACGCTCCCCACTCCCTTGCTTATTGTGTGGCTTAGCCCAAAAAAACTTAAGACTACATTTTCTATGTACCCGATTAATCTGTTCTTTTTTGACTTCTTTTTTCTCCACTAGGCTTGGAGGCTTCTTCGTTTTCGAAAGAAAAGTCAAAAACGAACGGAAAGCCTCCCAATGGGAGGTTTTTTTATAAGGATTATTTGATGACAGACACAAACTACTCACTTGAAGAAATTCGCTTACGTCTGAACGAGCTAGACGACAACTTGTTGCAGCTTCTTTCTGAACGTCGCAAACTCAGCATTGAAGTAGCAAAAAGCAAAGTAGAAACCTCAAAACCGGTTCGTGATGCCGCTCGTGAGCAACAGCTTTTGGTTAAGCTCATTAATAACGGTAAAGACAAGTACAAGCTGGATGCGTCTTACATCACAAAGATCTTCCACACCATCATTGAAGATTCTGTTCTGCTGCAACAGGTTTACCTGCAAAACCTAGCCAACCCGCAACAAAGCAGAAAACCTGTTGCTAGAGTGGCCTTTCTAGGTGCTAAGGGTTCTTATTCACACCTAGCAAGCCGAGATTATTTCTCTCGTAAGAACACGGAGCTAATTGAACTCAATTGTGACCAGTTTAAAGAAGTCACAAAAACGGTTGAGTCAGGTCATGCTGATTTCGGTGTATTGCCTATTGAAAACACCAGCTCTGGCTCAATTAATGAAGTATTCGACTTACTGCAACATACGACTTTACATATCGTTGGTGAAATCACCCAACCTATTGAGCACTGCTTGGTTGCGACCAAAGAAATTCGTCTGGAAAACATCAAAACGCTGTACTCTCACCCACAACCTCATCAGCAATGCAGTGAGTTCTTGGGCAGACTATCTGGCGTTCAACTAGAGTCTTGTGCAAGTACAGCGGATGCAATGCAGAAAGTTCAGCAGCTTAATAGAGACGATGTTGCTGCAATCGGCCACGCAGCCAGTGGCAAACTGTATGGCTTGCAATCGATTCAAAGCAACATTGCTAATCAGACAGAAAACCATACTCGATTCATCGTCGTTGCAAGAAAGCCTGTTGAAGTGTCAGCGCAAATTCCAGCAAAAACTACCTTTATCATGGCGACGTCTCAACAAGCAGGTTCGTTGGTTGAAACCCTCTTAGTACTCCAGCGCTATGGAATCAATATGACCAAGCTCGAGTCACGCCCTATTATGGGTAATCCTTGGGAAGAGATGTTTTATGTGGATGTGGAAGCCCATAAAGACTCAGAATCAATGCAACAAGCCATTCATGAGCTTATAAAAATCACTAAATACCTTAAAGTACTGGGTTGCTACCCTATCGATAACGTAAAACCAGTGATGCCCGATTTAGGTGAATAAAAGCAAATAGCCCCAGTCATCATGAGCTGGGGCTATTTCTATTTTACGAGCTGTGGCCTGTCTTCAAAGCTACTTTAGCGGCAGAATCTTAATCTCCACTCGACGATTACATTGACGCCCCTCTGGTGTAGAGTTGCTGCAAATTGGGAATCGCTCACCATTACCACGGGCGACCGCACGACCTGCCGCTACATTCTGACTAATCAAGAACGAACGTACTTGCTCAGCGCGCTTTTCTGATAGCTCTTGGTTGTATTGAGCACTACCCGTACTATCGGTATAGCCTTCGATAACTAAACTGGTATCAGGGTACTCAACCAAAATACGCGCTACACCTCTCAGTGTGTTGTGAATACTACTGTTAAGAGCGTGAGAATTACTGTCAAAACCAATACCGTTCTCTAAACGTAATAAAAGTTGATTGTCACCAACACGCTCAACTTGCACACCTGAATTTAACAACTCTTGTCTCAGCGCTTTTTCTTGTTGGTCGAAATAATATCCAACACCACCACCCAACGCTGCGCCACTCGCCGCACCAATAAGAATCCCACGGCTATCACCACCTGAAGCAATACCAACAGCTGTGCCAGCAATTGCGCCAATCACAGCTCCTTTGGTTGCTGAGTTTGTCTCATACTCTCCTGTTGTCGCGTTTTGTCGCTGCGTCGCTTGGCAACCAACAAGAGAAATAAGCCCTAAGGCAACCACTACTTTTTTTAATCTCATTTCTATTATCTCTTATGCGTACAACATTACCATCAAATACAGAATGTCGTACCATATAAATTCTAATTATTCCTAATGGAGGCATTTAGCACTCACACTAATGATAAAAAACACATCGTTATTAAATGACAAATCTAAGGTAGATTTACGTTAGAATTAAGCTCAAACGTATAGACAGGATAAGTAATAATGAACAAAGTGGTTATCGCGTCGCTTAACCCAGCCAAAATCAATGCCGTAAAAAGCGCCTTTGAATCCGCTTTTCCTAGCCAAACGTTCACTTTTCAAGGGGTAAACGTGGCAAGTGGCGTGGCCGAGCAACCTATGAGCAATGATGAAACTCATCTTGGTGCTAAAACACGAGTTCACAATGCCAAGAAAACCGTCAAAGACGGTGATTTCTATGTTGGGATTGAAGCTGGTTTAGATGGGCATTCCACGTTTGCATGGATGATTATTGAAACAGAGACACTGACGGGCGAATCAAGAAGCGCGAGTCTAATGCTTCCACCCGCTGTCGTAGACCAGCTGTCGCCAAGCGTTGAACTAGGCGATGTGATGGATAAGACCTTTGGTACCGATAATATCAAACAAAAAGGCGGGGCAATTGGTTTGCTAACCCAGCATCAGCTCACACGCAGTTCTGTGTATCACCAAGCGTTAATACTGGCGCTGATCCCATTTACCAATCCTGAACACTTCTAAAGACGTTTGCTCTAACAAGGTAAGCGAAACCCGTAGGTTTCGCTTACTTAAGCAATAAGTCGCTGAGCGCGTTCTTATCTTTGTCGGCCAAGCGCTTTACTTCCGCAGAGCCACGAGTAATGGTCGCCACACCTACGCCTAGCATCTGACTAATTTGGCGTTGTGACATGTCTCCCTTTAACAACTCACAGAGAATGTTCACCCGCGCCGTCACTGCTTCACGTTCATCTGGTGTTAGCAACATCGTCATCAGCATTGCTTGCTGCTCACTGCTTTGCGAACGCTGAATAAGGTCGAGTACCTGTTGCCAGTCTTGATAGTGTGGTTCCATTTAATATTCCATCAGAAACATCCAGTTACCCATTCTAACTCCAAGCCCACATGAATTGGTAGCCCATCTCCACTAGTAACGTTTTTTCGCTTCCGCTTCAGTGAGGAAACTTCCCTGAACACCAAGTAAATCTCGATAGTAGACTTGAAACATTAGAATGTTCTGAACGTAACCACGAGTCTCTCTAAAAGGTATCGCTTCAATAAAGGCGATGGCATCTAACTTGCCATCAGAAGCTTCACGCCAACGTTTTACGCGGTTAGGCCCTGCATTGTAGGCAGCTAATGCATAGATACGGTTATCATCGTAGTTATCAAGCAGCTCATTAAGGTAGTGCGAGCCTATCTCAATGTTCTTACCCACCTGATACAAGTCACTAGTACTGCCGTAGCGTATCTTGTGCTTTTTCGCAGTATACTTTGCCGTAGCTGGCATAATCTGCATCACGCCGCGAGCACCAACAGGAGAGCGCGCTTCCACATCCATCGCGCTTTCTTGACGTGCTAGCGACATGAGTAACACGCTATCAAGGTCGAGCTTGTCACTGTAGAAATCAAACCACCAGCGATGAGCCGTTGGGAAGCGCAATGACATGTTGTCCCACATTTTGGCAGAAATTGTCGCAACGACGGTGAAGTGATGCCAACGTTTCTTACCAGCATAAGCCGCTAACATCTGCTTCTCATTCGCAGTTACGTTAGACAACAAGAAACGCCACTCTGATTTAGCTGCGGCTATTTTGTCTCGCTCAATCAACTCTTCGATTCGATCTAAGCTAGCTTGATACGGCGCTACGACTTTTGGGTCTAACACTGTCGTGGAAATAGGATAAACAATAGAGTGCTCTAGGTATGTCGCGGCAGCGGCGCTGTAAAAGTTACGCTGACCTACAATCCCTTCTAGGCGTTGTTGTCCTTGCTCTTTGTTACCTGTTACCAACTCAGAACGCGCCAACCAATATTGCCAACGACTGGTTTCTTGTTTCTCTGGCGACATTTTACTAATCCAACGGTTCAAGTCTTTCCAATCGGCTTGTTGCACCGCAAGACGCGCTCTACGTTCCAAGTAACCATCATTGCTTGATTGGCTAAGCACTTTATCACGCCAGTTAGCTTCGGTTTCGGAATCCGTCGTGATGTAACGCATCGCCACATAATCTTGCATCGACTGTTGCAACTCATCGTCTAGCGAGGCATTTTTACTCAGTTGAGTTAGTGCGGTTCTTGCTTTATCTCTGTCACTACGAGCTAACTTTCGGAGTGACAGTTCAGTTAGCTGGTTTTTATACGGTTGTGGGAATTTACTGTCAGCAAAAGACACCACCTTATTAGGTGATTTGAACAGGTCTTTAATTTGTTTCCCATGCTGTTTACCTGTCGATGTTGCCAGCTTCTTATTTAGATAGTTAATTAATGACCCATTACGCTTTTCAAAAGCAAGGATCATTCGCTCGACAATCAGTTGGTCGGTCAGCGCTCCTGACTTATCCCATTCCTTGAATAACTTATCACAAGCACTATCAACACTATTTCCACTCAACCATAAGTTTTGAGCGCCTTTGTACGCCTCCTGTTTATTCCCAGTTTTAAGCTGAGCATAGTGGTAGTGACATTGATATCGTTCACCATTTGGGTAAGAGGTTTGAAAGGTTAGAATGTCTTGCCATTTGTTTTGACGGGCCAATTGATCCAAATACGGCGCTCTAATACGATAGGAGAAAGGGAAACCCTTATGCTGCTCAATAAACGTATTGACGTCCTCAATCGACTTATCTGCAAGCTGCAAAGAAAACACTCGATAATCGACATAAGGAGTCAAAGCGTAATCTTCAATTTTAGGCCGAAGTTTTTGATAACCACTGATATCTTTTATATCAATGAGCTTTTGCGCCCTATCATAATCTGAGCGTTGTTGTTCTAGTTTTGTTTCTGCCGCAAATGCAGGCCATGCCAGTGAGGCTACTATGACCGAAGTAACTGCTAACAGTCGTTGCTTATACCGTCCGTATAAAAGCATGTACCGATTTCCTTAGATGCTGTGAAGAATGACCAGTGAGCTTATTGTTGTCGTTTTTTATTGAGCCTTGTCAGCTTCATTTGAATACATGGTCAATCTTCAATTTAAGACCAATTACTCCTTCTTGCCAATGGGTTTGTCATTAAGAATTTGTTTCCATTGTTGAGAATTCCCTGACTCTTGGCGAAACCGCGCATTTTGAATGATATTGAGGCTTAAGATCGCACAACGAAAATTGAAACGTTCTGACTGCGTAGTGTAAAATAACAACTTTATTGACTTCAAAAGTAGGAACGATCGGCAATGGCTGAATACGTCTATACCATGTCGCGCGTGAGCAAAGTAGTGCCACCAAAGCGACAAATCCTTAAAGATATCTCTCTTAGCTTCTTCCCTGGTGCAAAAATCGGTGTTCTAGGCCTAAATGGTGCTGGTAAATCTACCCTTCTACGTATCATGGCGGGTATTGATACTGATATCGATGGTGAAGCGCGTCCGCAACCTGGTCTAAACGTAGGTTACTTGCCGCAAGAACCTGTTCTTGATGAATCAAAAACGGTTCGTGAAATCGTTGAAGAAGCAGTATCCGATGTTGCTGGTGCAATCAAGCGTCTCGACGAAGTGTATGCGGCTTACGCTGAACCAGATGCAGACTTCGACGCATTGGCTAAAGAACAAGGTGAATTAGAAGCTCTTATCCAAGCGAAAGATGGCCATAACCTAGAGAACGCCCTAGAGCGTGCCGCTGACGCTCTTCGTCTACCTGAGTGGGATGCGAAGATTCAACACCTATCCGGTGGTGAGCGTCGCCGTGTCGCTATCTGTCGTCTATTGCTTGAGAAGCCAGACATGCTGCTTCTTGACGAACCAACCAACCACCTAGATGCCGAATCTGTTGCTTGGCTTGAACGCTTCCTAGTGGACTACAATGGCACTGTTGTTGCGATTACCCACGACCGTTACTTCTTAGATAACGCAGCAGGTTGGATTCTTGAGCTTGACCGTGGTGAAGGTATTCCATGGGAAGGTAACTACACTTCATGGCTAGAGCAAAAAGATGCACGTCTACAACAAGAAGCGTCTCAAGAGAAAGCTCGTCAGAAAACCATTGAGAAAGAGCTGGAATGGGTTCGTCAAAACCCTAAAGGCCGTCAAGCGAAGTCAAAAGCACGTATGGCACGTTTTGAAGAGCTACAAAGTGGCGATCATCAAAAACGTAACGAAACGAACGAGCTATTCATTCCACCAGGTGAGCGTTTAGGTGATAAAGTTCTAGAAGTGAACAACCTGACTAAGTCATTCGATGGCCGTGTACTGATTGATGATCTTTCTTTCAGCATTCCAAAAGGTGCTATCGTAGGTATCATCGGTGCTAACGGTGCGGGTAAATCGACATTATTCAAAATGCTAAGTGGCACAGAGCAACCAGATGCCGGCACGATTGAACTTGGTGATACCGTGAAACTGGCTTCTGTAGAACAGTTCCGTGATTCAATGAACGATAGCAATACGGTTTTCCAAGAGATCTCAGAAGGCGCTGACATCATTAAGATCAACAACTTTGAAATTCCTGCGCGTGCGTACTGCTCACGCTTTAATTTCAAAGGTAGCGACCAACAGAAGATCATCGGTGAACTCTCCGGTGGTGAGCGCAACCGTGTTCACCTAGCTAAGCTTCTTAAAGCGGGTGGCAACATGTTACTACTCGATGAGCCTACCAACGACCTAGACGTTGAAACTCTACGTGCACTTGAAGAAGCACTACTAGAGTTCCCAGGCTGTGCCATGGTTATCTCGCACGACCGTTGGTTCCTAGACCGTATCGCTACTCACATCATCGACTATCGCGATGAAGGTCAAGTTAACTTCTATGAAGG
This sequence comes from Vibrio sp. CyArs1, assembly GCF_022432925.1. Lineage (NCBI taxonomy): Bacteria > Pseudomonadati > Pseudomonadota > Gammaproteobacteria > Vibrionales > Vibrionaceae > Vibrio > Vibrio sp. CyArs1. The sequence goes on along the minus strand of NZ_JAKRBO010000008.1, from coordinate 213,031 downwards.
TAACTACACTGAGTACATGGAATGGCTGAAGAAGACTTTGGGTCCAGAAGCTGCTGAACCACACCGTATTAAATACAAACGCATCTCAAAATAACCGTTTGAATTTGAGATAAACTTGTTTTTTTTCAAGAGGGCGCTAATAATAGCGCCCTCTTTTTTGTGATTTTCACCCACAAAATAACGAAATTAACTGAAAAATCACCACATTTCATAGACAAATGTGGTGTAGCGATAATCACTATGCCGAATAGAATCAAGGTAGTAATACCGAATGAACAAGGAAAGAAACGAACTCTGCGTTTAGGACGAAAGCGTACTTACACTGCCATCCTCTTCGCTGCAGCCTTTCCTGTTGCCTTGGGCTTAGTCGGTTATTCCTATAACCAATCTCAAACACAGCTGTCATCTACTGAAGTGTCTCTGACGGATCTACAGCAAGAAAAAGCGCTACTTGAAGCTAAACTGGAAGAACAAGTCAATGTCACTCACGATCTTTCTCAAGAACTTGAAGAGAAACGTGATGAGCTCCAACTCCTGAGCAAACGAGTTAATGACGTGGAAACAGTTCTTGGTCTCACCGATGAAGAGCTCTACGATGCGGAAATGCCATTAGCGGAGCGTATTGATGCGGCCGCCATTGACTCCGCGGTTCGTGCCACAATGCTGCGCTTAATTCCCAATGACAGCCCGGTTACTTATCAGCGCGTTTCCTCGTCTTATGGACGACGTACTAACCCTATCTCTGGTAAGCGCCAGTTACATACTGGTATCGACCTAACCTGTAAAACAGGTGAACAAATCTTAGCGCCAGCCGATGGCGTTATTGAAACGGTAAGACCAAGCCGTCAAGGTTATGGTAACTATATGACGGTGCGCCATTCATTTGGTTTTATGAGCTCTTACGCTCACTTACATAAGTTTAAAGCTAAGAGTGGGCAGTTCGTCAGCAAAGGAGACGTCATCGCTACGTGTGGAAATAGCGGTAATTCAACCGGACCACACCTTCACTATGAAGTACGCTTTTTAGGGCGCACACTTAACCCTCAATACTTCATCGATTGGAGCCCTGAGAACTTCGATTACGTGTTCGAGAAAGAAAAGAAAGTGCAATGGGCACCGCTGATTGATCTTGTCGGTAGCGTGGTTAAGCTACAAATAAACCTAACTAATGCACCCTATGTGGATTCTTCGATTAAAACTGCCGTTACCGAAGACACCACCAACGAAACAAGTGAACAGACAAACTAAAAAAACGCAGCGACTTCGCTGCGTTTTTTAATTGGTTCTTTCATCGCCCGCGTTTAACCGCGATGTATGGCATCGTTAGCCTGCTTCAGTAGGTTCTGACTCTCGGACATAAACTGCTGTGAATAATCACCAAACCACTCGCTAACTTCATTAAACTCAGAGATGAACTTATCTTTATCTTTGCTATCAAGCAGTGCTAATGCTTCTCCAAACTGTTTATGGAAGCACTTGATCATCTCAATGTTCTCTTCTGAAGACATAATAATGTCACCGTATAAGCTTGGGTCTTGAGCAAATAATCGACCCACCATCGCCAACTCAAGTCGGTAGATAGGTGAACTGAGTTTAACTAACGTATCTAAATCAGGGTTCTGCTGACTTAAGTGGCGACCGTAAGCAAACGAGGTAAAGTGACGAAGCGCTTGGATAAGCGTCATGCCTTTATCATGCTGCTCTGCAGAAATCTGACACAAACTTGCGCCCCAAATCTTGAACTGCTCCAACAACCACTGGTATTCGCTCTCACCTCTGCCATCACAGTAAACTATCACCTGTTTCGCAAGGCTTGGTACATCAGGACCAAACATCGGGTGAAGACCAACAACGGGACCTTTGTGAATATCAAGCATTGACTTCAAAGGTTTAGATTTGATCGACGTTAAATCACAAAGGATACAATCTTTCGGTAACGCATTTAGCTTTTCAATCACACCCTCAGTGAGGTGAATCGGCACAGTGACAACAACCAAACCAGCGTTATCGAGAATCTCATCTGCACGATCCCAATCTTGGCTGCCTAGTACTTTGACTTCGTAGCCAGACAGTTTGAACATTCTACCAAATAGGCCACCGAGTTGACCGTTACCACCAACGATAACCACTGAACGTAACTCTGGATTTAGACATTTGAATCCAGAGTCTTTTTCGCTCGCGTAAGACTCGCGCATCGTACGGCGCAGAATGTCTTCAATTAGCTGTGGTGGTATGCCCTTCTTCGCCGCCTCTTCACGACGAGACGCTAGCATGGCAGCTTCTCTATCCGGAGCATAGATAGGTAAACCATGACGGCTTTTCACTTCACCAACTTGTTCTACTAGGGATAGACGCTTCGCAAGAAGCTCGAGCATTTGCTTATCGACTTCATCAATTTGGTCGCGCAGTGCGTTCAATTCAGCAGCCATGGACGTAATTATTCCTTAATACGATTTTCCAAGAATGGGACAAGCTCTTTATGAGCATGACGTAATAGTGCCTCAGTTGTATCCCAATTGATACATGCGTCGGTGATCGACACCCCATATTTCATTTGATCTAGAGGAATGTCTGAACTTTGGTTTCCTTCATTGATATGACTCTCAATCATTAGACCAATAATAGATTTGTTGCCTTCTCGGATTTGGTGAATGACATCTTCAGCTACTAGTGGTTGACGACGGTAATCTTTACGAGAGTTAGCATGACTACAATCCACCATCAATGACGCATCAAGATTCGATTTCGCTAACTCTTGCTCACATTCGGTGACCGACACTGAGTCATAATTGGTCTGCTTACCACCACGTAAGATAACATGGCCGTTTTCGTTACCTTGAGTCGTTAATAGGGCGACTTGACCTTCACGGTTGATTCCCATAAAACGGTGACTTGATGAAGCAGCTTGCATCGCATTAATTGCTGTAGCCAAACTACCATCAGTACCATTTTTGAAGCCGATTGGCATCGAAAGACCACTGGCCATTTCGCGGTGAGTTTGTGACTCTGTTGTACGTGCACCAATTGCCGCCCATGAGAAAGTATCCGCCAAATATTGTGGACTAATCGGGTCAAGCGCTTCTGTCGCCAATGGAATATCCATTTCCGCAAGCTCTACCAAGAGTTCGCGCCCTACGTGCAGTCCGTGCTCGATATCGAAGGTACCATCCAGTTGAGGGTCATTAATCAAGCCTTTCCAGCCTACCGTTGTACGCGGCTTTTCAAAGTAAACACGCATAACAATGTATAGCTGGTCGTTAAGCTGCTCCGACAACGCTTTCAAACGCTTTGCGTACTCTTTCGCCGCTTCTACATCATGAATAGAGCAAGGCCCACATACGACAAGTAGACGATGATCTTTCTTATGAATAATGTTAGCGATAGTCTCACGGGAATCTTGAATGAACTTTCTAGCTTTTTCACTCAGCGGTAATTTTTCTTTTAGTTGTTCTGGTGTAATCAGTACCTGTTCGTCACTGATATTAATATTACTTAGTTCACTCTTCTTCATGGCCTCACCTGTAAATATTATTTTACACCGAACTTTATAATTAAAACCGTCCGGCTAAGCTTTAACTGGTAATATACCTAGATAAAAAACACATGCAAGCGTAAACTTTGAAAAACATTAAATGTAAATTTAATTTTACATTGAGAATTACTGGCGCTTCAGTTCTTGATAACAGTTCGATGATAACAAACTGCCACGATTGGTCAGTTGCGTATACAATAAAATACAACTTCGTTGTTGGTTGTAATCTATGGACTTAATCATCTCCCTTTTGCAGCAGATGTGCGTGTATCTAATGCTCGCTTATATGCTGAGCAAGACACCGCTTTTTATTCCACTGTTTAGTGTCTCCAATCGTTTAAGTCATAAACTCAGCATTTATGTACTGTTTTCATCGTTTTGTATTTTGGGTACCTACTTCGGATTACAAATCAACGATGCTATCGCCAATACTCGAGCCATTGGTGCGGTGATGGGTGGGCTATTCGGCGGCCCCATCGTAGGGTTTGCCGTTGGATTAACCGGTGGTCTACACCGCTACACCTTAGGAGGATTTACCGATTTAGCCTGCGCGATTTCCACCACGGCAGAAGGGGTCATCGGTGGTTTAATGCATCTGTATTTTCTCAGAAAGGATAAAAAAGAAGAGCTATTTAACCCCCTGGTTGTCTTCTACATTACTTTTGTGGCGGAACTGGTTCAGATGCTAATCATCCTCATTGTAGCTAAACCTTTTGATCAAGCTTATGCGTTGGTTTCTGATATCGCCGCTCCGATGATCATCGCCAACTCTGTCGGTGCAGCGCTATTCATGAGCATTCTTCAAGACCGTAAGACCATTTTCGAGGAATACTCAGCGACCTTCTCTCGTCGCGCATTAAACATTGCAGAACGCTCCGTGGGCATTTTAGTCCATGGTTTTAACTCCAATAACGCCAGCAAGATTGCACGAATTATCTACGAAGAAACCAATGTCGGTGCCGTCGCCATTACCGATCATGACAAGATACTGGCTTTTGTCGGTATAGGCGCTGACCATCATCACCTTAACCGACCTATCTCCTCTCAAAGTACGCTCGATTCGATGAACAACAACGAGATCATTTACCTCGATGGCAAAGAGAATCCTTACCAGTGCTCAATATCTGAAGACTGTAAATTGGGATCTGCGCTTATAATTCCACTGCGCACGGGTGACGAAGTAATTGGCACTATCAAGCTATACGAACCCAAGCGTAAGCTGTTCTCAACCATTAATATGTCCATGGCTGAAGGTATTGCTCAGCTGCTCTCTAGCCAGATCCTTCATGGTGACTACATAAATAAACAGACCTTACTCAAACAGGCAGAAATCAAGCTACTTCACGCACAAGTTAACCCACATTTTCTGTTTAATGCATTGAATACCATTAGTGCTATCACTAGACGCGACCCTGATAAAGCACGCAGCCTAATACAGCATCTTTCTCAGTTTTTCCGTAGCAACCTGAAACAGAATATCGAAACGGTCACCTTGAAAGAGGAATTAGCCCACGTTAACGCTTACCTCACTATCGAAAAGGCGCGTTTTACCGACCGTTTAGAAGTAGATATTGATATTGCTCCAGAACTGTTAGAACAAGAAGTACCGAGCTTCACTTTACAACCTCTGGTTGAAAACGCGATTAAGCATGGTATTTCCAATTTAATTGAAGGTGGGATCATTCGAATCTATAGTCACACCACTCTGTCAGGGAGCGAGATAGTCGTCGAGGATAATGCCGGAACCTTTATTGCGCCCAAGGAGGGACATGAAGGGCTAGGTATGCAAATTGTCGGTAAACGCCTAACAAATCAATTTGGTCGTGACGGAGCGCTAAAAATTGAAGTGGAAAAAGACCACTTTACGCGAATGAGCTTTATCATCCCCTCGCCTTCTACACGCAAAGATAAAAGGACGGCTATTGCGTCATGACACAGTTAACAGCTTTAGTAATTGATGATGAGTTATTTGCTCGTGAAGAGCTAATAGAGCTCTTGGAGGAAACCGAGCAAATTGACATCATTGGTGAGGCAAGTAATGCCATTGAAGGTCTTAAGAAAATTAACCAACTCAAACCAGATGTGGTCTTTCTTGATATTCAAATGCCACAAGTCACCGGTATTGAACTACTTGGCATGCTCGACCCTGATACCATGCCGAAAGTCGTCTTTGTCACCGCTTACGATCAATATGCCATCCAAGCGTTTGAAGATAATGCGTTCGATTACTTACTAAAACCTGTTGATCCGTGTCGTCTTGAAAAAACCGTTAAGCGACTAAAAAAACGTGAGCAACAAACGCTGGAAGCGATCGATACTCTCGCACCACAAACACTCGACCAAATCCCTTGTGTCGGCCACAACCGTATCGTCATTATTCCAACTACCGATGTTGAGTTTGCCTACAGCGACCTTTCCGGTGTACATGTTCAAACTGCCGAACAAAAAGCCACATCGCAGCTAACGCTTAAAGTACTCGAAGATAAAACGCCGTTGATCCGTTGCCACCGCCAGTTTTTAGTGAACGTCAAGGCTATTAAAGAAATTAAGTTGTTAGACAATGGGTTAGCCGAGATCATTACTCAAAGTGATCACCCAATACCTGTAAGTCGCCGCTACCTGAAATCATTAAAAGAGACGTTAGGCTTTCATTAACGGAAGTATTACCACCTATCTCGATCAGCTGAGGCTAGGCATTTCTCAATTCCTATCCCCCTGCACCGACAAGGGGATAGCAATAGCGACTCTTAACCTTCCAACGACGACAGAATTTTGTGATTCGCCGCTTTCCATTGAGCACTCTTCTTAAGGTCTTCTAAATTAAACTCTTTTTTCCTCAACATCCGACTAGCCTGCTTCACCTTAGTAATTGGTAAGTTATCTAGTACCTCGATAGAGTATTGACGATTATTACACATGAGCAACGTATCACAGCCTGCGTCCAGCGCTTGTTGAGCACGCTCTGCGGGCCCTCCCATGATCGCCGCGCCTTCCATAGAAAGATCATCAGAGAACACCATGCCTCGAAAGCCTAGCTGATTACGAAGTACCTCTTTTAACCAATAGCTCGAACCACTGGCAGGCTTGTCATCATAATGTGGGAACACTACGTGAGCTGGCATCATTGCATCCAACACACCCGCTTTGATATGAGCCTTGAAGATTCGCATATCATCTTCAAAGATAGTGTCTCGACTGTCCATTGGCGTTTCGAAATGAGAATCTGCCGTTACTCCTCCGTGACCAGGGAAGTGCTTGCCAGTAGTCGCCATACCCGCAGCTTTCATGCCGGCCATAAACGCTGTGCTGTACTGGACGATGGTTTGAAAGTTATCACCAAAAGCACGATTGCCGATGGCTTTAGATTGATGTCCTTGATCGAGAACAGGCGCGAAGCTCAAATCAATATCGTGGGCAATCAATTCTGCTGCCATAAGCCAACCAGCTTGGTTCGCGAGCGCTTCATCACGTAATTGCGCGTATCGAGCGGCTGGCGGCAATAATGTAAAACCATCTCGAAAACGTTGAACACGCCCCCCCTCTTGGTCCACACCGATAACAATGGGCTTTTTCGCCGCTTGACGGATTTGGCGGTTCAGTTCAATAAGCTGCTCGGAATCATGATAGTTACGCGCAAACAAAATCAAGCCCCCAACGGTAGGATGCTCAAGAATCTCTTTATCTTCAGCACTCAGTTCATAACCTTCCACATCAAGCCATAGCGGTCCCATAATTGCTCCTCTGCAAATTTATTATCAAATGGGCGTCTCCAGAGATTATTCTGATTATTTTTGATTTACAATATTGCTAGGTAAAAACGGAGTAAGTTTATGATGACTAAGGAAGCGCTTTACATAGGCATAATGTCGGGTACCAGTTTGGATGGTGTCGATACTGCACTGGTATCGATAAAAGACCGTGAAATTAACTTACTCGCCAGCGATTTCCTTAGCTACCCTGAATCACTGAAAACTCAAGTGCTTGCTATCTGTCATGGTCAAGAAACCAACCTTAAACATATCGGTGAGCTCGACCACCAGCTAGGGCTACTTTATGCTGAGGCCGTCAGTTCTTTGCTTAGTAAAACCACCTATACGGAGCACGATATCGCAGCCATCGGTAATCACGGCCAAACCGTCTTTCACCAACCAGGTGGTGCAATACGCTTTACCACTCAGTTGGGAGACAATAACCTCCTAGCAACACTAACAGGTATTGATACGATCGGAGACTTTCGACGTAAAGATATGGCACTCGGTGGACAGGGTGCACCCTTAGTACCCGCATTCCATCGTTACTTATTTGCCGATAGTGACTCAACACAGGTGATTTTAAACATTGGTGGTATTTCCAATGTTTCCATATTGCAGCCCAACGGCGAGGTGATTGGCTTTGATACAGGACCTGGAAATGTGCTTTTGGATCATTGGTGCTCTCACGCTTTTTGCCAACCTTTTGACAAAGATGCACAGCTTGCTGCACAAGGCAATGTGATTACCCATTTGTTAGATGAAATGCTCAAAGATGACTACCTAAAACGTCCTGCACCAAAAAGTACCGGACGCGAGCATTATCATGAACAGTGGTTGAAACAATGCCTTGCTGCCATCTCAACGCCGATGAACAAGCATGATGTGCTCAGAACACTGACCGAATTTACCGCCCTGACTATCACTAATGCCATTGAGAACTATCCCATCGGTACTGCGCCGAAGCTTTTAGTGTGTGGCGGTGGCGCAAATAACCCAATAATAATGAAACGCCTGAGTGAACTGCTTAAAGGCTGGAATGTGGCACCAACCGATAGCGAAGCCATTAGTGGAGATTATATGGAATCCATGGCCTTCGCTTGGCTTGCACATTGCTATCTCAACAAGATACCGAGCAATTTGCCCTCAGTAACTGGCGCCAGTAAAGCCGTCCCTTTAGGCGTACTCTATTCAGCTGACTAGGAACCACTATGACTAACGACGCACTTCTCAATGCGCTTTCTCAACTTGTCTCCGAGGGAAGAAACCCTGAGACCATGGATATAGATTTACTCTCATCGCAACAGATTCTAGCGCGCATGAATCAACAAGATGCCCTAGTGCCTCTTGCGGTAGAAAAGGTCATTCCAGACATTGCGCTGGCGGTAGACGCCATCACTAAGGCCTTTAAACAAGGTGGTCGATTATTGTATTTGGGTGCTGGCACCAGCGGCCGATTAGGCGTACTTGATGCATCAGAATGCCCACCAACCTTTGGCACCGACCCTGATATGGTCGTCGGTATCATCGCTGGCGGTAATGACGCGATGTTCCGAGCCAAAGAAGGTGCAGAAGATGACCCAGCTCTTGGTGAACAAGACCTTATTGACCATAAGCTGACTTCAAAAGATGTGGTTGTTGGCATCGCCGCTAGTGGGCGCACGCCTTACGTCATTGGCGCATTAGAATACGCCAATCAATTGGGTGCCACGACAGTCGCACTGTCATGCAATCCCGCTTCTGATATTGCTAACATCGCTCAAATAGCTATTAGTCCTGTGGTTGGTCCGGAAGCTCTGACAGGTTCCACTAGACTGAAATCGGGGACCGCACAGAAGTTAGTTCTCAACATGCTCACGACAGCAAGTATGATCCGTTTAGGTAAAAGCTATGAGAACCTGATGGTGGATGTAAAAGCGACCAATGCAAAGTTAGTCGCCAGAGCAACGCGCATTGTGATGCAGGCTACGGATTGCAACAAACAACAGGCAGAAGTCACGTTAAAAGAAACTCAATATGACGTGAAGCTGTCGATTCTCATGATTCTAACTGGATTAGATAAGCAGCAAGCACATCAGCAGTTACATCAACAAGACGGTTTCCTAAGAAAAGCGGTAATAAGCAAGAGCCAAGAAAGTGAATAAAAAAGCTAGGGTGTCATGCCCTAGCTTCCTGAATCATTTTTTAATGAGAATAGTCATTCCAACCGCGTTGCCATTCCATTCTAAAACGCTGTCCATCGGGTAAGCCTTCACACGCCCCAGTGTAATACTGCCCAGATAACCCGATTTGATAAGCAAAATCAGCATCACAAAACTCTAGAATGCCTCTTTGATAGCCCGAGTCGTACTCTGAATGAACGGCAGCGCCGAGTTTATTAAGGTCAGAGTAACTGCGAGACAATTGCCCACGCACACCATCTTGATAGCCAATCTGTTCCCAACTTCCCTCTTTAGCGAGGTCATCCACTCCTTTGGCGCATCCAAATATTAACAAAGCGGATGCTGCCACTAAAAACGCTTTCATGAGATTCCTTTTCATCCAACTCTCTCTGCCGTCACAATGCCAGTTTTAAGTGTTTTTTACCACTCAATCCTTGACTAAGTGATGAGCTTCACGCTTTTCTACCGCCACTTAACTCGGAAAAACGACCACTTACTCTTCGATAAAACCACTTAAGTTGGTTATTGACCACTTAATCATCTATTCCACCACTAACCGAATAAGCCGATGTGTAGCCAATTCATCATTTTTATAATGGTTACCAGAATTTAATGTCATCACAAACTAGGGATAACAGTTATGTTGTGGTTTTTAACTTGTGTTGCAGCCTTGATCGGCGGCTACTTTATCTACGGGGCTTTCATTGAGAAGGTCTTTGGTATTAATACAAAACGTCAAACACCAGCTCACACTAAAGCTGATGGTGTTGACTACGTGCCAATGTCGACCAAGAAAGTGTACTTGGTTCAATTGTTAAATATCGCTGGTGTTGGTCCAATCTTCGGCCCAATCATGGGTGCGCTATACGGTCCTGCCGCTATGCTTTGGATTGTCATTGGTTGTATCTTTGCTGGTGCAGTGCACGATTACTTCTCAGGTATGCTTTCAGTACGTAACGGTGGTGCTTCTGTTCCTACTATTACCGGTCGTTACTTAGGCAATGGCGCCAAACACTTTATGAACATTTTTGCCATCGTCTTGTTGCTACTTGTTGGTGTGGTATTCGTTTCTGCACCTGCAGGCATGATCACTAACCTAGTGAATGACCAAATGGGCATGTCAATGAGCATGACAACCATGGTTGTGGTTATCTTCGCTTATTACATCATCGCGACAATCGTACCTGTCGACAAAATTATTGGTCGCTTCTACCCACTATTTGGTGCACTGCTCATCTTCATGTCTGTTGGTCTTATCACAGCAGTGGCACTATCAAGCGAGCACCAAGTTATGGGTGGCTTTGAAGTCAGCGATATGTTCACCAACATGAACCCGAATGATTTACCGTTATGGCCAGCTCTATTCATCACTATTGCTTGCGGCGCTATCTCTGGCTTCCACGCAACACAGTCTCCACTGATGGCGCGCTGTATGGAAAACGAAAAGAATGGTCGCTTCGTCTTCTACGGTGCAATGATCGGTGAAGGTGTTATCGCCCTTATCTGGTGTGCTCTTGCTCTGTCTTTCTTCGGCTCTATCGACTCGCTAGCTGAAGCAGTAAAAAATGGTGGTCCAGGTAACGTAGTGTACAGCGCTTCATTTGGCCTATTGGGTGTATTTGGTGGTGTGCTTGCTTTCCTAGGTGTGGTTATTCTGCCAATCACTTCAGGTGATACTGCATTCCGCTCTAGCCGTCTAATCCTTGCTGAATACTTCAACATGGAGCAGAAAACACTACGTAACCGCCTACTGATGGCTCTACCACTATTCGTTATCGGTGGCATCTTAACTCAAGTAGACTTTGGTGTTATCTGGCGCTACTTCGGTTTCGCTAACCAAACAACTGCAGTAATGATGTTATGGACAGCCTCGGCTTACCTACTACGTCACAACAAGATGCACTGGGTAACGACTGTTCCAGCCATCTTTATGACGACGGTTGTTATTACCTTCATCTTGAATAACGCAACCCTAGGCTTCGGTCTGCCAATGCAGCTGTCAACAATTCTAGGTATTGTTGCCTCACTATCTATCACTGGCTACGTGATTAAGAAGTCGAAAGGTAAAGGTGAAACAGACCTTGCAGATGAAGAGAAGCCACAAGGCAAAGCAGAAACTGCTTAACTAATTATCCCGTTATCCGCTCTTAGAGCTAAAAAAGCGCCTTCACATTGAAGGCGCTTTTTATTTGTTATCTGATTATTTGCTAAGATAACCCAAACCACCAGCAATCAGACTTTGCTCCATCACCTCAATGACGGCTCGGCTGGTTTCATGCTTTAGGATTGATGAGGCCTTAGCACCTTGCAAAATCAGCCCACTTAGATGATCAATTTCATATTCAAAGCCAGTCCCGATAGTTTGCGCTGCTATCAATACGCTCTCACCTCGATACACCACTTGAATTGATTTAGGGTTCCACCACTTTTCAGCAATGGTCGCTTCAAAGTCCTCACCCTGAATGACAGCACTACGCACTAAATTGCGTGTTATTGAGGCCGCTAACTGACCTTGAAGACCAGATTTAAAATGAAACTCTGCGGTTTCATCCACCTTTGCTTGAGGGTTATCTTGAGAAAAGACCACATCGGGCTTACCAATAGTTACGCCACACAATGTACATAAATCCGCGTACAACCACAGCGCATACACTCCCACATCCAGTGTCGCACCACCAGCTTGCTGAGCATTGAAGATCTGGTAGTTTTCATCATACTCATGCCAATTACCAAATGCTGCCTGTACTGAGGTTAGCTTGATATTGTTGCTGACAATAAACTGTTTTAACTCTTGGTAGGCAGGAAACACAACAGACTTCATGGCTTCCGCCAAGATGACACCATGTCGTATCGCTAGCGCAGCCATTTCATCCCAATCTTTTACATTGGTAAATGCGGGTTTTTCTACCAATACATGCTTACCAGCGCTTAAAAAAAGCTCCACCAAATCTCGGTGATAGGGATGCAATGTCGCAATATAGACCACATCTACGTTGGCATCATCCGCTAATGCTTGGTAGGAACCATACGAGCGGCTGCACTCAAACTCTTCGGCAAACTTTGAGGCCCTAGCTTCATCACGTGCTGCCACCGCAACCAATTCGCCACATTGCGAATGTTGAGTTAAGTCGATGGCAAACCGACGTGCTATTTTCCCTAAACCTGCAATACCCCAACGAGCTTTCTCCAACATCCTATACCCTTCACATTATGTTTTTTGCCAACCATACCTAAGTCATACGATTACTCAAGTATCATACGGTGTGACATTGTCAGCGATTACCATCCAAGCTTTGCGATGATGCTAGCAAGCTGTGATGCCTCTAGATGAATACCAAAGTGGCGTTCAACGTTCTCCGCCAAGTCCGCTTTAGTCAGTTCTACTTCTTGCGTCTCTTCGTTATCCATTCTAATTTTTAACGTGCTATCGAGTAGTGTAATGATGCCGCCTTCAATTGGCTTTGCTGCAATCAAACTATTGGTAAAGTGAGTCTCTGAACTGGTCGAGGTAAAATGATTGCCATACACAATATCGCCACGACATACATAGGTCATATCCAAGCTGTATAGACTCACCCAATCTTGCTGTTTCACTTGAAGTAAATAACCACAGCGTTCATCTTCGATAAATCGAAAACACTGGTGGTCAATACACTGCTCGCGATGCAATGTCAGCTCCAGAGGTGCTCTTGGCGTATTCGCACCGAACCCTGCATCAACAATCCACTGCTGGTCATCAATCGTAGCCAATGTCACTTGATGGCTCCGTCCCGAAGGCTCGCCGCTAAGATGTACTCGTGCTAATAGTGGCCTAACGGTAAAACCTAAGCTCTCCATAACTCGAAGCAGTAACCCGTTGACTTCAAAACAATAGCCGCCACGCTGATGACGTATCAGTTTTTCGAAGATCGTATCAATATCAAGTTTAATTCCTTGCCCAGCGAAGACGTCAAAGTTTTCAAATGGCAACGTCCGATGCTGAGCACGATGAAGCGATATCATATCGGCCACCGTCGGCTTGAGCTCATTCTTAATGCCAAGTTTGTCGAAATAATCACGCATTTGAACAGGGGTCATCCTGAGCTCCTTTAATAGTGGCAGTGTTGATTGTTTTAGGTAATCCGCAAACAACAGATACAAAAAAACGCCCGAAACCTAAATGTGCTTACTTAGCCACACTTAAATTTCAAGGCGTTGCGATTAGTGTCATCTAGGCCTATTGGACTCGGCGTAACACCGCTTTTAGTGCCTCAAAGTCATTGGCTAAGTCTTCAGATAACAGCTCCATTGCTGCGTGTTTAGCCAATGGCCCAGGTAACTCAATGTCAGAACCTAAGATATCATCGACCACTTCTTTAAACTTAGCAGGATGCGCGGTACACAAAAACAAGCCCGTTTCACCCGGTTGCAACTGCTCTTCAAGTACTCGGTAAGCAATTGCACCATGAGGTTCACATAAGTAGCCCAGAGCATTAAGATCACGAACCGATTCAGCACTTTGCTCATCAGAGACTGCCCCTTTGCCTAGCGTGTCCAAACCCCAACCTTTAAGGCGGCAGAGTTCTTCGATACGCGGCCAGTTGTTTGGCTGACTAACATCCATCGCATTTGACGTTGTTGCCACCGTCGGTTTTGGAGCCCAATCACCTGTTTCTAGGTAACGTGGCACAGTATCATTCGCATTGGTTGCCGCGATAAAGCGCTTAATAGGCAATCCAAGCGCTTTCGCAAGCAGGCCAGCCGTTAAGTTACCGAAGTTACCGCTTGGTACTGATACTACGAGGTTTTCGCGCTGCTCTTTGCTAAGTTGAGACGCGGCTTCAAAGTAGTAACAAATCTGCGCCATCAAACGACTGATGTTGATTGAGTTTGCTGAATTTAATCCAATTTCTTCACGCAATGCTGCATCATCAAATGCCTGTTTCACGAGCGCTTGGCAAGCATCAAAGTCACCATCGATGGCCACTGTGTGAATGTTTTTGCCTAGCGTACAGAACAGCTTTTCCTGAAGTGGACTGATTTTACCTTTCGGGTAAAGAATCACGACATTGATGTCTTCCATACCATAGAAAGCGTGAGCGACTGCAGCACCAGTATCACCTGATGTTGCTGTCAAAATAGTGATTTTGCCACCATCAGAAACCGCGGCTAAAGACTGAGCCATAAAACGGCCTCCAAAGTCTTTAAATGCCAACGTTGGGCCATGGAAAAGCTCTAGTGCGTATACACCATCTTTCACTTGGTTGATTGGAGCCGGAAATTGGAACGCATTGTCTACTAATTCGCTAACCTTCTCTGCAGGCAACTCATCGCCAATTAGCGCAGAAAGTATCTTTGCACTGCGTGACACAAAATCTTCAGCCAATAAAGCATCTACGTCATAGAACTTAGGCAGTTCAGATGGGAAAAATAGACCTTGGTTGCGACCTAAGCCTTGACGGACAGCTTGGCCAAACGAGACTTGCTCGTCATTTTCTTTGATGTTGTAAAGCTTCATAGCTCACTTCCTGTTACTTTCGAACCTTGCTTGTCTAAGCGACAAACGTGCACGAATCCTTCGTTATTTTGTACATAATTTTCTTCTAGCCAGCGAGCCACTCGCTCTGCCACATCTTTTTCTTTACAGATGCTGAACAGCGTTGGGCCACTACCTGAAATTCCGGTTGCCAAAGCCCCCGCTGTTGCTGCGTATTCACGCGCTTGACTAAAGCCAGGTAGCAACTTAGCACGGTATGGTTCGGCAATGACATCTTTGATCATCTTTGCTGCCAATTCAGGCTGATTAGAATGACATGCATGGATAAACCCTGCCAGATGACGACCATGAGCAATGATGTCTTGACGACGATATTGAGAAGGTAAAATTTCACGCGCTTCTGCCGTCGACACTTTAATGCCTGGATACGCCATCACCCAATACCAATCATCAAAACAGGGGACTTCTTGGCTAATAATACCAAGCTCTTCCAGCATCAGTTGCACACCGCCTAAATAGCAAGGTGCCACATTGTCGTAATGGATGCCACCAGAAATTTGCCCTTCCATCTCTCCCATAAGAGCCAGTAACTCGGTCTCATTTAATGGATTTCCATGAAATTGGTTCAAAGCGTCTAGCGCCGCGACGATAGAACAAGCGCTCGATCCTAAGCCAGAACCGATCGGCATGTTCTTCTCAAGTGTCATAAATACAGGTTTAAGGGCTAGCCCTTTCTTATCTAATTCACGGGCGTACACTTTCCAACAATCATAAACAATATTCTCTTGCGGGTTAGCGGGCAGCTTATCAACAAAGCTGCCTTTCGTTGCTAGGTCAAAAGGTTTATCACCTAGCTTAACCTCAACGCAATCGCCAAGTAGAGTGCCATCTATAGGAGATACTGCAGCACCCAATACATCAAAACCAACACTCACGTTACCAATAGAGGCCGGAGCATAAACGACAACGCTATCACTCATCTTACACTCCTAGTTTCCAGCCTAATGTACGCATCACATCAGAGAACACGCCTGCCGCGGTCACTTCTGTACCCGCACCGTAACCACGTAATACCAGTGGAATTGGCTGATAATAGCGACTATAAAATGCCAGTGCGTTTTCACCATCTTTAATCTTGAACATAGGGTCGTTTTCATCCACGGCAGCAATGCGTACGCGACACTTACCATCTGCGATTTCGCCCACGTAGCGCAGCACTTTGCCTTCTTTGGCAGCGTCCGCTGACAGTTGGCTGAAGTAAGCATCCGCTTCAGGCAGACGGGCCATAAACTCATCTACTGAACCTGAATCATCAAAACCTGGTGGCAACGCTTGGTCAACTTCGACATCTTCAAGTTCAAGTGCCATC
This sequence comes from Vibrio sp. CyArs1, assembly GCF_022432925.1. Lineage (NCBI taxonomy): Bacteria > Pseudomonadati > Pseudomonadota > Gammaproteobacteria > Vibrionales > Vibrionaceae > Vibrio > Vibrio sp. CyArs1. Next base: position 196,743 of record NZ_JAKRBO010000008.1, on the reverse strand, counting down.
CCCGCTTCGCGAGCTAAGATGAGCAGTTTACGTGCTACGTCCATGCCTGATAGATCATCACGTGGATCTGGCTCAGTGAAACCTTTATCTTTTGCGACATTAGTTGCTTGGCTCAGCGTTAACCCTTCATCTAATTTACCGAAAATGAAAGATAACGACCCCGATAGAATACCGTTGAATTTCTCTAGCTCATCACCCGCTGCGATCAGGTTCTGTAGGTTCTCAATAACTGGCAGACCTGCCCCTACAGTTGTTTCATACATTAGCTTACGACGAGAGTTACGAGCGACATCACGCAGTTGATGATAGTAAGACATGCTCGCAGTGTTTGCCTTTTTGTTTGGCGTGACTACATGGAAGCCTGCGGCTAAAAACTCGGTATATTGATTGGCGATGTCTTCACTAGAAGTACAATCAACCAAAACAGGGTTAATAATGTGATTACGCTGAACCAATGCGGCTAAACCTGCCACCGAGAACTTCTCACTTACATCGCCCATACGATCGCGCCATTGGTCGAGAGGAAGTCCCTTACCATCTAGCAAGACACCTTTACTGTTTGCCAGACCACATACGCGGATAATGATGCCTTTCTCTGCCAGTTTGGCTTGCTGGCGCTGAATTTGGTCCACCAGTTCACCACCAACACCGCCAACACCAACGACAAACACATCTAGGAAATGCTTGGAATTGAAAAGATTTTCATGACACGCTTTGATGGCCTCAGAAATTTTGTCTTCTGGGATTACCGCTGAGATAGCGCGCTCGGAGGAGCCCTGTGCGATTGCGACAATATTGACGTTAACTTCTGCCAGTGATGAGAAGAACTGAGAAGCGACACCGCGAGACGTGCGCATGCCATCGCCCACTAGTGTCACGATTGCGACATCATCCATAAACTCAACAGGCTCTAGCAAGCCGTTTTTGAGCTCCAGCTCAAAAGCTTCGCGCAATGCTCGCTCTGCATCGAGCTTGTCTTCTTCTTCAATACAGAAACTGATGCTGTATTCTGAAGATGATTGAGTAATAAGAACGATGGACACACCCGCTGATGACATAGCGCCAAAAACGCGACTCGCCATGCCCACCATGCCTTTCATACCAGGTCCAGATACGTTTACCATGATAAGGTTAGACAGCGTCGTGATACCTTTGATTGGTAAGTTATCTTCACCAGTATCTTGACCAATCAAGGTACCAGCCCCTTGTGGGTTAAACGAGTTCTTGATGAGACATGGAATATGGAACTGAGCGATAGGTGCAATAGTTTTTGGGTGAAGAACCGAAGCGCCAAAATAAGAAAGCTCCATCGCTTCTTGATAGCTCAGTGACTTGAGAAGGCGAGCATCATCAACCAGGCGAGGGTCACAGTTGTAAACCCCATCAACATCCGTCCAAATTTCACAACAATCAGCACGCAAGCACGCTGCTAATACCGCCGCAGAATAGTCAGAGCCGTTACGACCAAGCGTAACCAATTCACCCTTAGCGTTGCCAGCAGTAAAGCCCGGCATAATGTGCACGACACCTTCTGCCAGTGGGTTAGCTTGGAAGTTTTGGGTTGATACTTCCACATCCACCATCGCTTCTAAATGATCACCTTGAGCAAAAAGGTACTTAACTGGATCAATAAGATCCGCAGCTTGACCTTTAGCTTGCAGTACAGCTTTCATAAGTTGAATCGAGATTCGCTCACCTTTTGAGATAATGCGAGCATTCACGTGATCTGGGCAAGTTCCGAGTAATCGGATACCGTGGACAAATTGATGCAATTGGAATAAAGATGTTTTGACTTGGTTGTCAAAATCTGTGCGCTCAATATTCGGGAGTACAGCAGCAATATTAGAAAATAGTTCGTTGAATGATGTTTCAAGCTCTGAAATCTGCAACTCAACTTCATTGTTTTTTAGGGCAGTTTCAATAACGGCGACAAGTTTGTTTGTCGTTTTACCCGGTGCCGATAGCACCACTGCCAAATCTTCTTGCTGGGCATTGTTAGCGATGATGTCCGCTGCTCTTAAAAAGCGGTCTGCATCAGCTAATGATGAACCTCCAAATTTTAGTACTCGCATCCTTTCCTCCCGAAATACTCAAAACAGGTAAAAAAAAGGCCCGTATCTTGGGGATACAGGCCTTGTTTTTGAATTTCTTCCGTCTACCAGCCCGCCCCAACATTGGTAATGTCGGTAATAATAATCGTGGTGGTCATTACTACGTGCTGGCAACTAAACATAGGGTCTTCTTAAAAATCTCTTATGTGCTTACCCATACGTTTAACCTATTTGTTGTAGCTGAGTCAATTAAAAAATGTACTTTTATTGCTTTAGCGGCGTTTTTTTCTTAAACGCATAGAAATTGATAATTGCAGATAACTTATTCAGTTAGGATCTTTATTAATAACCAATTGCTATATAGATTTACAACTTTTTGCTTAGTTTATGTGCTTTAATTAGAAGTCAATAAACTATAAAAACAATAACCAAGGAGTGGTGCTATGAAAGCAGTGTCTTTTTACGCTTTACCCTTGCTATTGTTCTCAGGAATGTCCCTCGCGGTAGACCTACCTACGCTGCCTTCGCAACATGACGCCTCCCCTCATAACTTCTTTCTTTCTTCAGGCACTAAGCTGGGTAGCAGTGATTCTTTTGATACTTGGAATATTGATAGTGGCTATTCCTATTCAATCTTTGACTCGTTAGATGTTTACATCGGGGCTCGATTGAATAATTCGCACGAGTCGATAGACCAAGGATTTTTGAGTGGCGTTAGCTACAATGTGTCTGACCGTATCTCGGTAAAAAGCACACTTCGTGGCTACCAATATGAAGAGAATAACGAAAAGCAAGGCGCAATGGCTGCGGAAATATCAAGTAGGATGAGATTAACCGAAAACCTAGACGTTCACGCCACCTTCGATTTTGAGAAGATACAACAAGGCGTTGAAGTGGGTCTAGGCTTCCGTTTTTAACTGAGCATCAGTTCAAGCATGATTACGCTTTAAAACTCTAATGCTTCTTTAGCGATCAATACCCCATTCCAATCAGAATAAACGTAATGCCCAGGTTGAACGATTTGGTTGTTCATCGTTAATGTAACGTTGATTTGACCTGCTCCACGTTTTTCTGTTTTGAAAGGACATGCCGCTAGCGCTTTAACTCCCAGATCCATTTCCGCCATAGCCGCCACGTCCCGAACTGCGCCATTCACAATCACGCCTTCCCATCCGTTTTCTATTGCCATAATCGCGAGTTGGTCCCCAAGCAGTGCTTTGGCACAAGAACCATTACCGTCAACAAAGAGTACTTTGCCTGTACCATTTTGCCCTAACACTTCTCGCACCATTGAGTTATCGTGGTAACAGCGTACCGTTACAATCTCTCCCCAGAACGCGGCACGTTGCCCGAAATTTTGCAGTGGCAAATTCAGCAACATGACTTTATCTTCGTGTTGGTCACAAATATCAGGTGTGATATCTCTCATTTTTCCTCCGTGATTTTTTGCTCAATAGCCATGCTAGTAGCAAGTCTTTAGAAGAGCATTAAATTAAAATCCTTTATCGCCTATCCGGTAATTTTTTCTGCTAACGTAAGAAATCACCCAATCGGCCTAATTTTTTTTGCGTTTGACTCTCATCACAGGAAACCAAAAACAGTACACCATTTTCTACCCAATAAATGGCATTTTGCTGGTATTTTTGCGCTAACTCACAGCCTTGCGTTAAAGTCATTTCTACCGCAAAGCTGTCTTCAACCCAGCTAAAACTCGGGTTTCCCACCTTAACATTTTGGTAGTTATAAATTTTGAGTCTTTGCTCTAAGTCGAGGTTTTTTATGCAATTTAGTTCGTTAGACAGTTTACGACTCTGTGGGTTCCAAGCCGTTATGATCACGTAATTTTCACTGTCCCACTCAGTGATAAATTCTATGCAAATTTCTGAATAGGCACGCCACAAGTGTGCATCAATACTCATATTATCTAAATTGTTGTATTTGCCCAATACTATTAATATTTGTTACAAAGGCGCTATTGATTTAAATCAACAAAGTGCATGGAATTAACATTTGACCATTGTTAGCATGCTGTTAACATTATAGAATTCGCCTCAATGACATAGCAGAATAATAAGAGATTTAAGGGATTTCTCGTTTTTTTGGCAACATCACGGAAGGCGACTTAACCTGTAACTGTTTCTACGATTTTGAGTAAACATCTAAGAAACATTACCTATATGTTAACTTTTTGCCTAGAATTTATTCTACTAGCGACAGAATTATCACAAGTTTAAATTAGGTACCGCCGATGCAAAGCCCGCAGATTCTTATTGTTGAAGATGAGCAAGTAACCCGTAACACCCTTAAAAGCATTTTTGAAGCAGAAGGATATGCTGTATTCGAGGCCAGCGACGGTCAGGAAATGCACCAAGTCATGTCTGAGAACTCTGTAAACCTTGTTATCATGGATATCAACCTTCCTGGTAAAAACGGTTTACTACTAGCTCGTGAACTTCGTGAGCAAGCTAATGTAGCATTAATGTTCTTGACTGGTCGTGACAACGAAGTGGATAAAATTCTAGGTTTAGAGATTGGCGCTGATGATTACATCACTAAGCCATTCAACCCTCGTGAATTAACTATCCGTGCACGTAACCTGTTAACTCGTTCAATGAGCACAAGTGCCGCTACTGAAGAAAAGCGCAGCGTTGAGAAATATGAGTTCAACGGTTGGGTTCTTGATATCAATAGTCGCTCACTAGTTAGCCCAAGTGGCGACGGCTACAAGCTACCTCGTTCAGAGTTCCGTGCTCTACTGCACTTCTGTGAGAACCCAGGTAAGATTCAAACTCGCGCCGATCTTCTTAAGAAGATGACTGGTCGTGAGCTTAAGCCTCACGATCGCACTGTAGATGTAACGATTCGTCGTATCCGTAAGCACTTTGAGTCAGTTTCTGGTACTCCAGAAATCATCGCAACTATCCACGGTGAAGGCTACCGCTTCTGTGGCGATCTAGAAGAGTAATCATCTTCTAACGAATGCAAAAGGGACGCACTGTGCGTCCCTTTTTAATGAAAGCGATTCAGCCTCAATCAATACACCGTATCCACATTCACTTGTTTGTTGACGACCCAAGTTTGTTTGTCGCCACCAACCAGCTGCACAGCAACATCTACTGGCTTAGTAATGTTGACTTCTAACTGCCAGTTAAACGCCACTTCCCACTGATTCTCAGAGTGATTTCGCAGCTCAAAGTCGTCACCTTCAAACTCCCAAGACACATCACCTTGTTTCAATACCACCATAGCGACATCCATATCAGCTGGTAGCTGCGTGTCAGTCACTAGGTTTAATGCACCGTGAAGAGTTTGTTCTTTTACCAGTGCAGTCGTTTCACCGATTTTTGGCATCATATCGATCCAAAGGTTCGACTCTAGACGAACAGTCTGCTGTTCAACCATAGCAGTATTTCCCGTCATCCATACTTTTGAGTCTGTCGCTGGAGAGGTTGCACAACCGGCTAAAGCTGCAGAAAGTGCTAGTGCTGTGAGTATTTTCTTCATTTTGATTCCTTACTTTCCAACCACATTTTAAGTACTTGAATATCATTGTGATATTCGTTTTTTATCTCTTCAACCCAATCTTCAATGTTCTCCCACCATGCTGGCATATCCGGAGACTGAGCCTTCTGGGCAACTGATTGAATGCGTTTTAAGCCAATAGACCCCGCAGCACCTTTAATCTTATGTGCTTCAGAGGCAATGCCGGATTGATCTTTCGCAGTCATGTTCGAATCCAGTATCTCGAGATAGTCTGGCATCATTTGCTCGAACATAGTGATGCTATCGTACACAGGTTTGGTGCCGACAATATCAACATAAGAGTCCAACATATCGAAATCTAATAGTCGGTTAAACAGTTCGTCATTAATATCTGTTTTCTCAACTACGGTTGCTTCCTCAACGTCAGTAGACTCTTCATCGCCAGCAAACTTGTTAATGACTTCCGTGAGTGCTTTAACACTCAGTGGCTTACTGATAGCGTCATCCATACCTTTTGTTAGGTACTCTTGTTTATCCTTTAGCACATTCGCCGTTAAAGCGACCAAAGGAGGCAATTGTGTGTAGTGCTCTCTAAAGTTCTGTGCAACATCAAAGCCCGTCATATCAGGTAACTGAATATCGAGCAACGCGAGGTCATACTCTTCTGGCTTAAACGTCGCGATGGCTTCTTCGCCCGTCATTGCAACACTGACTGTATGTCCTAAGCTTTCCAACAGCGAACGTGCGACCGTAATGTTCAACTCTATATCTTCCAGTAAGAAAATATTGAGGCTACCTTGTTGCTTCACTTCTACTGGAGCCAATTGTTGTTTATCAGCACAAGGGACATTGATGGATACCGTAAATGTACTTCCAAACCCTTCTTCACTGTCTACCGTGATGTCACCATCCATCATCTTTATCAGTTGCTTAGAAACAGCAAGACCAATTCCGGTGCCCACAGCATGTAAATTGTCTTTCCCTGACTTCACCTGATAATACATAGCGAAGATCTTATCAAGTTCGTGCTGAGGAATACCTATTCCAGTATCTTCAACTTCGATAATGATATGAGCATAATTATCTTCAATATCCGCACTGATGGTCATCACAACGCCACCCTGCTTAGTGAACTTCATGGCGTTGCTAACCAGATTCCAAATCACCTGACGCAGTCTCGTCGCATCGACTACCACGCCTTCTGGGAGATCAGTTAAACGCTCAAGATCAAATCGTAACCCTTTCTGCTCCGCCATAAGAGCCGAAATGCTCTCAAGTTCAGTGACAAAGTCTTCAAAGTTCAGTGGTTCAGGGAAAAGCTCAAGCTTACGTCTATCAAACTTATCCATATCAATTATGTCATTAAAGATATGGCCTAGCGTGATGGCACTGACGTTAATAGTTTGCATGTGCTTACGCTGTTCAGTATTTAGATGGCTATCAAGTAACATTCGGCTTAAACCGACGATGCCATTTAACGGTGTACGCAGCTCATGACTAATGGTCGAAATAAACGTTGTTTTGTCTCGACTCGCTTTCTCTAATGACTCTTGATGACGCTTACGCTCGGTGATATCACGACCAAAACCAACCAGCCCAAGGTGCTTACCATCTTTGCTATAGAACGGCACCTTACGCAGTTCATAGAAACATTTCTTGCCATCTGGGTACTCTAACCACTGCTCATACGTCAGTGCTTGGTTATCACCCATCACTTTATGGTCGGTTTCAACAACTTGTTTAGCGATCTCTTCAGAGTAAACGTCCCATGGCGTCAAACCCACTAGCTCTTTTTCTTTTCGACCAGTCAACTCTTCCATCGCCCGGTTACAACCAGAAAAGACACCTTCCGCATTGCGGTAATAGATCAAGTCGGGAGAAGCATCAATAAATGAACGCAGTAAAGCGGTTCGTTCAGCCAGCTCTAGTTGAGTACGTTCACGTTGAAACACCTCATTTTCTAGATCCTTCATCGCCTCTTCACGCGCTTCCTCCGCTTTTTGTCTCTCTTCAATCTCTTGATTGAGTTTGCGGATATTTTGTTGCAGCTTGTGGTTCAAATCTTGGTCACGCGAACGCATGTCTTTTAGCTTAGAAACCATCTTAGAGAGACGCTGACGTGATTCTTCCAACTGGTCGACAACAACAGAGAGAAAATACACAGCCCACGGAGTAATAAGCAGGCCGAAAAATACCGAACGGACAATATCGATGTCATCTACACGCCCGTTCAAAACAAGGGTTATACCCACCTGAACCACAACGGCTAATGCCACCAAAGCCAATGCGAGAAGAATAGAAAAACGAACAATGCCGAGCTTTACTAACAAGTCGACATAATATTGAGCGAGGTTTTTGATAGGTTTCATTCAGCACTCCGTGCGTTACAACTGGCCTAAGTCTATCATTAAGCCAGAAGCTTCACACGGTAGTAGAATTATTTGAGAACAGGTTTGTGATAAATAAACGGATTCAGAGTCAATGAGCCCTGTTGGCCTTGTTTGGTTAACACTCGGCCTAGTTCTGTCATCGCTAACCAACGGTTCTCACACCAAAGTGGCGACAACAAGGTCGGTCTTCGCGCGGAAGAGGAGACGCGGTGAAAAATGATCTCTGCTGGCGTACGACGAATCATTTCACTGGCCACATCTAAGTAAAACTCTAGCGTTGGCGCTTCTAATCTCCCAGCACGCCACGCCTTAGCCATCGTACTGCCTTCAACAATATGTAAACCGTGCAATTTAATGCCATCCGTTCCGGTGGCCAGCACCTTGTTTAGAGTAACAAGGTTATCTTGCTTTGATTCATTTGGCAGACCGACGATAAGATGTGTACATACCTTGATTCCAAGTGCACGAGCGCGTCGGGTGATTTCATCGTACACAGCAAAATCATGACCTCGATTTATGCGTTTAAGTGTGTGATCGTGAGCCGTTTGCAGCCCTAACTCCAGCCAAATTTCATATCCTTGTTCAACGTACCCAGCCAAAAGTTCAAGTACGGATTCAGGAACACAATCAGGACGCGTTCCGACACATAATCCAACGATGTCAGCATACTTAAGTGCTTCTTCGTACATGTTTTTCAACACCTGTACTTCTGCATAAGTGCTGGTATAAGCCTGAAAATAAGCGAGATACTTCTTTGCACGCTTCACTTCACCAGCACGATCCGTGAGCTGTTCATGAATGGATTGAATCTGTGTCTCTTCACTTGCAAAGGAGGCAACATTACAAAATGTACAACCACCACGACCTATCGTGCCGTCTCGGTTAGGGCAGCTAAAACCACCGTGCAGGGTCAGTTTGTGAACTTTTTCACCGTATCGACGCTGGAGATCTTGGCCGATAGTATTCACCAACTCATGTAATTGCATGTTCGAAAAACCTATTAATAAGAATGAATCTCACTCTAATTAGTGAAACTAAATTACATCCCTGCAAAAGAAAACCATGCATCGTATCAACGAGTGCGAAAAGCATGCTTAACCAAAATCAATAAATATTCATAAAAACAACAGAAAAACGGTAAATGTTGCATGTATGTTATTAGATATATTCAAAAGTAGATAAAAAAAATGTGGAACAGACGTAACTTTCGTTGGAATTACACAGCGCAAAATTGTAGGATACTTACACAATTCAGCTGTTTTTGCCGTTTTTATTACAGTACGAATTAGTAGATTGAAGGTTGATATTCTACTCCCACCAACATATTCCACTGGATTGTGGAAAGATGACATTGAATATCACCACGGAATGTTTTTCTCGCAACACTTTTCCTGCGAGATGCAGAATGGACTCGAAAACTGCCCCCTCTGGCAGTCAAGAATCAAAATTACAAAGGACAAGGCACAATCACACACTCAAGTTGTGCCTAGATTAAACTGGAAGGAAGTATCTATGGTAGATAGAGAGCAGAATACACAAGGTCTGTATACTCCAGAGTTGGAGCATGACGCTTGTGGTATCGGTTTTGTTGCTCACCTAAAAAACCGTAAATCACACGAAGTAGTGACCCAAGCCCTGGATATGCTAGCGCGCATGGAACACCGTGGCGGTCAAGGCTGCGATCCATGCAGTGGCGATGGCGCAGGTATCCTACTTCAGAAGCCCCATGAATTTCTTTTGGAAGAAGCTGTTAAGCTTGGTATCAAGCTGCCTTCTTTTGAGAAATACGGTGTTGGTGTTGTTCTTTTCCCGAAAGACGAGCACAAACGCGCACAATGTCGTGACATTCTAGAGCGCAATGCACAACGTTTAGAGTTGGAAGTAATTGGATATCGTGTCTTACCAACTGACAACTCAATGATTGGTGCTGATCCATTAAGCACTGAGCCACAATTCGAACACGTATTCGTTTCTGGTGGTCCGGGCTGTACGCCTGAAGAGCTAGAACGTAAGCTTTACGTCTTACGTAACTACACAGTACGCGTTTGCTTAGAAAGTGTGTCTAACATTGGTGATGACTTCTACATCAATTCAATGTCGTACAAGACACTGGTTTACAAGGGCCAGCTCACTACTGAGCAAGTGCCTCAGTACTTCCTAGATCTACAAAATCCTACGATGGTGACAGCGCTTGCACTGGTTCACTCTCGTTTCTCTACCAATACTTTCCCGAAATGGCGCCTAGCGCAGCCTTTCCGTTACATTGCCCACAACGGTGAAATCAACACAGTTCGCGGTAACTTGAACTGGATGAAGGCTCGTGAAGCGATCATCGAATCTGACTTGTTCACACAAGCAGAAATCGACATGCTGCTCCCGATCTGTCAAGAAGGCAGCTCGGATTCATCAAACTTCGATATGGCACTAGAGCTCCTGGTTCTTTCTGGTCGTAGCCTGCCACATGCGTTGATGATGATGATCCCTGAAGCATGGCAAGAAAACAAAAACATGGACCCAACACGTCGTGCATTCTACCAGTATCACGCGAACGTAATGGAACCATGGGACGGACCAGCATCGGTGTGCTTTACTGACGGTGTTCAGGTAGGTGCAACGCTTGACCGTAACGGTCTGCGCCCATCTCGCTATACCGTGACTAAAGATGACTTCTTGGTGATGGCATCAGAATCTGGTGTTGTCGACATTGAGCCAGAGAACGTTGAGTTCCGTGGTCGTCTGCAACCTGGTCGTATCTTCGTTGCTGACCTAGAGCAAGGTCGCATTATCTCTGATGAAGAAGTGAAAGATGGCATCGCAAGTGCTCAGCCATACCAGAAATGGGTGGAAGAGAACCTGCTTAGCCTGAAAAAGCTTCCAGACGCGAGCAACGAATTCAGCCAACCTTCTCCTGAAAAGCTACTCCACAAACAGCAAGCGTTTGGTGTTAGCTCAGAAGAAGTGAACGAAATCATTGTACCTATGGCAAAAGATGGCAAAGAGCCATTGTCTGCAATGGGTGCTGACTGGCCACTAGCGATCCTTTCGCACCAGTCACAACATCTGTCTAACTACTTTAAGCAGCTATTTGCTCAGGTTACCAACCCACCAATCGACCCGATTCGTGAACGTATGGTGATGTCTCTGAACACTTACCTTGGTAAAGATCAGAACCTGCTATCGGAATCTCCGGAGCACTGCCAAAAAGTTGAACTAGAGTCCCCAGTTCTATCTAACTCTGAACTTGAGAAGCTGCGTGCTATCGATAATGAGCACCTGCAAGCGAAAACTCTGGATATCGTTTTCCAAGCAAGTGAAGACGAAGGTAAGCTAGAGCGTGCACTAAAACGTATCTGTCAATACGCAGAAGATGCGGTTATCGATGGTTACTCAATCATTCTGTTAACTGACCGAGCTATCAACTCTAACCATGCCGCTATCCCAGCGATGCTGGCGGTAGGCGCGGTTCACCACCACCTAATCCGCAAAGGCTTGCGTGCTAAGTGTGACATCGTAGTAGAAACTGGCGATGCTCGTGAAACGCACCACTTTGCAACGCTTGTTGGCTATGGTGCAAACGCGGTTAACCCATACCTCGTTATCGAGACCATGGTTGAGCTACAACGCACTAAAAAACTGGATCCAGAAACCAGCATCTCTGAGCTGTTCGAGAACTACCGTAAGTCGATCAACGGTGGCCTATTAAAGATTTTCTCGAAAATGGGCATCTCCACACTTCAGTCTTACCATGGTGCACAAATCTTCGAAGCGCTAGGTATCAGTAAGTCTGTAGTTGAGAAGTATTTCACGGGTACGGTTTCACGTATTCAAGGCCTTACCATCGATGATATCGCCAAAGAAGTCTTGGTTCGTCACCGTATTGGTTTCCCAACACGTGAAATTCCAATTCAAGTTCTTGATGTGGGTGGGGTTTATCAGTGGAAACAGCGTGGTGAAAAGCACCTGTTTAACCCAGAAACTATTTCCCTACTGCAAGAGTCAACTCGCAACAAAGATTACTCTCAGTTTAAGAAGTATGCGAAAGCCGTCGATGACCAAGGCGATAACGCTGCGACTCTGCGTAGCCAATTAGACTTCGTTAAGAACCCAGCAGGCTCAATCCCGCTGGAAGAAGTTGAGCCAATTGAAAACATTCTGAAGCGCTTTGCTACAGGTGCGATGTCATTCGGTTCTATCTCTTACGAGGCTCACTCAACACTTGCTGTAGCCATGAACCGTATCGGTGCTAAGTCTAACTCAGGCGAAGGCGGTGAAGATCCAACTCGTTTCGAACGTAAAGAAAACGGTGACTGGGAACGCTCAGCAATTAAGCAGGTAGCATCAGGTCGTTTCGGTGTCACGTCTTACTACTTAACTAACGCTGATGAGCTACAAATCAAGATGGCTCAAGGTGCGAAGCCAGGCGAAGGTGGTCAGCTACCAGGTGATAAAGTCGATGACTGGATCGGTGCGACTCGTCACTCAACTCCAGGGGTTGGTCTAATTTCTCCACCGCCACACCACGATATCTACTCAATCGAAGATTTGGCACAGCTGATCTACGACTTGAAAAACGCTAACCGCGCGGGTCGCGTTAACGTGAAGCTAGTATCAGAAGCGGGTGTAGGTACTATCGCCTCAGGTGTTGCAAAAGCGAAAGCTGACGTTGTCCTGATTGCGGGCTTCGACGGTGGTACTGGTGCTTCACCAATGTCTTCAATTCGCCATACAGGGCTTCCTTGGGAGCTTGGTTTGGCAGAAACACACCAAACGCTTCTGAAGAACGGTCTACGTAACCGTATCGTGGTTCAATCTGATGGTCAGATGAAAACGCCACGTGACCTTGCGGTAGCAACTCTACTTGGTGCTGAAGAATGGGGCGTCGCAACCGCAGCGCTTGTGGTTGAAGGCTGTATCATGATGCGTAAGTGTCATAAGAACACCTGCCCTGTGGGTATCGCAACACAAAACAAAACACTACGTGAGCGCTTCGATGGTCGCGTAGAAGATGTTGTTACCTTCTTCCAATACATGGCTGAAGGCTTACGTGAAGTGATGGCTGAACTTGGTTTCCGCACTATCGATGAGATGGTGGGTCAATCTCACAAACTAAAAGTTCGTGAAGATATTGGTCACTGGAAATATAAGAACCTCGACCTAACACCTGTACTACATATTGAACAGGCTCGTGAGCAAGATGGCGTTTACAACCAAACGGAACAAAACCACAACCTAGAACAGGTTCTGGACCGTAAGTTAATTCAAGCAGCAATTCCAGCACTTGAGAAGGGCGAAGCCGTAAATGCTGAGTTCCCAATCATCAACACCGACCGTTCAGCTGGTACCATGCTGTCGAATGAGATTTCTAAAGTCTACAAGGACCAAGGTCTACCTCAACCAATGAACGTGAAGTTCACTGGCAGCGCAGGTCAATCATTCGGCGCTTTCCTTGCTAAAGGCGTTAAGTTTGAAGTGGAAGGCGATGCGAACGACTACTGGGGTAAAGGTCTGTCAGGCGGTACGTTAGTACTCTACCCTGATGCGAAATCAACGATTGTCGCTGAAGATAACATCGTGGTTGGTAACGTATGTTTCTACGGTGCAACGTCTGGTGAATCCTTCATTCGCGGTATGGCTGGTGAGCGTTTCTGTGTACGTAACTCTGGTGCTAAAGTCGTTGTTGAAGGTGTCGGTGACCACGGTTGTGAATACATGACTGGCGGTGCGGCCATCATCCTTGGTTCGACAGGACGTAACTTTGCGGCTGGTATGAGTGGCGGTGTTGCCTACGTTTGGGATACAGCGGGTGATTTTGAAACCAAGCTAAACCCTGAATTGGTCGACCTAGACCCAATCGAACAAGAAGATCGCGAACTACTTAAAGATATGCTGACTAAGCATGTAGAGTTCACAGGAAGTGAAGTCGCTCAGTCGTTCTTAGATAACTTTGAAGTAAGCCTAGCGTCACTCGTTAAGGTTATGCCGCGTGACTACAAAGCGGTACTTCAAAAGCGCAAAGCAGAAGCTGAGCAAGCTCAAACGGAAGAAGTGGAGGCAGTATAATGGGTAAGCCTACTGGATTTTTAGAACATGGTCGCGAGCTTCCAAAGAAGCTCGACCCAGCCGTTCGTATTGAAGACAACAAAGAGTTCGTACTAAACGAAGAGTTTGGCGACAAAATCAATACTCAGGCTTCTCGTTGTATGGATTGTGGCGTGCCGTTCTGCCACAGTGGTTGCCCAATCGGCAATATCATCCCAGAGTTCAACGATGCCGTATATCGTGATAGCTGGGAAGAAGCTTGGAACATCCTAAGTTCTACTAACAACTTCCCTGAGTTTACAGGTCGCGTCTGTCCGTCTCCTTGTGAGAGCGCTTGTGTACTTGGCATTAACCAAGACCCTATCACCATCTGTAATATCGAGAAAACTATCGTTGAAACAGCATACCGCGAAGGTTATGCAAAACCGAAAACGCCACGTTCTCGTTCTGGTAAAACTGTTGCTATCATCGGTTCTGGCCCTGCTGGTCTCTCTGCCGCTGAACAGCTCAACAGTGCAGGTCACTCTGTGACTGTATTTGAACGCGATGAGAAAGTGGGTGGCCTACTTCGCTTCGGCATCCCAGATTTCAAACTGGGTATGGACATCATTGACCGTAAGATCAATCTGATGGCAGAAGCTGGCGTTGAGTTTAAAGTAAACCAACATGTGGGCGTTGATGTTAATGCTCAGCAACTGCGCCAAGAGTTTGATGTGGTGCTGTTAACAGGTGGATCTACCGTTCCTCGTGACTTACCTGTTCCTGGACGTGAACTTAAAGGCGTACATTTCGCTATGGAGTTCCTTGCTCAGAATAACCGTCGTGCTAACGATATGGATCTGAAAGGCGAAGAAATCCACGCTAAAAATAAGCACGTTGTGGTTATCGGCGGTGGCGATACAGGTTCTGACTGTGTTGGTACATCAAACCGTCATAAAGCGGCGAGTGTTACTCAGGTCGAAATCATGCCGATTCCACCAGAAAAACGCCCTGCGAATATGCCTTGGCCTCAATACCCAATGATTATGAAAACAACCACTTCTCATGAAGAAGGCTGTGACCGTCATTGGAATATCCTGACAAAAGAATTCATCGGTAACGATGAAGGTCAAGTAACAGGTCTTCGTATTGCTGACATCGTATGGAAAGACGCAGCGCCAGGTGAACGTCCAAGTTTTGAAGAAGTGGCTAACTCTGAGCGTGTCATTCCTTGTGATATGGCATTCCTAGCAATGGGCTTCTTACACCCAGAACCAACGGGCGTATTAGCACAACTTGATATCAAACTGGATGAGCGAGGAAACGTAGCGTCACAAGGTTTCCAAACCAACCAGCAAGGTGTTTTTGCCGCAGGTGATATGCGTACTGGTCAGTCTCTGGTCGTGCGTTGCATCAACGAGGGACGTGAGTGTGCACGTGCCATCGATGAATACCTTATGGGCAACACCAACCTTGAAGCGAAAGCAGATTCATTAATGCTTTCAGCCTAAAGGTTGTCTGTCTGGTTACACCAATAAGTAACTAACAGTATTCCTTCCTAATTTGGCCAGCAGTTTGCTGGCCTTTTTTGTGTCCGTCTTCATTGCAACCCCAACAAACTGTTAACCTTCTCACTATTTCACAGCAATGACTTGTCAGCTATCGCAGATAAATCGTTTGAATTTCTGAATCATACACAACAAATTTCTGAAAACTTGACCTTTATCGCCATAAGCTATACGTTGTGAAGTTCGTGAAAATAGAATAGATACAATTTGTTAAGTTTATAAATTCTAAAAATTTGACGCAAATAACAACAAAAAGTCATTAAAAAGCATTAATTTACTGTCAGGATGACAGCAAGCTCAAAGGGAGAAAGGCAATGGCTCTTTACGATCCAAGTCTTG
Source organism: Vibrio sp. CyArs1 (assembly GCF_022432925.1). NCBI lineage: Bacteria > Pseudomonadati > Pseudomonadota > Gammaproteobacteria > Vibrionales > Vibrionaceae > Vibrio > Vibrio sp. CyArs1. The sequence goes on along the minus strand of NZ_JAKRBO010000008.1, from coordinate 180,894 downwards.
TAAAAGACAACTGTGGATTTGGTCTTATTGCGCATATGCAAGGTCAGCCCAGCCACAAACTGGTTCGCACCGCAATCTCAGCATTAGACCGCATGACTCACCGTGGCGGTATCAACTCAGATGGAAAAACAGGCGACGGATGTGGCCTACTACTCCAAAAACCGGATTCTTATTTTAAACTCATCGCAGAAGAAAATGGTTGGAACCTCGGCAAACAATACGCCGTAGGCATGCTATTTCTTTCCAAAGACCCGGTAAAAGCGCAGTCAGCGAAAGATATCATCAACCAAGAATTGTCACAGGAAACACTCACTGTTTCCGGTTGGCGAGACGTTCCTACCAATGATGACGTACTTGGTCCAATCGCACTGAGCTCGGTACCCAGCATCGTTCAAGTCTTTATTTCTGCACCCGCAGGTTGGCGTGAACAAGATGTTGAACGACGCTTGTATATAGCTAAACGTCGCATTGAAAAGCGCATCATCGATGATGAAGATTTCTATATTTGTAGCTTATCGACACAAGTGATCGTCTATAAAGGGCTGTGCATGCCAGCTGATCTTCCACGCTTCTATCTCGATCTTGCTGATCTCCGCATGGAGTCATCGATCTGCCTATTCCACCAACGTTTCTCAACGAATACTCAACCTCGCTGGCCATTAGCACAGCCATTCAGATATTTGGCGCACAATGGTGAGATCAATACTATTGAGGGGAATAGACAATGGGCAAAAGCGCGTGCCTACAAATTCGCATCACCTCTCCTGCCTGACTTACAAACCGCTGCGCCATTCGTGAATGAGACTGGCTCAGATTCATCCAGCTTAGATAACATGCTGGATCTGTTCCTGTCTGGAGGTATGGATATCTTCCGTGCCATGCGTATGCTTGTGCCACCAGCATGGCAAAATCACCCAGACATGGATCCTGATTTACGCGCCTTCTATGACTTCAACTCCAAACACATGGAGCCATGGGATGGACCTGCTGGGATCGTATTATCTGATGGTCGCTATGCTGCATGTAACCTAGATAGAAACGGCCTACGTCCAGCGCGTTACGTGATTACCAAAGACAATTTGATTACCTTAGCGTCTGAAGTGGGTATCTGGGACTACGCGCCTGATGAAGTTGCAGAGAAAGGTCGTGTTGGCCCCGGCGAGCTGCTTGTTGTCGATACTCAACAAGGTGAGCTATGGCATTCAGAAGACATAGATAACGATCTAAAGAGCCGTCATCCTTACCGAGAGTGGATGGAAAACAACGTCCACAAACTGACCTCATTTAGTGAATTACCGGACGACCAAGTCGGAGCTCGCAGTTTTGATGAACCCCTGCTGAAAACCTATCAAAAGCAGTTCGCTATGACGAACGAAGAGACGGATCAGGTATTACGTGTTTTAGGTGATATGGGCCAAGAAGCCGTCGGCTCTATGGGTGATGATACCCCAATGGCAGTCCTCTCTTCTAAAGAGCGCTTGGTCACCGACTATTTCCGTCAGAAATTTGCTCAGGTCACCAACCCACCAATTGATCCACTGCGCGAAAAGCATGTGATGTCATTGGCGACCAGTGTTGGCCAAGAGATGAATGTATTTTGTGAGACCGATGGTCACGCTTATCGAGTCACATTCGACTCTCCAGTACTCCTTTACTCTGATATGCAGCAACTGTTAGAGCTGAGTTATAAGCACTATCGCAATACTATTTTGGACATTAATTACGACCCAAATGAGAAAGATCTCAAGCAAGCTCTGCTTGACCTTTGCGATAGTGCCGAGAGCGTCATCAAGCAAGGAACCGTTTTATTGGTTCTCTCAGATCGAGCTCTAGTCAAAGGAAAACTACCTATTCCGGCAGCAATGGCCGTCGGCGCGGTGCAAACTCGTTTAATCGAAGCCAACTTACGTTGTGACGCCAATATTATCGTTGAAACTGCAACGGCCCGAGACCCTCACCAATTTGCTGTATTGCTTGGTTTCGGCGCTACGGCTATCTACCCTTATTTGGCCTACGAAGCACTTGGTAAACTGATCGATGATGGTGCTATTGATAAGTGCTACCGAGACGTGATGCAAAACTATCAATACGGTATCAATAAAGGTCTGTATAAAATTATGTCCAAAATGGGCATTTCCACCGTAGCCTCCTATCGCTGCTCTCAGCTGTTCGAAGCCGTTGGTCTGCACACCGACATCGTCGATCTTTGCTTCAAGGGAGTGACTACTCGTATTCAAGGTGCAAACTTCGAAGATTTCCAACAAGACCTGTTTAACCTAGCTAGAAAAGCATGGGCAAAACGCAAGCCTGTCGAGCACGGTGGACTACTAAAATATGTTCATGACGGCGAATACCACGCCTACAACCCAGATGTTGTTGGTACGCTGCAAAAAGCAGTGAAAAGTGGTGAATCATCTGATTATCAGACGTTTGCCAAACAAGTAAATGAACGTCCTGTGTCTATGCTGCGCGATATGATGGCGCTTAAAAAGTCAGACTCACCACTGGCACTAGACAAAGTCGAGCCGAATTCAGAGCTGTATAAACGTTTCGACTCTGCTGCAATGTCCATTGGTGCTTTAAGCCCAGAAGCTCATGAAGCACTGGCCATGGCGATGAATAAGCTTGGCGGATATTCCAATTCAGGTGAAGGTGGCGAAGATCCGCGTCGATTTGGCACTAATCGTAACTCTCGCATTAAACAAATTGCCTCTGGACGTTTTGGTGTCACGCCGCACTATTTGACTAATGCCGATGTATTGCAAATCAAAGTTGCTCAGGGTGCTAAACCCGGTGAAGGCGGACAGCTTCCTGGCCATAAAGTGACAGCGGAAATTGCCAAACTGCGCCATTCAGTACAAGGTGTTACCTTGATTTCCCCACCTCCTCACCACGATATCTATTCTATTGAGGATTTAGCACAGCTGATTTTCGACCTTAAACAAGTCAACCCAAATGCGCTCGTGTCAGTTAAGTTGGTGTCTGAGCCGGGAGTTGGCACTATCGCAACAGGAGTAGCAAAAGCCTATGCCGATCTTATCACTATTTCCGGCTACGATGGCGGCACTGCGGCGAGTCCACTAACGTCGGTCAAATATGCAGGCTGTCCTTGGGAACTCGGTTTGGCTGAAACTCAACAAGCTCTTGTTGCCAACAACTTAAGACACAAAATTCGTCTTCAAGTTGATGGCGGTCTTAAAACAGGGCTTGATGTTGTCAAAGCTGCAATTTTAGGTGCGGAAAGCTTTGGCTTTGGTACTGCACCAATGGTGGCTATGGGCTGTAAGTTCTTACGTATTTGTCACTTGAATAACTGTGCCACGGGCGTAGCCACTCAGGATGAGACCTTACGAAAAGAGTACTTTAAGGGCTTACCTGAAATGGTGGTCAACTACTTCACAGGTCTTGCTGATGAAGTAAGAGAGTTGCTCGCTCAGTTAGGAGTAGAAAAGCTTACTGACCTTATCGGTCGTACTGATCTGCTCGACAGTATCGAAGGTATGACAGCGAAACAAGCTAAGCTTGACCTGTCGAATATCTTGGAGGCCCCTATCTCACCTCTTTCGCTGCCTTTATACTGGACAGAGCCAAATCAGCCGTTTGATAAAGCACTGCTAAACCAAAAGATTGTCGAAGAAACGCAAGCTGCGGTCGAGGCTAAATCAGGTGGTAGCTTCTACTTTGATATCCGTAATACCGATCGCTCTGCAGGAGCGAGACTCTCAGGTGAAGTCGCCAAGCGTTATGGCAACCAGGGAATGGCGAGTCGCCCTATTAAGCTTTACCTCGATGGTACTGCGGGTCAGTCTCTTGGGGTATGGAACGCGGGTGGTGTTGAAATCTATCTAACCGGTGATGCTAACGACTATGTAGGCAAAGGCATGGCTGGCGGTAAGCTGGTCGTGAAGCCGCATGTCGGTACAACATTCACTTGTAATGAAGCCACTATCATTGGTAACACCTGTTTGTATGGCGCCACTGGCGGTAAATTGTTCGCCGCTGGGACCGCTGGCGAGCGTTTTGGTGTCCGTAACTCAGGCACGATTGCAGTTATCGAAGGTGCAGGTGACAACGCTTGTGAGTATATGACTGGTGGCATTGTGGCGATTCTAGGAGCAACAGGCGTGAACTTCGGTGCCGGTATGACGGGCGGCTTTGCCTATGTAATGGATACTAACGAGGATTTTGAAGGACGTGTGAACACCGAATCTGTCGAAGCTATCTCTTTATCCGATCTCTATATTCACCAAGAACACCTTCGTGGACTGATTGCCGAGCATTTAGAAGAAACCGGCTCTGTGCATGCTGAGAATATTCTGGCGAACTTTGATGAATGGATTCCAAAGTTCTACCTAGTCAAACCAAAAGCTGCGGATTTACGCACACTACTTGGTCATCAAAGCAGAAGCGCCGCTGAGCTGCGCGTTCAAGCACAATAATTGGAAGGAGCCAGAATTATGAGCCAGAACGTATACCAATTTATTGATGTGAACCGCGTCGACCCGGCTAAAAAGCCGCTCAAGGTTCGCAAAATTGAGTTTGTAGAGATTTACGAACCCTTTACGAAACAACAAGCAACCGCTCAAGCAGACCGATGTCTTGACTGTGGTAACCCTTACTGTGAGTGGAAATGCCCCGTTCATAACTATATCCCTCAATGGCTTAAACTGGCGAATGAGGGACGAATCATTGAAGCAGTCGAGCTATCGCATCAAACCAACAGTCTACCTGAAGTCTGCGGGCGAGTTTGTCCACAAGATCGCCTTTGCGAAGGCTCGTGTACACTCAACGAAGATTTTGGTGCCGTTACTATAGGTAATGTCGAGAAATACATTACCGACAAAGCCTTTGAAATGGGCTGGAGGCCGGATATGTCCCATGTAGAGTGGACGGACAAAAAGGTGGCTATCATAGGTGCAGGCCCGGCGGGACTAGCCGCTGCCGATATCCTAGTTCGTAATGGTGTTAAGCCCGTTGTCTTTGACCGCTACCCAGAAATCGGCGGACTGCTGACCTTTGGTATCCCATCGTTCAAGTTGGAAAAGGATGTCATGTTAAACCGACGTCGAATCTTTAGCGAAATGGGCGTCGAGTTTCAGCTCAATACTGAAGTGGGTAAAGATATCGACATGGCAACACTAGTTAAAGACTATGATGCGGTGTTTTTAGGTGTCGGCACTTATAAAAACATGCGGGCAGGTCTGACAAATGAAGAGGCATCTGGTGTATTTGATGCCCTACCATTTTTGATTTCCAACACCTACAAAGTTATGGAGTTGGAAGCCTCTGATCCTTTCATTGATATGAAAGGTAAAAAAGTGGTCGTTCTTGGTGGTGGTGATACAGCTATGGACTGTGTCAGAACGTCTATTCGCCAAGGAGCTAGTAGCGTTGTCTGTGCTTATCGACGAGATGAGGCTAACATGCCGGGCTCCCGACGCGAGGTAAAAAATGCTCGTGAAGAAGGCGTGAACTTTATGTTCAACTTGCAGCCTCTAGGCATAGAGGTGGATGCCAATGGCAACACATGCGGCGTTAAAGTAGTGAAAACGGCACTAGGTGAGCCCGATGAGGCTGGTCGTCGTCGTCCAGAACCAGTAGAGGGCAGTGAACACGTTCTTGCCGCTGATGCTGTTATCATGGCGTTCGGTTTTCAACCGCACCAGATGTCATGGCTTGAACCTCACGGTGTAGAACTCGATCAATGGGGACGGATCAAAGCTCCAGCCTCTCAAGAATTTATGTATCAGACGACCAATGAGAAGATCTTCGCTGGTGGTGATGCAGTTCGTGGTTCAGATCTCGTGGTTACTGCCATTGACGAAGGGCGCAAAGCGGCAGAAGGCATACTAGACTTCTTAGAGGTCTAACACCAGACACGCCATTCCGATCTTCATCAATCAGAATGACCATTGTTTTCTTAGCCCAGCCTAGCTGGGCTTTTGTTTAAGGGATGATTATGACATTACCCAAGTGGCTTACACTTTCTTCAGTGATGCTCCTAACCGCATGCGGTGCAGGTTATAAAACAACAACGGACCGGACAGAGCAACCCTGTGGCGATAGTCCTCGGTGTGTTTCAACTCAAGATAGCCGAGAAGAGTTTACACTTGCCCCATTCACATTGACGCCAAACACCAATATCAATCAGATAGAACAAGTCGCCTTAACCCTTCCGAATGCCGAAGTTGCGGCCAAAGAAGGCAATTATCTGCGAGTCGAATACACCTCCAGTGTTTTTCGCTATGTCGATGATATGGAGCTAAAAATTGAAGGAGACCAATTATTGGTTCGCTCCGAAGCTAGAATTGGCTATTACGACTTTGACGTGAACCGTGAAAGAGTTGAAGCATTTCGCCTCAAGTTGATCGAATCAGGACTGATTGAAGCAAACCCTTGAGTAATTGCTATAGCAATGGTTGGGCTGTGCAAAGACTATTGCTATACTGCACGCCAAATACGTTTTCCAACCTGAGAGAATCTCTATGAAAATCGGCGTAATCGGCGCAATGGAACAAGAAGTTTCCATCCTAAAATCAGCATTAACAAACCTTGTTGAAACTAAAAAAGGCGGTTGCACCTTCTTTACTGGTCAACTTAACGGTGCAGACATTGTCTTGCTACAGTCAGGTATTGGCAAGGTAGCGGCAGCTATAGGAACAACGATTCTTCTTAGTGATTACCAACCTGATGTGGTTATTAACACAGGTTCTGCAGGTGGCTTTGAGTCTTCACTCAACCTAGGAGATGTCGTCATCTCCACTGAAGTTCGTCATCACGACGCTGATGTGACGGCATTTGGCTATGAAATTGGTCAGATGGCGGGTCAACCAGCGGCCTTCGCTGCCGACGCTAAATTGATGGAAACAGCAGAACAAGCGCTTGCACAGATGAAAGATAAGCACGCAGTACGTGGTCTAATTTGTACTGGTGATGAGTTTGTATGTCGTCCAGAGCGTCAAGAAACTATCCGTAAGAACTTCCCTGGTGTTATCGCTGTCGAGATGGAAGCATCAGCTATCGCGCAAGTTTGCCACCAGTTCAATACACCTTTCGTAGTGGTACGTGCTATCTCTGACGTGGCAGACAAAGAGTCACCAATGAGCTTCGAAGAATTCCTACCTTTGGCAGCGCAAAGCTCGTCTGAAATGGTAGTAAATATGGTGGATTTGCTTAAGTAACCCTTCAACTTAAGCCTCCTAAGGGAAATAAAACGCAAGGACTGCTGAATGAGCTCTTTTCTAGAGAGTTTATATGGAAATGGCGCACTACTGGTAATGTGGAGTGCGCTGTTATTTCATCTGCTAATTCCAATCCCCTCCGCCGCTCATCCTGTTCGATTTTGGCAGCAGATTGCTGCGCTAGTAGCAGGTAAAGTCAATTCCCCATCGTCAACAAACGAGCAACAACGCCTTGCGGGTTGGCTTGCCCTGTTACTAATGTTAGTCCCCACTAGCCTAGTACTTTGGGCTCTTGAGCCATTAGTTTGGAAGCCAGAATTCTATCAATTAGCCTTGCTTCTCTTGGCCATTGATTGGCGCAACAACGAACAGTACGCCCACAAACTTATTAATGCCCTCGCTCAAGAAGATAAAGCCAATGCGCGTAGACTGCTGTCAACCAAAGTAAACCGAGAGACCAACAACCTATCGCTTCTGGGCATAGGCAAGGCAGGCTCTGAAACTCTACTTCTGAGTTATGCTAGAAACGTAGTCGGCGTGCTATTTTGGTACGGCGTTAGTGGTGGTGTTGGCGCTTTGCTGTATCGACTGACTTTAGAGCTCGCTCGCAATTGGAGTCCTAGCCAAAAAGGCTTTGCTAGTTTCGGTAAACCTATTGCTTGGCTATTTTCACTGTTGGATTTCGCACCCCAGAAGCTGTTTTCAATACTCATGTTTGCTGGTCTGCCCATTACCTCTATTAAACACGCCATAATGCAAGCTAAATCGTGGCATAACCCAGTCACGGCTTGGCTCATCAGTGGCTGTGCACACCGTTTTGAGCTTGCTCTTGGTGGGCCAGCTATCTATCAAGGTGAAAAACTTCAGCGAGCACGTATCGGCGGAAAAGTAGCACCGTCGGCTTATCACTTGGCCTTGTTGCAGAAACACATTGCTTGGCGTATCTATTTTTGGCTAGTGATGCAGAGCCTAGTCATGTTTATCATTCACAGAGGTTTCTAATTTCATGAAGAATTGGCTAATACTTGTCATTACTTTTTTGGCAACTCAACATGCCCTAGCAGACACACAACGTATTATCAGTTTAGCTCCTCATGCTACGGAACTGGCGTATGCCGCTGGGCTTGGCGATAAGCTTATCGCAGTAAGTGAATACAGTGACTATCCGGAGCAAGCGAAAGAGTTGGAGCGAGTGGCCAATTACCAAGGTATCAAATTGGAACGAATCGTGGCGATGCAACCTGACCTCATTCTTGTCTGGCCAGCGGGAAACCCTGCACGTGAATTGGAGAAACTAGAAAAGCTGGGATTTAACCTATTTTACTCACAAACCAAAACTCTCGATGATATCGCTATCAACATCGAGAAGTTAAGCCAATATGCCGATGACCCTTCTATTGGCTTAAACGCAGCCCAAGAATTTCGCCGAGGTTTAGCGCAGTTAAAGCAAAAATATGACACAGAAACACCCGTTCGCTACTTTTACCAGCTAAGTGAAAAGCCCATTATCACCTTAGCGCAGGGCAGTTGGCCGAGCGAAGTGTTTGAGTTTTGTGGTGGTGAAAATATTTTTGCCGATAGCAAAGCCCCCTATCCACAAGTCAGCCCTGAACAGGTAATAGTTCGCCAGCCCCAAGCCATTTTTACTTCAGAACATGCCATTAAAAACGGCACCATGTGGCACAAGTGGCAGCAGGAGTTACCAGCAGTTAGCCAACATCATGTGTGGTCACTGACGTCTGACTGGCTAAACAGACCAACACCAAGAACACTTCTTGCCATACAACAGGTTTGCCAATATCTGGATCAGGTAAGAACTCAACAATAATTGAGAGATAGATCACATTCAGCTACGAACCACTAGGCGCAATCGTTAAATCCCGTAAAATTGGCGAACTTTCCTTTTAATGCTTCAGTGAGAAACTAGCTGTGGACTCCATGCTCTATTTGGTCGACTTATTTGGTACGGCAGTGTTTGCGATATCAGGAGTGATACTCGCAGGAAGACTCAGGATGGATCCTTTTGGTGTAATGGTACTCGGCAGCGTCACTGCGATAGGTGGCGGCACGATTCGAGACATGGCACTCGGTGCAACGCCAGTTTTCTGGATCACCGACAACACTTACCTTTGGGTCATTTTCATCACCTGTATTTTGACCATGCTATTGATTCGCCATCCACGTCGACTTCCTTGGTACGTGTTACCAGTGTGCGATGCCGTTGGTCTTGCGGTTTTTGTCGGTATCGGGGTTGAGAAGTCAATGCTATTCCAAGACTCCTATATGGTTGCAGTCATTATGGGGGTAATTACCGGATGCGGTGGCGGTATTATTCGGGATGTGCTGGCTCGCGAGGTCCCTATGGTACTGCGCCGTGAGGTATACGCAACAGCCTGTATCATAGGTGGTGTTTTCCATACTTCAGCTCTGTTACTTGGTGCTTCTTCAGAAGTGGCCTTCTTGTGTTGTATTGTTGCAACGCTGGTTATTCGCTTAGGCGCTATTCGCTGGCACTTATCCTTACCTACGTTTGCTTTAGATAAGTAACCTGATTACCAAAAGCTAGAGATAACAATCTCTAGCTTTTACTCTTCATTTTTCCCTTTCGCTTTAGTATGTTGGTTCATTCATCGTCTCTCAGACCAATGACAGGGAAAAGTCTATGGATGTCATCTTCAATCACGTTTCTTTTGACCAAGCTGGTTCTATCTCTATTCCAGATTGGCGCATTCAATCTGGTGAACATTGGGCAGTATTTGAAACCCAAGGCAATGTAGGCTCCTTATTAGGCGACTTATTGTGCCAAGAAATCCTTCCTAAAGAAGGGGAGATTCTTGGTTTACAAACCGGCATCGCACAAGTTTCTTTAGCAGAACAGCAGCGATTACTTGAACTGGAAAATGCCAATGACGATACCGACTTTATGGATCGAATCGATTTTGGTCGCACCGTGATTCAACTGGTATCCGAGTTTGCCAGCAACGAAACTGTAGCAGAGCAGTTGATTCAAGAGCTGGATCTTTTGCACTTAAAAGAGCGAGGCTTTAAGCAACTATCAACCGGCGAAACACGTCGCGTTATGTTAGCCAGAGCATTAGCAACCTCACCTAAACTGCTTATTTTGGATGAGCCATTTGTCGGCTTAGATACGCTGCATCGCAAGATGCTCGCCGACTACCTTCGCGACCTATCACTGCATATTCAATTGGTGGTGATCACCTCAAGGGAAGATGAAATCCCTGTTTGGGTTAATCATGTCGCCATGTTTGAAGATGGTACATTGACCGAGCAACTAAGCTATCAGCAATGGCGCGCTCACCCTGTCATTTCACAGCTACTGGCTCAATCTTCAGCGCAAAGCGAACAATGGCTTGCGCTAATTCGTAAGCATCAACATCAATCGAAGTTTCCAGATCCCTTGGTTAAAATTACCGACGGACACGTAGAATACGTCGACCAAAAAATATTCTCCGGCGTGAACTGGCAGATTAACAATGGAGAGCACTGGCAAGTTCGTGGACCAAACGGTTGTGGAAAAAGTACATTGCTCGGCATGATCTTTGGCGATCATCCACAATGTTATAGCAATGACATTCTGATTTATGGTTTGAAGCGCGGCAGCGGAGAAACCGTGTGGGACATCAAGCAGCATACTGGCATGGTCTCTTCTGCACTTCACTTGCAATATCGTGTCAGTTGCAGCGCCTTGGAAGTCTTGCTATCGGGCTTTTTCGACTCTATCGGACTTTATGATAAGCCTAGCCAAAATCAGATAGATGCGGCGAAAGAGTGGTTAACGCTGCTTCATATGGAGCACTTGCACGACCGTTCTTTTAAGTCCCTCGAATATAGTCAACAAAGACTCCTTTTAATTGCTCGAGCTATCATCAAGCAGCCTACTATCCTTATCTTGGATGAGCCTTATCAAGGGCTTGATTTTCTAGGCCGTAAGCTGGTAATGAATGCCCTCGATATGATAGCCAAAGAAAACTTAAGCCAGTTGCTCTATGTCTCCCATTATGTGGAAGATGAACTAGACAGCATTCACCATTTTGTCGATTTTATTAAAGATGAAGACGATGAATACTATCGCGTTGAACTCACACAGCCTATGTAGGAGATTGAGGTGTCAAACATCGCTATTGTTTACTTCTCTAAGAGTGGAGCGACACGAGCACTCGCAAAAGCCATTCAAAGTGGCATCGAGTGTGCGCTCTATAGTGCCACTCTGTTTGAGATTGAGAGCTGTGATATTGAAGAGGGTCGTTACGTCAATAATCATTTACTTTCATCACTAAAGCATTTCGATGCTATTGTTTTCGGAAGTCCTACTTACATGGGTTCGGCCAGCGCTCAATTTAAGGCGTTTATGGATGCGAGTAGCGATGAATATGTCCAACTCAATTGGCGTAATAAGCTTGCCGCAGGATTTACCATGGGCGGTAGTCTCAATGGTGAGCAACAACAAACGCTGCTTGGTTTCTTTGCCTTAGCCTGCCAGCACGGTATGATTTGGGCAGGGTTAGATGTTTCAAAACACACAGATAACAAAGCTTTGAACCGCACAGGCTCCTCAATTGGCTTAGTGGCAAGCTACGATGACAATGAGCAAGTTCACCCTAATGACTTAGAAACTGCACATTACTTTGGTCGCCGAATTGCTGACTTAGTCTACCAACGTCGTCGTCAGGTTATGTTAGAATAATAAAATCCATTCCCAATTTTCATCAAAGCGTATGCTATTGGAAGGCATTGAAACCTTACTTGTGCTCTCACAAGAAAAAACCATGAGCCGTACTGGCAGCAGGCTATATATCAGCCAGTCGGCAGTCAGTAAGCGAATAGCCAATCTAGAGAGAAAACTTGGTAAAAAGTTAATCGAGCCAGAAGGGAGGCAAATAAAACTAACTCCTGACGCTCTCTCTCTTATCGACCGTGTTGGTCCAAGTTTGCATGAGCTTCGCGGATTAATTGCTGAAGAGCAGACCCTTGATGATCAAACGATTATTCGCGTGGATTGTTCGGAAACCTTAGTGGCAGGTTATCTCAGTGAAGTATTTCCCACGTTGCTGCTTAAAGACCCATTCCTCACCATTACCACCAACCATACGCCCCGAATCATTGAACACGTTAAAGCTGGGGACGCGGCGATTGGACTCTGTGCAGGGCATCTTAATAGTCGTCTTGGCCTGCATGCTACCCATCTATTCAACGAACCGTTTCGAGTCGTGAGCCATCAACCGCTTACCGCACCGCCCGCTAAGCTCATCACTAACGACCTCAACAATCCGGCCAATACCTATCAAGCGGGCTTACTTCAACAAGCGGGTATTATTCCAAGCATGCAGATGGACTCCTATACTGCAGCAGCCCAGTTGGCAATCAAAGGTGTCTCTGCCGCTTTGGTTCCTTTATCAATTATAAAAACCCTTCACATTGATGAAGGGCTTTGCTTTGACTTCGATTTTCTTGCCACGTTGACACGTCCCGTGCACCTTGTTTATCGTCCTTCAGCACTGAAATTAGAACGAGTTAGAACAGTGATTGAAACCATTGAGGATGCTGTTCCCAAAGTAGCTTCAATGCCATGACCATTGACATGATCACAACCAATGGGCGGATGAATTTTTTCCCCTTAGATACAACGACCTTAGCTCCCATTCTGGCACCCAAAAAACCGCCAACTGCCATAACTAAGCCGATTTCCCAAACCGGTAAGCCTGCAATAATGAAAAAGATTAATGCGGCTAGATTGGAAGTAAAATTTAGTACTTTGGTTTTTGCTGTAGCGTGAACAATCGACAGTTGTGCGATGGCGACAAAACAAATGGTAAAGATAGAACCGGTACCCGGTCCAAAGAAGCCGTCGTAAAATCCGACACCAGTACCTACAGAAAAGGCAAATAGGGTTTCTGACATTTTAGGCTTACCACCGCCCTCTCCTGCTTGTGGAGCCAACAAAAAGTACAGAGAAATCCCCAGCAGTAAAACTGGAATCAAGCTCGTCAGCACTCCTGCATCAATATGCTGTACTAATTCAGCACCAACTGCAGATCCTACAAAAGTACATAGAATCGCAAGTCGCATTTCCTTGAGGTCAACAATACCATTACGCACAAAATACCAAGTTGCTGAAAAGCTACCAAATGAGCTTTGCAGCTTGTTAGTTGCCAATGCTTGAGTTGGGGGAACGCCGACTGACAGGAGAGCAGGAAGAGTAAGTAACCCACCACCACCAGCCATCGCATCAATAAAGCCCGCTAATCCTGCGACAAAAAACAACAAGGCTAGAATCTCAATCGTAAGTTCCATTACATGCTCTCAAATATCAATAATATTGTGATTTTACTTGTAAAAAAAATGAACACTAGCGAAAGCAAGGATAGAAACCTATTCCCATAAAGAATGATTTATTAAAAGGAGATCTAGAACCAAAAAAGCCCGCTCAAATGAGCGGGCAATGAGGTTGTCTAAAAGGCAGGCGCTAGACCTGCTTCTTAGTTTTTATCTATTAAGCACTTTTTACTTGTGCGTGAAGCTCTTGAACCGATGTCACTGTCGACTTCGCATCCGCGGTATGAGACATACAGGTTGCAAACGCTGCATTTAGCGTTGTGGTGTAGTTCACTTTCTCCGCTAGCGCGCCACGACGTAGAACTTTTGAGTCCTCAATCGCTTGACGACCTGCAGCCGTGTTAACGATGTAGGTGTACTCGTTGTTCTTGATACGGTCTAGGATATGTGGACGACCTTCGTGTACCTTGTTTACAAGACGAGGGTTGATACCTGCTTCACCTAAGATTACTGCTGTACCGTGTGTTGCATCTAGTTGGTAGCCAAGCTTAGTTAGCTTAGAAGCTAGGTCAACTACGCGTTCTTTATCACCTTCACGAACAGACAGTAGCGCACGACCACCTTCAGGGTAAACATTGCCGCAACCTAGCTCTGCTTTCGCATAAGCTTCAGCAAATGTCGCACCGACACCCATTACCTCACCAGTGGAACGCATTTCTGGACCTAATAGTGGGTCAACGCCAGGGAACTTGTTGAATGGCAGTACCACTTCTTTCACTGAGTAGTAAGGAGGAATAATCTCTTTAGTAAAGCCTTGCGACTCTAGAGATTGACCCGCCATAACACGAGCAGCAATCTTAGCAATAGGTGCACCTGTTGCTTTCGATACAAACGGAACGGTACGCGCTGCACGTGGGTTAACCTCAATCAAGTAAACCTTGTTGTTCTTAACCGCAAACTGAGTGTTCATTAGACCACGAACACCCAACTCAAACGCTAGCTTTTCAACTTGCTCACGCATTGTATCTTGGATTTCTTGGCTTAGCGTGTATGCAGGAAGTGAACATGCTGAGTCACCAGAGTGAACACCTGCTTGTTCGATATGCTCCATAATACCGCCGATAACCACTCGCTCACCGTCACATAGTGCATCGATGTCAACTTCAACGGCATCGTCTAGGAAGCTATCTAGTAGCACAGGAGACTCGTTCGAAACACTCACAGCTTCGTTGAAGTAACGACGTAGGTCCTGCTCGTCATAAACGATTTCCATTGCACGACCACCTAGTACATACGATGGGCGAACAACCAATGGGAAGCCGATTTCGCGAGATTTCTCTACCGCTTGCTCCATTGTCGTAACTGTTGCGTTTTCTGGTTGTAGAAGACCAAGACGGTCTACAGCTACTTGGAAACGCTCACGGTCTTCTGCGCGGTCGATAGCGTCAGGACTAGTACCAATGATTGGCACACCAGCAGCTTCTAAAGCACGAGCCAGTTTCAGAGGCGTTTGACCACCGTACTGAACGATGACGCCTTTCGGTTTCTCTACTCGAGCGATAGCCAATACATCTTCCAGTGTAACTGGTTCGAAGTACAGACGGTCAGATGTATCGTAGTCAGTAGAAACCGTTTCTGGGTTACAGTTAACCATGATGGTCTCGTAACCGTCTTCGCGCAGTGCTAGAGATGCGTGTACACAACAGTAATCAAATTCGATACCTTGGCCGATACGGTTTGGACCGCCACCTAGGATCATGATTTTGTCTTTATCTGTTGGATTCGCCTCACATTCGTCATCATAAGAGGAGTACATGTAAGCGGTATCAGAAGAGAACTCAGCCGCACAAGTATCAACGCGCTTGTACACTGGGTGGATATCGTATTGGTCACGTAGGCGACGAATTTCGCTTTCCGCTACACCTAGAATCTTAGATAGGCGCGCATCAGCAAAACCTTTACGCTTAAGCTTGTTTAGCTCTTGCTTATCAAGACCTGCAAAACCTTTCGATCGCAACTCTTGCTCTAGTTTCACAATCTCTTCGATTTGAACTAGGAACCAACGGTCGATTTGTGTCAGGTTGAAGACACCATCTACAGATAGACCAGCACGGAATGCATCAGCGATATACCAAATACGCTCAGCACCAGCTTCTTTCAGCTCGTGGCGGATTTTAGACAATGCATCTGGAGCATCAAGGTCAACCATTTCGTCAAAACCAGTCGCGCCAACTTCTAGGCCACGAAGCGCTTTTTGTAGCGACTCTTGTTGGTTACGACCAATCGCCATTACCTCACCAACTGACTTCATCTGTGTTGTTAGACGGTCGTTAGCGCCAGCAAACTTCTCGAAGTTGAAACGAGGAATCTTGGTCACTACGTAGTCGATAGTTGGTTCAAACGATGCTGGTGTTGCACCACCCGTGATATCGTTCATCAGTTCATCTAGTGTGAAGCCAACCGCTAGTTTCGCTGCAATCTTGGCGATAGGGAAACCCGTTGCTTTAGACGCTAGAGCAGAAGAGCGAGATACACGTGGGTTCATCTCGATGATAACCATACGGCCATCTTTCGGGTTGATACCAAACTGAACGTTTGAACCACCTGTTTCAACACCAATCTCACGCAGTACCGCTAGAGAAGCGTTACGCATTAATTGATATTCTTTATCTGTCAGCGTTTGCGCTGGTGCGACTGTGATTGAGTCACCCGTGTGAATACCCATTGGGTCGAAGTTTTCAATCGCACAAACGATAATGCAGTTGTCCGCTTTGTCACGAACCACTTCCATTTCGTATTCTTTCCAACCGATAAGTGATTCATCGATAAGAAGTTCGTTCGTTGGGGAAAGGTCTAAACCACGGCGACAGATTTCTTCGAATTCTTCTTTGTTATATGCGATACCGCCACCAGTACCACCCATAGTGAAAGAAGGACGAATGATACAAGGGAAGCCAACCATATCAAGAACCGCGTACGCTTCTTCCATAGTTTTCGCAGTATCAGCGCGTGGACATTCTAGGCCAATTGATTTCATCGCTTTATCGAAGCGAGAACGGTCTTCTGCTTTATCGATAGCGTCGGCCGTTGCACCAATCATTTCCACACCGAACTCTTCAAGTACGCCGTGCTTCTCTAGGTCAAGTGCACAGTTCAGCGCGGTTTGACCACCCATTGTAGGTAGAACCGCGTCAGGACGTTCTTTAGCGATGATGTTACGAACAACTTCCCACTGAATAGGTTCGATGTACGTCGCATCCGCCATGTCCGGGTCAGTCATGATTGTTGCAGGGTTCGAGTTCACTAGGATAACTCGATAACCTTCTTCACGTAGCGCTTTACACGCTTGTGCGCCAGAATAGTCAAACTCACAAGCCTGACCGATAACAATCGGGCCAGCACCAAGAATTAGAATACTTTTAATGTCAGTACGTTTTGGCATTCTCAACTACTCCGAATTACGCTTTGTGTTTTTTAATCAGTTCAATGAAGTGGTCAAACAATGGTGCAGCATCGTGTGGACCTGGGCTTGCTTCAGGGTGACCTTGGAAGCTAAATGCCGGCTTATCAGTGCGATGGATACCTTGAAGCGTACCGTCAAATAGAGACTTGTGCGTCGCACGCAGGTTTTCAGGTAACGTCTCTTCATCAGCAGCAAAACCGTGGTTCTGAGAGGTAATCATCACTACATTGCGATCGAGATCTTTTACCGGATGGTTGGCACCGTGGTGGCCAAACTTCATTTTCACAGTTTGTGCACCTGATGCTAGCGCCAAAATTTGGTGACCCAGACAGATACCGAAGATAGGCAGTCCGTTATCTAGGAAAGTCTTAGTTGCCTCAATAGCGTAAGTACAAGGTGCTGGGTCTCCAGGGCCGTTCGATAGGAACACGCCATCTGGGTTAAGCGCGAGCACTTCTTCTGCTGAAGTTTGCGCTGGAACCACCGTTAGGCGGCAGCCGCGGTCAACAAGCATGCGCAAGATGTTACGCTTGGCACCGAAGTCGTAGGCAACAACGTGATATGGCAATTCACTGTCGTCTTTCGCTTCAGGAAGTCCACCTTCGAGCGTCCACGAACCTTGTTTCCATTGATACGTTTCTTTTGTTGTAACCTCTTTCGCAAGATCCATACCTTTCAAGCCAGGGAATTCTTTTGCTTTAGCAAGTGCTAGAGCTTCATCTAGGTTAGCGCCCGCTACGATACAACCGTTCTGCGCACCTTTTTCACGAAGAAGGCGAGTCAGCTTACGTGTATCGATATCAGCGATACCAACGATGTTCTGAGACTTGAGATAGTCTGAAAGGGATTGTTCGTTACGGAAGTTTGATGCGATAAGAGGAAGATCGCGAATCACAAGGCCTTGTGCGTGGATTGCTGAAGACTCTTCGTCTTCTTTATTAGTACCAGTATTGCCAATGTGAGGATAAGTAAGAGTTACGATCTGTTGAGAATAGGAAGGATCAGTGAGGATTTCTTGGTACCCCGTCATCGAGGTATTAAAAACAACTTCACCAACGGATAAACCATCTGCTCCAATGGAAACACCGTGGAACACTGTCCCATCTTCTAGGACTAACAGTGCTGATTTACTCAAGACAACCTCCAGAATAAAAATGCATAAATTTTAAATTAAATTGCAGATTTGCCTTCCTCTTCGCTATAAATAAGCGCTTTTAGGTAGTTCAGACAAATTGGCGGTATTCTAATGATGCCCGTGACAAGTGTCAACAACTGCCGAAAAATAAAATTAAATTTTATCGCCATTGACCATTTTTTTACTCTAAACCCTCAAAAAAACACATTTCAAGAGCAAAAATCAATCAGTTATGATTCCGCATAGTTTTTCGTGCTAGCAAAGTTAATAACAACCCCGCAATTTTTACCTCATCACTACGCAAACGTTAACCGAAACAAGTTAACATATAAAAATAAGACATAAGAGACGGTTTTTATCTCAAAGCTACAAAACTTACACATAAATCCATTTATTTTGTACAGTTATTGTGTTTTTGGTCGATTTAGCGAGATGGCTATTCATACCCTAGAACAATACTGACCTTGAGAATAATTATGTAAAACAATTGAGCTTTGAGATTCGATGCCATGAGATATAAAAAAAGCGCCGACTGGCGCTTTTCGTTAAATGCTATCGAGACCGAGAACTTCAGTCATAGTATAAAAGCCCGCAGGCTTATCATTGAGCCATACTGCAGCTTTAACGGCCCCATTGGCAAACGTCATGCGATCGGTCGCTTTGTGGGTAATCTCGACGCGCTCACCAATATCAGCAAACATAGCGGTATGTTCACCAACAATATCGCCAGCTCGAATCGTAGCAAAGCCAATTTCGTCACGAGTACGCTCACCAGTGATGCCTTCACGAGCATAGACGGCTACATCGTTGAGTTCATTACCCATTGCGCCTGCAATCGCTTCTCCCATACCGATAGCAGTACCAGATGGAGCATCTACTTTATGGCGGTGATGTGCTTCAACAATTTCGATGTCGCAGTAATCGCCCATAACTTTCGCCGCTTTCTCAAGAAGCTTAAAGACAAGGTTAACCCCTACGCTGTAGTTCGGCGCCATAACCACTGGCACAGACTGAGCAGCCTCATCGATGATCGCCTTCTCTTCTTCGCTAAAGCCAGTTGTACCAATCACCATTTTTTTGCCATGCTGTTTACATAGCTCTAGATTCGCAAGGGTACTTTTTGGCGCGGTGAAATCGATGATAACGTCAAAGTCATCAATAGACTTGTTAAGATCATCCACCAAAGCGACGTCAAATCGCCCTTCACCACACAATTCACCAACATCAACACCAACTAAAGATGACTCTGGGCGTTCAGAACCTGCGCCTACTTCAGCCTGATTGTTGTGAAACGTTGCTTTCACTAGGTTGCGACCCATACGGCCCGCTGCTCCTGCAATCGCAATTCTTACCATTGCGTTATTCTCCGTTGTTTATGTTGCTACCAATGTAACGCAAAGACACTAGGGCTACCAGAGTCGTTACAGATTTTAACGGTATTTTTCGACCACTTTGTTTAGGATGGGTACATTCGCTTCGGGGAATGCATAATTCGGTAAATCGGCAATATTTACCCAACAGCCTTCCTGCCCCTCTTTTCCGTATGGTTCATTGTCAAACGACGTCACCGAGATAAAATCAAACTTCAACGATTTTTCTGGGTAGTCATGAAGTAGGTGCTCGAACAACTCAAACTCTTTAACTTTTATGTCGATCTCTTCGAACAGCTCACGAGTTATCGCCTCGCCGACTGATTCTCCTAACTCGACTTTACCCCCAGGAAACTCCCAAAAGCCGCCTTTGTGAAGATTATCAGGACGTTTAGTGATATAGATTTGCGACTTATCTTGGTTAAAGATGATCGCGGCAACGATATGAACTCGCTTCACGTTTTTCCCCACCTATTTCTGTGTTTCTCGTAAATTCAGATTAAAAAAAGAGCCGCATAATGCGACTCTTCATTTTTACATCATGGTTTAGTTAATCTTACCATGGCATTGTTTGTATTTCTTACCAGATCCACAAGGACATGGCTCATTGCGCCCCACCTTACGTTCTTCACGAACCATAGGCTGTTGTGAATCATCACCAGACTCTTCTGAGTGATCAGCAAGTTGGTTCTCAGCATCCGCGTGTTGAGCATGTGCTTTTGCTGCTGCCGCCTCTGCTTGCGCTTGACGCTGAGCTTCCATACGCTCAACTTCTTCTTGCTGTTGCACACGTACTTTTGAAAGTATAGTTATCACGTCAAATTTCAGAGAATCCAACAGTTGCTCAAACAACTCAAACGACTCACGCTTGTATTCTTGTTTCGGGTTCTTCTGAGCATAACCACGAAGGTGAATACCTTGACGTAGATGATCCATAGCCGCTAGATGCTCTTTCCATAGCGTATCTAGAGTCTGCAGCATGACCGATTTTTCAAAGTTACGAAGTACTTGTGCACCAACAGTTTCTTCTTTCTGTTGATAAATCGTTACTGCTGTATCAAGGATTTTCTCACGAAGTGCTTCTTCATAGAGCTTGTCATCTTCATCAAGCCAAGTTTTGATTGGAAGCTCTAAATCGAAGTCGTTCTTCAGACGTTCTTCTAGACCCTCGATATCCCACATATCTTCTAGAGACTGAGGTGGGATGTACTCATCGATAACAGAAGTGAACACATCAGCACGGTTTTGCTCAAGCATTTCACTGATGTCTTCTGCCGTCATTAATTCATCACGAAGCTCGTAGACTACTTTACGCTGGTCATTAGCTACGTCGTCAAACTCAAGCAGTTGCTTACGGATATCGAAGTTACGACCTTCCACTTTACGCTGAGCTTTCTCAATAGAGCGTGATAGCATCTTACTTTCAATCGCTTCACCTTCGTCCATACCACTTTGGATAAGGCTAGCCATACGATCAGAAGTGAATATACGGAGTAGTTGATCTTCCATTGATAGATAGAAACGAGACGAACCAGCATCACCTTGACGACCAGAACGACCACGTAACTGGTTATCGATACGGCGAGATTCATGACGTTCTGTACCAATGATATGTAGACCACCAGCAGCAAGAACTTGATCATGAATCACTTTCCATTCTGCTTTAATGGCATCGATTTGCTCTTGCGTAGGCTCAGAAATCTGTTCAACTTTAGACTGCCAGCTACCACCCAATACGATATCGGTACCACGACCCGCCATGTTAGTTGCGATAGTTACCGCACCTGGCGTACCCGCTTCAGCAACGATTTCAGCTTCGCGTTCGTGGAACTTCGCGTTAAGAACGTTGTGCTTGATCTTAGCTTGCTTCAACGCATTAGATAACAGCTCTGACTTCTCAATCGAAACCGTACCAACCAGAATAGGCTGACCTTTTGCACTGCGCTCTTTAATGTCTTCGATAATCGCGTTGAATTTTTCAACTTCAGTACGATAAACCACATCAGCCATGTCATCACGAACCATTGGTTTATTGGTTGGGATAACAACTGTTTCTAAACCATAGATAGACTGGAACTCAAACGCTTCAGTATCTGCCGTACCTGTCATACCCGACAGTTTTTCATAAAGACGGAAGTAGTTCTGGAACGTAATAGAAGCAAGTGTTTGGTTTTCGTTTTGAATCTTCACCCCTTCTTTCGCTTCAACAGCTTGGTGAAGACCTTCAGACCAACGACGGCCTGGCATAGTACGACCAGTATGCTCATCAACGATAACTACTTCGCCTTGCTCGTTAACGATATAGTCAACGTTTTTCTCAAATAAAACATGAGCACGAAGGGCTGCGTTCACGTGATGCAATAGGCTAATATTGGTTGGCGAGTAAAGTGTGTCACCCTCTTCCATCAAACCATTCTTGATCAATAGTTCTTCAACAAACTCCTGACCTGTTTCGGTTAAGTGAACCTGTTTTGATTTTTCATCAACCGTGTAGTGACCATCACCACGGTACTCTTCTGAGTCTTCTTGATCTTGTTGTTCAAGCTGAGGAATTAACGTGTTAATACGTGTATATAGCTCTGAACTGTCTTCAGCAGGACCTGAAATAATAAGTGGAGTACGAGCTTCATCAATTAAAATTGAGTCCACTTCATCGACAACAGCAAAGAATCGCTCACGCTGAACTCGGTCTTCCACACGGAAAGCCATGTTGTCACGTAGGTAGTCAAAACCAAATTCGTTGTTGGTACCGTATAGAATGTCCGCTTGATAAGCTTCTTTCTTTTCTTGCGGGTGCATGTTTGGCACGTTCACGCCAACACTCATGCCTAGGAATTCAAATAGAGCGCGGTTTGTTTCAGCATCGCGTTTTGCTAAGTAGTCATTCACAGTTACGATGTGAACGCCTTTGCCCGGTAGAGCATTTAGATAAGCAGGCAAAGTTGCTGTTAGCGTTTTACCTTCACCAGTGCGCATCTCTGCAATTTGACCAGAGTTCAACACCATGCCACCGATAAGCTGAACGTCGAAATGGCGCATCCCGAAGACACGTTTAGACGCTTCACGAACTGTGGCAAATGCTTCTGGCAGAAGTTGGTCTAGGTTTTCACCTTTATCCAATCGCTCACGAAACTCTACTGTTTTTGCTTTCAGTTCTTCGTCAGACAATGCTTCGAACTGTGGCTCGTAGTTATTGATCTGCTTTACGATTTTTCTTAGTCGACGCAGTGTTCTGTCGTTACGACTACCGATGACCTTTGTCAGTAGGTTAGTAATCATTGTGTTTTTATTCTCTCTACCATTAGATCATATCGACCTATTAAAATTGCCTTCCGTCTCGACTAGGGTCTACTGACCTAACTGAGATAAAATCTATACCAACTGATATTGAGTTCAAGCTGTTAAATTTCAAGGCAGATATACCAATTAATGGCACATAGTTTAAGGAATTTTTGCCCTAACAACCAAGCTTCAATACAAACTAACCGTAATTAGTTTGATGTGTTTGGAAGTTTTGTAATATAAAGCCGCATTCAGCGCAGCATTGTGGCGGATATTTCTAAACGGAGATAGCGGCAGCATACATCAAAAGTGAAAACTTAAACTGCACAGCGAGTTTCATTTAAAGCAGCCAAACTGCAAGATCACGAAGATCCACTGCAGATCTTTGCCACTGTTAAGTAAAGTTCAACAGGCAAAAAACTGCCACATCACTGTTTAATAGGCATAAAAAAACCAGACTCAAGGTCTGGTTTTTTTAAACACTAGTAGTTTTTTAAGCGAGAACCATGTTTGGTTCTGCAAAAGCAACTGGAGAACCAGCTTGCTCCTCGAATGTAGCCCATTCCCACGCTTCTTGGTCTGCCAATACCGCACGCAGTAGTTGGTTATTTAGACCATGACCTGACTTATACGCAGAGAACTCACCAACAATCGCGTGACCAGCCATATAGAGATCGCCAATCGCATCCAACACTTTGTGAGTAACAAACTCATTATCGAAACGAAGACCCTCTTCGTTAAGAATACGGTATTCATCAAGAACGATAGCATTATCGAAGCTACCACCTAACACAAGATTTTGTGATTGTAGGTACTCGATGTCACGCATGAAACCAAAAGTACGAGCGCGAGCGATATCTTTAATAAAGCCTTGCGACGAGAAATCAAACTGCAGACGCTGTTCGTCAGCATCAATTGCAGGGTGGTTGAACTCAATCTCGAAATCCATACGGAAACCGTTGTATGGACGAAGCTCTGCCCACTTATCACCATCTTCGAAACGCACTGGTTTCTTGATACGGATGAAACGTTTTGGTGCATTCTGAGTTTCGATGCCTGCTTGTTGTAGCAAGTATACAAACGGGCTTGCACTGCCATCCATAATAGGGATTTCAGGCGCATCAACTTCAACGATGATGTTATCAATGCCCATACCCGCTAATGCTGCATTCAAGTGCTCGACTGTTGAAATACGAACACCGTCATCATTAACAAGCGCAGTACATAGCATTGTGTCGCGCACAGAAAGAGGATCCGCAGGAAAATCCACAGGCGGATTCACGTCAGTACGACGGTAAACGACACCAGTATTAGCAGCCGCTGGACGCAAAGTTAGTGTTACTTTACGGCCAGAGTGGAGACCCACTCCTACAGTAGTCACTATTTCTTTAAGCGTACGTTGTCTGATCATCTACAAACCTCTTCTTCAACGCTACAAATCACGGTTGATTATGTAAGCAACCGCGAATCCTACCAGATTTTTGAGCTGTGTCAAATTTAAGCAGACAGCTTAGTCTGCTTGACGACGCAAAAATGCTGGAATATCTAAGTAGCCACTTTCCTTTTCAGGTTTAGGTGCAGCACTAGTATTCGCGCCAGATGCAGGTGCATTTGATCCCGAATGACTCGGTGTGTTCACTTCAACCTTGTCCTGACTATTTACAGGCAAAGTTTGTGCCACTTTCTCTTCAACTTTCGCAGCTGGAGCTTGCGTTTGTTGTTGTGGCTGACTTGCTGTTACTGGTGTTTTACCACCTGCAACAAGCGTGATGTCAGGTTTGCGTTCATTACCGATACCAGTAGCAACCACAGTCACGCGAATTTCGTCGCTCATATCAGGGTCTAGCGAAGTACCAATTACCACTGTTGCATTATCAGAAGCAAAAGCCTTCACTGTGTTACCGACTGTCTCAAACTCGTCTAAACGCATATCCAGACCTGCAGTAATGTTCACTAGAACACCACGAGCACCAGCAAGATCAATATCTTCTAGAAGCGGGCTAGAAATCGCCATTTCAGCGGCTTCTTCTGCACGGTCTTCGCCTTTAGCAACACCGCTACCCATCATCGCATGACCCATCTCAGACATCACAGTACGTACGTCCGCAAAGTCGACGTTAATCATACCTGGGCGAGTAATTAGCTCTGCAATACCTTGAACGGCATTCTTAAGAACATCGTTCGCACTTGCAAAGGCTTCTAAAAGCGTAACGCCACGACCTAGTACTTTAAGTAGCTTTTCATTTGGAATAGTGATTAAAGAGTCAACATGCTTTGATAGCTCTTCAATACCTTGTTCTGCAAATGCAAGACGCTTTTTACCCTCGAAGCTAAATGGTTTAGTCACCACCGCAACAGTAAGAATACCAAGCTCTTTCGCTACTTCAGCAATAACGGGAGCTGCACCGGTTCCAGTACCACCACCCATACCAGCTGCGATAAATACCATATCGGCGCCAGTAATGCTTTCTTTAATTCTTTCTTTATCTTCGAGAGCTGCATCACGTCCAACTTGTGGGTTTGCACCCGCACCCAAGCCTTTTGTAATATCGCCGCCGATTTGAATGACGTGACTAATACTCGTTTTGCGAAGTGCCTGAGCATCCGTATTCACACTAATGAAATCAACCCCTTCGATTGACTCACGAACCATGTGTTCTACAGCGTTACCACCGCCACCGCCGACTCCAACTACTTTAATGACTGCTTCGTCAGACATTTCCATCATCGGTTCAAACATTTGTTATCTCCGTTTTCCTGCAACTCAGGTTAAAACTCTTTTTGTATCCAATTACGCAACTTTCCAAAGATTGTCGACACCGATTGACGTTTTGGTTCGTTATAATCATTGTCGTCATTGATCTGACTGTCTCTTGCGTAATGAAGTAATCCAACGGCCGTAGAATGATACGGCTCCTTTACATAGTCCGTGAGACCGCTAACCTCTAAAGGCTTGCCTACACGAACCTGATTGCGGAAGACGCGCTCTGCACACTCCACAACCCCTTCAATTTGTGCTGCGCCGCCCGTTAAGACCACGCCTGCTGCTAGATGATGTTTTACACCATTCTCTCTTAGTTTAGCTTGAACATTATCAATGGTTTGATTTACTAGTCCCATTAACTCTGTATAGCGTGGTTCTATCACTTCTGCCAATGTTTGGCGTTGCAAACTACGAGAAGGTCGACCACCAACGCTTGGAACGTTAACTGTATCATCTTTGCTCACTAGTTCGCTTAGAGCACAACCATACTTTACTTTTATTTCTTCTGCATCACTAAGAGGTGTACCAAATGCAAATGCAATATCACTGGTCACCGCATTACCAGCATAAGAGAACACTTCTGTATGTCGAAGTGCACCACCGGTCCAAATAGAGACATCCATGGTTCCCGCGCCAATGTCTACGACACAAACGCCCAGCTCTCGTTCATCTTCAGTAATAACAGCGTTACTGGAAGCTAATCCAGAGAAAACCAACTGCTCTACCTTTAATCCACAACGCTCAACAGCCTTGATGATATTTCTTGCCATATCATTGTGACAAGAAATCAGATGAACACTCACTTCCATTCGAACACCAGACAAGCCAAGCGGATTTTTTATCCCTTCTTGATAGTCTATGGTAAATTCCTGAGGAATCACATGAAGAATACGTTGTTCATCACCAATTTTAATGGATTTCGCGGTATGAATCGCTCGGTCCATATCATCCTGTGACACTTCTTCCTCAGAAATGGTTCCCATGCCTTTTTCAATTCGACTCGCAATATGCTTGCCTGAAAGAGAAATAAATACATTGCTAATCTGGCATTCTGCCATCAACTCAGCTTGATCGATCGCACGCTGCACGGATTTAACCACTGACTCTAGGTCGTTTACACCGCCTTTGTCCATGCCTCGAGAAGGACTGGAGCCAGCACCAATGATATTGACCTGACCGTCGGGTAATACTTCACCGACCAACGCAGATACAGTTGCAGTGCCTATATCAAGACCGACAATAATATTGTCATCCGTGGTCTTCGTCATCTGTACTCTCTTTGTTATAGATATTTCAATTTCCAGCGAACAATCTTGTTGCTCAATGTCCAAACTGAACTTAGGTATCGATAAATTGCTCTACCGATACGTAATACCAGTCATCCTACTTTTTTGCTCTCTGCGTGAGCGGTTCCAGCCTCTTCCGCAGGGAACCAGCCAACCGCAGCGCCGGTATCATATCTTAAGTCGATATAACTAATTTTAGAGACTTGATCGCCCAACTTTCGATAAAGCGAAATAAAGCGCTCCAAGCGCTCCTGCATCGAGTCTTTACCCAACTCTAAACGGATACCGTTGTCCAAAATAACTTGCCAAGCTCGGCGTTCGTTCAGTACCAATGATGATATGGATAACCCAAGCGGTGCTAATTGCCCGTTGCTGTCTCGATAAGTTTGAAGTACTTGTAACTCAGTGCCTTTTGGCCCATAAAGTTTTACTTTCTGCTCTTCAATTGCCGACACATCACCGCTAAACACAACACCGTTTGTGTCTAACATATCAATACCATTCCAGATGGCACTAGCCTGATGCTCTGTAAGAAAGACTTTTACTGTATCTGGCCATTGTTTGCGAACGGAGGCCTGAGATACCCAAGGGATTTGCTCGACGCTTTGCTGCAGCACATTGATGTCTTGAGACATAAAAGTGCCAATGTGTTCAAGGTTGGCAAATGCGTGTTGCACATCCTTGGCAGTTACATGAGTTAAATCGCCCTGCAACACTATCTTTGATAAAGGGAGGCGCTGGTCGTCCCACATCCAGCTAATGGTGGAATAAAGTGTTGAACCTATTACGGTGATTACAGCTAATAAAAAAACAGCCCCGACCCCATGTTTAGAAAACAAGGTAATTCGACGCGTTGATTCTGCACTGCTCTCTGAAGTTTCAGTCAAACTCTTTGGTCCTTTATTAACTTCTCTTCGCCTTTCCTTAAGATAGTGGAATAAGAGTCTAATCTAATATTGTTAACCTTAGGATTATACTAATGAATATCAAACTATCAAACACTGAACCTAAGAAATATCGGCTTTTACACATTGAAATAACAAAAATGTTCGACTAAGCGATCAAAATTCTCGATAGCTCGGTCGAACAGTTAAGTTTTTTACTAATTGAACTGACGTTGCTAACTATTCTGCATTAGCTGGATATCTAACTTCATCTGCTCAAGCTTTCTGGCTACTTTACCGATATCACCAGCACCTTGCGTCAGAAGAAGGTCGCCTTCTTGCAAAAGATTCGATAAAACAGATGGTAACGCATTCACGTCTGGAACAAAAACAGGATCCAACTTACCTCTTGTACGAATAGTACGACATAGTGAGCGTCCATCAGCCCCAGCAATCGGAGCCTCTCCTGCCGAATAAACATCCAACATCACTAAAACATCAACTTGTTCCAGCACATTGGCAAAGTCATCATATAAATCGCGAGTACGACTATATCGATGAGGTTGGAAAATCATCACTAAGCGTTTTTCAGCCCAGCCATTGCGCGCCGCTTTAATCGTAACATCCACTTCTGTTGGGTGATGGCCGTAGTCATCCACTAGCATCACTTTACCGTTACCTGTTTCAAACTCACCAAGGTGCTCAAAGCGTCGGCCAGTACCTTCAGTCCCTAACATGGCGTTAACGATAGCTTCATCGGCAATATTATCTTCCGTTGCAACAGCAATCGCCGCCGCTGCATTAAGAGCATTATGTTGACCTGGAATATTTAGAGTAATTTCTAAGTTCTCTCGGCCTTTTCTGACAACCGTGAATTTACCTTGCTGGCCGTCTTGACGATAGTTCTCAATTCGCACATCTGCATCATCAGAAAAACCATAAGTAATCACTTGACGACTAACACTTGGAATCAATTCACGAACTACCGGATCGTCAACACACATCACCGCCTGACCGTAGAAAGGCAGGTTATGTAAGAAATCGATAAAGGTTTGTTTTAGCGTATCAAAGTCTCCACCATAGGTATCCATATGGTCAGCTTCAATATTAGTCACAATACTCACCATCGGTTGCAGGTGAAGGAAAGACGCATCACTTTCATCCGCTTCAGCGATCAATATTCGGCTTGAGCCTAATCGAGCATTAGTACCAGCACTTTTTACCAAGCCACCGTTAACAAACGTCGGATCCATTCCAGCTTCCGAATATATCTGAGTAACCAGTGCGGTCGTCGTGGTTTTACCGTGCGTACCAGCCACAGCGATCCCATGTCTAAAACGCATCAATTCCGCTAGCATTTCAGCACGGCGAACTACAGGAATTCTCAGCTCTTTTGCAGCAACTAATTCTTGGTTTTCTGGATCGATAGCCGTAGACACCACTACCACACTTGCATTTTCAATATTGCTCGCCTGATGGCCAATATAGACAGTGGCACCTTTTTGAGTCAGACGCTCTGTCACAGCATTTTCAGCAAGATCTGAACCGGTAATCTGATAGCCTTCATTAAGCAGTACCTCTGCGATACCACTCATGCCAGCACCACCAATTCCGACAAAGTGAATACACTTCACTCGTCTCATTTCAGGTATCAGGGCCCGTATTTGTGCTAGGTCTTGAGTATGTTGCTGTGTCATGGATTAAATCTCGTCAATCTATTTTGTTAATTCGATAATTTCTTGGGCGACGCGTGTATCTGCATCAAGTTTAGCGGCTTTTCGTGCATTCTTCGCAAGCTCTAGTAGTTGCAGTCGATCGAGCTGTTTTACCTGTTGCGCCAATTTTTCTACCGTTAAATCCGGCTGTTCAATCATATAGGCAGCGCCACTGTGCACTAGGTGATCACCATTAAGTGCTTGCTGCCGATCTTTGTGCATAAATGGAATAAATATTGCGCCTACGCCGACCGCAGCTAGTTCAGAGACAGTCAAAGCACCAGAGCGACAAATTACTAGGTCAGCCCAACGATAGGCTTGGGCAACATCGTCGATAAACTCAGTAACGTCTGCATTGTCAACTGCATTGGAGCGATATAGCTCAGCCACTTCTTCGCTATTACCTTTACCCGCTTGATGACGGATTGTGTAGCCTGAACCAAGCTTTGCCATTACGAGAGGTAGCGTCTGGTTTAAAATACGTGCACCTTGACTGCCACCCATGACAAGAATACGAATATCACCTTTGCGGCCTTCAAGTCGCTGTTGCGGTTCTTCAGTATCAATTAAATCTTGTCTTACTGGGTTCCCAACTACTTCAGCGTTAGGGAATGCACCAGGGAACGCCTGGAATACTTTCTTGGCAATTTTCGACAACCATTGATTGGTTAATCCCGCTACACCATTTTGTTCGTGTAATACAACTGGAATGCCCATGGTCCAAGCCGCAATACCACCAGGGCCACTCACATAACCACCCATGCCTAACACGGCATCCGGTTGCCATTTTTTTAGGTGCTTTCTAGCCTGTAATATAGCGCTAAATATCTGAAATGGCGCTTTCATAAGCTTGGTAATTCCTTGTCCTCGAAGACCTTTCACTTTAATGAAATCGATCTCAATACCATGCTTGGGAACCAAGTCGGCTTCCATACGATCAGCCGTTCCTAACCAGCGAATCTCCCAACCTTGTTCTTGTAGTCGATGCGCAACAGCAAGCCCTGGAAACACGTGACCACCAGTACCACCAGCCATCACCATCAAACGTTTATTCTTTTTCATCTTTGGCTTTTTTCTTGTCTTTCTCAGGAGGCGCTTCCTGAGGTGTAGGTTCATCTATGTCTGGTAACAGACGGCATTCGTGGTCGATACGTAGCAGTATCGACACCGCAACGGACATAATTATAAGACTGGAGCCACCATAACTGATTAAGGGCAATGTCAAACCTTTGGTAGGAACCATACCAGCAGCAGCACCAACGTTGACTAACGTTTGAAAAGCAAACCAAATTCCGATGGCAAAAGAGAGATAGCCCCCAAACAGTTGCTTCTTCTCAAAGGCACGCTTGCCGATGTACAGAGCTTTAATCACCAAAGCAAACACCAACATCAACACGAGAAGCACACCAATAAAACCTAACTCTTCAGCTAAAACCGCAAATACGAAGTCAGTATGCGCTTCAGGCAGGTACTCCAATTTTTGCACCGAGTTACCTAACCCTTGCCCCATCAAATTACCGCGGCCGAACGCCATCAATGATTGTGTTAGCTGGTAGCCACTTCCGAAAGGGTCTTCCCATGGGTCAAGGAAAGATGTCACTCGGCGAACACGATAGGGCTCCACCAAGATCAGGGCAATAACCGCACCAACACCAGCTACCAATAACGCGATAAACTGAGACAGCTTTGCGCCCGCTATAAACAGCATACCAAATAGGGTCACCAACATTACCACCACGGTTCCTAAGTCAGGCTGACCAAGCAACAAAATAGCAAAGGTAGTAAACACCATGATAGGTTTGATAAAGCCGCCAAAGAAGGATTGCCTTACCTCATCTTGCTTGCGAACCAGATAGCTCGACATGAAAATGAACAGTGACAATTTAGCGACTTCAGCGGGCTGCAAGTTAAAGAGCCCAAGAGGGATCCAGCGCGAAGCACCATTAACCGACTTCCCGACGGCCAATACGACGACCAGAAGAAATATCGACAGTGCAAGCAAATAAGTACTGTAACGAAACCATTTTTCCGTTGGAACTTGCAAAACAATGGACGATGTCCCAAGCGCTAGCACCAAGAAAATCGCATGTCGAAACATGAAGTGGAATGGTTGGTCAGTGAGTCTTGAACTAATAGGAAAAGAAGCCGATGTTACCATAACCAAGCCGGTAATCATCAATGCAAACGCTAACCACACTAACTGTCTATCGTAGAGGGCATCAGGAGCTGGATGTGAAAACCAACCTGTTACCCTTTGTCGAAATTGATGGAACATAGTAGCGAGTCCGTTTAACTAACTTGTTTTGAAAATTGCTGAGCCAGCTGGGTAAAGTCATCTCCACGAGCCATAAAATTGGCAAACTGATCAAAGCTTGCACAAGCTGGAGATAACATAACCATATCACCCTTTTGCAGTTCGGGTGTAATATCGGTTAGGACATTGTTGAGCGTGTCATATCGAACCGCCGCTGGATGCAAGGCCATGAACTCCTCACCATCTCTCCCAAAACAGCACAACTTCACATTCAGCTCAGACAGTGGTTTGGCTAACTCAGAAAAGTCAGCGCCTTTGCCAACGCCACCTACCAAAAGATACAGTTTACCCTCTAAGGTTAAGCCAGATAACGCCGCAAGTGTGCTCGCCACGTTAGTAGCCTTGGAATCATTCACCCACTTGACGCCCTTTTCATCTGCAACCACTTGGCAACGATGACTCAAACCAGTGTACGCAGCTAAACACGCCAAACCTTTTCGGTAGTCGATACCGCTCAGTTTGAGCAATGCACAGGCCACCAGCGCATTGGACCAATTGTGCTTGCCAACCAAACGAAGTTGGTCGGTGGAAATAATGGTTTCACCGTTATCGACTAGCCAGACTTGTCCGTCGATTTCACGCATACCGAAGTCTTGCTCATTAAAACCAAACGTTGCTACAGGAAGCCCGGCCAGCTCAGGGGAAGTCTCTGACTCATCACGATTCACCAAAGCATGTTCTGCATTGAAGAAAATACGTCGTTTCGCTTGTGCATAATCTTCCATCCCATGGTAGCGATCCATATGATCTTCGGACAGATTCAAAAATGTCGATACTTTGGTTTTTAGAGAATAGGTTGTTTCGAGTTGGAAGCTAGATAATTCTAGGACATACAAGTCGGCATTCAGTTCCAGCAAATCTAAAGCAGGAACACCAATATTACCGCCAACACCGACATTGATACCCGCAGCTTTGGCCATTGCCCCTGTTAGGTCGGTCACTGTACTTTTACCGTTGGAGCCTGTAATAGCAATAACAGGCTTGGTAGTTGCCCACGCAAACAGTTCAATATCGCCAACAACGCGAATACCTTTTTCCAGTGCCTGCTGAATTTCTGGTGTTGCCAAAGCAATACCAGGGTTGCAAACAATCAGGTCTGCTTGATTCAACCACTCAGTATTAAAGCTTCCAGCATGCAGTTCTACACCTTCTGGCAACTGCTCAGCACCGGGAGGGTTCTCCCGACTGTCCATCACACGAACAGTCACGTCAGGATGGTTTTTACTAACATGATTAACGACAGAGAGCCCGGTAATACCGAGCCCAACTACAACGACTTGCTTTATGTCTTGCCAAGAATCCATGAACTGATTGTCCTACTGCGTTTCTAACGTACTTTAAGAGTGGCTAATCCAATAAGAACTAGTACGATTGAAATAATCCAAAAACGAACAATAACACGTGGTTCCGGCCATCCTTTTAGCTCGTAGTGGTGGTGAATAGGCGCCATACGGAAAATACGCTGGCCACGCAGTTTGTATGAACCTACCTGAAGAATAACCGACAGCGTTTCCATTACGAATACACCGCCCATAATAACAAGCACAAACTCTTGACGAACCAACACCGCAATCACACCAAGTGCACCACCAAGTGCCAGTGAGCCAACATCACCCATAAACACTTGTGCTGGATACGTGTTAAACCAAAGGAAACCAAGGCCAGCACCAACCATTGCGGTACATACAACGACCAACTCTGAGGTATATGGGATATAAGGAATATGTAGGTAGTTAGCGAAGTTAACGTTGCCCGTAGCCCAAGCAATAACCGCAAAACCCGCCGCTACAAGTACTGTCGGCATAATAGCCAAGCCATCCAAACCATCCGTCAGGTTTACAGCGTTACTTGTGCCTACAATAACAAAATAGGTGAAGACGATATAAAACAGCCCCATCTGCGGCATTACGTCTTTGAAGAAAGGCACAACCAGCTGAGTTGCAGCCGTATCTTGTCCATGAGCATATAAAGCGAAAGCCACGAACAGAGCGATAACTGACTGCCAAAAATACTTCCAACGAGCAATCAAACCATCAGTGTTCTTACGGACAACTTTGCGATAATCGTCGACAAAACCCACTGCGCCGTAGCCAAGTAAAACAACCAATACAGCCCAAACATAAGGGTTGCTTAGGTCAGACCACAACAACACTGTTAATGTAATCGCAAACAAGATCATCACGCCGCCCATGGTTGGCGTTCCGCGCTTACTAAAGTGCGATTCAGGACCTTCGTTACGAACAACTTGACCGATTTGCAACATTTGCAGGCGAGCAATCATTTTAGGTCCCATCCATAAGGACAACCCTAAAGCGGTTAACACACTGACTATGGCTCTGAATGACAGGTATTCAAACAGTCGAAAAAAAGAAAAGTATGGCTGTAGTAATTCCGCAAGCCAAATAATCATGTGTAAGTCTCCTTCAGTGCATTAGCAATGGTGTACATGCCTGCACTTAGTGCCCCTTTCACCAATAAGGTATGAGAGGTCTGGTTTAGCTGTGTTAAATTGCGCTCGATATATTCAAGCATGCTGTCGTGACTCTGAAAATGCATACCACCACATAGGTCACTGATAATCTTCGCATCTTCACCATAGGTCAAAACATGTTCAAATGCGAAAGGAGCAGCATGTTGTCCGACTTCTTTGTGAAGTGCAAGACTTTCATGCCCCAATTCTGCCATATTACCCAGAATCAACCAGCGCTGCCCTTGCTTAAACTGTGCAAGCAAGTCAACCGCCGCTTTCATCGCAGGCACACTGGCGTTATAGCTGTCATCAATTAAGGTAATGTGCTCAGTAAGTTTTTCGACATCAACACGACGTTTAACCTTACTTAGCGATTGCAAACCTATTTTGATTTGCTCTAAGGTCGCACCACATTGAATCGCCAAAGCACTCGCAGCAACGGCATTCGCCACATTATGCTCACCTAGCAATGACAACTGCAGTTCGACATTGCCGATTGGTGTGTGCAGTGTAAATAACGGATAGCCCTCTGATGACATCGCTATGTCAGAGCCATAAAAATCGGCGTTAGTGTTTTGTTTAGAGAACGTTATAAGGTTTTTATCTTGTAAAACTTCTGACCAAATCGACTCACCTTGACTATCGAGATTGATCAGCGCTGTCCCGTTGGCTGTAAGACCCTGGTAAATTTCACCTTTCGCAGTTTTCACGCCATCAAGAGAACCAAAGCCCTCTAGGTGCGCTTCTGCCACATTATTAACCATGGCAATATCAGGTTTCACCAGCGCCGTGGTGTAAGCAATCTCGCCAATATGATTCGCACCTAGTTCGATAACAGAAAAGTCATCTTGTGGTGTGCTGCGAAGTAATGTCAGTGGAACACCAATATCATTATTGAAGTTGCCAGCTGTGTATAGCACTTGTCCAAGGCCAGATAAGATACTCGCCACCATCTCTTTTACTGTGGTTTTGCCACAGCTACCAGTAATGGCAAGAGTTTTTGTCCCACAACGACGATGCACTTCAGCCCCTAATAAGCCAAGTGCAACTTTACTATCTGCTACGATAACCTGCGGAATATCAATATCCAGTTGACGTTCAACAATGAGTGCGGCGGCACCTTTATCAGCAGCTTGCTGGCAAAAATCGTGAGCATCAAAGCGCTCACCGACTAACGCAATAAACAGTGCTCCAGACTGAATCGCACGAGTATCTGTCGTGACTTCTTGGATTTGAACCTCACCGCCACTCTGCGTACCTTCAACAATATTGGCAATGTCAGATAGTGTTAATGCAATCATAATGTAAGTCCCAATAATGTTGCGGCCGATTCTCTGTCCGAGTAATGCACCGTTTCGGTGCCAATAACCTGATAGTCTTCGTGACCTTTACCAGCGAGTAAAATAATGTCCGATGCCCCAGCTTGGTTCATCGCCACCTGCGCCGCATCAAACCGTTTGTGTTCAACAATAGCAGCTTGCGGTTGGCTCATACCGGCCAACATATCTTCGACAATAGCAGCAGGGTCTTCACTTCGAGGATTATCATCACTAAGAATAACGTGGTCAGCTAAGCGTTCAGCGATCGCCGCCATCATTGGTCGTTTACCTTTATCTCTGTCACCACCGCAGCCGACAATCACCCAAAGTTTACCTTCACAATGTACTCGCAACGCCAACAGCGCTTTTTCAAGAGCATCGGGGGTGTGAGCATAATCGACAACTATTTTAGGTTTACTAGTGGTTTGGAATAGTTCCATTCTGCCAAGCACTGGTTGCAGTTTCGGCGCAGTTTGTTGCAGATGTTCGATATCAAAGCCGAGCGCTAATAACGACGCAAACGCCAGCATGAGATTGCTAGCGTTAAACTGACCAATCAGTGGTGCATGCAAATTGCCTTGCCCAAAGTAACCATCAAATTCAAGTGAGATT
Source organism: Vibrio sp. CyArs1 (assembly GCF_022432925.1). Lineage (NCBI taxonomy): Bacteria > Pseudomonadati > Pseudomonadota > Gammaproteobacteria > Vibrionales > Vibrionaceae > Vibrio > Vibrio sp. CyArs1. The sequence continues at coordinate 144,805 of NZ_JAKRBO010000008.1, read as the reverse complement.
CCGCTATCGCTGTATTCTACTGTTGTTGCCCACAGCCCTCTTTTACCCTCTTGACGTCCTTCAACAGACACCGCGATGGCATCACTTCGTTCCGACAACCAACGGCGACCAACGACATCATCAATATTGAGAACCGCATGTTCGCAATGATGGCCGGTAAACAGGAGCTTCTTCGCGGCCTCGTATCCTTCCATTGTGCCGTGATAATCGAGATGATCACGGCTCAGATTGGTAAAAATACCCAGCTTAAATGGCACAGCGGCAACGCGACCTTGAACTAAGCCGTGAGAAGACACTTCCATCGCTGTATAGTGCGCACCTTGCTGATCTAACTTTGCTAAGATTCGCTGTACATCAATGGCATTGCCTGTGGTGTTTTTTGCCTCTTCAAGCTGATCTAAGAAGCCATTGCCCGTCGTGCCCATAATGGCGGCTTTATCACCGAGTAAATCAATCCATTGAGCAATAAGCTGGGTGATGGTGGTTTTGCCATTCGTCCCAGTTACACCAATGACTTGTTGCTGATATTGATATAGGCGTGCCGCGATGACAGAAAGCAGCGTATCGAGTTGGTAGAGATGGATAATTGGCACGTCACCAATATAGGTCACTTCACCATGCTTATGCTCACTGTCTGCTTGAGCCAGCACAGACGTAGCGCCTGCTTGCACTGCTCTTTCGATAAACAGACGGCCATCGACAGTATGACCAATGATAGCGACGAAGCTATCGCCTTGTTGAATAGCCCTGCTATCTAATTCCAAATTGGAAACGACTATGTCATCAAGTGACAAGTAGCTCACTGAGCCTTCCATTTCGCTAACCCAAGGTTTTAGCAGTTTTGCCAATGTCAAAGAGGTCAACATTGTTTTCACCTATTTTTGAAACTGATTTTCATCAGGCGCTACATTTAATATTTGCAGCGAGCCTTTCATAATTTCTGAGAATACTGGGCCAGCAACGGCACCACCATAGTACTGATCACCTTGTGGTTCGTTAATCACCACAACAAGTGCAATGCGAGGGTCACTCACAGGAGCAACACCCGACGTAATTGCCACGTATTCGTCACTATAGCCACCTGCTGCTGCTTTTCGTGATGTACCTGTTTTGGCTGCAACACGATATCCAGGAACGGCAGCACGCGTCGCTGTACCACCTGGTTGAGTTACCGCTTCTAGCATGTGTAATACTTCAACCGCGTAGTGATGATCTATGACCTGCTTCGATAAATCTTGCTGGTTATTCTCGATAATATGCACTGGTTGATACAACCCGCCATTACCTAATGTCGCATAGGCATGCGCTAATTGCAGTGGAGTAATCGAAATACCATAGCCAAAGGCAAGTGTAGCAATTTCAAATTGAGACCAACGGCGACGGTTAGGGAAAATACCGGTGGTTTCGCCGACTAAGTTCAACCCAGAAAGCTGGCCAAAACCGATCGAGCTATACATTCCCAATAGCTCTTGCAGTGGCATTTCCAACGCAAGTTTAGCCACACCGATGTTACTGGACTTTTGAAGAATCTTCGCCAAGTTAGCCTTACCAACTTTTGAAGTATCACGAACACGACTCCCACCAATTTGCATGATGCCATTACCGGTATCAATCACGGTATTTTCATCGGCTACACCCGCTTCTAAAGCGGCTAACACAACAAACGGTTTAACGGTCGAACCCGGTTCCATCGCATCGGTTATCACTCGGTTACGCATGGTAAAGGATTGACGAGAGGAGCGATTGTTAGGATTGTATGATGGTGCATTGACCATAGCCAACACACCGCCAGTCTTCACATCGATAATCACTGCACTGCCTGAGGTTGCGCGGTAATCAGCAACGGCTTGTTTTACTGCGCGATAAGCAATCGCTTGCAAACGCTGGTCAATAGTAAGTTCGAGCGGCTTACCTTCTTCGCGCTCCTCTAGAGAGATATTTTCTACGACTCGACCATAACGGTCTTTACGAATAATGCGTTTACCCGCCTCACCTGTCAGCCATTTATCATAGCTTCGCTCCACCCCTTCGAGACCATGACCATCAATGCCAGTGACCCCAACTAAGTGCGCGCTGACTTCACCAGCAGGGTAATAGCGGCGAGATTCAGCTTTCAGTCCAACTCCCGAGAGTTTTAACTCTTTGATGTACTTTGCCATGGCTGGGCTGACTTGGCGTTGCAGATAGATAAAGCGGCGAGTTTTGTTTTTCTCAATCTTATTGATAAGGGCCTGTCGGTCAAGACCAAGTACATCCGCTAGGGCATGCCAACGGTCAAGTTTTGCCAAACCATTATCTTTAAATATTGTAGCAGGATCGGCCCATACCGCTTGAACTGGAACGCTGACCGCCAAGGGCTCGCCATTGCGATCTGAAATAATGCCGCGGGCAGAGGGAAGTGCTTTAACGCGAACCGAACGTAAATCGCCTTGCTTGATTAAGTTATCCGGTTCGATAACTTGGATATAGCCGATTCTGGCTACCAGTGCAGTGAAGATTAATAACACACAACCTAAGATGAGACGAAAGCGCCATGCAATCAACGTTGGAGCTTCCGCAGTTTGTGTACTTTTCTTCTTGTTGGAGGGTTTTACAACTTTTTTGCCTTTCATTTCAGGGAAACCACTACTTCCTTGTCAGCATCAGGACGCTTCATATCCAGTTCTTGCTTTGCCATCGCTTGGACTCGACTATGTTCAGACAACGCATTTTCTTCAAGAAGTAAGTTGCGCCATTCATTATCAAGCCTTTCACGCTCTTGGAGCGCCACATCTTTTTGGTTAATTGCCTGGCGAGTATGGTGAGTAGCAAAGACGACCCCCATCGCTGACGCGAATATTAATAGCAATACCATTAAAGGTACTCGGCCCACCGTTATGATATCTATTCCGATGAGTTTGGCTAAGTTGTGTTTTGGCTCGTTAGACATCCACTTGTCCGCTACAGTTTTTCTGCAACTCGAAGTACAGAGCTGCGTGATCGCGTGTTCATTTCAACTTCTTGATCGGATGGTTTAAGTGCTTTACCAATTGTTTTTAGATTTGCACTCCCCAAGGCACGAATTTGATCTTCCGTCATCGGAATACCGTGAGGCACTTGAGGGCCTCTACTTTCTTTACGCATAAAACGCTTTACCATGCGATCTTCCAACGAGTGGAAACTGATCACAGATAAACGACCTTCTGGTGCTAGAATGCTTGCAGCTCCTTTTAGAGCAGTATCGATCTCTTCAAGTTCACTGTTGATATAGATACGAAACGCTTGGAATGAACGTGTCGCTGGGTGCTTCTTCTCTTTGAAGCTTTTTGGTGCCGCGTCAGAAATTAACTTCGCTAGTTGGCCTGTGCGAGTAAGTGGCTCTTTCTCTTCATCTTCACGATGAGCAACAATCGCTTTAGCGATTCGACGAGCGTGCTTATCTTCACCAAATTCACGAATAACCCAAGTGATATCATCTAGCTCAGCCTGAGCCAACCACTCAGAAACCGGCATGCCTGATGTTGGGTCCATGCGCATATCCAGTGGGCCATCTTTCATAAAGCTAAAACCACGTTCCGCATCATCCAATTGTGGTGAAGAGACACCTAAGTCCAGCAATACACCGTCAACTTTACCAACTAAATCATAGCGTTCCGCATATTCTGACATACCAGAAAACGGGCCGTGAATAATGGTGAATCGTGGGTCATTGATTTTACCCGCTTCTTCAATCGCTTGAGGATCTCGGTCAATACTATAAAGGCGACCATTTTCACCCAATTGTGAAAGAATTTGACGACTGTGACCACCACGTCCAAACGTCCCATCGATATAGATACCGTCAGGTTTAATGGCTAAGCCATCGATAGATTCATGAAGTAGTACCGAAATGTGTTGGAATGATTCGCTCATTGGTGATCTCGAGAGTTGCTAAAGGCAAAGTAGACAAGTGTACTGATTTCCTTCAGTAACGTCATCTGGTTAAGTTCAGCCTAACGTAAAGATAGGTGATAAAAAAGCAAAAAACCCATCACAAAATCAATTTGTAATGGGTTTTTTTATAATAGGTGAAGTTGACCTGTACGCCGGGTTCTGTATCCGCCGAAGCGGTGATAGCCATTCGTCTAGGCCAGCAATCGCTCACTGGCTCGAGCAACCTACCCGCCTCCATACGCGAGCAACGCAATGTGGAAGCCTATTTGGTCTTGCTCCGGGTGGAGTTTACCTTGCAACGAACTGTTACCAGTCGTCCGGTGCGCTCTTACCGCACCCTTTCACCCTTACCTGTGCTCCTTCCGAAGAAATGGAGCCATCGGCGGTCTTCTCTCTGCTGCACTTGTCGTGGGCTCACGCCCCCCAGGCGTTACCTGGCACCCTGCTCTGTGGAGCCCGGACGTTCCTCCCCTCCGTCAGTCTCCCCCAAGACAAGCTCAAGGGGACGTCAACGAAGCAGCGACTATCCAGTCAACTTCAGGGCGCGGATTGTAGCGGAGCGCGAGCAATTACTCAAGGTTTTCTAAACCCCATTTGTACAATGCGTTCTTTTTCAGGTTATAAATCTCTGCCGTTGCTGCCGCAGCTTTCTTCAATGGTAGCTCTTTAACTAAGATAGCTAAGGTTCGAGTAGCCTCGTCAGGTAGCGTGTCCGTCACGGGTTCGCGGTATCCATGAATTAATAAAACCATCTCACCGCGCTTGCGGTTTTCGTCTTCTTCAATCCACTCAACCAATTCACCTAATGGCAGGCCCTGTATGGTTTCGTAAGTCTTTGTCAGCTCACGTGCTAATACAACTTCACGCTCCGGACCAAGAACTTCAAGCATATCTGCCAACGACTCAGTGATTCGATGTGGTGACTCATAGAAAATACAGGTACGCTCTGCCTTAGCGATTTCCATAAACTTGTCTTTACGACCTTTGCTTTTTGCAGGCAAGAAACCTTCAAAGCTAAATCGATCAGATGGCAGACCTGAGGCGCTCAAGGCAGTTATTACGGCACACGCACCAGGTAATGGCACAACTTTAACGCCCGCTTGACGACATTGAGACACTAAATGGTACCCTGGATCGCTGATCAGTGGCGTACCCGCATCAGAAACCAATGCGATGGATTCGCCCGCTAACAATTTATCGACTAAAACTTGTGCTTTTTGCTGCTCATTGTGATCATGGAGCGCAAATGTCCTAGTTTGAATATTGAAGTGCGATAAAAGTTTACCCGTATGACGAGTATCTTCAGCAGCAATAATATCGACGCTGTTTAAGACATCGAGCGCTCTTTGTGTGATATCACCGAGATTTCCAATAGGAGTCGGTACAATAAAGAGCGTTGGTTGCTCAATATAAGTGGTTTTGTTGCTTGTCATTTGTTTACCAGCACTTCAACGATTAATATAATGATTTTACACGAATAGTGATTAAAGAGCTCATGGCAATGATGAACCCAAAGAGAAATAGTGTAACACGCCTACTGACTCCAATTGCATTGGCTTTGTCCATTGCCGCTTGTTCTACTCAGCCAAGCGCCCCAACGAGTGTTGATATCACCCTTGCTCCAACCGCATCTTCTGAAACGTACTTAATGCGTGCCGATGCCGATCAAGGTGGTTTTGCTAATGAATGGCTAATTCTAGCGTTCAAAGCATCGATTCAAGAAGGCAACTACGAACAAGCTAAGCGACTTTCTAATCGTCTAGCCAAACAAAACCTAACCGTTATTCAGCAAGCAGAATGGCAATTAGCTCGTGCCGAGCTTAACCTAGCGCAAGGTAATGCACAGGATGCATATCTACAACTGAACTTCCCTGCGGAATGGCCTCTTGCCCAACAGCAATGGCAACGCTACTACGAGTTAAGAGCGCAAAGTCTGGCCCAATTAGGCCGCTACTTTGAGGCTAGCCGAGAATTGATTGCCATGTCAGGTTTCGCTCCACGCGAAGATCAGCAAGGCATCAATGATGAGATTTGGAATAACCTCAACCAGTATTCTGCTGAGCAGCTTTCAACCCTAGTCGCAGAACCTAAAGAAGAAGTTCTTGATGGCTGGTTACAGCTTGCAACTTATATGAAAGCACTAGGTGGTAGCCTTCCACAGCTACAAAATACCTTAAAGAACTGGTTGGCCGAGAACCCGGACCATCCCGCTGCTGAATACACCCCACAAAGTATCTTAGACATTTTAAGTTTAGAGATCACGACGCCTCACAGCACTGCACTGCTGCTTCCATTAACGGGCAAATATGCGAAACAAGCGCAGCTAGTTCGTGATGGGTTTATGATGGCAATGATGGACGATGAGCAACGCGACCCAGAGGCAATTTTTACCGTTATCGATACTAATGAAACGGCTCCAGCAGATATCAAAGCACAACTAATTGCCAATGAAGTGGACTTCATTGTTGGTCCACTTATCAAAGAAAACGTTGAGAAGCTGCAACAAGCACAAAAACAATCTGAAACGCCAATTCCAGCACTTGCACTCAATATTCCTAGCGAGTTAGAACCATCACAAATGATGTGTTACCTAACGCTTTCCCCAGAGCAAGAAGTAGCGCAAGCCGCCGCTCATCTTTCTGAAGGTAACTATGAGTATCCTCTGGTCCTAGCACCAAGAGGCAACCTCGGTGACCGCGTAGTGAAAGCATTTGAAGAAGAATGGGCGAAAGTCAGTGACAACAAAGTGGCTATTGCACAATATGGAAATCGCGCTCAGCTGCAAAAAACCATCAATAATGTATTCGGTCTTCAGCAAAGTCAGCAACGTATCGCCCAAATGGAAGCGTTGACAGGCATGAAGCTAGAGAATCAACCACGTAGCCGTCGCGATATTGACTCTGTTTATATCGTTGCCAATAGTGCAGACCTGACGTTGATCAAACCGTTTATTGAAGTGGCGATTAACCCAGATGCGCAGCAACCTCAGTTGTTTGCTGATTCACATAGCCACACTAGTAAACGTCAATACGAGGATCTCACTGGCGTAGTCTACAGTGATATCCCTCTGCTAATTGACCAAGATCCTCAGCTTGACGCACAAATGACCAAGTTCTGGCCGAAGAGCTCGAATGCAGAGAAACGTCTGCAAGCATTGGGGATGGATGCTTACTCATTAACTAAAGAACTACCGCAGTTAAAAGCCGTTCAAGGTTATTCTGTAGATGGCCAAACTGGCACATTGAGCGTTGATTCTGACTGTGTTGTACAGCGCCAAATTTCGTGGGGTGTATATGGTCAAAAGCCAACTCAAGTAACGGAAGCTTCTGAGACACAAGCGCCTAATACGGAAGAAGGTACGGATGGCACTGCTACCGTGGAACAACCGATCAGCCAATAAAAGAGCGGTTGGCAAAAACTACGAAATTCTCGCTAAGGACTATCTGGGTCGACAAGGCCTAGTAGCCTTAGCGGAGAATTACACCGCTAAATGCGGTGAGGTGGACCTCATCATGCAAGACGGTTCCACTCTTGTCTTTGTCGAGGTAAAGTATCGTCAAAGCACTCAGTATGGCTTAGCTCAAGAGATGGTGACACCCTCTAAAGCACGAAAGCTTCAAAAAGCTGCCACCCTTTGGTTGCTGCAAAACGGCTTATCGCCCTACGATACTGATTTTCGATTCGATGTCGTTGCCATTCATCAGCAAGGCAATGACATTAACTGGATAAAGAACGCGATCACTCAAGGATAACCATGCGCGATAGCATTAAAGAAAGTTTCACTGAAAGTATTCAAATTCAAATTGCGGCTGCAGAAGCGCTTCCTGACGTTATTACCCACGCTGCACAAGCCATGGTAGCAACACTACTCAACGGTCACAGAATTCTTTGCTGTGGTAATGGCGGCTCAGCTTCCAACGCCCAACAATTTGTCTCTTGCTTACTGAATCGCTTCGAAACTGAACGTCCCAGCTTACCTGCTATGACTCTAACTGCCGATAGCACCACAATGACCGCAGTAGCAAACGACTATAACTTCGAAGATATCTTTGCCAAGCAAGTACGCGCCTTTGGTCAAGCTGGAGATATACTGCTTGCGATTTCCACCAGTGGTAACAGTAAAAACGTCATCAAAGCTATGGAAGCCGCAGTAACTAGAGATATGACCATCATCGCCTTTACTGGTAAGGACGGTGGCGAAATGGCAGGTCTGCTGGGTGAGAATGATGTGGAAATCCGTATCCCATCTCACAGAACCGCACGCATTCATGAGGTGCATATGGTAACTCTGCATTGCTTATGCGATCTTATTGACCAAGTTCTATTCCCTTCCCACGAAGAGTAATACCATGAAGATGTACAAAGTTCTGACTTTGCTATTGGTTAGCATCATGTTGCCTGGATGTGCGGGCTTGTTTGTCGCTGGCGCAGCAACCACTGTCAATTTAGTGACTGATACTCGAACCACAAAAGAGATTTGGAACGATAACTCATTAGAATCCGAAGTTGCGGGGATGAGCAATAAAGCCCCCTACGTAGGTCAAGTACGTGTGGTTGCAAGTTCTCAACGCGGTACCGTGGTTCTGATGGGACAAGCTAAGACCCAAGCACTAAGCAACCAACTCGAAGCGCAAGTTAAAGGCTTAAAAGGCGTTAAACGAGTTTATAACCAAATTCGAATTAAAGATCCGATCAGCTTCACTAGTGTCAGTAATGACAGTTGGTTAACGACAAAAGTGAAGTCAGCGTTGCTGACCGATGAGCGCCTTAACGGTGTAAAAGTTAAAGTCATCACTGAAGACAAAGAAGTGTTCTTACTCGGTTACGTTTCTAAAGAGCATGCAGATGTTGCCACTGAAATCGCTCGTAACGTCTCTGGGGTAAACCAAGTTATTCGTGCTTTCCAATTTAGTGAGCAGCAAGACAAACTCAATACTGAGGCTCCGGTTGAAGAAACAAAACAGCCAGAAGCTCCGGTTAAAAATACCGAACCTGAAGAAGAAATGAGACCAATTATTGAAGAGCCTGCACCTTTTCATGAAATAGAAGGTTAAAGTCCTTTTAAACGTAAAAAGCGAGCTTGATGCTCGCTTTTTTAATATCTGTGGTTCGTCTTTAACTCTATGGCTTAAGTGCTCGCTCACCACGAGCAACACCTACGATACCACTTCGTGCAACTTCCACCACATCAGTCACTTCAGAAAGTGCTGAAACAAACGCATCCAACTTCTCTGCGGTGCCCGCGAGTTGCACGGTATACTGAGAAGCCGTCACATCAACAATCTGACCACGGAAAATATCTGCAGTACGCTTTACTTCCGCACGAGCGAAACCACTGGCTTTTACTTTCACCATCATCAGCTCACGCTCAATATGGTCAAACTCAGTTACTTCTTGAACCTTTAGAACATCAATAAGTTTGTGGAGCTGCTTTTGAATCTGTTCAAGTTCCATTTCGTCTGACTCAGTCGTGATGTTAAGACGAGACAGAGTTTCATCATCCGTTGGTGATACGTTGAGTGACTCGATGTTATAACCACGTTGAGAAAACAAACCTACCACTCGAGAAAGTGCACCCGGTTGGTTTTCCATTAGTAGTGAAATGATATGTCTCATATTATGTTCTCTCCGTTTTGCTTAGCCACATCTTATCCATGCCTTCCCCTTTAATTTGCATTGGGTAAACATGTTCTGTTTCATCAACATTGATATCGACAAACACTAAGCGATCTTTCATTTCTAGCGCTTTCTTCAAACCAGACTCAAGCTCGCTTGGGTTGGAGATTCGAATCCCAACATGGCCGTAAGCTTCTGCAATCGCAGCAAAGTCTGGAACAGAGTCCATATATGAGTTTGAGTGACGACCTTGATAAATCATGTCTTGCCACTGTTTTACCATTCCTAAGAAACGGTTGTTTAGGTTAATGATCTTAACTGGCACATCGTATTGCATCGCCGTCGACAGCTCTTGAATATTCATTTGAATACTGCCGTCACCGGTGACACACACCACTTCCTCATCGGGATGCGCAAATTTCACGCCCATGGCTGCAGGGAAGCCAAAGCCCATGGTCCCTAGACCACCAGAGTTGATCCAACGACGAGGTTTGTTGAATGGGTAATAAAGCGCTGCAAACATTTGGTGCTGGCCAACATCCGACGCGACATACGCATCACCGCCAGTCAGTTTGTGCAGCACTTCAATAACTTGTTGTGGTTTAATGCGTTCTTCTGAGGTCTCATAACCTAAGCAGTTGCGCGCTCGCCATCCTGCAATGTCATCCCACCAAGCATTAAGCGCTGCTTCATCATTAGTTCCGCCTTGCTCCACAAGCAATCTAAGCATGGTCTCAAGCACCACATCTGCAGAGCCAACAATCGGCAGGTCAGCACGAACGTTTTTAGAAATCGACGATGGATCGATATCGATGTGAACCACTTTGGCATTAGGGCAGTACTTATCAAGGTTGTTAGTTGTACGATCGTCAAAACGTACACCTACACCAAAAATCAGATCAGCATTATGCATTGCCAAGTTCGCTTCGTAGGTGCCGTGCATACCCAGCATACCTAGTGCATTTTTGTGAGTACCAGGGAACGCGCCTAGCCCCATCAAAGTACTAATAACAGGTAAGTTAAGCGTTTCAGCTAGCTTAATGATATGCTGGTCGGCTTCTGACATCACCGCACCACCACCGACATAAAGCACCGGTTTCTTCGCTTCTAGAATCGCTTTTAGTGCTTTTTTGATTTGTCCTTTATGACCCGTCATTGTCGGGTTGTAAGAGCGCATCTTAATCGTTTCCGGATACTCGTAAGGAAACTTAATTTGCGGATTCATGACATCTTTTGGAACATCAACAACAACTGGACCTGGACGACCTGAAGAGGCGATATAGAACGCTTTCTTTAATGTTTCAGGTACATCTTCTGCACGTTGTACTAGAAAGCTGTGTTTGACCACCGGACGTGAAACACCCACCATGTCACACTCTTGGAATGCGTCATTACCAATCAGGTTATTTGGTACGTTACCAGAGATAACGACCATAGGGATAGAGTCCATGTATGCGGTTGCAATACCAGTAATCGTATTGGTTGCACCAGGACCAGAACACACTAATACAACACCAGGTTTACCGGTTGCACGTGCGTAGCCATCAGCCATATGGGTTGCAGCTTGTTCGTGACGAACGAGTACGTGTTGAATGTTTTCGCGCTTTTCATGCAGCGCATCGTAGATATCGAGAACGGAACCACCTGGGTAGCCAAAGATTTGTTGAACACCTTCGTCAATCAAAGATTGTACGATCATCTCTGCACCAGATAGCATTTCTGGGGTTGAATCTGCCATATTGTCTCCTTACCAGTTATCGCAGCAATTTGGTTATTGCTGAGCTGGCATTACATAGTTAGGTCTTATTCGTAGCCTAAATCGAAATTACTCACTTTCGGCTATGTCACGCCTAGCTTGTCATAACAAGCCATTCGTTTACGCAACAACTTTAACTCTTTATTAGCACAAGATCTAACCCTATCAAGTTCTCAAAAAACACACTCCACTTTTTATGAGTCGTTTTGCAAACATTTGTTACAAGCTTGAACCACTAGCCAAACGATCAACAAGGACATCAATGAAAATTCAGTATTAAATTCTTTCAAATAGCACCAAAAACCGCGCAAACCTATCGTTGAGTTGGATAATTCACAACAAAGCTATCTGCAGAAATAACAAAAGCCTCCCAAAGGAGGCTTTCAAATTTGAAGGCTCTACGTTTTTAAGCCGCTTTTACTGGAGGCTTTCTCTTACTAAAGCGCCAACGCTTGAAGATGGATGGTTTAGATTGCTTCTCTTCTCGCTTTCCTAACATTAACAAACAAGGAGTTAATACTAATGTCAATACTGTCGCGAATGCCAAACCACCAGCGATAGCTGTTGCTAACTGCGACCACCACTGAGTGCTCGGAGCCCCAAACTCTATTTTTTGGTTAATGATGTCGACATTCATCTCCAGCACCATTGGCATAAGGCCAAGTATGGTCGTTACTGTAGTCAATAAGACGGGACGCAAACGCTGCACGCCGGTTCTCAATATGGCATCTCGCTTGTCTAATCCTCGTTTTAGCAGTTGGTTATATGTGTCGATAAGCACGATGTTATTGTTCACGACGATCCCAGCTAAAGCGATAACCCCAATTCCCGACATGATAATGCCAAATGGTCGCTGGAAAATAAGCAGACCTGCAAATACCCCCACTGTCGAGAATATAACGGCACTTAAGATAAGGAAGGCTTGATAGAAACTATTAAACTGAGTTATCAGAATCAATGCCATCACCGCTAGTGCAACCAAAAACGCACTTTGTAGGAATTCAGATGAGTTCTTCTGTTCTTCGTTTTGACCACGAATTCTATAATCGATACCGGCTGGTAAATCGATATTACTCAGTTGCTGCTGAAACCCTGGCAGTTCGACCGCGAGGTTATACCCTTCAGCCATATCAGCCTTAACACTAATAATACGAACGCCATCTAAACGGTTGATCGTATCTTGTTTAGGCTGAGGAGTTATCTCTGCAAAGTTGGTAATAGGCACCAATCCCGCTGGGGTTTTGATACGGAGCTCATCAAATCGGCCAATATCTCGTTTGTCACTTGGGAATCGAACGAGAATATCCACCTCCTCCGTCGAGTCGTCAGGCAAATAGTCGCCAATTTTCAATCCATTAGTGACAAACTGTACCGTATTTCCAACCAGAGTCGCATCTGCAGCAAACCGTGACGCGTCATCGCGACTGATATCAATTTGCCAATCAATACCCGGCTTATTCGAGGTATCACTGATATTGGTCAGCTTAGAGTTACCATCAGCCCAGCGACGTATCATTTTAGCGGCTTCATCGAGCTTTTCTGGGAAACGCGCTGAGAGCTCAATTTCTAAATCGTGTTCAACAGGCGGTCCTGCGTCTGGGAATTTGTACTCGATCTCGACACCAGCAAACTGATCCGTGGTCTGCTTGAGCTCTTCGATAATAACATTCACACGACGACGATCTTGCCAATCAACCGGAGTGATCTGAATCGTACCAATTTCATCCTTACCACCGGTTTTGGTATAGACGCTCTCAAATTCTTTGTGGTTAAACATTACCTGTTCCACCACTCTCATCACTTCATCTTTCTCCTTGATCGATAAGTCACCGTGAGAACGCACTTTTACATTGAAGTAAGGAGGATCTACCTCAGGGAAGAACTCGGCACCTAGACCCGCTTTGTTGTAGGCGAACCCGACCCCTATCGCCATCAAAATCGCCAACAACAGTATTTTCAATGGGTGACCGATGGCAATATCTAGTGTGTGGTAATAGAGCTTAGTGATACCGGTTGCTTGATCAAATTCACCGTTATGTAACGCAACCATCTGTTGCTGGCGCTTCTGTGAAACATACTGAGGCTTGCCAATCAAACCACCGATCACAGGTACAAACAACAGTGCCATGACAAGCGATGCAGTAAGGGTTGCGATAAGAGTCAACGGTAGGAATTTCATAAATTCGCCGGTGGTGTCCGGCCAGAATAATAGCGGCGCAAAAGCTGCTAGCGTAGTGGCCGTTGAGGCTGTAATTGGCCAAGCCATTCGCCTTGCAGCGTCACGATAAGCTTGTTTACGAGGGGTACCCTCTTGCATTCGACGGTCAGCAAACTCCGTTACAACAATGGCCCCATCAACCAGCATCCCCACAGCCATGATTAGTGAGAACAGCACGATAATATTGACCGTTAAACCAAATACTGATAGCACCAATAAGCCCGTTAGGAAAGAGCCGGGAATTGATATCCCTACCAACAAGGCCGTGCGTACACCAAGAATAGCAATAATGACGATCACTACTAAAATGATGGCCGAAAGAATATTGTTTTGGAGATCATTAAGCATGATCTTTACGTCTTTCGATTCATCTTTGGTGAATTTCACCAAAAGGTTATTTGGCCACTCCGGTAGCATTTGCGCTTGGCGTAATACCTCTTTAACGAGATCTACCGTTTCAATAATGTTCTCACCCGAGCGCTTTTTGACATCGAGTACCACTGCCGAGCGACCATCTAAACGAGCAAAGCTGTCAGGATCCCTAAATGCGCGGCGCACTGTCGCCACATCACCAAAAGTAATCACCTGTTTGCCATCGACCTTAACCGGTAGCTCTAATACATCTTTCAAGCTATCAAATACGGAAGGAACTTTAACGGAAAAACGTCCATATCCAGTATCGACAAAACCCGCGGCCACCACCTTATTGTTCAATGCGATTAAATTGTAGATATCGCCCTGATCTAAGCCATAGCTTTCCATCAACAATGGATCGACAACGATTTCAACGATGTCTTCACGGTCACCCGCGATATCCACTTCAAGGATCTGCCTATAGCTCTCCAACTTATCCCGCAATTGGCGAGCGAGTTGAACAATTGTGCGCTCTGGAACAGTACCGTAAAGAACGACTGATAACACAGGTTGCTCAGAGGCAAGGGTTACTTCGTTTACCGTCGGCTCATCACTGCCATCAGGTAGCTTAGGCTTCGCTAAATCTACCGCATCTCTGACATCGGCCATTGCTTTGGCTAGATCGACACCGACGTTAAATTCCAACGTCACTGAGCCATGCCCTTCTGAAGCCGTCGCCGTCATCTCTTTCACTCCCTCTACGGAGCGCATCTCTTTTTCAAGGGGGCGGACTAACAATCGTTCACTGTCAGTAGGAGAAATACCTTGGTGGCTAACAGAAACATAAATGATTGGAATGGTAATGTCGGGACTCGACTCTTTTGGTATCGAGTTATAAGTCGCAATACCAGCAATCAAAATTAGAACCAGTAAACTCAACATGGTTCTGGAGCGAGACAGCGCCGCATCAATTAATGCAAACATAGCAGCTCCTTATTGCTCTTGCTGCTGGGCAATTTGATTGGCTTGGTCAACACTGATGGCTTCAACGTTGTCGCCATCACGAACAAACCCCTGTCCGAGCACAATAATGTCAACTTGCTTGCCCAGTCCGGTCAGCCAAACGCCATCTTGCTCAGCTTTAACAAGCTGAATCGGTATAAAGGCGACTCGATTTTCCTTTAGAGTTTTCACCCCTAGGTTGCCACTTTCATCTAGCGCCAGCATTGCAGGCGTAATCTTAATCGCTAATTGCTCATCTAACGCAAGTTCAACCTCAGCACTGATACCAGCCGGAATACGTTGATTAGGATTTGGTACTTCGATTTCAATCGGGAAAGTATTCGTCGATTCGGAAGAAACTCGAGAGATATAGCGCAACTTTCCAGTCACTTCATCACCGTTAATAAAGCGGATTTGCGATGGCTGGCTAGTGACCAATTGCTGAATATGTCTCTCGCTAACATCCGCTTCGATGATCAACGTTTCTAAATCAATCAGCGTCGCCACAGGGTCACCAACCGAAACAAAATCACCAAGTTCAATGTATAGATGGTCGACAATACCGGTAAATGGAGCTTTGACTGATGTATTGCGTAATGCCAATTTCGCCGCACTCACCATAGCTTTCGCTTCAGTTAAATTTGCGGCAGCGGTTGAGTAAGCTACTTCTCCTTGAAGTCCTTTGCTTTTTAAAGATTTAGAGGCATTGAATTCTTGCTGTCTGACATTTAGCATCGCTTGAGCACGCTCTAAGCGCATCTGCAAATCACCGAGATCGATTTGAGCGATTGACTGACCTGCTTTAACTGAGTCACCTTTTCGTACATTCAGTTTAGTGATCTTACCTGCAATCTCAGCACCCAATTTCGCGGTACGATCTGGCGCTGTTCGGCCGTAGAGATCGATTTTCTTCTCGACTTGTTGAGCATTAAAAGTTTGATATACAACGCGAGCTAGAGGCGCAGGATCATCGGAAGGTGCGGTAGATTGATTTTCTTCAGCTTTTAACACGCCTAAACCTAGCCACACACTAAGTATGAAGATACAGAGCAGAGAAATAAGCCAAGGACGTTTCGAAAAAAAACTGCCAGATTGACTGATTGGCATAATCATTTCCTTATAATTGTGTTTTTGACGCTAACGGTTAGATACGTTGCTCTAAGGCAACTAGTTCTAAAAAATTATTAGCAATCAAACATTAAACAACATCCTATGTTTAATGTGGTGACTGAACTACTTTACTCAGCCTAGAGAAATAGACAACTAAACTTCTCTCCTAATCTGCTCTTAATGGGGAATTTTTCACAATGTTAAAAGCGAGATCAAAAAAGGCGAACACATGGTTCGCCTTTTTATTTGCTATACGCTAAAAGATGCGCCACAGCCACAGGTTGTGGTCGCATTTGGGTTATTCACGAAGAAACGAGAACCTTCTAGTCCCTCAGTATAATCAACCACACCACCAACTAAATACTGCAGGCTCATTGGATCAACCACTAGAGTTACACCACATTTCTCAATAGTCGTGTCACCTTCGTTCACGTTCTCATCAAACGTAAAACCATATTGGAATCCACTACAACCGCCACCCGTAATATAAACGCGAAGCTTAAGCTGTGGGTTTTCTTCTTCTGCAATTAGGGTCTGTACACGCGTTGCCGCGGCATCTGAAAAATCTAAAGGAATAGCTACATCACTCACGGGAACCTCTCTTGCTACTCAATCGCAAATAACACCCTACCACAACCTAATGATGGGCAGATATCCCCTGCGATGAAAAACGACGGCCCAGTTGCTCACCAGACCTTGCATATAATTTTTAAAGTTATTGCACCAGATTATCTAATACCTGACTGCTTCGTTCAAGTATTACGCAAAAGCAAATTAGCTTTACAGCAGATTCAAACGCTAATTTACGAAAATGTGCTCAAAACACTACTAGAATCTGTGCGGAGATGTACAATGCTGCTCAACTTGGTCCGAACAAGCAAAGAGGAACTTTCCATGACCAAATCAGCTGAGCTGTATGAAAAAGCGCAACAGACCATCCCGGGCGGTGTTAATTCTCCGGTTCGTGCCTTCAACGGCGTAGGTGGTTCACCTATTTTTATCGAACGTGCCGATGGTCCATTGATTTTTGATGCTGATGGTAAAGCGTACATTGATTACGTAGGTTCATGGGGTCCTATGATTCTAGGCCACAACCACGCTGCAATTCGTGATGCAGTGATTGATGCAGCGCAACGTGGATTAAGTTTCGGTGCACCAACTGAAATGGAAATCAACATGGCGGAATTAGTTCGCAAGTTGGTTCCATCAATGGAACAACTGCGCATGGTAAGTTCTGGTACAGAAGCAACCATGAGTGCGATTCGTCTAGCGCGTGGCTACACTGGTCGTGACAAAATTCTTAAATTCGAAGGTTGCTACCACGGTCATGCAGATAGTCTATTGGTTAAAGCTGGTTCAGGTGCACTAACACTTGGACAACCAAGCTCTCCAGGTGTACCAGCTGACTTTGCTAAATACACACTGACTGCACGTTTCAACGATCTAGATTCCGTTAAAGCTCTGTTTGAAGCAAACAAAGGCGAAATCGCTTGTATTATCGTAGAGCCTGTTGCAGGCAATATGAACTGTATTCCGCCAGTGGAGGGTTTCCATGAAGGTCTACGTCAGATTTGCGATGACGAAGGTGCTCTACTTATTTTTGATGAAGTAATGACAGGTTTCCGTGTTGCTCAAGGTGGCGCACAAGCACATTACAACATCAAGCCAGACCTAACCACGCTCGGTAAAATCATTGGTGGCGGTATGCCAGTTGGTGCTTTCGGTGGTCGTAAAGAAGTGATGCAATACATCGCACCGACAGGTCCTGTTTATCAAGCAGGTACGCTGTCAGGTAACCCAATTGCGATGGCGGCAGGTTACGCTTGTTTGACGCTACTTTCTGAAGAAGGTAATGAAAAACGCCTAGCGAACAAGACCAAACAACTTGCTGATGGCTTTAAGCAACTTGCTGACAAACACGGTGTACCACTAGTCGTGAACCAAGTAGGTGGCATGTTCGGCTTCTTCTTCACTGAGCAAGAAACTATCACTTGCTATGAAGAAGTGGCTAAGTGTGATGTTGAACGTTTCAAACGCTTCTTCCACTTAATGCTAGACCACGGTGTTTACCTAGCCCCATCAGCATTTGAAGCCAGCTTCACATCGTTGGCACACGGCTCTAAAGAAATCGATGCGACATTAGAAGCAGCTGATCGCTGTTTCGCCATCATTGCTAGCGAAGCATAAGCAAGCATTGAAAAATATCTTAAGGGCTGATTAATCAGCCCTTTTTTATGCCTGCCAATTAAACAATGCCAGAATAATGAGCACTGCAATGGTCAGAGAAAACCAAGGAATAGCACGTTTTTGACGCTTATTCGATTGACACTTCTTGTCGTCGCTACAACACCCCATATCCCCTCCGTAAAGCCAATGAATGAAAAGTAATTAACGTTGATCGATCAACATTTTGCGTCCATTATATGACCACTATAACTAAGTAAAAACGCCTCGTCTGTAGGTGTTTGTCATAAAGTCATTACCCCTTCTTTAAGAAGGTCTGAGGAAACGTTGTGAAGAATAAAATGAATGTGACTGCTAGCCACTGGGTACTGATCCTTGCCCTTCTGTTTGCAGCGTTTGCTTGTTATTTATTAGTTGAACCCTATATGAACTCCATTGTTATGGCGTTCATCCTTTCTCTGTTGATGTTCCCGATTCATGAGTGGATTGAGAGCAAAATGCCGAAGCACAAAAACGTCGTCGCCTTGCTCTCATGTATTGTATTGACGTTTATTATCGTTATGCCTCTACTTTTAGTATTTAGTGCTATCGTTCAACAGGGTTCCGTGTTTTCTCAAAACATGTATCAATGGGTCACTGGCGGTGGTATTCAAGAGGTTATCGCCCACCCTTGGGTAAAGAAAGGGTTGTCTTTTAT
Organism: Vibrio sp. CyArs1; assembly: GCF_022432925.1. Classification (NCBI taxonomy): domain Bacteria; kingdom Pseudomonadati; phylum Pseudomonadota; class Gammaproteobacteria; order Vibrionales; family Vibrionaceae; genus Vibrio; species Vibrio sp. CyArs1. The sequence continues at coordinate 125,956 of NZ_JAKRBO010000008.1, read as the reverse complement.
CAATGACTACCTACCTTTTGACGCAATTAACGCACAAGATATTGCTCAGAAAGCGGCTGAGTTTGCGACTTCGCTAGGTTCGAATTTAGTTGCGACTAGTGCAAAAATTCTTGGTGACGCAACAAACTTCCTGATGAACTTCTTCTTGATGTTATTTGTTCTGTTTTTCCTATTGCGTGACCACGACAAAATCATCGCTGCGATTCGCCATATTCTGCCGTTCTCGCGCAGTCAAGAAGATCGCCTATTGAATGAGATTGAAAAAGTGTCGAAATCAGCGGTCATGGGATCATTCTTGACCGCGATAGCTCAAGGAGCTGCAGGTGGTTTTGGTATGTGGATAGCAGGGTTCCCTGGGCTGTTTTGGGGCACAATGATGGGCTTTGCGTCCTTTATTCCTGTTGTAGGGACCGCACTTATATGGATACCAGCTACCGCTTACTTGCTCATTACTGGCGATACCACATGGGGCTTGTTCTTAGCTGTCTGGAGCATCGCTGTCGTCGGCTCTATTGATAACGTACTACGCCCGCTGCTAATGCAGGGAAGTGCGGGTATGAATACTCTGATGATATTCTTCTCTCTCTTAGGGGGTATTCATCTATTTGGCTTAATTGGATTAATTTACGGCCCTCTTATCTTTGCCATCACTATGGTTCTGTTCAATATGTACGAAGAAGAATTTAAAGACTTCTTAGACGGACAAGATAACAGCTAGACACTTTTTTCAGGGAGGGCTTTGTGAGAGAATCCCCTCCCTTTTTACTTCTAGAGATAACTCGTCATGGCAACCTACATCGCACCTAGTCAAATCGCGGAAAGGCAACTCGAATACTTCGCACAAAAGCGTGTATTGGTCATCGGCGAAATAGAAGATCAGTTCCCTATCGAGCTTAGTAAACACTGCGACAAGGTGACAGTATTTACCAGTAATTACATCACCTACCGCATGTTAAGCTCTTCAAGTAAAATCACGACGTTGTTCGGCGCTTCATTATCGAGTGACATTGATGCCGATATGATTTTACTCTACTGGCCAAAAGCGAAAGCCGAAGCGCAAATGCTACTGGAAATGGCACTAGCAAAACTTGGCAACGACACTGAGATTGCTGTTGTCGGTGAAAATCGCTCTGGCGTAAAGAGCATCGAAAAAATGTTCAAGCCTTACGGACCAATGAACAAATATGACTCAGCTCGACGTTGCTCATTTTACTGGGGCATGTGTAAGTCAGCCCCCGAGTCATTTGAGCTTAAAAACTGGTTTAAAAGCTACCAAGTAGAGCTCAATGGATTACCCATCACAGTTAAAAGCCTGCCAGGCGTCTTCAGTCACGGTGAATTTGATAGTGGTAGTCAGCTGCTCCTAAACAACCTACCTGAACTGAAAGGTAAAGTGCTCGACTTTGGTTGTGGTGCCGGTGTTATTGGCGCTTACATGGGGCTAAAATATAACGATATTGAACTCAATATGTGTGATATCAATGCCTTTGCCATTGAATCAAGTAAGCAAACTCTATTAGCGAATAATTTAGAAGGGCAGGTATTTGCGTCAGACGTCTACTCCGATGTCACCCCAGGACTCGACTTTATTATCAGTAATCCACCGTTTCACGCTGGCTTAGATACCAGTTATTCAGCAACAGAAACCTTATTGTCTGACGCACCTAACTATATGAATAGCAAAGGGCAGTTAATGATTGTCGCCAATAGCTTCCTCAAATACCCCCCTATTATTGAGCAGCAATTTGGTCACTGTCACACTGTCGATAAAAATCGTAAATTTGCTATCTATCACGCAACAAAATAAGTCATCAAGAATCCAATTGGTTGGTATTCTCAACCCTTTCACCAACCAATTGAATTCATTTAAATAACTCGCTTCATTAGGCCCTTTCTTACACCACAAAGCTGATTGCATACGTTATTTTTGTGTTACTCAACACGGTTTATCGCCAACTTACTTGTCAAAGAAAAAAAAGTCATTAAATTGCTAAGGTTAACTCTTTCTTAATTCGTCATACCGAGAGCTAAGCGATAAATATGTTCAAGTTGTATCGAAAACAGAAATTCAAGCGACTGCAAAACACCTTGATGATGGCTTTTTTGGTGCTCAGCATTACACCCTTGACGGTCATCGCGCTATTCTTTCTCAACGCACACAGTCAGGATCTAAAAGATCAAAGTACCTCTCATCTGGTATCGATAAGAGATACTAAAAAACAGCAGTTGATCAACTACTTTCAAGCTCAAGAGTCTGAAGTCATGGGATTCGTACGTTCAGAACTCGCTTATGCCAGTGGTGGACGATTCTATGGACTGGTAAATGCGTTTCAGCGCCTCGGTGACGATATAGAACAAGCAAGAGAACATGCGCAAGAACGCTATATTCAAGGTTCAGGCAATCAAGTAAAAACCGCAATCCTTCCAGACTCTAGTAGTTATGTAGGAAGTGAGCGCTACCGTCTTCTACACAAGCGCTATCATAGGGCGTTTATGGAGCACCTGAAACGCTCAGATTTTGATGACATCATACTGGTTGATCTTGCAGGCAACGTCACCTACTCCGTCTATAAAAATCGCTATTACGGCACAAATTTAGAAACGGGCGAGTTTTCAACTCAGATCCTTGGCGAAACCTTTGATCGTTTGAAATCTGAAGTCACTCACAAGCGCAAAGAAAACGAAGAGTACACCCCGGTTGTTATTTCCGATTTTGCCCTACAAGATGACCAACAGTACGCTTGGCTTGGTGCACCGATTATCCAGCAAGGTTATCTTCACAGTTATGCCATGTTCAGGCTTCCCATCAAAGGAATCACTAAACTCATCACTGACGGCAAACCAGATGATATTAAGCTGCTGCTGGTCGGTAGTGACCATGCCGCCAAGATACTTGGGCTTGAACAAGACACCATAGACAACAGCAACGAAGTTATCTCACAAGCCTTATCGGGTCTCACCATGGTGGGTAGCTACACCAATGCCAAAGGCGAAGACTACTTTGCGGCATTCACTCCTATTCAACTCAATGAAACCAATTGGGCACTGGTTGCCGAAACACCAGAGGCCATCGCCTTTGCTAGCGTTAAGCAACTAGAAAAACTGTTTGTTATTGCAATGCTGACCGCGATTGTGCTGGTTGTCATTGCTTCACACTACCTTTCTAACTTTATTACGTCGCCACTGCTTAAGCTTACTTGGGCAGCCGAAAGAGCCTCTGGTGGAGACTTAGAACCTTCGATTATTAGCGCAGACCGTAAAGATGAGATTGGCCGATTGGCTCTGAGTTTCGAGCGTATGAGGCGCTCAATAAAAGAGAAGATCGAGCTCATTAAGAGTCAGAACCAAGAGCTAGAGCAGAATTTAGTCACGATTAAAAAGCAAAACGAAGAATTACAGCTAGCAAACAAGCTGAAAGATGAATTCCTTGCAACCACCTCTCACGAACTTCGCACTCCACTTCACGGCATGATTGGGATTGCAGAGGCAATGATCTCAGGTGCCAATGGACCAATCGGAGCCAACCATAAATATCAACTTGATATCATTGTTAACAGTGGCCAGCGCCTTGCTGGATTGGTGGATGATCTTCTCGATTATCACAAGATGCGTTACGGCAACTTAGATATTGAGCGTTCTGCTATCAGCTTAACCGGTGCAACACAGCTGGTCTTGGAGCTGTCACATCACTTGCTTGGTGAAAAGAAGATTCGAATTATCAATCAAGTCCTCGAACCATTGCCTTATGTCTCAGCCGACCCACAACGCTTAGAACAGGTACTTTATAACCTTGTAGGTAATGCCATCAAATACACCAATGAAGGTAAGATCGTATTATCGGCCACCGCCATGGATGATCATATTCGAGTGCAAGTTGTGGATACCGGCCAAGGGATTCCTGCTCAACAGCTTGAACATATTTTCGAGCCGTTGGTTCAAGCTGGCCATGATTCAGGTCATTACCGCCAAGGTGCAGGGCTTGGCTTATCGATAAGTCGACAGCTTATTGAGTTAATGGGCGGTTCTCTTTATGTCAGTAGTCAGCCTCATGTTGGCACCACGTTCAGCTTCACCCTTCCTTTAGCGACACAGGAAGAAATAGAGCATATGTCTCAATTAGGACAAAATAGTCACTTCCATATCGCCGAGCCGACTGAGATCAATCACGAGGAAGAGGAAGTCCTTCCAGAGAATCCTGATGGACCAGTGTTGCTTGTCGCGGATGATGAGCCAGTGAATTTACGTATCCTAGAGAGCTTTTTAAGACTAGAAGGCTATCAAGTGAAATTGGCCAAAGATGGCTTAGAAACACTGGATATCATTGAGCATGAAAAACCAGACTTACTGCTACTCGATATTATGATGCCTGGAATGAGTGGCTTTGAAGTGTGTGAAACCATTCGTGAACAATACGATCATGCCGCGCTGCCTATCATTATGCTCACTGCTTTGAATCAATCAGAAGACAGAGTTCGTGGTTTTGAACTCGGTGCCAATGACTACCTTGCAAAACCGTTCAGTAAGCCGGAGCTAGCGGCACGCATCGCCGCTCACCTTCAAGCAAGCAAAGCTGAAGAGAGACGCGCCGAAAATCAACTTCTCAAGTATGAAATCAAGCAACGTGCGTTGGTTGAAGCAAGTTTGTTAGAAACACAAGGGCGTTTGATCGAGCAACTCGATAGTGCGCCGGAAGCGATTCTATGCATCCGAGAAGACCTCAAGGTACAGTTTGCTAACCAAAGTGCCGGACGTATGTTTAAACGCAGTGTTGAACAGCTCAAACGCTCCAATGTTGAAGAGCTAATTGCGCCTAAATTTATTCACTTGTCTCAGGAGCATTATTGCGGCGATATCGATATTTTTGTCGATGATGTACGCCAACATATAAACACCGATATTCTCACCTTACCTGAAGGTTCGGGGTTAAAGAGCATTTACATATTCGAACAAGGGCAGTCCCTAGATCAAACGCGCGTGAAGAACCTAGAAACCGCTATTGATGCGTTATCTCGATATGCGATTGAAGGTGATAAGGCGAAACTGCTGGAACTCAAAGAGCTGGGCGGAGAATTTACTCAATTAGCGGATAAAGCCGTCGATGAAGAGAAGTCTCGTCCTGAATTGATGCGCGAGTTATTGGTAGATACCATGACCAATGCGCTGGAGTATTGGGAAAGTGTTACTGGACAAAGCAAATTTGCCTTTGCTGAACAAAGTGGCTTGTGGCGTGTTTACTTGGACCGCAGTACCTTGCAAACGCGCACATTGGATAAGTATTTGCGCGTAGAGACTTTACCTAAAACACCTCGTTGGCGCACAGTACTCAGCTCAGTAGAATACATACTCGACCATTGTCACCGTCAAGGCCCAGAGCGTGACCATATTATTGCTCTGCGCGACAAGCTGCAAAAGTTGCTGACCAATTAGCCTAGAGCAAATCACTAACTCAGCGCATAAAAAAACGGCCACTCAAAGTGGCCGTTTTTTTATTCAGTATAGAGCTCTTAGCAAGCTCTATAATTCACCATTAAGCAGGCTCTTGAAAGATGACTGTGTCTGCTTTCTCTGTGTACTGGCCCATACGGTGGAAGTTTAGATAGCGGTATGTATCTGCTGCCGTTGGGTCAATCTGCTTCATGTACTCTAGGTATTCTTCTTTCGTTGGAATCTTACCTAGGATTGCACCGACTGAAGAAAGTTCAGCTGACGCAAGGTATACATTAGCACCAGTACCAAGACGGTTCGGGAAGTTACGAGTCGACGTAGACATAACTGTCGCTTCGTCAGCAACACGCGCTTGGTTACCCATACACAAAGAACATCCCGGTGTTTCGATACGAACCCCAGCGCGACCAAAGATACCGTAGTAGCCTTCTTCCGTTAGCTGGTCACGGTCCATTTTCGTTGGTGGAGCAATCCATAAACGAGTATCTAGTTGACCATTGTATTTATCAAGCAACTTACCAGCAGCGCGGAAGTGACCAATGTTAGTCATACAAGAACCAATGAAGACTTCGTTGATTTCTGTCCCTTGCACCTCAGAAAGTAGACGAGCATCATCTGGGTCATTTGGTGCACAAAGGATTGGCTGCGTCACGTCTGCAAGATCAATCTCGATAACATGAGCGTATTCTGCATCGCTATCCGCTTGCATTAGTTCAGGACTCGCCAGCCACTCTTGCATTGCAACAATACGACGTTCGATAGTACGACGGTCACCATAGCCTTCTGAAATCATCCACTTAAGCATAGTGATGTTTGAGTTCAAGTACTCTTCGATGGACTCTTGAGACAGTTTAACGGTACAACCTGCAGCACTACGCTCAGCCGAAGCATCAGAAAGTTCGAATGCTTGTTCAACAGTTAGATGTTCAACGCCCTCAATCTCTAGGATACGACCAGAGAACTCGTTGATCTTACCGGCTTTCTCAACCGTCAATAGACCTTGCTGAATCGCATAGTAAGGAATCGCATGAACAAGGTCACGAAGTGTGATGCCTGGCTGCATTTCACCTTTAAAGCGAACAAGGATAGATTCTGGCATATCAAGAGGCATAACACCGGTTGCCGCAGCAAACGCGACCAGGCCAGAACCTGCTGGGAAAGAAATACCAAGAGGGAAACGAGTATGTGAGTCACCACCTGTACCAACGGTATCTGGTAGAAGCATACGGTTTAACCAAGAGTGGATAACACCATCACCTGGACGCAGTGAAACACCGGCACGGTTCATGATGAAATCAGGCAGTGTATGATGAGTATTCACATCGACTGGTTTTGGATACGCTGAGGTGTGACAGAATGACTGCATTACTAGGTCTGCAGAGAAGCCTAGACATGCTAAGTCTTTTAGTTCATCACGCGTCATTGGGCCTGTCGTATCTTGAGAACCAACCGTCGTCATCTTCGGCTCACAGTAAGTCCCCGGACGAACACCTTCAACGCCACAGGCTTTACCAACCATCTTCTGAGCCAATGTATAGCCAGCATCTGACTCTTCAACAGCTACTGGGCGGCGGAAAACTTCTGACGGCTCAAGGCCTAGAGATTGGCGAGCACGGTCTGTTAGACCACGACCAATGATAAGTGGAATACGACCACCAGCACGAACTTCATCAATCAGTACGTCTGTTTTTAGTGCAAACTCTGCTAGGGTTTCACCTGAATCGTGGTTACATACTTTGCCTTGGTATGGATACACGTCAATCACGTCACCCATGTTCAGCTTAGTTACATCCACTTCGATTGGCAGTGCCCCTGCATCTTCCATTGTGTTGAAGAAGATTGGCGCAATCTTGCCACCCAGTACATAACCACCAGCACGCTTATTTGGTACGTTTGGAATGTCATCACCCATAAACCACAACACGGAGTTGGTTGCTGATTTACGAGAAGAACCTGTACCTACCACGTCACCAACATAAACAAGTTGATGGCCTTTGCCTTTAAGTGCTTCAATTTGTTTGATTGGACCGATTGAACCTGGTTGATCCGGTTCAATGCCATCGCGTACGTTTTTCAACATCGCTAAGGCATGTACTGGAATATCTGGACGAGACCATGCATCAGGTGCAGGCGACAGATCATCAGTGTTGGTTTCACCCGTCACCTTGAATACTGTCAACGTAATTTTCTCTTGTAGCTCTGGTTTAGACAGGAACCATTCCGCTTCAGCCCAAGACGTTAGAACTTGTTTTGCGTAGGCATTACCTGCTTTTGCTTTCTCTTCTACATCATAGAAAGCGTCAAACATTAGTAGCGTATGAGACAGTGCTTTAACGGCAATTGGCGCTAGCGCTGCATCGTCAAGCAAGGCAATCAGTGATTCAATGTTATAACCACCTTGCATGGTGCCTAGGAGTTCAGCTGCTTTTTCACGGCTCACTAGTGGCGATTCTACTTCGCCCTTAGTTACAGCCGTCAGAAAACCTGCTTTAACATAAGCAGCTTCATCAACACCAGGTGGAATACGGTTCTCGAGGAGGTCTAGAATAAACTCTTCTTCACCCTGAGGTGGGTTCTTTAATAGCTCAACAAGTCCAGCAACTTGTTCGGCATCCAGGGGTCTTGGGACAACTCCTTCGGCAGCACGCTCTTCGACGTGTTTACGGTAGGCTTCAAGCACGACTTTTTCCTCTCATTGCGGTCCCTCCTTAATAATTAGAATTAGGAGTGGACATCCTTGGAAACTTGGCTCTCCCTCGCCTTATCTCGTCATCAAGTAACTGAATCAGCAGTGCCAGAGAGGCCAAACTGTGGGGCGAAGGATAGCAAATTTAACGTTAGATTAAAATCTTATCATTTTGACCAACATTGCAAGTTTGAGTAAAAACAAGCATTTTGCGACTAAAGTTGCAGCAGGTCGCTGCAATACTACCCTTCATTTAGAGTATTTATATTCAACATAATCTGGAGTGATAATGACGTTTAATAAGCAGCTCCAATAATCAAATAGAACGAGCGTAACCCTGTTTCTACTTGACCATAAGACAGCATAATAGGCCCGACAGGAGAGTCTATGCCAGCAAAGACCGACCCTGCCAGATACAGTGGCGCATTAGACAACGAACGGTCGCCATCCCAGACACCGCCGTACTCAGCACTTGCTCCTAAGTAAACTGGGGATTGGAACATGCCAAAGTCGTTATCGAACCAGCGATAGCGATACACGAGACTACCATAGAGCTTGTTCTGGCCAATCAAACTATTACGAGGAATACCCGACATATTCAAAAAGCCACCAAGTTCTCTTGGGCTCACTGGCAATGAGTCGTTTTCCGTCTCGATCATTTCGTAATCGAAAGAGCCGACTAAGGTATTACGATTAAAGGTTTTTGCATATTTAGTAGCAATGCTAATTTCGTAGGCGTTATCAGAAAATTCTGAAGGTTCAGTTTGGATGTTTTGGTCGCCACTGTCTCTCGATAGCAAATACTCTAAATTCACCAACCAGCCTTTTGTCGGCAAACTATAATCATCTAACGTGTCCAGTTTGTAGTTGGCAAAAATACCTCGACGATCAAAATCAAACGTACCAGCAGAAGGTAAAGGTGATACATACGATTCACCAGTCGTATACCTTGCACCAATTTTCACTTCTTGCCATAGCGCTGGTTGATAACCAACCGCAAACTCTCCTTCCCACTCTCGATACGATACTGGAATAAAATCAGCATTGCCTTCAAGAGCTGGCTCCATGCAACCATCCCCGCTAGAGTTTAATTGACAGAGCACATTTCGCTTGTCGCTGTTGTAGCGAAGGCCACCTAACAAGAAAAAGTCTTGATTGAACATGAATGGCGAGTAGACCTCTGCTTCCACTCGCTTGTCAGTACCAAAGTCCGCGTTCACTCTCAGCTCTGCCCCGCGATCGTTCAAGTCAGTAAAGTTAGTGGTAACACCGATCGAATAGAAGCTGTTCGCATTGAAGTCTTCTTCAAGGTAGAAACGAAAGTCCATATAATTTGGACCCCAAGATTTCTCTTTTACATCGACAACAAGATCTGTTTCATCGCCTTTATCATCGTAACGGTATGTGATCAATTCAAAACGATCGAGCGCATAGAGCTCCTCGATATGCTTCTCTATCTCATCGGTTTCTAGAATCTCACCCGCTTCCAGCCCCAGACGGCTTTTGATTAACTCATCACTGTAGTGACTCTGGTTATTGATCACTATCTTATCGACTACGTTCTCATCACCGTACACCAACTTTTTGCGTGCTAACTGTTTGGCATCGATGTAATGCTGAAACTTAGCACTGTTTACGGTCAGAGCTTTAAGCTGCTTCTCATTACGATAAGCCGCTTGATACCCTAAGTCATACGCTTTCGGCATCGCTGAAAAATCGGTGGTAGCGATCTGTCCCACATCTGGATGCATTAAGATGTCGTTGTCATCCAGAGCTTGCATTTGCTCTTCTGTACTGCGGCGTACCAAATAATTGGATAGCTGCTCGCCAACAGTTAAGAAGCTACTGAAATCCTCTCGGGTTTTGTAATCACTACTGATATCAACCGCGATGATAATATCCGCACCCATTTGCTTCGCCAGCTCGACAGGCATGTTATTGGTCACCCCACCATCAACCAGTAAATAGCCATCTAGCTCATAAGGAGGTAGTGCGCCCGGCACCGACATACTCGCCATCATTGCGTCCACTAGATAACCTTTATCCAGTACAACAGGCTCAAGTTTTAGTATATCCGTCGCTACCGAGCGATAAGGAATGGCCAAGTCATCAAACGATTTAAACTCAGGAAGGTTGCCCGTAGTTTTGCGCAGAATGCGTAACATATTCTGGCCTTGTACCACCCCTTTTGGGGCTTCTATCGAGCCAAAATGTAAACCGATATCGGTGCGAATTTGATAGCGGTCTTCCGACTCCTTATCGCGAACTCGGCGTTGACTGCGGCTGACGCGGTCGCGATATCCATTATTCCAATCCACGGTATAGATGAAGCTTTCAATCTCATCGGCACTCATCCCGGTCGCATAAAGGCCACCCACATAGGCCCCCATGCTCGTGCCCGTGATGATATCAACAGGAATCTGCATTTCTTCTAGAGCTTTTAGAACACCAATGTGCGCAGCCCCTTTCGCGCCACCGCCTGCCAAAACCAATCCTATCTTAGGACGGTCAAGTTCCTTTGCGTTGTTATCGGTATTTTCGGTTGCTAACACCCATCCACTGCTGGACAGGAGAGCGACGGCTACTAGCCACTGAGTCAGGCGTTTCACATTCATCCCTAAAAGCGCTTTTTATTATGGTTAATCCAATATATCAGGTAATTAGCAAATTCTCTTCATAATTAAACGTAGTTGAAATCACCAATCAAACAGGTTTTTTATCCACTGTTTGGGTTGGTTGTCACAGGACGCTTTGAGTTTTCCACCTTCATCCCAGACGGGTAATTCAAATTGGCTTCCGCAATCAAGTTCCAGTGCACCGCTACGCTGTTTAGAGAAACCAATCATGCTGATGTTCTTAGGCCAAGGTAATGTTAACTTCTCCGGAATTCGAGCTTTCAAATAGTCAGAATACACTCGTAATGCACCACTAGACCCTGTGAGTTTAGTCGACTTGTTATCATCACGCCCGACCCAAATTGTCGTTACCTCTCGTCCATCGACACCAACAAACCAACTATCACGAGTGTCATTACTAGTACCCGTTTTTCCTGCCAGTGCTGCCCATGCAAACTGACTATTCAGATAACGTCCTGTTCCCTCAGCTACCCCTTTTTTCATCGCGAAGGTGGTAAGCCATGCTGCTTGCTGAGGGACCTTCTGTTGGGCTTTTGGTAGAGATCGATAGAGCACTTCCCCCTCTACAGTAACGACTGAACGTAAAGCCGATAGCTCAGCTTGTCGTCCTGAGTTAGCGATGGTTTGGAACATCTGCGCCACTTGATATGGCGTCAACGACAGCGAACCAAGGAACATGGATGGAACAGGCCTGATCTCATTCGCATCTACACCTAAGCGCACTAATGTCTCGGAAACCGGCTTAATACCGAGAGACATACCTAAGCGCACAGTCGGGACATTAAGGGATTTTGCAAGCGCTTGATAGAGCGGCACATCACCACGGAACTTACGGTCGTAGTTTCGTGGCTGCCAAACATTACCTTGACTGCCTTTCAAAGTTATCGGAGTGTCTTGAAGTGTCGATGCCAAATCATAGCTCTGCGGCTGTTCCAACGCAGTAAGATAGACAGCAGGCTTGACTAACGAACCAATTGGCCTACTCGCATTCAACGCTCGGTTGAAACCACTGTAACCAGTACGCTTACCGCCCACCATAGCTCGGATCTCTCCAGTATTTCTGTCCACCGCAACAGCAGCCGCTTCAAGACCTTTACCGGATGTTTTCTCTAACTGAGGTACCCGCTTAGCAATGGCCTTTTCTAACTTGTCCTGTGAAACAGGATCCAGAGAGGTGTAGATTCGAATGCCTTTGCCACCACGTAGCTTATCGCCTAGCTTGCTATTCAGCTCACGGTTAAGCTGCTGAAAATACGCTGGTTGGCGGCTCGCAATTTGTGGATTGTTCTGCAAGTCGAGATCACGAGAGGCTGCCATTTCAAACTCACGTCCGGTCAGCATGTTCTGATCCATCATTAAACGCAGCACTAAGTCTCTGCGCTGCTTAGCTCGCTCTGGATGACGAATAGGGTTGTAGTACGATGGCCCTTTTACCATACCCACCAATAACGCAAGCTGGTCAATTCTCAACTCTTGTAGTGGCTGACCAAAATACAAACGAGACGCTAGCCCAAAACCATGAATAGCCTCACCGCGGCTTTGGCCAAGGTAAACTTCATTTAAATATGCTTCTAAGATTTGGTCTTTGCTATAGCGATAATCAAGAATGAGTGCGATAAACACTTCTCTTACTTTACGCCATAAGGTTCTATCACTGGTGAGGAACAGGTTTTTAGCCAACTGTTGTGTTAGCGTACTGCCCCCTTGTACCGCACGGCCAGCACGAATGTTAGCAAAAAACGCACGAGCTATGGCAGTAGGAGAGATGCCATCATGTTGGTAAAAATCACGATCTTCCGTTGCTAATAACGCGTCGATCATGATTTCTGGAAATTGATCACGCCTTAAAAACAAGCGTTGTTCATCGGCTTTTTTCTCGAGCATCCCAAGCATCTTAGGTTCAATTCTTAGAAAGCCAAGATCGCCTTTCTTTTCCAACGACTGAATTCTAGACAATGACCCATCGTTAAAATACAACATCACATGACGATCGGGTTCTGGACCGTCGGCAAATTCGAAGGGACGGCGAATCAGTTCTATCTTGGTGGAAGACGAGGAATACTCTCCTGGATGGCGCGGTTGAGATACCTTACGATAGTTCAATACGTCCAGTTCATTACGTAGCTGAGCTATCGTGATGTTGTCGCCGACAGACAGATTGAGCACACGAGCATAAACCACTGTTGGCAACTCGAATAAATTGCCTTCAAAGCGCTCTTTAACCACTTGATCAAGATAGTAAAACACCGCGCCAAGAGCGACCACGCCAACCAAAGCCAGTTTCCAACCGATTGAGAACAGGCGTTTCCCCCACCCTTGTTTCGGTTTTTTCCGACTCGGCTTACGCTTAGGTTTGCTGCTTTTGGCTTTCGATTTAGGAGCCGATTTTGTGGTGGTCTTTCTTGGTGCTGGCTTTTTACCACTAGGTGCCAACTTTTTCGTTACTGTCATGAATTCAATTGTCTTTTAGTTTTACTCGTTGCCTGATGATTCATTGGGTCATCAGGCCAAGGATGTTTCGGGTAACGCCCCTTCATCTCTTTCTGTACTTCTTTGTAGGCGCCTTGCCAAAATGCCGCCAAGTCTCTGGTTATCTGCAACGGACGTTGAGCTGGAGATAATAGTTCTAACACAATCGCTTGTTTACCTAGCGCAATAGTAGGTGATGACTTTTCGCCAAACATTTCTTGCAGCTTCACCGACAACGTCGGAGCTTCACCAACTTGGTAATGTATTTTCTTTCTTCCGCCAGAGGCAACCACCAAATGTGTCGGGAGGCACTCATTGAGTCGTTGTTGTTTATCCCAACCTAAGCGGGCTTGTAATGCGGCCATTACATCCAACTTCTTAAGTTGTTTGGCATTCTTGATGCCAGTCATGAAGGGTAATAACCACGTCTCAAGCTCGTCGAACAATGCTTGCTCAGACATATCCGGCCAACCTTCATCTGGGAGCCAGTCCGAAGCACATATGACGCGCGTACAAAGCGCTTGCGCGTCAGAGCTCCAGTCTAACGCAGCTAAGCCTTTACGCTTAACATAGCCAAGCAGCGCAGCTTCAACATCCGCTTTTTCTGGAACGGGAATCTCTTTGTGATGCAAAACAATCGCGCCAATTTTTCGTTGTTCACTGGCAACTAAGCGACCTTTCTGATCATCCCAATCCACCACAGAGAGTTCATCAATTAATTGCGGTGCTGTTGTCGAAAGCAGCTCAATATCCAGCGGCAACGCCTTAAAAATCTGACTACTTCCCTGACCAGTTTTCATTAAATCAACAACGGCCAAGTAAAGTGACTTCGCTAATGGTTGCTGATTATCGACACTTGCTCCATGCCCATTTGCTAACAAATAGTGTCCCGATGCTGCACTGCGACTTGCCGCTATTCTATCTGGGAATGCGAGCACTGCGACAAATCCGAGTAAAGATTCATTCATCACCTCTAAAACAAAACGATGCGATAAACGTTGCGCCAATATAGAAGCTCTTTGGGAAAGAGGGCCACGGCGAGAGTGAGTGCCTTGCTGCCAGCGCGTTAATGAACGGGTAAGATCCAGCTCATTGCGTTCGGGCTCTTCAATCAGGCAGCATACGGCTATTGCCACATTGAGCGTCTTAGACCCTAACTGCTTAGCCTGTAGCAACATGCTAGCAAGGCGAGGCTCGACACCCAACTCATGAGCTTGATGTCCAAGTGCGGTTTGCTTGCCCTTCTCATCAATAAGTTGCAGCTTGCTAAGAAGCGACTGGGCTTGCTGTAGATGCGTGGACTTGGGAGGGTCTATCCAAGCTAAATCCATTGCATCAGAGCAGCCCCACTTGGTCAGTTCTAATTGCAATGCGGACAAGTCACTACGTAGAATTTCTGGCGTACTTTGCTCAGGTTGTGAGTTGAACTGAGTTTCACTATATAAACGTACACAAAGCCCAGGCTCAATTCGACCTGCACGTCCTGCCCTTTGAATCGCGGAGGACTGTGCAATGCGGGTTTGTTCAAGTCTCGAAACGCCGGTCTTTAAATCAAACCAAGATTGGTTTTCTAAACCCGAATCTACGACGAGGCGAATACCTTCAATGGTTAGGGAAGTTTCAGCGATATTGGTTGCAAGAACGACTTTTCGTGTCCCGGATTTAGCTGGCTGGATAGCCTTTTGCTGCGCTTTAAAATCCAACTGCCCATATAAAGGACAGACATCTGCTTCGATACCAGATTGGCTCAAAAGCTCTTCAACTCTTTTGATGGCGCCAACGCCCGGTAAAAAAGCCAGCAAAGAACCTGACTCACGTAGCATCAGGTTCTCTATTTGTTTTGCCATAAACATTGGCAGATTATCATTACGGCTCATTGGCACATAATGGGTTTCCACTGGGAAAGAGCGTCCACTGGATTCTATAAAGGTTGCTGTTGGTAATACACGTTGAAGGTCATTGGCTTCCAACGTTGCAGACATCACAATCAGCTTCAAGTCATCTCGCAGCGCCTCTTGGCTTTCAAGGGAAAAAGCGAGTGCGGTATCGGCATGCAGGCTACGCTCATGAAACTCATCAAAAATAATCGCTCCAATGCCCGTTAACTCAGGGTCGTCTTGCAGCATACGAGTTAAGATGCCCTCTGTCACAACTTCTAACTTTGTATCCTTGCTTACCTTACTCTCACCACGTATTCGGTATCCTACGGTTTGACCAACCGTTTCACTACGCTGCGACGCTACGTACATGGCTATATTCCTCGCCGCAATACGTCGCGGTTCGAGCATGATAATTTTGCCGTCTATCAGTCCACTTTCAACAAGCTTTTCAGGAAAGTACGTTGACTTACCGGCACCAGTCGCCGCCTTGAGTATGATCTGATTCGATGAGTAAATCGCTTCAAATATTGAAGGCAACACTTGTTCTATAGGGAGCTGTGACAACGCTTTGACCTTATGTTGTAATGTGGCCACTCATTCTAATAAAAAATGGCCTCGAAATGCACTTTGATCCTCCTTTAAAGCAAGGAAAGCTAATAAAACGATACAAACGCTTTCTTGCTGATATCCATTTAAGCAACACAGAACAGATCACTATCCACTGCGCAAACACCGGGGCAATGACTGGTTGCGCCGACCCAGACTCTACCGTTTGGTACTCCACCTCTGACAATGCAAAGCGAAAATACCCTAATAGTTGGGAGCTAACGGAAACCGTCTCAGGTCATAAAATTTGCGTTAATACGGTTAGGGCTAATACTTTAGTTGTTGAAGCAATAGAAAATGGCATTGTTGAGGAGCTTAATGGTTATCAATCGTTGAGAACCGAGGTGAAGTATGGTCAAGAAAACAGCAGAATCGACATTTTATTACAAGATAGTGATCGCGCAGATTGCTACATTGAAGTAAAAAGTGTCACACTGCTTGATGATGCAAGCACCACCGGTCAGGGCTACTTTCCAGATGCACAAACCACAAGAGGACAAAGGCATTTGCGAGAGCTCACAGAAATGGTTCAAACCGGACATCGAGCTGTATTATTTTTCGCTGTTTTGCATTCAGGGATTGAAAAAGTGTCAGCGGCACACCATATAGATGCGAAATATTCACAATTACTCAAGCAAGCAGAGAAAGCAGGGGTAGAGGTAATTTGTTACAAGGCAGCGTTTTTTGATAATGAAATTACGCTCTTATCGAAGGTCGATTTCAGCTAAAAGTGATTTCACTTCACATTGATAAGAACTTTAACAAACTTCATTTGCCACCAGCATTTCTTTTTGCTATAGATACCCGCCTTAAAATTAACTGTACGCACAGTTGACTAGGTGTAAGTAGGAGATGCTGCATGCCAGAAACTAAGAAAAAAGCGCTAGGCATCCTAGCCATTGCAGGTGTTGAACCATATCAAGAGAAAGCTGGTGAAGAATACATGTCACAAGCTCAAATGGATCACTTTACAAAAATTTTGAGCGCTTGGCGCAACCAACTTAGGGAAGAAGTTGATCGAACTGTGCACCACATGCAAGACGAAGCAGCTAACTTTCCTGATCCCGTTGACCGCGCTTCACAAGAAGAAGAGTTCAGTCTCGAACTTCGCAACCGTGACCGCGAACGTCGCTTAATCAAAAAGATTGAGAAGACACTAAACAAGATTGAAGAAGATGAGTTTGGCTTCTGTGAATCTTGTGGTATCGAAATCGGTATCCGTCGTTTAGAAGCTCGTCCTACTGCCGATTTATGTATCGACTGTAAGACTCTTGCAGAAATCAAAGAAAGACAAATGCAAGGCTAATAAGCGATAAGAAAAGGGAGCAAGCGCTCCCTTTTTTGATCCACTACTTCATACGAAACAAATACTATGTACATAGGTCGATTTGCCCCCTCTCCTTCAGGTCCACTCCATTTTGGTTCCTTAATTGCCGCTTTGGGAAGTTATTTCCAAGCCAAAAGCCATTCAGGCCAGTGGTTAGTTCGAATAGAAGACATTGATCCTCCTCGTGAAGTGGCTGGAGCAGCCTCGCTTATCTTAAAAACACTGGAAGCCTATCAATTGCACTGGGATGGTGATGTTCTTTATCAAAGTTCTCGGTTGGACGCTTATCAGGCTCAAATCGACCATTGGCTTCATCAAGGGCAAGCTTATTTTTGTGAGTGCACCAGAAAGCAAATAAAAGCACTGGGTGGCTACTATCAAGGTACGTGTCGAGATAAAGCACTGAGTTCAAGCAATCAGTGCGCGGTCCGCCTCAAAATGCACCATCCGGTTGAATCCTTTATCGACCAACGATATGGCCAACTGGATATCCCTAAAGCGCTAGCTGAAGAAGACTTCATTATTAAGCGTCGTGACGGGTTGTTTGCCTACAACCTTGCGGTGGTGCTCGATGATATTTATCAGAACATCACCGAAGTCGTTCGCGGTGCTGATCTTATTGAACCGACAGGTCGTCAAATCAGCTTATATAAGACATTAGACGTGGAACCAGTGAGCTACCTGCATCTTCCACTGGCAATTGATGATAATGGCAACAAGTTATCCAAACAAAATCATGCCACAGCTATTGATTTAGGCAATCCAAGACCCACATTACTCAATGCAATGCGTTTTCTTGGTTTCAACATTGATAGCCATATTGAAACAGAAAACATAGAGACTATCATCCAGTGGGGCGTGGAAAACTGGCAGCTTTTACAACTTCCAAATGAGCTCAAAATCAAACCACCATTCTCAAATGAGGCTCTCTAAGCTATCATAAGCGGCAAATTTCATGCGTCAGGCACGAAATGTACGCCAAAACCGCGTCATTTCGCGAACCTAAATTGCGTTAATATTATGAATAAAAAAGAAAATTCCCAAAAAGTTCAACCGGTCTATCACGAGCTTTCATTGCAGACTTATAGCCGAGACGAACACAACATCTCGCGCAAGCAGATCAGCGAAAATGCGTTAAAAGTCTTATATCGCCTTAATGGTGCAGGATATGACGCGTATCTCGTTGGCGGCGGCGTGCGCGATCTGCTGCTTGGAGAACAACCTAAAGATTTTGATATAGCCACTAACGCAACGCCAGAGCAGATCAAAAAACTATTTAGGAATTGTCGTCTCATTGGTCGACGTTTTCGTCTTGCACACATTATGTTCGGTCGCGATATTATTGAAGTCGCTACCTTCCGTGGACACCATCAAGAACAAGAAAAAAACGTTTCTCAACAGAGCAAAGAAGGCATGCTACTGCGCGACAATGTCTATGGTTCTATTGATGAAGATGCAGAACGTCGTGATTTCTCAATCAATGCGATGTATTACAACATCGGCGACTACTCCATTCACGACTATGCAGGTGGAATGGAAGATCTAGAAGATCGTTTAATTCGTCTTATCGGTGAGCCTGAAGTTCGCTACCGCGAAGATCCTGTTCGTATGCTGCGCGCTATACGCTTTGCTGCCAAATTAGATTTTGACATTGAAGAAGACACAGCAGCGCCGATTGAAGAACTTGCACCATTATTGCGTGATATCCCGTCTGCTCGCTTATATGAAGAGTCATTAAAGCTATTACAGTCTGGGTATGGGCTAGAAACCTATCACCTATTAAGGGAATACAATTTATTCCAACAATTGTTCCCAATCATAGCGCCGCACTTTACAGAAGAGTATTCTTCTCGCACTGAACAAGTCTTAGACTTGGTGTTGGACGCTACCGATGAGCGCATCGAAGAAGGTAAACGCGTAAACCCAGCGTTTATGTTTGCTGCAATGCTTTGGTACCCAATGATGGAATACGCCACTCGATTAATGTCAAAAGGCATGTCTGAGTACGACGCCATCATGGAAGCTAGCAATAGCATTCTCGATGAGCAAGTCAAATCGACAGCGATCCCGCGCCGTCATACCGCAACGATTCGCGAGATATGGCAACTGCAATTGCGACTGCCTCGTCGTTCAGGCAAGCGAGCTTACCGACTGATGGAGCTTAACAAGTTCCGAGCGGGCTTTGATTTCCTCGAAATGCGTGGCGAAATTGAAGGCGGTGAAGTGGCTGCTTTGGCAAAATGGTGGGCAACGTTCCAATCAGCGGGGCGTAATATGCGTCAAGCCATGGTCAATGACCTTGGTGGTTCAAGCTCTCGTTCTGGTTCTCGTCGCAGAAGAACACCGAAGAAATCTAAGAGCGCTGAGTAATGATTACTTGTTTTATAGCGATTGGCAGCAATCTGTCAGATCCCGTAGCTCAAGCTAACGAAGCGATTGAAGCACTTAAGCACTTACCAAAGAGTAAGCTCACGATTTGCTCCTCGCTTTATAGCAGTACACCAATGGGACCACAAAATCAGCCTGATTACATTAATGCTGTCGCGCAAATTTCTACCGAATTAACGCCACTTGAGCTCCTCGATTGCACGCAAGCGATCGAACTGGAACAAGGGCGTGTCCGTAAAGATGAGAGATGGGGCCCAAGAACTCTTGATCTAGATATTATTCTTTATGGCAATGAGGTGATCGATTCCGAGCGCCTAACCGTTCCTCATTATGGAATGAAAGAGAGAGCGTTTGTTCTCTATCCGCTTCTGGAAATCGCACCAAATTTACAACTCCCTGACGGGACTGAGCTCAAAACACTGGTGGACAATGTGTCACGTAATGGGCTCAGAGTTTGGCAATCGTAGCCAACCCCTAAGTAAGGATTAAAAATGAAAAAAGTCACCATCAACGATCTTGTTAAATGGAAACAAGAAGGTCGTAAATTTGCAACGTCAACCGCGTATGATGCGAGCTTTGCAGGTTTATTTGAAAGCCAAGAAATGCCAGTTCTACTAGTGGGTGATTCACTAGGTATGGTACTTCAAGGCCGCAACGACACACTTCCTGTAACAGTAGAAGATGTTGTTTATCATACTCGTAGTGTACGTGCAGGCAGCCCAAACTGTCTTCTTATGGCCGACATGCCTTTCATGAGCTATGCCACTCCAGAGCAAGCTTGTGAGAATGCGGCAAAGCTGATGCGTGCAGGCGCTAACATGGTTAAAATTGAAGGCAGTGATTGGCTCGTTGATACCGTAAGAATGCTGACTGAACGTGCTGTTCCAGTTTGTGCTCACCTAGGTTTAACGCCGCAAAGCGTCAATATTTTTGGTGGTTATAAAGTTCAAGGTCGCGATCAGAAGAATGCAGACAAAATGTTACGTGACGCACTGGCTCTTCAAGAAGCTGGCGCTCAAATCGTTCTATTGGAATGCGTTCCTCAAGAGCTCGCAAAACGTATCACAGAAGCGCTCGATGTCCCTGTTATTGGTATCGGTGCAGGTAACACTACTGATGGCCAAATCTTAGTAATGCATGACATGTTTGGTATTTCGGCGAACTACATGCCTAAGTTCTCGAAAAACTTCCTCGCAGAAACTGGTGATATGCGCAGTGCTGTCGCGAAGTACATCGCTGATGTGGAAAGCGGCGCTTTCCCTGATGACGCTCATACGATTGCCTAGGGGGAATCATGCAAACTTTAGCTGATATTGCTGAACTTAGAGAGCAAATTGCACTACTTAAGCGCGAACAGCGTCGAATTGCCTTTGTTCCTACTATGGGTAATTTGCACGAAGGCCATCTTACTTTAATGCGCAAAGCACGCGAACATGCTGATGTCGTCGTCGCGAGCATTTTTGTTAATCCGATGCAATTTGATCGTGCGGATGACTTAAACAACTATCCACGCACGCTTGACGAAGATATGGCGAAGTTGACGGCTGAAGGTGTCGACTTATTGTTCACGCCAACACCAGAAGTTATGTACCCACAAGGCTTGGATAAACAGAGCTTTGTTGAGGTTCCAGGCATTTCTCACATACTTGAAGGTGCTTCACGTCCAGGGCACTTTAGAGGCGTATCAACTATCGTCACTAAGCTGTTCAATATCGTTCAGCCAGACGTAGCTTGCTTTGGTGAAAAAGATTACCAGCAACTGGCGCTTATCCGTCAAATGGTGAGCGATCTTGCCATGAATATTGACATTGTCGGTGTCCCAACAGTGCGTGAAATGGATGGCTTGGCAATGAGCTCACGTAATGGTTATCTGACAATGGATGAACGCCAGCGTGCACCTGTGTTAGCAAAAACCATGCGTTGGATTAACAGTGCAATTCGCGGTGGTCGTGATGATTACGCTTCCATTGTTGAAGACGCAAGTGATCAATTGCGTGCAGCAGGTCTTCAGCCAGACGAAATTTTCATTCGCGACGCACACAGCTTGCAACCGATTAGCAGTGATTCAACGCACGCGGTTATTTTGATGTCGGCTTTCTTAGGAAAAGCGCGTCTAATTGACAACCAAGTCTTAGAGTTACAACAGCAACAAGCGGAAACAGAATCAGCAGAAGAAAACTAGCACTGTAGTTTTTGTTGCTACAGTGCACACATTCGTTGGATACAAAAAAGGGGTCACTGTAATCAGTGACCCCTTTTCTATTATTGCGAATTAAACTCTAAACGATTGAATCTTACCATCGAGTTCTGTTGCGTTATTCTGCATCATTTCCGACGTTTCCAACAGCTCAGTAACAACCACAACCGACGCTTCGACCAGCTCTCTTACATTAGTCAGGTTTTGATTCATCTCTTCGGCAACACTGCTTTGCTGACCCGCTGCTGTGGCAATTTGGAAGTTCATATCATTAATCTGATTGACTTGATTCACAATGCCATCAAGTTCTACACCTGCATTGGTGACAAGTTCTACACCGTCGGCCGCTTCGACCACGCTCTTTTCCATTAATTCAACCGCTGAATTGGCGCTTGATTGCAGTTGAGAAATCATCTCTTGGATTTCTACTGTCGCCTGCTGTGTGCGTTGAGCGAGATTGCGCACTTCATCCGCAACAACAGCAAAGCCTCGGCCTGCCTCTCCTGCACGTGCAGCTTCAATAGCTGCATTAAGCGCTAGAAGGTTAGTCTGCTCTGAAATACCTTGAATGGTGCCCACAACACTGCCGATGGACTCAACACGTTCTTCAACTTGGTTTACCGCTTGCGCAGAAGCTGCGATATCATCCGACAACTCACTCATTTTAGTCACAGTGCCTTGAACAAAACGTTGACCTGTCGATGCCTGCCCTGAAGCTTGTTCTGTTAGCTGAGAAGCATTCTGAGCGTGATCTGCAACCGTCTGGACCGTTGAACTCATTTCACTCATTGCCGTGGCAAGCTGATCGATTTCGTTAAACTCTTCTTGAGAAGACTCTTTGGTCTCAGACATGCTTAATGTCATCACTTCAGTGAGTGTCGCGAGTTCTTGAGAAGTAACCACTTGAGTCTTAATGATATCTTGTAGCTGAACGCGAGTGCGTTCTAGCTCTCTAGCAACGTCACCGTACTCGTCTTTACAATCCATATTAACCGGTACGGTCAGGTCTTTGTCCGCCATACGTTTGATAGCATCGCTAAGATATGTGGTTTGCTTTAACATCGTTTTAGCGGCGAATAACAAGAGCGCGACAAAAAGCACAATCATCAATGCTGTTTGCCAAACCACTTGAACTAAGTAGGCTTCATAATGCTGTTGCGCGACCTCTGCACTTTGCGTCGCAGCAAGCAATGAATCATAAAATGTACTGGCATCCCATAATTGCTTGCTAACCAACAGAACCGTACTAAATATCATTAACATCAACATCTTAGGAACTAAGCGCACGTCCGTTATTACACGCTCCCAAGGTTTAAATGCCAGTGTGGTCATTATCCGTTCTCCATTATTTATTATATAGTTAGGGTGTCTTTACCTAACTTTGATGCCAACGTCATTTACTTGTACGTTACCTTCGCTAAAGGAAATGGCACGCATGAGCCCAAGTTATTTATTTCGAGCCTCGTATGAAAGCAAATGATACCAAAACTGAAACTAAGCCTCTGAGTTTATTGTCACTTTTTCTGTCGTTTATGGCACTATTTGTGATCTCAGCCTTGTTGTTTGCGCCTATCAATAGCGATGAGCGTACCGTCCTTATCGGCCTAGACTTTATAATCTGTAGTTTATTTCTGCTGCAGCTTTTCATAGATCTGATCCGCTCCACAGATCGTCTGCAATTTATGAAAACCCACTGGATCGATTTTGTCGCTAGTGTACCTATGATCGAGCCGCTACGTTTTGCCAGAGTGTTTCATATCTTTCGAGTTATCTTGGTTATCCGTTCTGGTGAAGCCCTACTAAGACAACTGGCGCGAAATAAGCACGAAACCACCATTGCCTCTATTTTATTGCTACTGATCTTGCTGATAACCGCAGGTGCCGGGCTTATGCTCTGGGCGGAAGGAGATGATCCCGAAGCAAATATTCAGCATATCGGTGATGCCGTTTGGTGGGCTTTTGTTACCGTTTCAACGGTGGGTTATGGTGATCATTACCCTGTTACGGGTTTGGGGAAAGCGCTAGCTGGGGTGATTATCATCTGTGGTGTTGGTTTGTTTGGTATGACATCAGGTTTGATTACCTCGCTGCTTTCTTCACCAAGCTCAATGGATGAAAGGCGTTCTAAACATAAAGAAGTGATGCTACAGAAGGTATTAAACCAACAAGAAATCATCTTACATAAGCTAGAGAAAATCGAAAAGAAAATGGATTCACTGGACTCCAATAAATAACAAAAAAGAGGCAGCACGCCTCTTTTTTGTAGCAGTTAATTAGCCACTAATCCTGCCAGTAAGGCTGGGCTTCAATACTGATTTGTCGCGTTTGCTCCATCGCATGTAGTATGGAGCTCTCCTGGCGTTTCAACCAACGTTCTAGTTGCTGTTGTTCTTCGCCTTCTAATTTTGTGACTAAGCGCTCCAAAGGCTCCAACATCAGTAAGTCGTCAATTCCCTGAAGTAAATCAGCCCAAGGAAGCCGGAAACTATTGCGCTCATCCGTATTATAAAGGCTAGCAAAGCCAACACCGGTGTAGAGATTCCTCATCAAACGATATTGTTGGTCGATGTAATCCTGTCGAGTGAGA
The DNA here is from genome assembly GCF_022432925.1 of Vibrio sp. CyArs1. Taxonomy (NCBI): domain Bacteria; kingdom Pseudomonadati; phylum Pseudomonadota; class Gammaproteobacteria; order Vibrionales; family Vibrionaceae; genus Vibrio; species Vibrio sp. CyArs1. The sequence continues at coordinate 101,735 of NZ_JAKRBO010000008.1, read as the reverse complement.
AGCTTCTCAGGCGGGAAAGCCTCAATCAATTCAGCCCAAGTGCGTGCAAGCTGTTTGATGGAAAACGGCTTAATATTTTGCGCCATCTTATCGCGAGCTTTGTCATCAAGAAACGGCTGCCAGCCTCGCGATAAAATCCAGCGACTTAAGTCTAATAATAGACCTGCATAGCGTGCCGAGTGAATCAATTTCAGCATGTCTTCACGATCAGGTAGCTCTTGCTCCATTTCTTTGAGCTCAGCAACCAAATACTTTCTTGCATCCAGTTTTCTTAGAACATGCCCTTTATCTTCAAGTAACGTTTCGAAGTGATCATAACTCTTAAGCCAACTTAGCTCCTCTTCTAACCACTTCAATTCCTGTCGTACAATTGCACTAGCACGGCGAGGAACAATACCACCGTAAACAGTAAGAATCTGGCGAATAAAGCTTAGTGCATGACTAATTTCATGCAGCGCTTCTATGGACTCATGCTCAACGTAAATTTGCTCATGATAGTGCCAGTGAGCTAGAGCATGTTCGAGAGACTGGATAAAGCAGGTTTCAACATTATCGCTTTCTACTGTGTCGACTAGATCCATTGTCTTGACGGGATCACCTTCGTAATCCATTGCCAAGCGATAACCTCTCGCCGCTTTACTTAAGTTACCTAAACGAATACCACCGTCTTCAATAAATGAGCGAGCCAATGTGAATAGCGCATCGGTCTGACCTGATTTTAACTCCAGCTCCACTTCGCAAATGGGATAAGTTTTATCACCCGAAGAGACCACTCCTTGATCGAAGGCCACTTCCACTTGGCTACCATCAGCCATACCAATCAACCACTGTTCACGCGTAAAGTCTGTCGCAAAAATAGGTGTCAGTTCTGCTTGCAATACATCGATATCTTTTCCTTGAGGATAGATATCTACTGGATGAAGAGTGAGCAATGGAGAGTTGGAAGTGTGTTCTGCATTAAATTCTGGACGTTGGTGCAAACCTGCAACCACGCGTCCAGATGTTTTTACAGTTTGAACAAAAACATCATCAAAACGGCGAATTCTTAAGCCAATATCATGTTGGCGTAACCAATTATCAGGAGTATCGAAGTAAGTGTTTCCTAACTCACGACAACTGTGCTGAAGTACTTTTGTTTCAGAAATTTTGTTACGCAAAGTTTCTGAAAATTCAGGAGAAACAAAAAACTTCAGTTCTATCTCGGTTTCCATAGTTTTACCTTTCGGGGACACTCACAACAGGATATGAGCAATCGATGCGTTCAGCAAGTGACAAATATCACCCAAATGATGATCTAAAACAGTTTAAATCAGACTTTTAATGGGTTACCATGCGCGCCTTTATAGCCATCGCTCAACATTTCACCATGAATTGGTGTATGTTTATTTCAGGTTATATTAATTAGGTTGAATGACCATGCCAGTAAATACAATTATGGGGTTATTTGCAAAGTCCCCTATTAAGCCTTTGCAGCGCCACGTAGTGTGCGTAACAGAATGTTGTTCTCATCTTATCAACTTCTTTGAGACTAGTGCTCAGGGCGATTGGGAGAAAGCAGCAGAGATCCGTGCGCAGATTTCTCACCTAGAGAAAGAGGCGGACGTACTTAAGCGTGAAATACGCCTAAAACTACCACGCGGTTTATTCATGCCTGTGGATCGTAGCGACATGCTTGAGCTACTTACACAGCAAGATAAGTTAGCGAACCTATCAAAAGACATTGCCGGGCGTGTATACGGTCGACAACTCGTCATTCCAGCTCCACTGCAAGAAAACTTCATCGCATATGTGAAGCGTTGTCTTGATGCAGCTAACCAAGCTCAAAAAGTAATTAACGAGCTTGATGAACTGTTAGAGACTGGCTTTAAAGGCCGCGAAGTTACGCTTGTAGCAGAAATGATTCATCAGCTAGACATCATCGAAGATGACACTGATGCAATGCAGATCCAACTTCGTCAGCAATTGATGACGATTGAGCACGACATGAATCCAATTGATGTCATGTTCCTCTACAAGATTTTTGAATGGGTCGGCGGTATTGCAGATCAAGCCCAGCGTGTAGGCGCTCGTCTTGAAGTGATGCTGTCTAGGTCTTAATCGAACGTTAACTAAGTAACAAAGAGCAAGGATGAATTAGGCGTTGAGCACAGACAATGCTTAAGAGTTTGCCCTGCGCCTAAAGAATTGCTCCGCTTGTTATGAAACAAAACTAGGTATTACAATGGATATTCTTGCAAACTACGGCACTATCCTAATTATTGTTGCAGCAGTATTCGGTTTCCTTATGGCAATCGGTATTGGTGCAAATGATGTTGCCAATGCAATGGGTACTTCTGTTGGCTCTAAAGCTCTAACAGTTAAGCAAGCGATCATCATTGCGATGATCTTTGAATTTGCTGGCGCATACCTTGCCGGCGGTGAAGTGACTGACACGATTCGTAAAGGTGTCATTGAAACGTCACTGTTCGCCCATCAACCTGACATTCTTGTCTACGGTATGATGTCCTCTCTACTTGCCGCTGGTACATGGCTGCTTCTAGCTTCTTACATGGGCTGGCCAGTATCAACGACACACTCAATCATCGGTGCCATCATTGGTTTCGCATGTGTGTCAGTCGGTACTGAAGCGGTAGACTGGGGATCAGTTAAAGGCATCGTAGGTAGCTGGGTTATTACCCCTGTTATTTCTGGCTTTTTTGCTTACGTAATATTTATCAGTGCACAACGACTGATATTTGATACTGAAAAACCACTGTTTAACGCAAAGCGTTTTGTGCCTGTTTACATGTTCATTACTACCATGGTTATCGCCCTGGTAACGATTAAAAAAGGTCTTAAACACGTAGGTCTGCACCTAGAAGGTATGGAAGCGTGGTTCTGGGCTGCAGGTGTTTCAGCACTCGTTATGATCGGTGGTTACATCTATATCCAGCGTAAATTTGCTAACCGTGAGGAAGATCATGGCTTTAGCGGCGTTGAAGGTATCTTCAGTGTTCTAATGGTTATCACAGCTTGTGCAATGGCATTTGCACACGGTTCAAACGACGTAGCTAACGCAATTGGTCCACTGTCTGCGGTAGTATCTACCGTAGAACATATGGGTGAAATTACAGCGAAAAGCTCTATAGCTTGGTGGATTCTTCCTCTAGGTGGTATCGGTATCGTTGTAGGTCTTGCAACAATGGGCCACAAAGTAATGGCGACTGTTGGTACCGGTATTACCGAACTAACACCAAGCCGTGGCTTTGCTGCACAGCTAGCAACAGCTTGTACAGTTGTTTTAGCTTCAGGTACAGGTCTTCCTATTTCGACCACACAAACACTTGTAGGTGCGGTTCTAGGTGTTGGTTTTGCTCGCGGTATTGCTGCACTAAACTTAGGTGTAGTTCGTAACATCGTAGCGTCTTGGATTGTGACGTTACCAGCAGGTGCACTACTAGCGGTCGTATTCTTCTACGCAATGCAAGCCATCTTTGGTGCATAAGCACGATGTGCAATAAAGTCAGAGAGATGTGAAGCTCACGTCATATTTGACTCAAATTCAAATAAAGGGAGGCTTTGCCTCCCTTCTTTGTTGCACCCCGTTAAGAAACTTCATACTATTTGCCCATTCTTAAAAATTTACAAATTGAGAGTACGTCCCCGCGACCAAAGCGAACGATACTTTCTTGTTCATTCCCCCATTGAAACACTTAAGGGACTTACTGTGAAAAAACTGATCTGCATGATCATGGTGTCATTACTGGCAGCCCCTGCTGCATTGGCGCAGGATCGTTATATTGCTGACAAGCTATTTACTTACATGCATTCTGGCCCTAGCAGCCAATATCGAATCATTGGCAGCATCAATGCTGGTGACAAAGTTCGACTACTCTCCACTAACAGAGAGAATGGTTACTCTCAAGTTCAAGATAGCCGTGGCCGTAAAGGCTGGGTTGAAACTAAGTATGTGACCACTCAAGAGAGCATGGCAGTGCGTCTTCCGCGCCTTGAGAAAGAACTGACTGAAGCGAAATCACTGCTGGCTAACGCTCGTCAAACAGCAAACAGCGAAAAAGATGGTCTAGTGAGCTCTCTAGAGGCACGTAACAAGCAAATTGCTGAACTTGAGCAAAACTACTCAGATATCAGCTCACAGCTAACCTCGTCACAAACTGAAATCCGTGAGCTACGCGCAAAACTGGATACACAGAAAGAAGACCTACTGCTGCGCTACTTTATGTATGGCGGTGGTGTTGCTGGAGCAGGTCTGTTATTTGGCTTGATTCTTCCACACATCATTCCTCGTCGTAAGAAGAGTCCAAACGGCTGGGCATAAGACAGTTCAGCATTACGCACAGATAAAAATACCGCCTAATTTGGCGGTATTTTTTTGTTTATGAGACGAAAAGTTTAATCGTCATCAAAATTGAACAGTGACTCCATATTCAACCCTTGTTTGATCAGGATATCGCGAAGTCGACGTAGGCCTTCAACTTGAATCTGTCTCACGCGTTCACGGGTCAGATTAATCTCACGTCCTACTTCTTCTAGCGTCGATGGCTCATAACCGAGCAGACCGAAACGTCGAGCTAGTACTTCTTTCTGCTTAGGGTTTAGCTCGTCAAGCCAGTGAATCAGCGAAGACTTGATATCATCATCTTGAGTCGAGACTTCAGGATCTGAATGCGTTGAGTCAGGAATAATATCTAGGAGTGCTTTTTCACCATCACCGCCAATCGGTGTATCTACTGAGCTAATACGTTCATTTAGACGTAGCATCTTGGACACATCACTGACTGGCTTATCAAGTTTCTGTGCAATCTCTTCTGCTGTAGGCTCATGGTCTAGCTTCTGTGATAACTCACGAGCAGTACGCAAATAGATATTGAGTTCTTTCACTACATGAATCGGAAGACGAATGGTGCGAGTCTGGTTCATTAATGCACGTTCAATCGTTTGTCGAATCCACCATGTGGCGTAAGTAGAAAAACGGAAGCCTCGTTCTGGGTCAAACTTTTCGACGGCTCGAATCAAACCAAGGTTTCCTTCCTCAATAAGATCAAGCAGCGCCAGTCCACGATTACTGTAACGTCGAGAGATCTTCACCACCAAGCGTAGGTTACTTTCGATCATACGTTTACGAGCGGCTTCGTCACCCTTTAGGGCACGCCGTGCATACAGGACTTCTTCTTCCGCGGTAAGTAATGGAGAGAAACCAATTTCGCCTAAGTAAAGCTGAGTCGCATCCAGGCTTTTCGCCGATGCGTCATACATATCTTTATCGTCAGAAATGGATTCATCGTTGGTAAGTGCGTTTTCGACGATCTCCGTTGATTCCGTTTCAACGTCGAAGTTTTCATTTTTGGTTACTGCATTGCTGATACTCATAGCGCCTCCCCCTGGCGAGCTAGCAAAACATGACTACAAACTATGTCGCTAACCTTCTCTGATAACGTCAATCAAATTGCAAGTAGCTTTCGTATTGTAAATACGTATACGGTAATTACGGCAAGTAACGCTTAGGATTTACCGATTTACCTTGGTAACGAATTTCAAAGTGCAGTCTTACACTATTGGTTCCGGAGCTTCCCATTGTTGCGATTTTTTGTCCGGCTTTTACACTTTGTCCTTCTGATACCAATAACCGATCGTTATGTGCGTAGGCACTGAGGTAGTTATCGTTATGCTTAACAATAACCAAATTTCCATAACCTCTGAGTGCATTACCCGAATAAACCACGGTTCCTTTTGCAGTGGCAACAATCGCTTGGCCTCTTTGGCCTGCAATGTCGATACCTTTATTTCCTTGGTCCCCTGCAGAAAAGTTCTTTATTACACGTCCATTGGTTGGCCATTGCCAGCTCGTTACTTTGCCGCTAGAGCTAGGTGGTGCCTTCGGCTTGGTTTGAGCAGTGCTCTGTTTTGCCGTATTGGGTTTTGTGTTATTAACATTTTGTTTACCTTTAGAGTCACCATACTCCTTTGTTTTTGATTGATCAACCTTCTTAGTGGCTGTTTTTTGACTATTTTGCGTTGATGAACTACCCGTCTTCGCTTTGGAGGATTGCGAGTTAGAAGACTTAGCTTTAGCGGTGGTAGAACCCGCGGCAGCTGTTGCAGTAGAAGCCGCAGCCACTTCCCCAGCACCAGAGCCAGCGTACGCAGGAGGAGTATAAACAGGTCGCCACAAATTGAGGCGCTGACCAGGATGAATGGTGTAAGGTGAACGAAGATTATTTAGTCGAATCAGTTCCTTAACATCTTTATCCGTTTTGTAGGCGATGAAATAGAGGGTGTCACCCTTTTGCACTTCGTAATAACTACCGCGATAGCTCCCTCGAGAGACATTATCGTACCTGCCTCCCAAATCTGAGACAGGTGCAGGCGAACGCCCAGCACACCCAACAAGTGCACTGGACAACATAATTACGGAACCCACGGCCTTCAAACGGCTTTGCATTTACGCTAATTCACCTGCAATCAAAGGAACAAACCTTACTAATTCAATAACTTCGCTATTAAAACTATCACCTTTTCGAGTAATTTTTAATAGTTGTTGTTCATCATCACCAACAGGAATTACAAGTCGCCCACCTTCTGTGAGCTGAGACAGTAACGCGTCAGGGACTGTCGCCGCTGCCGCTGTCACAATAATCGCATCAAAAGGACCTTTTGCTTTCCACCCTTGCCAACCATCACCATGTTTAGTCGAGACATTGTAAATATCGAGTCTCTTTAGGCGACGTTTAGCATCCCATTGAAGAGATTTGATTCTTTCTACCGAGAAGACGTGCTCAACTATTTGAGCTAAAACTGCAGTTTGGTAGCCAGAACCCGTTCCTATCTCGAGTACTTTAGTTTCTCTTGATAGCTCTAAAAGCTCGGTCATTTTGGCGACAATATAAGGTTGAGATATTGTTTGGCCAGCGCCAATAGGCAACGCATTGTTATCATACGCTTGATGTATCATCGCTTGAGACACGAACTGTTCTCTCGGTACAGATTGAATCGCCTCCAATACTGCACCATTGGTAATGCCATGCCCTTTGATAAACTCAACGAGTCGTTCCGCTTGCGGATTCATTACCTTAATCTCTCCCTGCTATCCAACGTTCCATTGCACCAATTGATTCATGCGCGGTCAAATCCACCTGAAGTGGAGTGATGGAAATATGGCCATGCTCTATTGCATAGAAATCCGTTCCTATACCCGCATCTTGCTCTTTCCCCGGAGGACCTAGCCAATAGATATCGTGACCACGTGGATCCTTCTGTTTAATCATACTCTCAGCATGATGGCGCGCGCCTAATCGAGTCACCTCAACCTGACCCAATTGCGCTAATGGAAAATCTGGAATATTGATATTTAACAAGCGATTAGTTGGGACTCTTTGCTTAAGATGTCGCTCCACAAACTGACGAGCGATAATCGCCGCAGCGGTAAAGTTCTGTTTGCCTACCAAGCTAAATGCAATGGATTGAACTCCAAGAAAGTGCCCTTCCATAGCTGCGGCAACCGTTCCGGAATACAGAACATCGTCACCAAGGTTTGCGCCATGATTAATACCAGATAGCACGAGATCAGGCAGGTCATCTTTCATCAACTCATTGAGTGCAAAATGCACACAGTCCGTCGGTGTGCCTTGCACAGAGTACACACCCGGCTCAATTTGATTAACGCGCAGAGGCTGTTCTAGCGTCAATGAGTTGGAGGCACCAGAACGGTTGCGATCTGGTGCAACAATGGTTACTTGCGCAATATCACTAAGTTCTTTCGCTAGTGCTCGAATGCCTTCGGCATGCACCCCATCATCATTGCTGATTAAAATGCTAAGTTTTTTACTCATATCCATGTGTTTAGAATTGTCGTTCCACTTCTTCTATTTGAGCCAGCTCTCGTAAGATTGATGTTGCAAAGCTACCTGAGTCTAAAAAGAAAGAAAGCGTCACGGCATCATCTTCTAGCTGACTTTTTAATGATTCAGGCTTCAGTAAGATAGCTCGGCGATCGTGTCGCATACGATTACCACGAATCAACAACATGAGGTCAGGCTCTTGATCTACCGCGCTTTGCTCAAGTGTTAAAGCATCTTGCTCTGTCGGCAGTGCGTTATCACCAGCCAGTGCAGCGGTAATCACGCCATTATCGTCCAGAATATCACCCGCGATTGCACTCTCGAAACTCTGAGCTTCGATGCGCTTAGAGACAATCTCATTGAAAATCCAAGAGCGAGCTGCCGACAAATATAGGCTGCGCTTATTTTGGTTACGAGTTCGTACATTTTCACGTCCCCAACGTCTTGCTTCGGTGACATTGCCGCCATCTCTACCAAATCGTTGCTGACCAAAATAGTTAGGAACACCACTCGCTTCGACTTGCTGTAATCTCGCGCTCAATTCCGTTATATCAGAAACGTCCGTAAGACGAATATCAAACTCGTTCCCCGCTAAATCACCTGGTCTTAACTTCTTGTTATGCCAGTTAGTTGCTACTATCTCAATACTAGGATATTGCTTATGAAAGTCGGAAAAGTCAGGGACATTCTTTTTCGGCAGATGCACACTCAACCACTGCTCTGTCACAGCATGTCTGTCTTTAAGACCTGCCCAACCTATATCTTTGGACTTGACCCCGCAAAACCTTGCCAGTTCGTTGGCAACAAAGCTGGTATTCTCACCATTTTTGCGAACGTGTAGCATCAAATGCTCGCCTTCTCCTGTGAACTCGAAGCCAAGTACTTCGCGAACCACAAAATCTTCATTGGTCGCTTTAAATTTGGCTGTCGTGGTTGGCTTACCGTATAGGTAGGCTAAGTGTTGTAAAACATCAGTCATCATCGCTGCCTATTAAGACGTAATTTTGCTAATCAATACCACTGCTTCAGTGGCAATTCCTTCTTTACGTCCTGTAAAGCCTAATCTTTCAGTTGTCGTTGCCTTCACATTAACGTTACCAATATCGGTATCTAAGTCTTGTGCAATGACTTGGCACATGCTGTCAATGTGAGGAGCCATTTTAGGAGCTTGCGCCATGATGGTGATATCCGCATTAACCAGTTCGTAGCCTTTCGCTTTCACTTTACTGTACACATCACGAAGTAGAGCGCGACTATCCGCTCCTTCCCACTCGGCATCAGTATCTGGGAAGTGACGACCAATATCTCCTGCGGCGATAGCCCCAAGTAAGGCATCACATAAAGCGTGAAGTGCAACATCACCATCAGAGTGTGCGATCAATCCTTGCTCGTAAGGGATGGCCACACCGCCAATGATTACAGGACCTTCGCCACCAAACTTATGAACGTCAAAGCCATGGCCTATTCTCATTGTTGTACTTCCTCTTTCATTAAATAAAATTCAGCCAGAGCTAAATCTTCTGGCCTAGTAATTTTGATGTTGTCTCCACGCCCTTCAACTAGCAATGGAGAAAGCCCGGTCCACTCAACAGCAGACGCTTCATCGGTAATTGAAACTCCTTCCTCTAGTGCATTAGTAAGTGCACTATGAAGTAGCTCTACTTTGAACATTTGTGGCGTCAACGCATGCCACAAACCCACTCGCTCTACAGTATGGTCAATACCATTGACGTCATCGGCTCGCTTCATGGTGTCTTTCACGGGCGAAGCTAAAATTCCGCCAACCGGGTGCACGGACACTTCATAAATCAGCTTACTGATGTCTGCCAAGGTGATACAAGGGCGAGCGGCATCATGAACCAAACACCACGCATTAGGGATACGCTGTTTAACGTAGTCGATGGCAGCGAGTACCGAGTCGGCACGTTCATTGCCACCAGCAACACGCACTACTGGCTTTTCCGATAAAAATGACAATCCAGAATAATAAGGGTCATTTTCACTAACAGCGACAATGACGCTTTCGACACTTGGGTGTGACAGCAACTTATCAACCGTATGCTCTAAAATAGTTTTGTCATTAATCTTAAGGTATTGCTTTGGGACGTCAGCTTGCATACGACTGCCCACGCCAGCAGCTGGCACAATAGCGATGATAGGATGGTGTTCAGGTATCATTGGTTATCCTCACCTATGATGCGATAGAACGTCTCTCCGTCTTGAATCATTCCAAGTTCATGTCGTGCTCTTTCTTCAATGGCATCAAGCCCTTGTCGAAGGTCATCAATTTCCGCAAACATCTCATTATTACGTGTCTGTAGGTTTTGATTCACTTGCTGTTGCACTTGGATTTCTGATTCAACTTGATTGAAGTCGACGATACCGTTTTTTCCAAACCAGAGAGTATATTGCAACCAAGAAAAAACAACTAACAACACTAGGGTAAAGATACGCATAAACTGGCACGTTCCATCGAAAAAATCTGCTCTTTATATAGCACAGTTTACACCTTGAAATAAGCGAAGAGAAAGCCTTGTTCGCGACTAAGGTGAAAAGTAAGTGCCTACTCGCCCTAATGACTGGCTTGAAGAGACCATTCGGCAAGTGTCATTTTTAGGTTATTTGACATTAACACCTGCTGGTTGAATTGAATTCCGATTAACGAACCTACGCCATGCTTTTTAATACTCGCAATTTCGAAGGTAATTCCTGCGGGTAAAAATCGATTCAACTCACAATCTATTTTTACCTCTAGCCCTTTGCAAAAATCATGTTCGGAAGCGATAAAAATACCACAACCAGACAACGAGAAATCCACCATCGTTGCTTCGGTTTGCGCTTTACCCAGCGAAAGAGAGCAAGGAATTGCAAGCTTATAACGCGAATGCTCTCGAATGGGCTTAGTCACGAAGTTATTAGGAGGTGAAAGATAAACCTGTTTACTAGGTACGTTAGAATCGGCAATACACTGACAAGTAAAAGCCACCACATGTCCGTATCCCGTATCCGTCAATCCTCTGACAATCACTTCTTTTTCTCTCAAGGCACAAATCGTCTCTTGTTCCAGTTCTTGCGCATCCACAACCAGATAGTTATCAAATTTAAAGCCGATTAAAGATGCAGGTAGCCCTTTGAGCGATTCCTCACCTGTAACAGAAAGACTGAGTTTCATGCCTGTTTTAAGGTAACGATAGCATTCATATTGTTTTTGTTGTCCCCATTCCACTGACGTTATCCTTTTGTTTATCAACAAATTAATTACACCTTATTTACCTGTTTGATGCAATCCATCAGCTTAAATTTCAAAAGATACAGATTGTTACACTTAGCAATATTGTAAATGATAATAAATAGCATTAGCATTCACCTCGCTACTAATATGATGTCATATACCAATAATAAATTATTCAATTTGTCTCGATTTTTACGAGCAAGGAAAGCCCAGAATGAAATTTCAAGTGACCACACTTTGCAGTGCCGTGGTACTCGCACTTAACACCTCTCCAGCATTTGCCGAACAAAACAAATCGAGTGTGGATGAAACACTCGTCGTACATGCGCAAAGCTTTGATGACTATAAAGTTGACAGTGCTTCAGGTGCTATGCGCACCGATGCCTCTATGTTAGAAACCCCTCAATCTGTAAACGTGATTCCTGAGATTGTTTTGGATGAGCAACTGGCAACCACATTAGGTGAAGCGTTGCAAAACGATGCTAGTGTCAGCGCAGGCTCACAGAAATGGAATAGAGAAACGTTCTACTTACGTGGATTTGAGTTGTCATCAACCAATGGTTACTTGCGCAATGGTCACTCGCTATTCACTCACTACATGCTGCCAATTGAAACCTTAGATCGCATTGAAGTTATAAAGGGTCCATCCAGCCTTTTATACGGTAACTCAGCGCCAGGTGGCATGATTAATATGGTGTCAAAAAAGCCGACTGCGACTCCAAAAGTTAACGTAGGTGCAGATTTTGACGATCTAGGTAGCACGCGCTATCACGTTGATGCATCCGGTAAATTGAATGAATCAGGGACACTTCGTGGCCGTACTGTCCTAGTAAAACAAGACAGTGTTGAAAGTAGAAAGTACGCAACGGGTGATAACCGAGAACGCGATCGTTTTCTAGGTTATGGCGTCATTGAAGCCGATCTTTACGACTGGGGCCTACTCTCCTTCAACTACGAAAAGACTCAAGATAATGCACCGATCGACTCAGGCTCTTGGTTGGATCTAAATGGAAATCGAATTGGCGATAAAGAAACCATCAGAGACGCTCACTGGTCATTCATCAACAACGATGTAGAAAACTTTGGTGCTGATCTTAATCTGTATATCAATACACAATGGGAAGCCAAACTAAGCTACAACTTACAAGACATGAAGCGTCATCGCTATGATTCGATGCCGACACCAGACTCTAATACGCTCGTTGATGGCAGTTACACCATGAGCCCATTTGATCGTCATGATCATTGGAAAACTCAAGCTTTCCATGCAGATCTTCACGGTAACTTCACTGCTCTCAATGTGGATCACCAAGTCTTGCTTGGTACTAACGGCCAGTTCTATGACTATGCTCAGCAGAGAGTGAAAGACAGCTCAATTAGTGTGCAACCTGGTGAGAACCCTACAAACCCGGGTCTAGACTACAACAATGCCACGTCTACCTATGAGAGCAACAACCATTTCTACGGTTTTTATGCTCAAGACCTCATCACCTTCAATGACCAATGGCAAGCACTTGTAGGCGGTCGATATGATATGTACTTTGCCGATGGAAAAAACTCAAAAGGCGAAATCATCAGTGGTGCTAATGACAGCCAATCATTTTCACCAAAAGCTGGCTTAATCTTCCATCCAAGCTACAACGGCAGCATTTATGCTAACTATTCGGAGAGCTTCAATCCAGTCTCAAACGTGGTTAACGATGACAACTCAGTGACAGAACGGGAACCTGAGAAAAGTCGTCAATACGAGTTAGGTACAAAGTGGGAGCTAATGGATAATCGCCTACTGCTTACTGGAGCCCTATTTGACATTGAGAAGGAAAATATCAGTATCACAGAAAACGGTATCACCACGCAAAATGGTACTCAGCGTCATAAAGGTGTGGAAGCTGGTGCACAAGGTCAAATCGCCGATAAATGGTTTGTGATGGCAACCGGTATGTACTTAGATGCAAACTTCGACAAACATGATAAATACCAAGATAAACGTCCAGCCAACGTTCCAGAGTGGAGTGGCTCTGCATGGACTCGCTATGCGATGACTGACTCGACGGCATTTAACCTTGGTATGTTCTATCAAGGTGAGCGCTGGGCTGATAATGCTAACACCGTCAAACTGGATGGTTACGTGCGCTTTGATGCCGGTGCATCACACAAAATTAAGAGCGATTATGTCGTGTGGGATTTCCGATTCAATATCGAAAACCTCTTTGATAAAGAGTATGTTGCTGGCACAGGTGGTGGTGGCGAATATACCACTAAATCAGGTAGCTCGACAGGCGTGATCAACGATGTTCATTTCGGAAATGAACGCCGATTCAAACTGTCCGTGAACGCAACATTCTAAACTAACTAAATCGAGCCCAGCGACCTCATTGCTGGGCTTTTTCTTCTCACTGTCTCATATCCCTCTAATTCGATGTCACGATTTTGACATCAACACGTCATCCATCTTCCATCTGCTGTTCGCCATTTTGACATATCAACGTCATAGCATTTTAACCACATTAATTTGGCTTATGTTCAGAGGTTGTCATGGAAACTACCAGTCCTTTTCGTCTGCCGCGCAGGTCTCCACTAGGCCTAGCAGAAAACGTTACTGAGTGGGCTACTGGCCTGTCAGTTTTAGACCGATTATACACTCAACGTCCTGCAGATTGTGATACCGAGACTTTCTTGCGTTTCACGTTGGATATCCTAGGTATTGATTATCGCATCGAAGCAGGCAGTAGTGAGACGATACCTAAAACTGGAGCAACCATCATCGTAGCTAATCATCCTCTAGGTTGTGTTGAAGGCGTCATCTTGGCTGAGGTGCTACTGCAGATTCGCAAGGACGTGAAAATTCTTGCCAATGAATTTCTTAAACTGGTTCCGGAGCTGGAGCCTTTGTTCATCGGCGTAGATGTGTTCAACGGAACCAATGCACATCGATCAAACTCCAGAGCATTGCGACAAGCCAACCAACATTTAGAACTTGGTGGCCTTCTGCTTGTATTTCCTGCAGGCGAAGTGTCCCAACTGGTTGACAGAAAATCGCTTCAACTGGAGGACAAGCAATGGAGCCGATCCGTTAGTACCCTTATCAAAAGAAATCAGGCAACCACTGTGCCAGTGCATATCGGCGGCGTTAACTCCAAACACTTCTACTTGGCAGGAAAGGTCCACCCGATGCTGAGAACGGCCATGCTAGGTCGCGAGCTTCTCAATAAAAAGAACACCGCCATCCGAATTTCAATTGGCAACAAAATCAAGTTTAAAGAGGTGAGTTCGCTAGACAGTCAGCAGCTAGTTAGTTATCTGCGCCTTAATACCTATTTGCTCAATCAGCAACATCCTGAAAGAAACCATAGCTCACTTTCTTCTCATCAACGTGAGCAAGCCATAGCCTCAGAAACTCACCTCAGCGATCTGCTTGAGGACATCGAACTCCTCCCTCAAGAGCACTTACTCCTTACTAGCGGTGAGTTTGAGGTTTACTGTACCACCATGGATCACATTCCTGCGGTGATGCGAGAAATCGGACGTATAAGGGAAATTAACTTTCGACAAGTTGGAGAAGGAACGGGGCAATCTTTAGACATCGATCAGTTTGATCAGCTCTATCAACACCTATTTGTTTGGGACAAGGAGAAACAAAAGTTGGTCGGCGCTTATCGTCTAGGTCTCGTTGGTCAGCTCATTAAGCAAGGGGATATGCGCACCTTATACTCTCGCACCCTGTTTAACTTCGAGCACACTTTCTTAAATACAATGGGCAAATCCATTGAAATGGGACGCAGTGTTGTCGCAGAAGAATACCAAAAGAGCATGAGCGCCCTACTACTGTTGTGGAAAGGTATTGCGGAATTTGTACGTCGAAATCCAAACTACACTCATCTATTTGGTCCGGTGAGTATTAGCAATGACTATAGCGACATCGCTCGCCAGCTCCTCACCGACACAATGACCTTGCATCACTACGATAATGACAGTGCACGATATGTAAGCGCGTCTAATCCCCCTAAACAAAGTCGCCATAGACAGTGGTGCCCTCAAACACTGGGTGCTCTAGCGGACGTTCAACTGTTGTCGCGCGTTATCTCAAGACTGGACACTGGAAAAAGCGTACCTGTCTTGTTAAGACAATACCTAAACTTAAACGGCAAGTTGGTTTGTTTTAACGTCGACCCCAACTTCAATGACGCATTGGATGGTTTGATCGTTGTCGATCTCACCTCGGTACCTCATAAATCCTTAGCTCGCTATATGGGATCTGAACACGCTAAACAGTATCTAAACAAGCACAATGCTATGTCCATTTAGTGTCTACGTTACCTTCTTCAAAGCAGCTTCGGCTGCTTTATCCTCTCTCAAACAGTCTCATCTATGAGAACTAAGTCATTCTTTTCCAATAACTATCAACAAGAGGATGTGCATCACAGTTCTTATACTGGGAGCATGCTAGAAACGGCTGAAAAAACGATAACGACATCGACCGCTTTTCAGCTGTAGGAAGATCGGACTTACTTGAGTGAGATTTAGCAGTGACAGATTTGACATATCACCAAGCGAATGAACTATTTCGCCATTTTCCGGGGTTTCTGTCGATTAGAAATTCGTCCCACGAATACGTCTATATTAATGATAAATTTAATGTCTGGTTGCGCCAGTATACCGACATCAACCCAATAGGGATGACGGCAAACGCGCTATCTCAAGTGGTTCCTGAAAATGTAGCCAATATGCTTCAAGAATGTCATGACGCGAGTATCGATTATATTGAGTCCGGCCAATGCATTCCAAAAATCGTTAAGTTTCAAAGCTTACATTCCACTTTTTACTACAATGTGCTGAAGTTTAAAGTCGACATTGAAGGCGAGTCTTTCATCTATACCACCAGCTTCGATGTTTCTGAACTGCATCAAGAAGCAAAGTTCTTCGAAAAGAAAGCGTATACCGATCCATTAACTAAACTGCGAAACCTGACTTATCTCAGTTCGATTCGCTGGAAAAAAGGATTCTGCGTCGTTATTGACCTCGATAACTTTAAACAGATTAACGATAACTTGGGTCATAGTGAAGGCGATTTGGTTCTACTTAGGTTCGCACGTTGCTTACGACAGAGCTTTTCTGATAAGGATGTGATTGTTCGATATGGTGGGGATGAGTTTGTAGTTTTAACGCACTATGAAAATGAAGACACATTAAAGCAATCTATAAGCAAACTGCATCGCTTATTTATTGATGACTTCCAAGCCTACCCTGAGCTTTGCCACAGTATCGGCTATTCGGCATTCCAGTCCAGTTTACGAATCACTTTGAAGAAAGCCGACCTTGCCATGTACCAAAGTAAGCACGATAAACGCGCAAAAAAGCCTAAAGTCCTATTATAAAAAAGCTGAGCCTAATGCTCAGCTTTTCACTTTTATTTTTGGCACTAGTAGCGTTTTTTCATTTTCAATGTGAAGTTCACTAAGGCAATCAGCACTGGCACCTCAATCAGAGGACCAATAACCCCCGCGAATGCTTCAGGTGAATTCAAGCCAAATACGGCAATAGCCACGGCGATGGCCAGTTCAAAGTTATTACCCGTCGCGGTATATGCAATTGACGCATTCTTATCGAAAGGAACACCCATCTTCTTAGCAACAAAGAAACTCACAAAGAACATCATAAAGAAGTAGATCGTAAGTGGAATCGCTACGCGTACTACTTGCATTGGTAGTTCAACTATCATCTCACCTTTAAGGCTGAACATCAGTACGATGGTAGCCAGTAGTGCGATTAACGTCATCGGTGAAACCTTAGGAATAAAGGTCTCGTTGTACCATTGCTCTCCTTTCTTCGCGACTAAGATCTTGCGACTTAAAAATCCAGCCAAGAAAGGAATACCTAGGTAAATCATTACACTTTCAGCGATATCACCCATTGAGATATCCACGACCTGCCCCTGGAAACCAAATTTTGGTGGCAACACCGTAATGAATAACCAAGCAAGGAAGCTATATGTGATAATTTGGAATACACTGTTCAGTGCGACTAAGGCTGCGCCGTATTCTTTGTTACCACCACCAATGTCATTCCATACTAGTACCATAGCAATACAACGAGCTAGACCAATTAAGATGACACCTGTCATTAAGCTGGGTTCATCACCCAGAAATGTCAGTGCCAGCACAAACATAAGAATTGGGCCAACCAGCCAGTTCATAACCAATGAAAGTGTCACAGCCTTTTTGTCTTGGAGCACACTGCCCATCAGGCCGTAGTTCACTTTCGCCAATGGCGGGTACATCATCAGTATCAAGCCAATGGCGAGAGGGATATTAGTGCTTCCCACCGTCATTGACTCATTCAAGTTCTCAATCTGGCTCGGAAATGCAACTCCCAGAACCACCCCAATTCCCATCGCCAAAAAGATCCATAAAGTAAGAAAGCGATCAAGGAAGCCCAGCTTTTTCGGTTGTTCCATAGCTAACTCGGACATGTTAACTCTCCAATATCGTCAATCGTCGAATAACGATTAAATTATAGTAATAAAAGTCGGCAATGCCGACTCAATAATCAAAGAATGATAGAAGCTTGCTTAATCAAAGGCTGATTGTGTTAGACGCGCAAAGTCACTGAGTGCCTCTCTCTGGATTCGATAACACACCTTCGGTGGCATCGGCTCAGCACTAATAAAACCGGCGACTTTAAGTATACGTAAATGCTCAGATACCGTTGATTGAGCGAGACCCAATTGAGAAACTAGATCGCTGTTTAAACAACCACCGGCTCGTTCTAGGTCTGACAGAATTCGTAAGATACGAATACGAGCAGGATGGGACAATGCCTTAGCTTGTGCCGCCAGCGTTTTCTCTTGGACCAGTTGCTCATCTGATGCAATGAACATTTCAGTATTATCAACTGTACAATTCGTCACACTCTACCCTCTATCGTATTTTGACGATAAATATACGCCTGACATAAAAAAGAGTCAATCGTCGTTTAACGATTAACTCTTTAAAGTGGATATTTTATGACTTACTGAGCGATCGCTTTCGGAGCACCAGGTAGGCGGATCGAAATGATGGTCGTGAGCACAAGGAAGGCAAAAGAGACCCACATACATGCTGCAAGACCAGCAACTTGGAATACCCAGCCAGACAACACAGTGCCAATTAAACGTCCCATCGCATTAGCCATGTAGTAAAAGCCTACATCCATGGAAACCCCATCACCTTTGGCATAGCTGACGATCAGATAGCTATGGAGCGAGGAGTTTACTGCAAAGATAGCGCCGAAAATCAATAATCCAACCACAATCACAGCCTGTGGGTACCATTGCATTTGAACACAATAAGCGATTATGCCAGTCACGGCCGCAAGTGCTAATGCCCACCACATTGCTGCACTGCCATCGGGCACCTTTCCTTGGGCTTTGCCCGTGATTTTTGGGGCAATGCCTTGAACAAAGCCATAGGCAATTACCCACGTAGCCAGAAAACCACCGACTAATGTATGATCCCAACCGAACACTGAACCAAGGTAAATAGGTAATGCCACGACAAACCAGACATCACGAGCACCAAATAGGAACATGCGTGCCGCTGACAGAATATTGATGCTCTCCGATTTAGAGAAAATCTGCTTAAACTTAGGCTTCGCTTTCGCTTTACCCATATCACTTTCTAGGCTAAGTACGCTGCCGATAAACACCAAACTAAGCACAGCTGCCATGGCAGCAACGGCATATTGGAAACCGAGCACAGAGAGCAGTAAACCACCGATAAAGAAGCCGGCCCCTTTCAGTGCATTCTTAGAGCCAGTTAGAATCGCCACCCACTTGTAGAGTGCACCTTGCTGTTCGTCAGGCACTAACGTCTTAATGGCGCTCTTCGCACTCATTTTATTCAGATCTTTGGCGATTCCAGATAGCGCTTGTGCAGCCATCACCCAAGGGATGGTTAGCCAGACACTCGGCACGGCCAACATCAACAAAGCGAAGATCTGCATCCCAAGGCCGATATTCATGGTTCGATTTAGCCCCAAGCGAGCCCCAAGCCAGCCACCAATTAAGTTAGTGACAACACCAAAGAACTCATAGAACAAAAACAGAGAAGCAATAGCTAAGGTGCTATAACCTAGATCATGGAAATACAGCACCACCAACATGCGTAGCGCACCATCAGTAATAGTGAAATTCCAGTAGTTAAAAGTGACCAGCATATACTGGCGAACGCTTTTGCTAAGGTTAGACAACATAATTCTTCTGCCTGAGTAGGGTTTAATTACTCGTGTAAAGTTGAGTGACTTGCGTAAAACAGAGCTACTCAGTAAAGCAACGTCATCCCTGCTCAAGCAGGGGTCTACCCAATTACTGTTTCAGCGAAAACGAGGCTCCCGCTTTCACTAATACAATAATTAGGATAGAAGTTAAACTAGCGACAACTAGAACGTCGCCGCTAACTTCTCTACATAGTCGATTTGTGGCTGTTTGGTAAATGCGCCTGGACGTAATGCCTGCACTTCACGGCGAATCGTCTCAAGATCCCAACCTTTTTCTAGCAGCAAATTGGCCGCTAGAAGACCAGTACGTCCGGAACCACCCATGCAGTGCATTGCAATCTTTTCACCCGCCTCAACCGCTTGATGTAATTCTGGCGAAATTGCTTTCCAATCCGCTGCAAATTCAACACTTGGCGCGCGATCATCTTCAATCGAAGTTTGAAACCATTTGATTCCTAATGACCTTGCTTTTGCACCAAGCTCTGCAACTCCTGCTTCCGTCATCTCGTGATTATCGAGAGCCGTCACGATCACAGTCACACCTTGAGTTTTAAGTTGCGCTAATGAATCATCCAGAGACACATCTTTAGTACCAGGACAAGGCGTTAATACAAGCGCTGCGTTATCTACTTTAAGTTCCCATGTTGGATGCATCATCATTACCCCGCTAGACCGACTTTACGAACCAATTCTGCAGTGCGCGTTGCATAGCCCATTTCATTGTCATACCACGCATAGATTTTCACCATACGAGAGCCGACCACCATTGTAGATTGAGCATCGACAATCGTTGAGCGCTGGTCACCTTTATAATCGATGGACACCAATGGTCGTTCTTCAAAGCCAAGAATTCCCTTCAGCTCACCCTCTGACGCCTCTTTCAGTAGCGCGTTAACCTCTTCTGCAGTGATGTCACGTTTAACGTCAAATATAATGTCAGTCAAAGATGCATTCGCTAACGGGACACGAACAGCGTGGCCATTAATCTTGCCCTTAAGTTCTGGGAAAATCTCAACGATAGCAGTTGCACTACCTGTCGTTGTTGGAATAAGGCTCATACCACAGGCGCGAGCACGACGTAGATCTTTGTGTGGTGCATCTAGGATAGTTTGCGTATTAGTCAGGTCATGAATCGTAGTAAACGATGACTGCTCAATACCCAATTTTTCGTGAATCACTTTCACAACTGGTGCAATACAGTTAGTCGTACACGATGCTGCGGTAACAATACGATGTGCTTCAGCGTCGAAAATATCGTCGTTAACACCGACGACAATATTAGCAATACCGGCTTCTTTCACTGGCGCAGAAACCACAACACGCTTAACGCCTTGATCTAAGTATTTGTTCAAGAATTCAGTTTTGCGGTGCACACCTGTTGCTTCAATCACCACATCACAGTCAGACCAATCGATCGCGTCGATATCGCGCTCTTGGGTGGTTTTAATGCGTTTACCGTCGATGACAAGCTCATTACCTTCGACTGTAACATCATGATGCCAGGTACCTTGAACTGAATCGAATTCAAGCAGGTGACCTAGTGTGGTTGCATCGCCTGCGACATCGTTGATCAATACAAATTCTAATTCTTGCCAATCGAAAGCAGCACGCAGCGCCAAACGACCAATTCGACCAAATCCGTTAATACCTACTTTAATAGCCATAACTCAATCTCTTAATTACTTAATACATTCGGTGATGAACTAACGCCTAATACCTACTTAGAAGGTGGCACAAGTTCGTTAAAGTTTAGTTGATAAGCGCTTTGCAAGCAGTTCGATTGCTCAAGCCCTTTCAAGGTTCTGTATAACCAGCCTGGCAGCCCTTCCGCCAAGCTATAAAAAACATGCTGCCCTTTACGAGTATCTTTTAGTACACCAGCTTGTCTTAACATTGCCAAATGTCTTGAGACTTTTGGTTGGCTCTCTTCCAAGGCCTCAACAAGACTATTCACACAGACTGATTCATTCGCAGACACCCACAACAAGGTTCGGATACGTGTTTCATCAGACATCAATTTGAAAAACTCATGTGGAAGCATAGTTAAATACTCATATATGGATATGCGTATATATTAATTTTTATATACTAAGAGTCAAGGATCTTTTTGACCTGTCATAAAACCTTCATAATTAAATGGATAGGGATACATAGAAAAGCCCATCAACTTCTTACGGTCGATGAGCTCAGTTGGCAGAATAAACTATTTATTTAACAAAAATTTAGCGATGTAGCCGTTCTACTGCTCTGATGGTTTTGCTCAAGCTCTCTTCCGCTAAAGATGGCATTTTGCTTGCCATGGTGGCATACAAGCTGTCGATCATCGCCAATTTAACCAAACGTGCAGTGCCGTTTTTGCCAAGTACAGGCTCAGGCGACGCTGGGGCATAAAGTGGGATATCCGACAAGGATGACAGCTCTGCGTGATAGTTATTGGTAATAGAAATCACGGTCGCACCAGACTGTTTTGCCTGACGCACAGCATCCATGAGATCAACCGTCTGGCCAGAGTGAGAGACCACCAATACAACGTCTTGGTCTGTCATAATGCTCGCTGACATCAGCATTAAGTGACGATCTTTAGGCACCGATGATTTAATACCAATACGTAGCAGCTTATGCTGAAAATCTTCACAGATGATGCTTGAACCACCAACTGCAAAAAGCTCGATATTTCGAGCCTTTAGCAGGGCCTCTGCAGCCGCATCGACCATTCTTACATCCACAAAATTGAGGATCTCAGTTAGGGCATTTATGGAGTTTTGCAGTACCTTTGACACAATCTTCTCGGCGCTATCATCAGGCAACAAACGCTCACTTGGCGCATAGGACTGAGTTTCGCTCTGCGCATATAACGACTCTTTCAGCTGTTTAAAGCCGCTAAACCCCAACTTCTTCGATACTTTGACAATCAGCGCCGGAGAGACGCTTAATCGTTCGGCAACCTCATTTATCGAGGTCGACTTTTGCAAAAAATGCGGCTGCAAAAAGTTTTCCGCTATCGACTGTTCCGTCTTAGTCAGCGACGGCATCATCATACGTATATTGGGGATTACCTGATTCGAGTTCACAACTTTCAACACAGCTCTCAAAGTATTTCCTTCATTATAACCCTAAAACTACTGGATTTTCTGCACCTGTCGGTGACGAGTGTGCACTTGAATCGCTAAACTTCTAATGTCCAATGCTGGTAGCTGACTGCTTTATCACTTTCGAACCGGAAACCACATTGCAGCTCACTGCTACTTGCTTGTCCAAACAAACGACTGGTCATTACAGCTTTTCCATCATTGATAAAGACTTCAACGCATGAGTGGTCACGCATCAGCTGCAACGAAGAGGCTTTTCCCTTCCATGCTCTATCTTCCCATAAACCTGTTTTAAGGTTCTTTCGTCGAGTTGTGATACTCGAAGGCGTGACTAACAGTGATAAGTCGTCGGACAGCTCAATCGTGATAGTGGCTCCGTCAATATCTTGCAGCAACAATTCTGCACTTAATCCAACCAAAGAGGTGGATAAGCAGGTGCCCGATTGTGGGTTGCGGCGCAACGTCGTCAATTCTTCAACAGGTTGTTGTAACAGCTCACCGTTGAGAATGGTTAATCTGCGCGGGCAGGTCATTTGGTGAATCCAACCATATTCAATAGTTGGTTGATAAGGTTCAAACTCATCCGGTTTGCCCATCCAACCAAACAAAATACGACGTCCCTTGTTATCTTCGAAGGTTTGGGGCGCATAGAAATCGAACCCGTGGTCCATCAAACGGCTGCCAGTAGCGTTGTAAAGCGCTTGATGGTAATCGAGCTCACCCAAAGTGACCTCAACATCAAATGTTTCTGTCGCTTTGCCTTCTATATCTATCCAAGTCTTTGGACAAGTAATCATGACATCGCAACCATCAAGAGCAAAGAGATCTGGACACTCCAGCATAAAGTTAGCATCTTGCTTGCCGTTAATGTCAGTACCGTAAATGTCACCACATTTCTCCCACTGATACAGGTCAGTAGAACGATACAGAATCACCAAGCCACGCCGCTGCAGATCTTCTGCTCCAAGCACCATGTAATAATGATTGCCACGTTTCCAAACTTTAGGATCGCGAACATGACCGCTATAACCATCAGGCAATGACAATACCGGCCCAAGTTTAGTTACCGTGCCCTGCTCATCTAGCTGTGCTCTACATTGATAGGCAGTTCGACCACCCTCTGGGTATTTAACATTACCGGTGTAAAACAGCTCAAGCTTACCATCGACTTCAATAGCGGAACCGGAATAACAACCCGATATCTCATAGTCTTCAGTCGGTGCCAAGGCTAAGGGTTTATGTTGCCAATGGATAAGGTCAGAAGACGTTGCTAGCCCCCAAGCCTTTGCACCATGTTCACATTTGAGTGGGTTCCACTGATAAAACAAATGGTATTCACCATTAAAAAACGACAAGCCGTTGGGATCATTCAATAAACCAACACGTGGAGCGAAGTGCCACACTGGACGATATGGATCATGCTCTCCATGTTTAGGGGCATTAAGCAAAGATTGGATGGTTCGCAGGAAATATTGAGAATCTGTCATAAAAACTCCAAAGCCTCCCATTAAGGGAGGCTTATCATTAAATCGCTTATTTCTTTTCAAGCATCTTGTCAGAGAAGCCCATGGTGTAAGTCAACGAGAACGCCACACCACAACTTACCGCGTGAACGAGTAAGTAAGAGAGAATCTGACCATCTAAATAAAGTAGCGTGCCTGGGATAACGGTTACTGCCATACCGCTCGCTGCTAGACCAAGAATTTGCGCCACAAAACCACCAGCAGCACCACCAACTAGGGCGAATACGAATGGACGATAGTAACGAAGGTTCACACCAAAGATTGCTGGTTCAATAATGCCTAGGAAAGCAGATACCGTTGATGGGAAACACAGCGCTTTAAGCTTCTTACTCTGCGTCTTAATACCAACTGCTAGACACGCTGCCCCCTGAGCTGAGATAGCACCAGTGATAAGTGCGTTGAAAACGTTGCTACCTTCGTTCGCTAGTAGCTGGATTTCTAGCAGGTTAAACACGTGGTGAACACCAGTGATAACAATCAAATCCCACACGAAACCGATAATCAGACCACTCAAGCCAAATGGTAGGTCAAGCAAGTACTTAGTTGCCTCTACCATAGTCACTTCAACGATGTGGAACAATGGACCTACAGCAAGAAGCGCAACAGCACTCATAATAAGCAGCGTTAGGAACGGAGTCATCACCAAATCAAACGCTTCTGGCATGATTGAGCGAATGCGGCGTTCCAACTTCGCGGTTAGGAAACCTGCAATAAATGCTGGAATAACAGAACCTTGGTAACCAACGACTGGAATAAAGCCAAAGAACATCAATGGATTTGCTTCACCGAAACCAACCGACCATGC
Source organism: Vibrio sp. CyArs1 (assembly GCF_022432925.1). NCBI lineage: Bacteria > Pseudomonadati > Pseudomonadota > Gammaproteobacteria > Vibrionales > Vibrionaceae > Vibrio > Vibrio sp. CyArs1. The sequence continues at coordinate 76,995 of NZ_JAKRBO010000008.1, read as the reverse complement.
ATTAGGTAATGCAGGAGAAACCAGCATTAGGCCAAGCACCAAACCTATCAATGGAGTCCCTCCGAATACGCGGCTTGCCGACCAAGCCACCATCGCAGGTAAGAAAATAAACGCCGTATCCGTGAGAATTTGGGTATAAAGGATAAAGTTTGCTGGGATAGAATCAGGCGTTAGGCCAAATATAGCCAACACTTCAGGTCGCGTCACAAGTCCACGAAGCCCCATGAACAATCCTGTTGCTACCAAGGCAGGTATCAGTGGGACGAATACATCACTGAATGTGCGAATCGCTCGTTGTAGCGCCGTACCTTGTTGGTTTGCTGCTTGTTTAATTTCTGACTTTGAAGACGTCGATAAATCGAGATTCTGAACCGCTTCAAACACACGGTTAACCGTCCCAGTTCCGAAGATAATTTGGTACTGACCACTGTTAAAGAACGCGCCCTTTACCTTGTCTGTATCTTCAATCCTCTCTTTATCGATTTTGGCTTCATCCGCCACCATCACACGTAAGCGTGTTGCACAGTGCGCAACCGATACTATGTTTTGTTCACCGCCTAACGAGTTAACCAACTCTTCTGCAATCAACGAATAAGACATCATTTCATCCTGCGATTTGTTTATTGAGTAATTGCTTTTCAATCTATCACCCCTTTACGTGCTAGACGACGATCTTTATCACAAAATAAATTATTTTATGAAATTTACACTATTGTGAATTTTATTGTGAATTTTTAAACCTATATTTTTCAATTGCTTATATGATTATTGGCGATTTCAATGAAATTTAAATATTTACAGACGTGAATTTTATCGTAAAATTAAAGCCATATTCATCGGTTAAGGTACAGACAAACATGATCATTTCTATTGGTTGTGACCACGTAGGTTTCGAACACAAAGCTCTCGTTATTAGTCACTTAGAACAAAAAGGTCATCAAGTGATCGACTTAGGTGCTCAATCTGCCGAGCGAACAGACTACCCTCAATACGGCAAAGCGGTTGCAAACTCAGTAATTTCAGGTCAAGCCGAGCGCGGTATTTTGATTTGCGGTACAGGTGTTGGCATTTCGCTAGCCGCTAACAAAGTTCCAGGAATTCGCGCAGTGGTTTGCAGCGACCCATACACCGCCCAGCTTTCTCGCGAGCACAACGACACCAACATTCTTTCGTTTGGCTCTCGCGTCGTAGGAATTGAGCTCGCTAAAATGATTGTAGACCGTTGGCTAGAAGGTGAGTTTGAAGGTGGCCGTCACCAGAATCGTATTAACCAAATTGCTGACATCGAAAAGGAGCTCACTCATGGCTAAGTTTTGTCCTTCAATGATGTGTGTGGATTTCTCTAAATTACCTCAAGAGTTGGCTGAGCTAGAGAAAGCCAAAGTAGATATGCTTCATATTGATGTAATGGATGGACACTTTGTTCCTAACTTCGCCCTAGGCCCGGAAGATATTAAGGCTATCCGCAATACAACCGATATTGAATACGATGTGCACCTAATGTTGTCCAATCCAGATCAGTACATTGATATGTTTGCTGATCTCGGTGCAAGCCTAATGTATGTTCATGCGGAGGCACCACCGCACCTACATCGTACGCTTGGTAATATTCAAGCTAAAGGTATTAAATCAGGTCTGGCTATCAATCCAGGCACACCACTGAGTGTGATTGAAGATGTACTTGATGTCACAGACGTAATTTTGGTGATGTCAGTTAACCCAGGATTTGCGGGGCAGAAGTTCATTGCCAATGCTTTCAATCGAATTGATCGCATTATTGACATGATCAACAAACAAGGTACCGATACTAAGCTGGCTATTGATGGTGCGATCAGCCCTGAAGTCATCGATTTGCTTAAGGATAAAATCGAATACTTTATCCTTGGTACTGCTGGCTTATTTGGTAAACCAACTAGTTATGCGGAAACCATGGATAACTTGAGAGCAATTGCAGATGGTAAGCTAGCCACCGCAGCTTAACCCCTACTTTAAAACCGCTCCTGCTATAAAACTCGCGTATAGCTTGATAAGACCTTTCAATGATGAAAGGTCTTTCTTTAGCTGCAAATAACTCTCATAATATTGCCTGTAACCACACCGTGATGCTCAATCTCTTGAGGAAACCATGACTAAAAAGATTCTCTTTGTCTGCCGAGGCAATTCAGCACGTTCGCAACTAGCGGAAGCGATTATAAATCGCGATTATGCTGAGTTTTATCAAGCCTTTAGTGCAGGGAGCAGTCCAAGTCAGGTTGACGCAAGAACAATATCGACATTAAACGATGCAGATTTTCCTACCGATGAACTGTATTCAAAGTCCATCGACGAGTTTAAAGACACGCATTTTGACTATGTAATTACGCTCTGCTCTTCAGCGAAGCGTGAATGTGGTGTATTCGAGAACACTGAAGAAAGTATTTATTGGGATCTTCCTGCGCCAACGTCACTCTCTGATATCTCCTTCGAAGCGTCTTTATATGATCTGCAAAAGCGCATCGACTTGTTTGTTACCGTTCATCAACCGACTAACGATTTAGATTTTGATCCTTTAGTACTACATAAGTGCTTAGGCGATCAGACTCGCCTCATGATCACTTTATTGATCTTTACAGAGGTTGAATTGAGTGTTGGGGAGCTGTGTGAAGCATTACAAGAATCACAGCCTAAGATTTCCCGAGCGCTCGCAGTACTCAGAAATTGCGGGATCGTTTCAGATAGAAGAAAAGGTCAATGGGCGTTTTACTCCATTTCAGGCAAACTACCACTATGGGCAATCGACATTCTAGACGCATCTGTGGTCAGTATGAGAGGAGCATTAGTGGCGGCTAATCAGCTACTCAACCAATCGACCACCCGCCCAGAAAAACATAATTAGCCACTCATTTTCGTATCATCGAATAAAGGTCAGCAGTTGGTGCATTTCAGTAATGCTATGTAAATATGAGCTATTGATTGTGGTCTCTTTATGCGGTTCCGCATGGGAAAAGTACAACGTGGTTACATTGGCTTCAACGCCAGCTTGAATGCCAACCAGAGAATCATCTATGAATAAACACTCTTCTGAGCTCACTTGCATTTTGTCCATCACGTAGTGCAACAGTTTGGGATCGGGCTTCCATGCATTGGCATCCAAAGCACTGAAGACAGTGCCTTCAAAGTACTGGTCTAGTTTAGCCAGCGGCAACGTAAACGCCATCTTTTCATGGGGAGCATTTGATGCGATACATACCGCAATATTATTCGCCTTCAGCTCATCCAATACTTCATAGACACCATCGATAACCGTTAATTGTTCAGCAAACAGCTCCTTACAACGCAGTCGATAGTGGCTAATAAGCTTAGCTAAACCATCATTAGCAAGCTTGGAGTTGTCGTCGACCAGTGCCCCGAAGATCTTTTCCAGTTTCACGCCTTGAAACTGATCTTTGACATCATCATAGTTTACCTCGACGCCAATACTGCTTAGCACCTCTACAATAGCTTGCAAACACAAACGTTCACTATCGATCAGTGTTCCATCACAATCAAAAATCACGCATTTGATTCTCTTTGATGCCATATTTTATTTTACCACCTGATTTCAGTCTGTTGTCTTCGAACAACAAATCGCCATAAAAAGCACACAATATCATCAGGGTTTATTGGCTTCAATGAAGGAAGAACTTGTACCGTATGGACTACTATTTTGAAAAAAAGTTACCAAATGGTGCCCATTCATCCGGATTATTTATTTTGATCCAAAAATTAAATACTAAGCGCCGAAACCTTGCTCTAAAACAAGTTATGCACAGTGAAATCTGATCAATTCGGTGGTAGAATTCGTGCCCGAAAAGAAAAAAAATTACAGAATTAGCGGTTATTTTTTTGCAATCTTACTGAAATATAGTGGATTAGCTCAAAAAAAGTGGCCTAGAAAGCGCCTCAGTTGGTCATAAAATGACTAAACTTGTTGAAAGACTTTCATTTCTAGAAGAAGCAAAATAGGCAAGACATTTGATAGCTCATGTGAATTATTTATGGGCATCCCTAGCCTTCTAGAGAGACTAATACTAACTTTCAAATTGTAATAATATTTACCCGGAGAGTATCTTCCATGAAAAAGACCAAAATCGTATGTACGATTGGCCCTAAAACTGAATCAGTAGAGAAGCTAACTGAACTAGTAAACGCAGGCATGAACGTTATGCGTCTTAACTTCTCTCACGGTGACTACGAAGAGCACGGCACTCGTATTGCTAACTTCCGTGAAGTTATGGCAAACGTTGGTAAGCAACTTGCAATTCTTCTAGACACTAAAGGTCCAGAAATTCGTACTATCAAACTAGAAGGCGGCAATGACGTTGATCTAGTAGCTGGTCAAGAATTCACTTTCACAACAGATATCTCTGTTGTTGGTAACAAAGACACTGTTGCTGTTACTTACGCTGGTTTTGCACAAGACCTTTCTGCTGGTAACACTATCCTAGTAGACGACGGTCTAATCGAGATGGAAGTTATCTCTACTACTGAAACTGAAGTTAAGTGTAAAGTTCTTAACAACGGTGCTCTAGGCGAAAACAAAGGTGTTAACCTACCAGGCGTTTCTGTTCAGCTTCCAGCTCTATCTGAAAAAGATAAGAACGACCTAAAATTTGGTTGTGAGCAAGGCGTTGACTTTGTTGCAGCTTCTTTCATTCGTAAAGCTTCTGACGTTAAAGAAATCCGTGACGTTCTAAACGCAAACGGTGGCGAGAACATCCACATCATTTCTAAGATCGAAAACCAAGAAGGTGTAGATAACTTCGACGAGATCCTAGAGCTTTCTGACGGTATCATGGTTGCTCGTGGTGACCTTGGTGTTGAAATCCCAGCTGAAGAAGTAATCTTCGCTCAGAAAATGATGATTGAGAAGTGTAACCGTGCTCGTAAGACAGTTATCACTGCAACTCAAATGCTTGACTCTATGATCAACAACCCACGTCCAACTCGTGCTGAAGCGGGTGACGTTGCGAACGCAATCATGGACGGTACTGATGCAGTAATGCTTTCAGGTGAGACCGCTAAAGGTAAATACCCTGTTGAAGCGGTAACTATCATGGCTCAAATCGCTAACCGTACTGACGGCGCACTAAAAGCTGAGCTAGGTTCTCGTCTAGACAGCCCACGCCTGCGCATCACAGAAGCAGTATGTAAAGGTGCAGTAGACACAGCTGAGAAGCTAGCTGCTCCACTAATCATCGTTGCTACTGAAGGTGGTAAGTCTGCACGTTCTGTACGTAAATACTTCCCAACAGCAAGCATCGTTGCGCTAACAACTAACCCTAAGACTGCTGCACAGCTAGTTCTTACTAAGGGTGTTCGCCCAGTTCTTGTTGATTCAATCGACAGCACTGATGAGTTCTACAAAAACGGTAAAGAGTACGCTCTAGAGTCTGGTTTTGGTAAGAAAGGCGACATCGTAGTAATGGTTTCTGGTGCTCTAGTAGCTTCAGGCACAACTAACACAGCTTCTGTTCACGTACTATAATTCTTACAGTACATTCAGAACATCTATAAAAAGAGGGCATACGCCCTCTTTTTTTTATAATTATCTTGCCCAATTTTTCAACACGCTGTACTATCCTTACGTTTTTACAACACAGCATACTGCTGAGTTGCTTTTAGGTAATTCTATTAAGTTAATGAGGTGCATTGTGTCTAGCCCAACTTTGACAGACAAAGTAGCGAAGCTAATCTGTCAGGATATTCTTTCCGGAGAGCTTAAACCAAACCAAAAGCTGGTTGTTGCGGAGCTTAAAGAAAAATATAACGTAGGAGCATCCCCTATCCGAGAGGCACTAATTCAGCTTTCGTGGATTAAGTACGTAAAGCTTGAACCGCAAAAAGGATGCTGGGTTGCACCTGTTTCTAAGGTCGAACTCTACGACCTATATGAAAGCCTCAAGGTTGTGTCCTCTGTGTTACTAGAAAAATCAATCAAAGAAGGCAGTGAAAGCTGGGAGCTGGAAATACTGACTGAGTTCCATAAGCTATCGCGCTTTAAGTTCCAAGCAGAAAACTTCAATTGGCAAGAGTGGGAAGAGCGTCAAGAAGCCTTCTACAGTTCTCTATTAAGTGGTTGCTTCTCTAAGAACATGCTTGAGTTTTTTAGCGATATTATCAGGCAGGTTAAACGTTATCGACGTATCTCGTTAACCCATTCACCAAAAAACTTCTCACAGCTATTCAACCTCGATGAACATGAGAAGATCATGAAGCTAACGCTAGACAAAGATCTTGATGGTGCGAAACAGCAACTTGCTGAACAGCTATATCGAATGATGAAAGAGATTGAGTCAACGGTTGATGAGATAGAAATGGCATAAAAAAATCGGGGCTAGCCCCGATTTTTACCATCCAAAAAACTCTTTGTGGTGCGTATTCAATAGTAGCACCATAGGCAAAAAGTATAATGCACTCAGCTTAATACCTAAAACAACGAGAGTCCCAATGGTAAGTCTTACCAAAAAGTGATTGTACATAACGAACCTCTACCACCCAACTATTTGACATCCTTGATATATTTTGTCAAAAACTTGAAGAATTCCGTTCTTGAAATAAGAAAAAGTGTTTGTAAAAAAGTGTGACCTATATTCAAGAACTGGTAGTTTACTGATTATTCCTTTTAGGTCAAGTTTTAACCAGCGTTAGACTTTAGTCTAATACAGTGGCACGCATTTTTCATGTCTCAAGATGAAGACTCATAAGATGTAGAAGCGATAGTTAGGGCTTTAGATGTTGATTCTTGAGGTATAAAAAAAGCTGCAATCACTTGCAGCTTTTTTTCATTCTAACGTCTATTTTACCACACGAAGACTAGGGCGGCCTTTCGGCTTTGGTGGCTCATCATCGCCATCAGGTGAGTTTATTTCAGACTCGGTAACTTCCGGTTCAGATGCGACAGACAAGCCAGAAACTGGTGTTGCCTCAATCGTCTCCTCTTCCTCAATCGAAAGATAAGCATCTTCTGGCTCGAACATTGTTCCTGCACCATTCTCACGAGCATAAATAGCTTGTACAGAATAGAGAGGCACGATAACCGAGTGTGGTCGGCCACCAAATCGAGCATGGAAGGTTATCGCTTCATTGCCCAATTCGAGTTGACCTACTGCTCTAGGAGCAATATTCAGGATGATTTGACCATCTTGAATAAACTCTTGAGGAACGCGAACGCCAGGTAACATTGCATCGACAACAATGTGTGGCGTTAGATCATTTTCCACCAGCCAATCATAGAATGCACGCAGCATGTATGGTCGGCGAGGTGTCATTTTTTCAATATCCATGGTCACTTAGCGAACCAAACGCATCTCACGTTCAGCTTCAGTCAGTGAAGCAAGGAATGAATCACGTTCAAATACACGATTCATGTAAACTTTGATCTCTTTAGATCCAGGACCAATTAGCTCGATACCCATTTCAGGTAAGCGCCATAGTAGTGGTGCTAGGTAGCAATCGATCAAGCTGAATTCTTCACTCATGAAGTATTCGTACTCAGCAAAAATCGGTGCAAGTGTCAGAAGATCATTGCGTAGTTTATTGCGAGCCGCCTCAGATTCTTCTGCAGAACCTTTCATAACTTTCTCCGCAAGCGTGTACCAGTTACGCTCAATACGGTAGATCATTAGTCGGCTATTACCACGTGCAACTGGGTAAACAGGCATAAGTGGCGGATGAGGGAAACGCTCATCAAGATATTCCATAATGATCTTTGAATCGTAAAGGGCTAGCTCACGATCAACCAAAGTAGGAACGGTCTTATATGGGTTTAGCTCAGCAAGCTCAGCAGGGATGTTCATTTCATCCACTAACTCAACTTCAACACTGACACCTTTTTCAGCTAGAACGATTCGAACCTGGTGGCTATATAAATCGGTAGCACTTGAGAAAAGAGTCATCACAGAACGTTTATTGGCAGCTACAGCCATGGAGCCCTCCGGGATACTTACAAAAAAACAATGGAGGCGACGCCTCCATTGTGAACAAATTTGGAATTAGCGCGAGATTATAGCACAATTAGTGAACATCACGCCAATACTCTTTCTTGAGCAACACTACAACAATGGTGAAGATGACTAGGAAACCCATCACCCACCAACCAAGCGCATGACGCTCAAGTTTCACTGGGTCACCAGAGTATTCTAGGAAGTTCACCAAGTCGCGAACGGCATCATCATACTCACTCGAACTCAGTTCACCACGGCCATCAGTTTCTGTACCAATAACCACTTGGACTTCTTGACCATCAACAAGTTGCGTCTCATAGATTGGAGTTGGAATGCCTTGAAGCTCTTCAAGAACGTGTGGCATACCTACGTTCGGGAACGTCACGTTGTTCACGCCAAATGGACGGCTTGGGTCCACATAGAATGAACGCAGATAGGTATATAGCCAATCAACACCACGAACACGTGCAACAAGTGTTAGATCAGGTGGCGCAGCACCAAACCAAGCCGCTGCTTGCTTCTGTGGCATTGCATTCACCATCAAATCACCAATCTTCGCTTCTGGGTCGAAAACAAGGTTTTCTTTTGCGAGATCTACTGGGATACCTAAGTCATTCGCGACACGCTCATAACGTTGATATTGCGTCGAGTGACATGCAAAGCAGTAGTTCATAAACAGCTTCGCGCCATTTTGAAGTGATGCTTGGTCACTAAGATCGTTGTTTGCTTTATCTAGATGTACATTACCACCAGCAGCTAGTGCTAGAGATGGTAGCAATGCGAAAAGTACTACAATCCACTTTTTCATTTGAAAGTCACCCTCTCTGGTAATGGCTTAGTTTTTTCATTCTTACTGTAGAAATACAACAGAACGAAGAACATGAAGTAACCTAAACTGAAGATCTGAGCCAGCAGCGTATACGTTGGTGTTGCAGGTAGCGCACCAAGAATACCCAAAGCAATGAAGCTGATGGTGAACTGGATGATGTTCAGTAGGTGAATCTTACTTCTGTAGCGATAAGAGCGTACTTTACAACGGTCGAACCATGGCAATAGGAATAGGAATACAATCGATAGTCCCATTGCAACAACACCTAGTAACTTGTCCGGTACAGCACGAAGAATCGCGTAGAACGGGGTGAAGTACCATACAGGAGCAATATGCTCAGGCGTTTTCAGAGGGTTTGCTGCTTCAAAGTTAGGTGGCTCAAGGAAATAGCCGCCCATTTCTGGATTGAAGAACAACACGTAACAGAACAAGAAGAAGAAACCTGCGATACCCACCATATCCTTAACAGTTCCATAAGGGTGGAATGGAATGGAATCGATGATGTCATATTTCTTGCTGTAGTAATCGTGGAACTTAAACTGCGTCTTATAATCGTCGCCCATTGTCCCTTTCGGTAGCTTAGTCTCAATGCCATCAGGGTTGTTCGAACCGACTTCGTGAAGTGCCAAAACGTGTAAAACGATAAGAAGAAGTAGCACGATAGGCAGAGCAATAACATGCAGAGCAAAGAAGCGGTTGAGCGTCGCTCCAGAGATGATGTAATCACCACGAATCCAAAGAGTAAGGTCGTCGCCAATAACAGGAATCGCACCAAATAGTGAGATAATTACCTGAGCACCCCAGTATGACATTTGTCCCCATGGCAATAGATAACCCATGAAAGCTTCTGCCATCAATACTAGGAAGATGAGCATGCCGAATACCCACAGTAGCTCACGAGGCTTTTGGTATGAACCATAAATCAAGCCACGGAACATGTGAAGATAGACGACAACAAAGAATGCTGAAGCACCCGTAGAGTGCATATAACGCAGTAGCCAACCGTATTCCACATCACGCATGATGTATTCAACAGATGCAAATGCACCTTCGCCAGAAGGTACGTAGTTCATGGTTAGCCAAATGCCTGTAAGGATTTGGTTAACCAGAACAAGCATGGCTAGAGAGCCAAATAGATACCAAAAGTTGAAGTTCTTTGGCATCGGGTATTCAGATAAATGCTTCTTATAAGCATTCATTGCAGGTATACGTTTTTCTACCCAATCAAGTAACGCTTGCATTATGCATCCCCCTCATCAACACCAATGAGTATTTTCGTGTCACTCAAATACATATGTTTAGGGACCACTAGGTTAAGTGGCGCAGGAACACTCTGGAATACACGTCCCGCCATGTCGAACTTAGAACCGTGGCATGGACAGAAGAATCCAGAACGTACACCTTGAACTTGTTCACTAAAAGTGTCTGGTAGATAAGTAGGTGAACATCCTAGGTGGGTACAGAAACCGACGGCAACAAAATACTCAGGTTTAATTGAGCGGAATTCATTTTGTGCATATTCAGGTTGCTGTTCTTCAACAGATTTAGGATCTCGTAACTGACCATCGATAGTGGTCAGGTTGTCCAAAACTGATTGAGCTCGACGTACGATCCAAACGGGCTTACCCTGCCATTCGACACGGACCATTTGGCCTTCTTCGAGCTTACTGACTTCCACCTCTACAGGGGCACCAGCAGCTTTAGCTTTGGCACTTGGGTTCCAAGATTTAATAAAAGGAACGGCGACTGCAGCTGCCCCCAGACCACCAACAACCGCAGTTGTAGCAGTTAGGAAACGCCTGCGACCGTTATTTAAAGGCGCATTGCTCATCCAACATTTCTCCCATTTGCTCCTTTGGGTCAATACCGAGCGAATCCAAGTTGCTCTTTCATGTTAAATAACCTTACGGGGAACCATTCCTTGGGTTATTTTCCTTGAATTGAACGAGCCAAATCTAGTTTATTATTTTGGCTACTTGAGTCAGCTCAGACATCGATTCCGACCAGCAGAGCATGGCTAACAAAGTACAAATTTTTGTTGTATTTATTTGATAGCAAATGATAAAGAAAACCCTACTTTTTGACAAGATAAAGCTACCTTTTCGTAACATCTATAGCAGGAAATCGCTTGCTAGTTCACAAAAGGGAGGAAAAGGACAGTCTGTTATGAGGAGTTGAGCAATTTTCAGAGGTTAGATAAACGCAATAAACAAAAAAGCCCAGCCATAAGGCTGAGCTTTTTGATCCACAATCCAGTCGAAACTGGAAAGCATAATCTTCTCGATAAGGAGAAAATTAACGCTTAGAGAACTGTGGACGACGACGTGCTTTACGTAGACCAACTTTCTTACGCTCAACGCAACGAGCGTCGCGAGTAACGTAGCCAGCTGCACGTAGAGCAGGACGTAGAGTCTCATCGTATTCCATTAGCGCGCGAGTGATACCGTGACGGATAGCACCTGCTTGACCAGAAATACCGCCACCTTTAACAGTAACGAATAGGTCTAGCTTCTCAGTTAGTTCAGTTAGCTCAAGAGGCTGACGAACTACCATGCAAGAAGTTTCGCGACCGAAGTAAGTTTCTAGATCACGCTTGTTAACTACGATGTTGCCAGTGCCTGGTTTGATGAAAACACGAGCAGCTGAGCTTTTGCGACGGCCAGTGCCGTAGTATTGATTCTCTGCCATTTTCGAAATCCCCGATTAGATGTCTAGTACTTGTGGTTGTTGAGCAACATGGTTGTGCTCAGCGCCAGCGTAAACTTTAAGCTTACGGTACATAGCACGGCCTAGAGGACCACGTGGTAGCATACCTTTAACCGCTAGCTCAAGAGCCATTTCAGGCTTACGATCAATCAGCTTTTCGAAAGTGATTGATTTTAGGCCACCTGGGAACTCAGAGTGACGGTAGTAAACTTTGTTTTTAGCCTTGTTACCAGTTACAGTAACTTTCTCCGCGTTTACAACGATGATGTAATCACCAGTGTCAACGTGTGGAGTGTATTCAGCTTTATGTTTGCCACGTAGGCGAGATGCAATTTCACTTGCTAGACGGCCAAGAGTTTTACCTTCAGCGTCTACAACGTACCAGTCGCGTTTTACAGTTTCTGGTTTAGCAACGAAAGTTTTCATGCTAATAATAACCCGTTAATTAAATTTACACTTAAGGAGCTTTCGCTCCCACTGTCTAAGAGCCCATACATCACCCCTTCGAGTGTTGAAACTCTCGGCTATTTGTTTCAGAGAAACTAGCCTGCAGTAACGGTGGGTCGCAGGATTATAGAGAAGCTCGAAGAAAAAATCATCTATTTTTTGGACAAAATTGGTAAAAACCTCAAGCTAAGTGCTCTGATGCCAAATAGTCATGGCTTTGCATTTCCGTTAATCGCGAAATACAGCGCTTAAATTCAAACTCCAGCTGACCTTTAGTATAGATATTCTCAAGGGCTACCTCAGCAGAAATGATAAGTTTTACCCTTCGCTCGTAAAATTCATCAACTAAGGCAATAAAGCGCCTCGCCGCATCATCTAACTTGGCATCCATCTGCTTAACATCAGCCAGCAATACAGTGTGATAAATTCTCGATATCTCGATGTAATCATTTTGGCTGCGCATGGTTTGGCAAAGCTGTGCAAAACTGGCGTAGAGTACATCATCGGCAGAGGCAATCACTTCGATGTCTCGATGATTAATCTCTATTGATTGCTCTTGAACTCGATCCTCTGTTACTAACTGACCAAAATAACGCTTTAGATTGGCATGCGCAGCGGCATCTAACGGGTAATGATAGATCTCTGCCTGTTCTAATGTTCTCAAACGGTAATCAATACCACTATCGACGTTCAGTACATTACAGTTTTTCTGAATCATAGTAATAGCAGGAAGGAACCTTGCTCGCTGCAAACCGTTTCGATATAGGTTTTCTGGAGGAATATTCGACGTCGCTACCAGTACAACACCACGCTTAAATAGAGCTTGCAACAAAGTGGCTAGAATCATGGCATCCGTAATATCAGAAACATAAAACTCATCAAAGCAGATGATTTTCGCTTCAGAAGCAAACGTATCTGCGACCTGTTCTAGAGGGTCTTGCACATCACCTAAGCGCTTTAGCTCATCATGAACTCGATACATAAAACGGTGGAAATGAACTCGCATCTTTTGAGACGTCGGCAGACTGTCGAAAAATGCGTCCATTAAGTAGGTTTTCCCTCGACCTACCCCACCCCAAAAGTATAACCCTTGTGGCGGAGTAGCTTGCTCGGGTGATTTTCCTAGCAGCTTCTGCATCATACTTAACGCAGGGGCTTCGAAGTTCAAATAATCGACGTACTCATGATGCAAACGGTCTAAGGCTTCAACGGCAGCCCTCTGCGCGGGGTCGCTTTGGAAACCATTTGTTTCAATATCATTATTGTATTTTTCTATGGGCGTCATGGATAACTCGCAACACTGATCCAACTGTTATTATTAGCGTATTTTGCTTTATTGGCTTGAATTCTCATAGTAACATGGCTAAACGACGTGTGTAACCGCTTGGTAACGCACATGTTAATAAACATTATAAAGGAGCTGTTATGCCTTGGATATATGCCATTGTCGGCTTGCTAGTTGGTGCTATTCTAGGAATTGTGATTTCTCGACTGACTACTCCACAATACAAGAAACAAAAGACCATCCAAAAAGACCTTGAGTCCGCGAAGTTTGCACTGGAGCAACAGCGTCAAGAATTGTCTGATCATTTCGCACAAACCGCTGAAATGCTTGATACATTGGGGAAAGACTACACTAAGCTTTATCAACACATGGCGAAGACCTCTTCGGAGCTGCTGCCAAACCTACCCGAGCAAGATAACCCGTTTGTCAAAAAGATTGCTGAACACAATGTAGAAACGATAAACGATGCTAACACTACAGAAGAACCGCCAAAGGATTACGTTAATGGCGCGACAGGACTTCTTAGAGAAGAGAAGAAGGAAGTGATTGAAGCTCCAGAAGCTGTCTCACAAGAGCCCGTCACCGCTAAAGCTTCGTAACATCCTCATCTATTGGCCAGCAATTACACAAATTGCTGGCTAATTCACCACCCCAAGTGAACTTTATAGAATTCGTTGAGTCATAACCCTTACTGATCCATAGAGGAGTTTTATGATGAAAAAACCATTGCTTGCATTAACTGTTCTATCGTTAAGCTTGAGTTCAATCATCGCCCCACTACCTGCAACCGCTGCTTTACCTTTATCTGTCGATGGCGAACAGCTTCCAAGCCTTGCTCCTATGCTAGAGCAAGTTACGCCCGCAGTTGTTAGTATTGCTGTTGAAGGTACTCAGGTTTCCCGTCAAAGTTTGCCTGAGCAATTCCGTTTTTTCTTCGGCCCTGACTTCCCAACCGAGCAATTACAAGAAAGGCCTTTTAGAGGGTTAGGATCTGGTGTTGTCGTAGATGCAGACAAAGGCTATATCGTTACTAACTATCACGTCATCAATGGCGCAGAAGATATCCGCGTTAAACTTCATGACGGTAAAGAGTACGATGCTGAACTTGTCGGTGGTGATGAAATGTCAGATGTAGCGTTACTAAAAGTTGATGGCGCTAAAAACCTCACAGAAATCAAAATTGCCGACTCAGATCAGCTGCGCGTCGGTGACTTTACGGTAGCAATCGGTAACCCGTTTGGGTTGGGTCAAACTGTTACCTCTGGTATCGTCTCTGCATTGGGTCGTAGTGGACTGAATCTAGAAAATTTTGAGAACTTCATTCAAACCGATGCCGCAATTAACAGTGGTAACTCTGGTGGCGCATTAGTGAACCTGAAAGGTGAACTCATCGGCATCAATACCGCGATCCTTGGCCCTAACGGCGGTAACGTCGGGATAGGCTTCGCAATCCCTTCAAATATGATGAAGAACTTAACCGAACAAATCATCGAGTTTGGCGAAGTAAAACGCGGCATGCTGGGAGTTCAAGGTGGAGAAGTCACTTCGGAACTTGCGGAAGCACTAGGTTACGATTCCAGTAAAGGTGCTTTCGTAAGTCAAGTTGTCCCTGACAGCGCAGCAGATAAAGCTGGACTTGAAGCGGGTGACATCATTGTGTCTGTTAACGGTAAGAAGATCTCGACCTTCAGCGAGCTCCGAGCCAAAGTGGCAACGCTTGGTGCTGGTAAAACAGTTAAGCTCGGCATTATACGTGATGGCAAAGAAAAATCCTTTAATGTCACCCTTACTGAAGCTGCTAAAACCATTACCAAGGCCGATAAACTTCATGAAGGGCTAACAGGCGCGGAATTCGCAAACACTGATAAGAGCGACCCTGTTGAAGGGGTCAAAGTGAAATCGGTAGCGGAAGGGTCTCCAGCTGCTCAATATCAACTTGAGCAAGGCGATATCATTATCGGAGTGAACCGTACTCGGGTGAAGAATGTTGGCGAACTACGTAAGATACTTGAGAAGAAACCTGGCGTTTTAGCTCTCAATATCCAGCGTGATGACCGAAGCATTTACTTAGTTGTACGCTAGAAGCTCACAAAATTGTAAATTCTAAGTGAAAGAGCAGCTCTGATTAGGGCTGCTCTTTTATTATTTAAGTTTTAAATGATATCCTCTGGCTTTATAGCTGTCGTTTCATGTACACGAGTTTTTTAGTTAATATCATGAAATTAACTCGTTTGAGTCGCCTCTCAATACTATGCTTGCAAAGTAGAAGTCATTGGAAGAACACGTTAACGACATCGGTTTTTGCGTTTGAATAGAGGAAATGATGCTGAATTTTCTAATCCGATCGGTATCTATGGGTCTAGTAACCGCACTATTAGTACTATTGGCCGTCCCTTCTCTAAGACAGAACATCATACCTCAAAACTTGACTGCTCAACCTGCAGACAATAGCAGCCTACAGATTTCATTTAACCAAGCTGTGCGTAAAGCCGCTCCTGCGGTTGTGAATATCTACAGTCGACAGTATAAAGAAAATGACCGCACCACTCTATCCACACAAGGACTGGGATCTGGCGTTATTGTTAGCGACAAGGGCTACATCATTACCAACTATCATGTGGTCGCGAATGCCGACCAAATCATAGTCGCGCTGCAAGATGGCCGAGTGGCAGCAGCACAACTGGTTGGTAAAGATCAACGCACGGATATTGCGGTTCTGCGCATTGAAGGTGGTAACCTACCCGTAATCCCACTCAACCCCAATTATTCCCCTAAAGTTGGCGATGTTGTCTTAGCGATTGGTAACCCTTATAACCTGGGACAAACCACTACTTTTGGTATTATTTCGGCAACAGGACGCTCTTCTATTAGTGCCGGTGGAATTCAAGCGTTCATCCAGACAGATGCAGCGATAAACCAAGGTAATTCAGGTGGAGCTCTAGTCAACACACTTGGTGAGCTAGTTGGCATTAATACGGCTTCTTTCCAACAAGCAACCGACCTTGAAACCTATGGTATTTCTTTTGCAATTCCTTACCAGTTAGCCAGCAAAATCATGGAAAAGATTATTGCCGATGGTCGAGTGATCCGTGGCTATATTGGTATCGATGGGCAGGACATTAACTCGGTAACCGCTCGGTTACTAGGAAATGAACATATTGGCGGTATTATTGTTCTTGGCTTAGACCCTGAAGGCCCAGCGGCAAAAGCAGGAATCAAAGTTCAAGACATCGTCCTCATGATAGATGGCAACAAACTCAATGGACGTCAGGGAGTGCTAGATTTAGTAACAGATCTAAGACCTGGCACCACCGTTGACGTTAAGCTACTTCGTGATGGCAAAGAGCTTACCGTACCTGTTACAGTAGGCGAAGATACTCGCGAGTAAAAGGGATTCGTTTAACGACCAGACTATAGATTAATCCTTTGAACTCAAAAAAATCTCCGAGCGAGCTCGGAGATTTTTTTATTTGGTCGTAAAGTTCGAGTTATTCTTGAACTTCTTCTAAGGCACTCTCACCCGAGTCGACTTCAATGCGCGTGACACGCTGCAATCCACGAGGCAACAAACCACCTCTTCTACCGCGCTCACCACGGAAGTTCTCTAAGTCGGCAGGCTTCAAGCCGAGCTTGCGTTTACCTGCATAGAGCGTGATAGTCGCGCCTTGTGGCAATGCCATGAGATGGGAAACAAACTCTTCTCGGGCTTTCGCTTTGGCGGAAGGAATGTTGATGATCTTGTTCCCTTTACCCTTACCAAGTTGAGGTAAGTCTTTAATCGGGAACAGTAGCATACGCCCTTGGTTAGTGATGGCAAGAATCTCGTCTGACTCTAGGTCACCGATCATTGACGGCGTTATCACTTCAGCTCCTTGTGGAAGCGTGACAAGTGCTTTACCGCTACGGTTCTTAGAAAGCAAATCTGAACCCTTACAAACGAAGCCATAGCCTGCATCAGACCCCACAAGCCATAACTGAGACTCTTCACCCATCACTACTTGGCGAATGTTCGTGCCAGCATTAATGTTCAAACGACCAGTAATTGGTTCGCCCTGACTTCTTGCTGATGGCAACGAATGTGACTCAAGCGAATAACTTCGGCCATCACTGCCCAGGAATACCGCAGGCTGGTTGCTCTTACCTCGCGCGCTGGCCAGATACTTATCACCAGCTTTGTAGTTCAAGCTGCTAGCATCCACGTCATGCCCTTTAGCATGACGAATCCAGCCTTTTTCAGACAGTACAACCGTAATAGGTTCACTAGGAACAAGGTCTCGCTCGGTCATTGCTTTTGCTTCTGCACGCTCAACAATTGGCGAGCGGCGGTCATCGCCGTATTTCTCTGCATCCGCTTGAATCTCTTTCTTGAGCAAAGTATTCATGCGACGCTCAGAGCCCAGAAGTTTTTCTAGCTTCTCACGTTCTTTTTCTAATTCTTCTTGCTCGCCACGGATTTTCATTTCCTCAAGCTTAGCAAGATGACGAAGTTTGGTGTCTAAAATAGCATCAGCTTGAATATCTGTGATTCCGAAACGTTCCATAAGCACAGCTTTCGGCTCGTCTTCGGTACGAATGATTTCAATCACTTCATCCAAGTTTAGATACGCGACCAACAAACCTTCTAAGATGTGCAAACGAGCTAGGATTTTATCTAGGCGATATTGAAGGCGTTTACGTACTGTCTCGCGACGGAATTGAATCCATTCAGATAGGATTTGAACCAAACCTTTCACTTGTGGACGATTGTCCAGACCAATCATATTGAGGTTAACTCGGAAGTTCTTCTCAAGATCGGTCGATGCAAACAAGTGGTTCATTAGCTGTTCACAATCGATGCGGTTTGAACGTGGCACCACGACAATACGAGTCGGGTTCTCATGGTCTGATTCATCGCGCAGATCATCGACCATAGGTAGCTTCTTAGCACGCATCTGGTTGGCAATTTGCTCTAGCAGTTTTGCGCCCGAAACTTGGTGTGGCAAGGCAGTGATAACAATATCAGAGCCCTCTTTATGCCATACAGCGCGCATCTTCACGCTGCCACGACCGGTACGATAAATTTTCTCTAAGTCAGCACTTGGCGAGATAATTTCCGCTTCCGTTGGATAGTCTGGACCTTTAACAAAGTCCATAACTTGCGGCAAATCGGCTTTAGGATTGTCGATAAGATGAATGGTCGCATCCGCAATTTCACGAACATTATGTGGCGGAATATCGGTTGCCATACCAACGGCAATACCAGTAATACCATTGAGCAAGATATGCGGTAAACGAGCGGGAAGAATCTTTGGCTCCTTCATGGTGCCATCGAAGTTTGGTTGCCATTCAACCGTGCCTTGACCAATTTCACCTAGCAGGACTTCCGCGAACTTAGACAGTTTTGCTTCGGTATAACGCATTGCAGCGAATGACTTAGGATCGTCAGGCGCACCCCAGTTCCCCTGACCATCAACTAAAGGGTAACGGTAGGAAAACGGCTGAGCCATCAATACCATAGCTTCATAACAAGCCGAGTCGCCATGCGGGTGATATTTACCTAGAACGTCACCAACGGTACGAGCAGACTTTTTGTACTTGGCTGCGGCTGACAAACCAAGTTCTGACATCGCATAAATAATACGACGTTGAACTGGTTTTAGGCCGTCGCCAATATAAGGCAATGCACGATCCATAATGACGTACATTGAATAATTCAAATAGGCGTCTTCGGTGAACTTTCGCAGAGGCAGTTGTTCTACGCCATCAAAAGACATTTCAGTGGACATTGTTATACCTCAGCCATATCACCGTTGTTTTGCAGCCAACTACGGCGATCATCTGCTCGTTTCTTACCTAGCAGCATATCCATCATTTCGTCGGTCGCTTCATCGTCATCAATAGTCAACTGAACCAGACGACGAGTGTTTGGATCCATCGTAGTTTCGCGAAGTTGAAGCGGGTTCATTTCACCCAGACCTTTGAATCGCTGTACATTAATTTTCGCTTTCTTCTTACTTAAGCGCTCAAGAATGCCATCTTTTTCATCATCGTCTAGGGCATAGAACACTTCTTTGCCACAGTCGATACGATACAATGGAGGCATCGCTACATAGACATGGCCAGCAGCAACGAGAGAACGGAAATGCTTGGTGAACAGAGCACACAACAGTGTCGCAATGTGAAGTCCATCCGAGTCCGCATCGGCAAGGATACAAACTTTACCGTAACGCAACCCGTCAAGATTTTCGGTGTCAGGGTCAATGCCCAGAGCTACCGAGATATCGTGTACTTCTTGCGATGCTAGCACTTGGTCCGCAGACACTTCCCAAGTATTAAGAATCTTACCACGCAATGGCATCACCGCTTGGAACTCACGGTCACGTGCTTGCTTAGCACTACCACCCGCAGAATCCCCTTCCACAAAGAAGATTTCTGTACGATTTAGATCTTGTTGCGAACAGTCTGTAAGCTTACCCGGAAGCGCTGGGCCTGAAGCCACTTTCTTACGCACGACCTTTTTGCTCGCTCGCATACGGCGGTGCGCATTGGCAATACAGACTTCCGCTAACTGTTCTGCTAGCTGCGGCTTTTCATTTAGCCATAAGCTAAACGCATCTTTAACGACACCAGATACAAACGCTGCACATTGACGTGAAGAGAGACGCTCTTTGGTCTGCCCAGCAAATTGCGGGTCTTGCATCTTGATAGAGAGAACGTATGAGCAACGCTCGAACACGTCATCACCAGTTAGCTTCACGCCGCGAGGCAATAAATTGCGGAACTCACAGAACTCGCGCATTGCGTCAAGCAAACCTTGGCGAAGACCATTAACATGCGTACCGCCTTGAGCCGTTGGGATCAAGTTGACGTAGCTTTCGGTGATCATCTCACCGCCTTCTGGCTGCCAAATTACTGCCCACGTTGCCGCTTCAGTTTCTGCGGAAAACTCGCCAGTAAATGGTTGCTCAGGAAGAACCGCATAACCTTTTACGCCTTCTGCCAGATAGTCTTTTAAACCATCCTCATAAAACCACTTATAGTCCTTGTTATTCACCTTATCGGTAAAGGTGATTTCAAGACCTGGGCAAAGCACCGCTTTAGCGCGTAGGTTGTTGATAAGTCTTGTAACAGAGAAGTTAGCCGAATCAAAATAGCTAGCGTCTGGCCAGAAGTGGACACTGGTGCCTTTATTGCGGCGACCACATGTGCCAGTCACGGTCAGCTCTTCAACTTTGTTGCCGTTTTCAAAAGCCATTTCATAGACTTGACCATCACGACGGACAGTAACTTCAACACGCTTGGACAGGGCATTTACAACCGAAATACCTACACCATGTAGACCACCAGAGAACTGGTAGTTTTTGTTTGAGAACTTACCACCCGCGTGCAGCTTACAAAAAATCAGCTCTACGCCTGAAATCTTCTCTTCTGGGTGGATATCAACTGGCATGCCTCGACCATCATCGATGACTTCCAAAGATTGGTCTGCGTGCAGAATTACTTGTACCTTAGAGGCATGTCCGGCTAGCGCTTCATCGACACTGTTATCGATGACTTCTTGGCCCAAGTGGTTTGGGCGCACTGTATCCGTATACATCCCTGGTCGGCGACGTACTGGCTCAAGCCCATTGAGTACCTCAATGGCTCCAGCATTATATTGTTCTGTCATAATACGGAAATTTTACTCAAATAAAGATTGATACTTAGCAGCAAAAATAGAGATTGTGGCTTTATACCACGCCTGTTAGAAGACACTTTACTGTCAAAATATGACAAACTTCCAAGGCTTACGCGTAAGTACAGACACATCATACTCTGGCTCTGAGGAAGTGTTGTCAAGTTTCAAGCCAAAGTTGGGGATAAATTTATGACTGTCTCCTCAAGCAGAGACGAAAAAAGCACCACTTTAAAGCGCTAAGAACTCAATTATCCTTTCTGGATAGCGCTCAAAACCTATAAAGCTATGATCTCCATCGGCTTCCACCGTTTGCTTACTGTGCTGATACTTTGCCACGGCTTGACGATAATCTAAGACTTCATCACCTTCTTGTTGCAATAACCAAAAGTCATCAGGTTTTTTAAGCACTGGCACATCTAATCTCTTAAGCTCATCGATATGCTTATGCTCAAGGGTATAACGTTCGTGAGTATAAGGGTTCTCTTGTTCACCGAGAAAATCGAGCAACAACTCATAGGGCTTTACAGCAGGATTCACTAACACCGCTTTCAATCCATAATGAGCATTGAGCCAAGTCGACAAATAACCACCAAGAGAGCTACCAACTAACGCAATATGATAGTCACTGTGATAGCGCTCTATCAATTGCTTCAGTAGTTCAGCGGCTTGCTGAGGAAAACAAGGCATTTGCGGCACTAACACTTTGATATCAGGACGATGCTTCTGGCAGTATTCCGACATTACCTGCGCTTTAAGCGATAGAGGCGAGCTGTTAAAACCATGAATATATAAAAGCAGCGGCTTCTTTTTCGTCATCAGTAGCCTTCCGCGTTAAAGTCAGGTCTAAACGAGCCGTTAGCTAGGCGTTTCACTTCGGTGTGCAAGCGACCATCCTCTATTAGTTCCAGCTCACGCCAACCCGGAGAGCGGACGTCTAGCGCGAACTCGTTCGAGTTCGGTTTAAACTGCACACAAGTTGAAGGCGTTGCCAGCACACGCACTCCGCCACGCATTTCATCTAGTTCTTGATGAATATGGCCACAAAGTACGGCGCGAACATTGTCATGCTTTTCGACAACATTCCAAAACTCATCCGCATCTTTTAGCGAGTGTTGATCGAGCCAAGCACTATTTACTAACAATGGATGGTGATGCAGCAATACTAAGGTATGTCTGTCACAATGCGTAGAAAGCATACGGTCTAAAAACTCGAGTTGGCTATCACTCAGTCGACCATGAGGCACTCCCACGACCTGAGAGTCAAGCAGCACTACCTGCCACTTATCTCCTAGAAGAACATGGGTAACATCTTGAATAAGCGGCGAGCTCACCACGCTATTCATACAAGGTTTGTAATCATGATTGCCTGGCAACCAGTAGCAAGGAAGAGCTAACGGCTCAATTCCCGCAACAAATTTCTCATATGAAGCTTCTGTGTGGTCTTGTGAAATATCACCAGTCGCAAGCAAGGCATCGAATTGCGTGCCTTGTGCAACGATTTCAGCCACAACAGCATTAAAACTTTCTTGGGTATTAACACTCAGTAGGCAGCCATCTTGCGGCGCAAATAGATGCGTGTCGGTCAATTGCAGCAACCTGACGCTACTTAACTGAGATTCATCACTGGGTGTTGTTTTCAAAATATAGAAACCTGAACATCAAATTCTTTCAGCTTCGATACATAATCGGAGCTCGACTAATTCCATTTTTTAAGCAAAAAGTTAGCCAATCACTTAGAAACTGATTGAACTGAAATTTTTCATCTTTTTGCAGCATTTTGGCGTTGGGATAATCATAACGCGCATTTACTCGTGAAGTTTGCTCACAGTTGCAAACTTCTGCGACCCTAGCATCGTGATAGAGCCGTACCGTCATTTTAGGCAATGGAAAAACAGGAAGCTCATCATCTTGGCAAATTTCGACCAATGTTGTGTACTTCGTCACTTCTAGAACTTCCAATTGATAGGTCAAATTTGCCGCTTGGTAGCAACGGACATCTCCAACCGTCGGTGTTGTTGGAATCAAGCGATTCAATTTAGCGTAATTCGTTTCATAGATCCGCATTAGCTCCGCAAGATCAACATGATACGTATTACGATCGACAACGCCTACCATAGAAAATTCCTACCAATTTGCCTGTAATTTGCGGTAATTAAGTTCTAACCATTGCAATGCAATGATCGAAGCTCCATTTTCAATTTCACCGCTTTCTACCATCTGATACGCCGCTTCACGAGACACAACGCAAACTCGTATATCCTCTCCCTCTGTCTCCAGACCATGGACTCCACTAGCGAGTGATGCGTCAACATGCCCGACAAATACAGAGATGCGTTCTGAACATCCACCAGAGGAAGGGTAGTAGCGAGTGATGGGGACTAATGCCTTAACTTCTACTCCAGCTTCTTCTACCGATTCACGACGGACCAGTTCTTCAATCGTTTCATCTTTGTCAACGATGCCTGCGACAATCTCAACCTGCCATGGGTTTTCATGTTCAAGGGCACCAACTCGGATTTGCTCAATTAACACTACCTCGTCACGAACAGGATCATAAGGCAGCATCGCAGCAGCCCCACCGCGAACTAACATTTCTCTGTCAATTACGGAACTCCAACCGCCTTCAAACAGTCTATGCTTGAAGCGATATAGAACCATTTCGAAGAACCCTTTGAACACCGTTTGTTTTGACATTATTTCTACATCGTCAGATGTAAACTTATCATGCTGTTGTAAAGAGTCTTTCATCACTGACCTCTGGCTGAAGTTAATCTTATAGTCTACTCAAGGAAAGGGGGTTCTACCAACGACAAAGTTCAACTTTTTACGCAATAATTCAAATAAAATTTGCTTTTGGTTAATTATTTGTCGCAATTTTAGGTGAGCTTGCGTAAAAAAGTGCAAAGTTTCGAGTGAATTACGGTCATTTTAAGTTAAACTGTGAATCATACCCTTATCAGTATTATCAGGCAGGATTAGGACAAATGAAAAAACTGCTTCCATTATTTATCACAGCTGCATTAGGAAGCGTAAGTGCAGCGGCATGGGCCGACTCCCTAACGGAAATCTACGATCAAGCTAAACAAAACGATCCTCAGCTACTAAGAGCTGCGGCACAACGTGATCGTGCATTTGAAGCCATTAACTCTGCTCGTGCGACTCTGTTGCCACAAATTAACTTAACGGCTGGCTATAACGCAGTAAGAAGCGATATCGATACTGCCGATAGTGACAAACTGAGTGCTGGTGTTGGGTTCTCACAAGAGCTTTATAACCGTACTAGTTGGATCACTCTAGACAGTGCTGAGAAAACGGCTCGTCAAGCAGATTCACAATACGCTGCAGCGCAACAAGACCTAATCCTACGTACTGCACAAGCTTACTTCGAAGTACTACGTTCAAAAGATAACCTTGAATCGGTTCGCGCTAACAAAGCGGCGGTTGCTCGTCAGCTAGAGCAAACTAAGCAACGTTTCGAGGTAGGTCTTTCAGCGATTACTGACGTTCACGATGCACAAGCACAATACGACCGAGTGTTGGCTGATGAAGTTGTTGCAGAAAACAACTTACTTAACCAATATGAAGCGCTTCGCGAAATTACAGGTCAAGAGCACAAGAACATCGATGTTCTTGATACCGACCGCTTCTCCGCAGCACGTCCAGAGCAATCCGTGACTTTCTTCCTCGAAGAAGCCCAGAATAAGAACCTAGATCTACTTTCTGCGCGTATCGGTCAAGACATTGCTAAAGACAACATCACGTTAGCAAGTTCTGGTCACCTTCCAAAACTAACATTGGATGGTGGTTACAACTACGGCAACGAACGTAACAATAACAACGTAGCTAGCCAGTTTGATGGAAGTAACGCTTTCAATGCAGGTATTAACCTATCAGTACCTCTATACACTGGTGGCAACATTACCTCGCAAACCAAACAAGCAGAGTTCGCATACGTTGAAGCAAGTGAACAGCTAGAGCAAACTTACCGCTCAGTTGTGAAGAATGTTCGTGCAAATAACAACAATATCAACTCTTCTATTGGTGCTATTCGCGCTTATGAGCAAACGGTGATTTCTGCTGAGTCTGCACTAGAAGCCACTAAAGCCGGTTTTGATGTTGGTACTCGTACTATCGTTGACGTGTTAGAAGCGACTCAGGCACTTTATAACGCCGAGAGTAACCTTTCTGATTCACGCTACGACTACATCATTAGTATTCTGAACCTACGTCAATCGGTAGGTACATTAAGCGAGCAAGATATCGTTGATATCAATGCTGGCCTTAAAAAAGCGAAGTAATTGCTAACGGAAATAAAAAGGGACGCGGATGCGTCCCTTTTTATTTGTTTATGCTGACGGAAGGATTAACCTCGGCCACCTTTGATAGCTTCAATGATCTCGGTCGTTGAACAGCCATCTTCAAAGTTCAGTACTTTTACTTCACCACCAGCCGCGATTACCTCTTTACCACCTGCAATCTCTTCTGGCTTATAGTCACCGCCTTTAACAAGCAGACTTGGTAGCACTTCTGAGATCAAGCGTTGTGGCGTTTCTTCAGAGAATGCTACAACCCAATCAACAGCCCCTAGACCAGCAAGAACAGCCATACGGCGATCAGTTGGATTAACCGGACGACCTGGTCCTTTTAACGCTCGAACAGATTCATCTGTGTTCACAGCAACAATTAAGCGATCACCCAGTTCAGCAGCGTGGTTTAGATAAGACACATGTCCTGCGTGAAGAATGTCAAAGCAACCATTCGTCATCACGACGGTTTCACCTTTAGAGCGCGCTTTCGCTACCGCTTCAATCAACGCAGCTTCACTAATCACACCGAAATCAGTATCTTGACTACCGTGAACCGCTTCAGCAAGTTCAATAGTAGATAGTGTTGATGTACCAAGTTTACCAACAACCACTCCAGCTGCTGCATTAGCCAACGCACACGCCTCATCAAGCGGTTTACCTGCTGCTATTGATGCAGCCAATACAGAGATAACCGTATCCCCCGCACCAGTAACGTCATACACTTCTTTCGCTTGTGTTGGCAAATGGAACGGTTCCTGATCTTTACGAAGTAAAGTCATACCATGCTCACTACGTGTCACCAATAATGCTTCAAAGTCGAACTCTTTTATTAGCGCATTACCTTTCTCGATAAGCTCTTCTTCGCTTTTCACTTTGCCTACAACATGCTCAAATTCCGCCATGTTTGGTGTTAGCAATGTTGCGCCGCGATAGCGTTCGAAATCAGCCCCTTTAGGGTCGATAAATACAGGAACACCTGCGGCTTTCGCTTTCTGGATATACGCTTGAACATGCTCTAGTGCACCTTTGGCATAATCGGATAGCACCACAGACTTCACGTTTGGTAACGCTTGATCCATCTTTGCGAGTACAAGCTCAGGATCGGTATTCTCGAACTTATCTTCAAAGTCCAAACGAATCAGTTGCTGCCCTCGGCTCAAAACACGAAGTTTGGTGATAGTTGGGTAGTTAGGTAATGCAACAAAATCACAAGTTACTTTCAACGACGTCAGTGTTTCAGTCAGTACTTTTGCTGGTTCATCCATACCAACAAGTCCAATAGTATGTGCATGACCACCTAGCGAAGCGATATTCATAGCAACGTTGGCAGCGCCACCTGGACGTTCTTCGTTATTTTCTACTTTTACTACAGGAACTGGGGCTTCTGGAGAAATACGCCCTGTCGGACCATACCAGTAACGGTCTAACATAAGGTCACCGACAATCAATACGCCAGAGTCGCTGTAATTCGGTAGGATGGGTTTCATTTCTGTACTCCAATATGATGTAAGAGGGCTCAATTATGCCCTCTTGTCTTAAATCTTTTGGCTAAGCCATTGAATGGATAGTAGCACAACTCTTCCTTTCAATACCAAGCTGAAGCAAGAATTACCCTAGCCACTGTTTCCATGCTTCAACGACGATGGCTTTCTCTTGAGTAAACTTACTATCGTCAACATCCGCGTCTAAGTTGAGCAAGTTACGATGATGAATTTCATCACGCAATGTGGTGTAGGCGTGAGTAAGTGCCATCGCTTGCTCTTCTTCCATCACACCTTGTGACATCATTGACTCAAATATACGCACATTATCCGACCAGCGTGTCAGCTTTGGCTTGTCATGACTGTATTGCAACACCAAATACTGGGCTAAAAATTCAATATCAGTAATACCCCCAGCATCTTGTTTAAGCATAAATCGACCCGCTTTTTTACCCCCTAAATGGTCGCGCATTTTTTCTCGCATATCGACCACTTGCTGTTTCAATGTCAATTCATCACGAGCGGTCCGAAGGACGTCATCGCGGGTGTTTTCAAATGCGTGTTGCAGAAATGCATCACCGTATATCATACGTGCTCTGACCAAAGCTTGATGCTCCCACGTCCAAGCATCATTATGCTGGTATTCATCAAAGGCGTCAGTCGGACTCACTAACAGTCCAGACGCGCCGGAAGGACGCAGTCTAGTATCCACTTCATACAGAATTCCCGATGCTGTTCTGGTTGAGAATATGTGGATAATGCGCTGTGCTAAACGAAGATAGAACTGACGACCATCGATATCCTTTTTTCCGTCGGTGTACGCGCTTACCGGACAATCATGCATAAACACAATATCCAGATCAGAGTTGTAACCTAGCTCCCAACCCCCTACTTTACCGTAGCCAATCACGGCAAAACCTTTGCTGCCACGATCTTTCAAGTGTGTTGGTTCACCATATTTAGCCGCCATTTGCTGCCAAGCTTGGTTTATGCCCGCCTCTACAATAGCTTCAGCCAAATACGTTAAATGATCACTTACTTTCATAACAGGCAGTACGCCTGCAATATCGGCGGCCGCTATTCTCAGAATACAGGTCTGTTTAAACTGACGCAGCGCCTCCATCTGCTGTTCCATATCCTCTTCTGGAATACGAGCTAGATAATCCCGTAGTTCGGTCTTATAGGACTCAAGAGGTACTGGGTTGTAGAGATGCGCAGGATCAAGCAACTCATCAAGCAAGATCGGATAACGTCCAAGCTGTTCCGAGATCATTGGACTTGCCGTACAGAGCCTCACTAACTGCACAAGTGCGGCTGGGTGCTCATCCAATAGCTCAAGGTAAGTCGTTCGAGTCACAATACGATGCAGAACATGCAGCACTCGTGATAAACCAAACTCTGCATCTTTATGGGCATAAATGGCACTAAAGACTTTAGGCATCAATCGATTAAGTACTTCACGCCCACGAGGGCCTAGTGTTTTCTTGGCAAGATCCGCTTTAAACTGCTGAATGGTTTTCTGTTTGTCGGCTGGATTCTCCACATGAAGATCATGCTCTAGCAAGTGCTCGATCACTTCTGGTCGATCCGCCATATCCCATAACTCATGGAAGTGCTTAGCGATTGGGTTCGCGTCTTCTTCGTCCTCATCTTCGCCAATCAAGTTAGCAAACACCTGATGTACATTTAGCATATGCAACTCGGTTGCTTGAACCATAGCAGACCAGCTTTCAAATTGCATCGCACACGCTAATTTGAGCTGGTCGCATGGCTTATCAGGTAGTGTCTGAGTCTGCTTATCGGCCATGGCTTGCAATAGGTTTTCCAACCGACGCAAGAAACAATAAGCCGAACGCAGCTGTTGGACATTTTCTGACTCTAGTAGAGACAGAGTGTCGATTGCATCAAGCGTTTCCAGTAACCCTCGACCTCTTAAACTCGGTTCACGTCCTCCACGAATAAGCTGAAACACTTGAGCGATAAATTCCACTTCACGAATACCGCCTGGTCCGAGCTTAATATTGTTTCCTAACCCTCGTCTGCGAACTTCGCTACTGATCATCGATTTCATGCGCCTTAATGACTGAATGGCACTAAAATCGATATAACGGCGGAACACAAAAGGGCGCAGCATTTTACGCAGCTCTTGGTATTGTGGATACATCTCACTGCCCATTACACGCGCTTTCACCATCGCATAGCGTTCCCAATCACGGCCTTGCTCTTGATAGTAATCTTCCAGTGCCGCATAACTCATCACCAATGGTCCGCTCTCACCAAATGGGCGTAATCTCATATCCACTCGGTAACAAAAGCCATCAAACGTCTGCTGATCAAGTGCTTTGATGATTCGCTGCCCTAGGCGTGTAAAGAATTGAGCATTAGCAATTGAGCGACGCGTCCCCTGTGTTTCACCGTTTTCTGGATAAGTGAAAATGAGATCGATATCCGATGAGAAATTCAGCTCACCGCCACCGAGCTTCCCCATACCGATAATCAACATTGGCTGCGCTTCACCCTCTGCATTACAAGGTGTACCCCATTCCAAGCAGCACGCTTTATATTGCCATTGATAAGTCTCAAAGATCATCGCTTCAGCTAACATGGAAAGATGGTGCAGGCTTTGTTCTAGGCTCCAGTCACTAGTAAAATCGCGCCACGCGATATATGTCATTTCACGATTTCGGAATCGACGTAAAACACGATGACCTTCCGTTTCGCTACCACAAGACTCAAGTTGAGTAGCCAATCGCACCCGATAATCCTCAGCTCTACTCTGCTGCGATAGCATGTCAGGTAGCTCCGCGAACAGCCCTTCATCTTTCAGTAGTGACTCTTCCACGAAACAGCTCATCGCCATGACATACTTTAGCTGTTGTTGTCGCTCTGGAGTCCAATGGGATAGGTCAGAATAGGCTTGTTGAATTCGCTCAAACGCTGATTGAGCATCGTGTTGTAATTCGGCAGGCAGTTGCATTTGTCGTCCTTGTCTCGACTGAAACAAAAAGTGGCAGCTACCGCTACCACTTCATTGATCACATATCAGTGTATTACGCTAGAATCTTGCTCTAGCTTCTAAGGCCAATACCCTTAGTCACCAAATGATGGGCTACTCCATAAAGTACCACGATAAACACTAAGAGTACGCCAAAAGATGTCACAATCCCTACATCCGACACACCTAAGAAACCGTAACGGAAAGCATTGACCATATAAACGATTGGATTGATTTTGGATACACCTTGCCAGAACTCAGGAAGCAGGCTAATGGAATAAAACACACCGCCTAGATATGTCAGCGGTGTCAAAACAAAAGTGGGAATAATCGATATATCATCAAAGGTCTTGGCATACACCGCATTAATAAGACCACCGAGTGAGAACACCACCGACGTCATAAACACAGTCGCGATAATTACTGCCCAATGTTCAACTTGTAAATCAACAAAAAACAGTGAGACAAAAGTCACTATCGTGCCAACCAATAAGCCACGTACAACACCGCCCATGACAAAACCAGCAATGATGACGTAATTGGGAACAGGTGCGACAAGAAGCTCTTCAATATTGCGCTGAAATTTGGCACTAAAGAAGGACGAAGCAACATTCGAATACGAGTTAGTAATCACCGACATCATGATAAGGCCAGGAACAATATATTCCATGTAACTGAAGCCGTTCATTTCACCGATTCGAGAACCAATCAGACTACCGAAGATGATGAAGTAAAGTGTCATGGTAATCGCTGGCGGTACTAGGGTTTGTACCCAAATTCGAGTAAAGCGATTAATTTCTTTCGTCAGAAGGCTTTTAAATGCCGTCCAATACAAACCGTACAAATTCATCAGTTTGCCTCCGTTTGATTACGCACAATAGAAACAAATAACTCTTCAAGTCGATTGGCTTTGTTCCTCATTGACAGCACTTTAATACCAGCCTCGGAAAGTTGAGTGAAAATGTGGTTTACCCCCTGAGTTTTCTCAATCTCTATCTCCAAAGAGCCATTCACCACATTTTGCGATTTAACCCCTTGTAGCTCAGGAATATCAACGCTTGCGTCAATATCGAGAATAAACGTTTCTACATCCAGCTTATTAAGCAAAGCTTTCATCGATGTGTTCTCAATCAGCTCACCGCGTTGGATAATACCGATGTTGCGACAAAGCAGTTCCGCTTCTTCAAGGTAGTGAGTTGTCAGAATAATGGTGATGCCTTGTCGATTAATCTCTTTAAGGAAATCCCACATTGAACGACGAAGTTCAATATCAACCCCAGCAGTCGGTTCATCAAGAATGAGCAGTTTGGGTTCATGCATTAGAGCGCGAGCGATCATAAGTCGACGCTTCATTCCTCCGGAGAGGTTTCGTGCTCGCTCGCTACGCTTTTCCCAAAGGTCTAGCTGAGAGAGGTATTTTTGCGCGCGTTGCTTCGCCACATCCTTAGCAACACCGTAATACCCTGCTTGCTGAAGAACAATCTGCTCAACGGTTTCGAACTGGTTAAAGTTGAACTCTTGTGGCACCAGACCAAGTTGTTGCTTCGCCAGTTCAAGTTCATTATCAATATCGTGACCAAACACCGAGACCTTGCCCGATGTTTTGTTGACTAGAGACGTAATGATACCGATGGTGGTCGATTTACCCGCACCATTAGGTCCAAGCAAAGCATAAAAGTCTCCCTGCTCAACTTGAAGACTCACCCCTTTTAGCGCTTCAAAGCCACCCGCATAGGTCTTTCTTAACTGCTCAATTTCTAATGCGATCATAATTTGCACCGAAGAATGCATCATTGGAATAATTTGATATTTCCAATGATATCGAAAAGTTTGAATATACCCTTACACATGATGATGATGGCTCAATTTTTCAAGTGGTGGTGATAAATTGGCTATAAAAAAAACGAGTATGTTAGTACTCGCTTTTTATCCCTTTTAAGCCGTTGCCTTATATGCGGCATCCAATGCGTGTTCTCGCTGCTGATAGATATTGCCATCCGGAACAAGATCAATAACGTGGAATTTATCCAATTGCTGTCGAGTTTGCGTATTTGGACATAACAAGTACACCTGACACTCTGCGTCTTTGGCATCCTTGATGGCATTTTCTAGAGCAAGACCAACCGTTACGTCGATCATAGGAACATCGGTAAGGTCGAGTATCATCGCTTGATAATCGGCAATACTTGAGTGTTGTCTTGAAATTGCTTTAGAGACACTAAAAATCATTGGCCCAGATAAGTAGAAAAACAATACCTTACCTTGAGTTTGTTCTAGCAACTCTCGCTCATATTCACTTAACGGCACATCGTCGTCATCAGCATCGCTGATCGCTTTTACCTGACGAGCTTGCTCACGGCTCAATCTTTCGATAATGATGATATTCGAGATAAACACACCAAGGCCTACGGCAACGATAAGATCTACAAATACAGTCAGCAGCATAACACCGTACATGATCGCCATACCGGCCAAACTCACCTTATGTGCTCGCTGAATAAAGCTCCAATCCAGTATGTTAAAACCGACATAAACAGCAATGCCTGCCAACACCGCCATTGGAATAGGTTCAGTTAAACCACTTGCTACCAGTACCACCAGCGCCAACACCAATGCCCGCACCACACCAGACAATGGAGAGCGAGCCCCTACTTGGATATTGGTCACCGTCCCCATCGTCGCACCCGCTCCCGGTAAAGCCCCAAACAAACCTGCGATAAGGTTCGCTAACCCTTGGCCGCGCAATTCCTTATCTGAGTCATGCTCTTTCCGAGTTAGAGAATCACCGATAACAGCTGTTAATAAGGTATCAATACAGCCTAATGTGCCGAGTACAAGCGCATCGATAAGCATGGTAGTCAGCATTTCGGCGTTAAAATGCGGTATGACTAAAGAAGGCAAACCTGCTGGAATCTCGCCAATTCTGCGAATACTCTCACTACTGAAAAACAGCATAGATATCACTGTGACTAACACCAGCGCCACAAGCTGCGGAGGAATATGTTGACGGTATTTTTTAGGGAACAGAAATAGAATCGCTAACGTCAGTAACCCAAGGAATAATTCTGAAAAGTCGATATGGGTCAGCAGTTCAGGTAATGCCCTGATTGTCCCAATAACGCCGCCCGTTGGCGCGGCTTGTCCCAATAGTGGCGCCAGTTGAAGAATCACCAAGATCACACCAATTCCCGACATGAACCCCGAGACAACACTGTATGGCATCAAGGTAACGTATTTTCCGAGTTTTAACGTACCAAGCAAGATTTGAAAAATACCCGCCATCATAACGACAGTGAAGGTCATCGCCATCCCCGTTTCCGGGTACTTAGCCATCATTGCTGTCAATACCGCTGTCATGATGACCGTCATAGGGCCTGTCGGTTCGGAAATAAGGCTAGAAGAACCGCCAAATAGAGAGGCAAACAGCCCCACCATGATTGCGCCCCACAGCCCGGCTTCTGCGCCTGCTCCAGATGCCACACCAAACGCCAACGCCAGTGGCAATGAAATAATCGCGGTAGTTACCCCGCCAAATACATCCCCTTTAAGGTTTATATCTTCAAAACGACGTCCTAACTTCATTACTATCCTTGAAAATAACCAAAAAATTGCCTCACCTTAACAAATGTGACAATAAGTTAATAACTAATAAGGGCCATTCAATTTTCATAAGATATAAGTTTTTTTCACTGAATCGTTAAGTCACTGATTTTAGGTACATGAACACGTCAGATGAGTACATTTTGATACTTTTTTTTCGAGATTCAATTTGTAACATTGTGTATAGTATCTCGAATTATTGAAGGGAAGTATCATGCCGGAAATCAAACAACTCTTTGACAACAATTCAAAGTGGTCTGAAGAAATTCGCTCCGAAAGACCAGAGTATTTCGCAAAGCTAGAGGAAGGCCAAAACCCTGGATTCCTTTGGATTGGTTGCTCCGATAGCCGAGTACCAGCAGAGCGTCTAACGGGGTTATATTCAGGCGAACTCTTTGTTCACCGTAATGTTGCCAACCAAGTCATTCATACCGATCTTAACTGCCTATCTGTAGTGCAATACGCGGTAGATGTGCTAAAAGTCAAACACATCATCGTTTGTGGTCACTATGGCTGTGGTGGCGTGAATGCTGCTATTGATAACCCACAGCTTGGGCTCATTAACAACTGGCTTCTACATATCCGCGATTTGTACTTAAAGCATCGTAACTGGCTCGGTGAATTGCCACGCGACATGTGGGGTGACAAGCTTTGTGAGATTAACGTTGCTGAGCAGGTGTATAACCTAGGTAACTCAACCATTATGCAAAACGCTTGGGAACGCGGCCAAGAAGTTGAAGTTCATGGTGTGGTCTATGGCATTGGTGATGGTAAGTTGCAAGATCTCGGTGTTCGCTGTTCAAGCAGAGAGAGTCTTGAAGTAAATTACCAAGCTGCCATGTCGAAAATATTGAGTACCGAAGTATTAAAATAATTCAGTATTTAGAAAAATGCCCATCTCACAGAGATGGGCATTTTTTATGTTTGTACGACCAGATTTATTCCTGAGGTACCACTCTACCGATGTATGGTAAGTGACGATATTTCTGAGCGTAATCGATACCAACACCCACTACGAACTCATCCGGGATTTCGAAGCCAATCCATTTAACATCGACATCGACTTCACGGCGTGATGGCTTGTCTAGCAAGGTACAAATCTGAATAGATTTTGGTTCACGTAGCGATAAAATCTCTTTCACTTTATTTAAGGTATTACCAGTATCGATAATATCTTCCACCAGCAGAATATCTTTACCTTTAATATCATCATCAAGATCTTTCAGGATGCGCACATCACGTGAGCTTTCCATGGTATTGCCATAGCTTGATGCCGTCATAAAGTCTACTGAGTGAGTAAGCTCGATGGCACGAGCCAAATCCGCCATAAAGACAAAAGAGCCACGTAGCAAGCCGACCATAACTAAATCTTCGCTACCTTTGTAGTGTTCAGTAATTTCTTTACCTAGCACTTTTACACGCTCATGAACTTCTTGCTCAGAAATCATGACTTCAACAGTATGTTTCATATCTATCTCGATGTTGATTGGTTAACTTGGTCACCACAGCAACAGTAGCTGTGAGTCCTCTCCTAAAACAGACAACACTATTTTAGTGAAGAGATGCCAAGCGTTCACATTTGCGCGGTATGGTATCACTTTCTGACTCAGGATAAAAATCAAGCGAAAATCTGGCGTCAAATTACTCTGTTGGTATAAACCAGAACGAATCTTTGTTAACGCATGGTGTTGAAAGAATATGACGCTTTCAGCGCAAAGTGTGATATGCAGGTAAATTAACGCTAATTATGAAAATTATCAGTGTATGACTATTGACCAAAGCACATATGCACCATTACACTTATCAAACAAAAGAAAAAATAGAGCATGTGATTTCCAAAATGGAAATTGTTAACCAAAAACTAACATTGATATGCCAGTTATTGTGTATAACAGCTTTCATATTGGACCAAATCTCTGACTCTGTATAACAAACAGGGCGCAGTTGGACGTACTCATAGAGTTACCAGCCCTACCAACGTTGGCAAGGAAATATTATGGACTCAATAGTAAAAAGACCTAGAACTCGCTTATCTCCACAAAAGCGCAAGTTACAGCTTATGGAGATTGCACTAGAAGTATTCGCGAAACGCGGCATTGGTCGTGGAGGTCACGCGGATATCGCAGAAATTGCACAAGTTTCAGTAGCAACGGTATTCAACTACTTCCCAACACGAGAAGACTTGGTTGATGAAGTACTTAACCACGTCGTCTGTCAGTATTCCAACTTCTTATCAAATACCATTGACCTTGATGTCGACATCAAAGAAAACCTAACCAATATTCTTGATGGTGTGGTGGATATGGTGATCGAAGACTGTCACTGGAATAAGGTATGGTTTGAATGGAGTACATCTACGCGCGATGAGGTTTGGCCATTGTTTGTTTCATCGAACAAAACTAGCCAAGCACTGATTGAAAACATGTTCATTAAAGCCATTGAACGCGGCGAAGTCTGCTCTCAACACAACACTAAGCATCTTACTAGCCTATTCCACGGTATTTGCTATTCACTGTTTGTTGAAGCTAATCGCAGTAGTGATGGTGAATCCATTAAGTCGTTGACCGACTGCTATATGGATATGGTTTGCATCTACGAGAAAGATAGCCGCCACTAAAAAACAGCCCTTGAGCAAAAATGCTTAAGGGCTTGATTTTAAATAGTATCTATAAAAAAACGGCCAGTATGATACTGGCTGTTTTTGTCTTCACTCAGAAATTATTTCTTTTTCTTCGCTTTTGCATTTGGAAGGTCAGTGATAGTGCCTTCAAATACTTCTGCTGCAAGACCAACAGATTCGTGAAGCGTTGGGTGAGCGTGGATAGTCAATGCGATATCTTCTGCATCACAACCCATCTCGATCGCTAGACCGATTTCACCAAGCAGTTCACCACCGTTAGTACCCACGATAGCACCGCCAATTACGCGATGAGTATCTTTATCGAAAATAAGCTTAGTCATACCGTCTGCGCAGTCAGATGCGATTGCACGACCTGACGCTGCCCATGGGAATGTCGCCGTTTCGTAGTTGATGCCTTCTGCTTTCGCTTCTTTCTCAGTCTTACCAACCCAAGCGACTTCTGGCTCAGTGTAAGCAATTGAAGGAATCA
The DNA here is from genome assembly GCF_022432925.1 of Vibrio sp. CyArs1. Taxonomy (NCBI): domain Bacteria; kingdom Pseudomonadati; phylum Pseudomonadota; class Gammaproteobacteria; order Vibrionales; family Vibrionaceae; genus Vibrio; species Vibrio sp. CyArs1. The sequence goes on along the minus strand of NZ_JAKRBO010000008.1, from coordinate 40,614 downwards.
CTTTCGGGTCAAAGTAGTGCTTCTTACCAGAGATAACCTCTGCCGCTACGTGACCTTCATGCACGCCTTTGTGAGCAAGCATTGGTTGACCAACGATATCACCGATTGCATGGATGTGAGGGACGTTTGTGCGCATTTGCTTATCAACATTGATAAAACCACGCTCGTCTACTTCAATACCCGCTTTTTCTGCATCAAGCAGTTTGCCGTTTGGTACACGGCCGATAGCCACAAGCACTGCATCGTAACGCTCAGCTTCAGAAGGTGCTTTCTTACCTTCCATTGAAACGTAGATGCCGTCTTCTTTAGCTTCAACTGCCGTCACCTTGGTTTCAAGCATCAAGTTGAACTTGTTCTTAATACGCTTGGTGTAGACTTTAACCATATCTTTGTCCGCAGCTGGGATAAGTTGGTCAAACATTTCTACAACATCAATCTGAGATCCCAGAGAGTGATATACCGTCGCCATTTCTAGACCGATGATACCACCGCCCATGATAAGCAGTTTTCCCGGTACTTCTTTCAGCTCTAGCGCATCAGTAGAATCCCAAATACGTGGGTCTTCATGCGGGATGAATGGCAATTTAATAGGGCGTGAACCCGCGGCTACAATGGCGTTGTCGAAGTTAACAACAGTTTTACCGTCTTCGCCTTCAACTTCAATTGAGTTAGGACCAGTAAACTTACCGAAACCGTTAACCACATTTACTTTACGCATCTTAGCCATACCGCCAAGACCACCAGTAAGTTGGTTAATAACTTTTTCTTTCCATAGACGAATCTTATCGATGTCAGTCTGTGGCTCACCAAATACGATACCGTGGTCAGCAAGCGCTTTTGCTTCTTCGATAACTTTAGCAACGTGAAGTAGTGCTTTAGATGGGATACAACCCACATTCAGACACACACCACCAAGCGTGCTATAACGTTCAATAAGAACGGTTTCTAGGCCTAAATCGGCACAACGGAATGCAGCGGAGTAACCAGCAGGACCGGCACCAAGTACTACCACCTGGGCTTTAATTTCTTTGCTCATTTTGACCTCTTGTAGTCATTATCCCTAACAGGCTGAGTGGGTATTGATTTTTATATGCTTAGACTTCGTTTTAAACAGACGTTCTATTAAACAAATAACTTAAACAATTATGATTTCAGACCGCCAACATTTTACAGAGATGTTAATGGTGTGAAAAGTAAATCAATTTAGCCTGTGAGCTAGACAACAATTCACGTTGGAAATGTTGTATTAATTTGTTTTCCCCTCACTCGCTCCCCTTTGATTAGGGGGAGCGAGAGTGGGAAAGTTATCTTACAGTACTAGACGACGAATATCGCTTAGGCAGCTGTTTAGATAAGTAATGAAACGTGCACCTTCTGCACCATCAATAACGCGGTGATCGTATGATAGAGACAGAGGTAGCTGCAGACGTGGTTCGAATTCTTTACCGTTCCACACAGGCTTCATTTCAGACTTAGATACACCAAGGATACCTACTTCAGGCGCATTTACGATAGGCGTAAATGCTGTACCACCGATGCCACCTAGGCTTGAGATAGTGAAACAGCCACCTTGCATGTCAGCCGCAGTTAATTTACCTGCACGTGCTTTCTTAGAAATTACCATTAGCTCTTCAGATAGCTCGTAGATGCCTTTCTTGTTTACATCTTTGAATACTGGAACAACAAGGCCGTTTGGCGTATCAACCGCGATACCAACGTTCACGTACTTCTTAAGAATGATGCTCTCGCCATCTTCTGATAGAGAAGAGTTAAACGCAGGGAATGCTTCTAGTGCTTTTGCAACAGCTTTCATGATGAACACAAGTGGAGTGATCTTCATGCCTGAATCTTTCTTCGCTTCGATAGCGTTTTGCTCTTTACGGAACGCTTCTAGGGCTGTGATATCAGCGTTATCCCACTGTGTAACGTGCGGGATCATTACCCAGTTACGGTGTAGGTTAGCACCAGAGATCTTCTTGATCTTAGAAAGCTTCTGAACTTCAGTCTCACCAAACTTGCTGAAGTCAACCTTCGGCCAAGGTAGTAGACCAAGAGCAGAGCCGTCACCGCCTTTGCCAGATGCCGCAGCACCAGACTCAAGACGCTTAAGTGCATCTTTAACGTAAGCTTGAACGTCTTCTTTCAGTACGCGGCTCTTACGACCCGTACCTTTTACTTTCGCTAGGTTAACACCAAACTCACGAGCTAGACGACGAACGACTGGAGACGCGTGCGCGTACTCGTGGTTCTCTTGGAAGTCGTTCGCTTGTGGTGCTGCATCCGCTTTCGCTGCTGGAGCCGGAGCCGCCGCAGGTGCTGCTGGAGTCGCTGCTTGTGCAGGTGCTGCAACAGGTGCAGGCGCTGCGCCCTCTACAACGAATGTCATAATCAGCGAGCCAGTCGTGACTTTATCGCCAGCTGCAATCTTGATTTCTTTAACTGTGCCAGCGAATGGTGCTGGTACTTCCATAGAAGCTTTGTCGCCTTCTACAGTGATAAGAGATTGCTCTTCTTCCACTGTATCGCCAACCGCTACCATTACTTCAGTAACTTCAACTTCGTCACCGCCGATATCTGGTACGTTTACTTCTTTTTCAGCTGCGGCCGGCGCTCCGGATGCTGCAGGAGCCGCTTCAACTGCAGGAGCAGCTGCTGGTGCACCAGAGCCCGCTGTTTCGAAAACCATAACAAGAGAACCAGTTGTTACTGAATCACCTTCAGCAATCTTGATCTCTTTAACCGTACCTGCAAATGGTGCTGGTACTTCCATAGAAGCTTTGTCGCCTTCTACAGTTAGAAGAGATTGTTCTTCTTCCACTGCATCGCCAACTTTAACCATGATTTCAGTAACTTCTACTTCGTCGCCGCCGATATCTGGAACGTGAACTTCTTTAAGCTCAGCCGCTGCTGGAGCTGGAGCCGCTGCAGGAGCCGCTTCTGCCGCAGGAGCAGGTGCAGCGTCAGCTGCACCCTCAGCTTCGAAAATCATGATAAGAGAACCCGTAGTAACAGAATCGCCTTCCGCTACTTTGATTTCTTTAACGATACCTGCTTGAGACGCTGGAACTTCCATAGAAGCCTTGTCGCCTTCAACAGTGATTAGAGACTGCTCTTCTTCTACCTTGTCGCCAACGCTTACAAGAATCTCAGTAACTTCAACCTCATCCGCACCGATATCAGGTACATTAATTTCGATTGCCATTGCTTATTTACCTTCTAATTAAGCGCTGTATTAAGCGTAAAGTGGGTTAGTTTTTTCAGTGTCGATGTTGAACTTAGCAATTGCTTCAGTCACAACAGACTTCTCAACATCACCGCGCTTCGCTAGTTCAGTTAGCGCTGCAACTACCACGTAGCCTGCGTTAACTTCGAAGTGACGACGTAGGTTCTCGCGGCTGTCTGAACGGCCGTAACCATCTGTACCAAGTACTTTGTAAGACTCAGTAGGCATGAATGCGCGAACTTGCTCAGAGTAGTTCTTCATGTAGTCAGTCGCCGCGATTGCTGGCTCAGTACCCATTACTTGTGCAATGTAAGGTACTTTCGCTTCTGCTTCTGGGTGAAGCATGTTGTAGCGCTCTGCGTCTTGACCGTCACGAGTTAGCTCGTTGAACGATGTTACAGAGAACACGTCAGAGGCGATGCCGTAGTCTTCGCTTAGGATAGTCGCTGCTTTACGTACTTCGTTCATGATAGTACCAGAGCCCATTAGCTGAACTTTAGACTTGTCACCAGCGTAAGACTCAAGCTTGTAGATACCCTTACGGATGCCTTCTTCAGCACCTTCTGGCATTGCTGGCATTGCGTAGTTTTCGTTCATCACTGTTAGGTAGTAGAACACGTTCTCTTGGTTCTCACCGTACATGCGACGGATACCGTCTTGCATGATTACCGCAACTTCGTAAGCGAATGTTGGGTCGTAAGAGATACAGTTAGGTACTGTGTTCGCCATGATGTGCGAGTGACCATCTTCGTGCTGTAGACCTTCACCATTTAGTGTTGTACGGCCAGCTGTAGCACCTAATAAGAAACCACGAGCTTGTTGGTCACCTGCCATCCATGCCATATCACCTACACGTTGGAAACCAAACATTGAGTAGTAAATATAGAACGGAATCATTGGTAGATCGTTAGTGCTGTATGAAGTTGCAGCGGCAACCCAAGAAGCCATTGAGCCTAGCTCGTTGATACCTTCTTGCAGAACCTGACCAGAGGTTGCTTCTTTGTAGTAAGAAACGATGCCTTTATCTTCTGGTGTGTATTCCTGACCGTGTGGGTTGTAGATACCGATCTGACGGAATAGACCTTCCATACCAAACGTACGAGCTTCGTCACAGATGATAGGAACAACGTTCTTACCAATGTTCTTGTTCTTAAGCAGGATATTAAGCGTACGAACGTATGCCATCGTAGTTGAGATGTCACGCTTCTGCTCGCTTAGTAGCGGCGCAAACTCTTCTAGCTCAGGAACTTTAAATTCTTGAGTGAACTTAGGTAGACGCTGTGGCGTGTAACCTTTAAGTGCTTTACGACGAGCGTGTAGGTATTCGTATTCCGCACTACCTTCTTCCAGTTTTAGGTATGGAAGCTCTGCTACTTTCTCATCAGTTAGAATGTCTTGAAGACCTAGACGGTCACGTAGGTGTAGTACGTGAGTCATGTCCATCTTCTTAACTTGGTGTGCGATGTTCTTACCTTCAGCAGCATCACCCATACCGTAACCTTTAACTGTCTTAGCTAGGATTACTGTAGGACGGCCTTTAGTTTCTGCCGCATTTTTATACGCTGCATACAGCTTAGAAGAATCGTGACCACCACGCTTAAGCGCGAAGATTTCGTCATCTGTCATGTCAGCAACAAGTGCTGCTGTTTCTGGGTACTTGCCAAAGAAGTGCTCACGTACATACGCGCCATCTTTAGACTTAAATGTTTGGTAGTCACCATCTACAGTTTCGTTCATTAGCTGTAGTAGTTTGCCTGACGTATCTTTCGCCAGTAGTGCATCCCAGTTGTTACCCCAGATAACTTTAACAACGTTCCAGCCAGCGCCTTTAAATAGACCTTCTAGCTCTTGGATGATGCTACCGTTACCCATTACAGGACCATCTAGGCGCTGAAGGTTACAGTTGATTAGGAAGCATAGGTTATCTAGTTTCTCACGCGCAGCGAAAGACAGTGAACCACGTGATTCTGGCTCATCCATCTCACCATCACCTAGGAAGGCGTAAACACGTTGAGCTGAAGTGTCTTTAAGGCCGCGACCGTTTAGGTACTTAAGGAAACGCGCTTGGTAGATCGAAGAAATTGGACCTAGACCCATAGATACTGTTGGGAACTGCCAGAACTCAGGCATCAGTTTAGGGTGTGGGTATGAAGGAATACCTTTACCATCTACTTCTTGACGGAAGTTATCTAGCTGCTCTTCAGTTAGACGACCTTCAACGAATGCGCGAGAGTAGATACCTGGTGAGATATGACCTTGATAATAAACTAGATCGCCACCGTCTGTTTCGTTAGGAGCACGGAAGAAGTGGTTGAAGCACACTTCATAGAATGCTGCTGCAGACTGGTAAGAAGCCATGTGACCACCAAGGTCTAGGTCTTTCTTAGAAGCACGCAATACGATCATGATTGCGTTCCAGCGAATAATCGAACGAATACGACGCTCAAGCGTGGTATCACCAGGGTAAGCTGGTTCTTGTGCTGCTGGAATAGTGTTGATGTAGTTAGTGTTGATACCTGTTGGCATATCAACGCCGTCTAAACGTGCTTTCTCTAGAACTGTTTCTAGTAGGAACTGCGCGCGTTCTACACCTTCTTCGCGAACAACGGACTCAAGTGCTTGTAGCCAATCTTGAGTTTCCAGTGCATCTACGTCATGCTTCATGTCAGACATGGCGATCTTTCCTTCTGTTGGTTGGATCTACTTAATAAAAGTAAGCGTTTCTAGTTTTAAGAATCACTATCTTGTTGAATTCGTCTTAAAGAGCGCTCACGTCGAGACTCTTCTCTAGTCAAATCCAACAATGTTTCTTCGATATAAGCTAAGTGTGAATGAGACATTTCACGTGCCTTTTCAGGCTTTCCAGAAACAATCGCTTCCACGATATTAGCTCGGTGTTTACTGACTTTCTCCACCACTTCACTTCGGCGGTGCAATAACTTTAAATTCTGTAAAACATTTTGCTCTAGCAGTGGTGCTAGGCTTCGCACGATATGAAGCAAAACAACATTGTGTGCAGCTTCAGTTAACGCAACAAGAAAAGCCATGACCGCAGCAGCTTCTGCTTCGATGTCATCGGTTTCTTGTACTTTACGAATAGTGCCTAAGCAATTTTCAATTTGAGCAAAATCTTCATTGGTACCACGCAATGCTGCGAAATAAGCAGAAATCCCTTCCATAGCATGACGTGCTTCGAGCAAGTCAAGCTGCGTTTCATTATGGGAAGATAGAAGGTCTAGCAACGGATCCGAGAAACTTTTCCAAATATTTTCGCTCACAAACGTACCTCCACCTTGGCGGCGGGTAAGTAGTTTCTTCGCTTCTAAGCGCTGAATTGCTTCTCGAATAGAAGGTCGAGAAACATCAAACTGTTTAGCCAGCTCTCGTTCAGGTGGAAGCTGTTGACCTGCTGAAAGTGTCCCTTCAACAATCAAGCGTTCCAATTCCTGTTCAATCACATCAGAAAGTTTCGGCTGACGAATCCTTTGATAAGCCATATTTATTATTCTACTTTTCTTTCGAAGTTAATTGGTATTACCAATTTCAAATTGGCGTAAAAATTAACACATTTAAAACACCGATGTCTAGTGAAAAATTGATTCAAATCATAGAACCGGCCTTGCATTAACCATTCTGAAACATTTATAGATTAAAACATCAACACTCATGGTCAGACCAATTACATACAAGAAACTTATCGGGCAAATTGCGTGCTATAAAAACACTTATAAATCAATAACAAAGGAATCATTTTGTCGGACAAGGAAACTTGACCAATATCAATAAAGGAAGGAATAACCCTAGGCCGGGTTATTAATAATTTGAATAACAAAATAAATCTGCAGCGAAACCCAACCGCTCAGTAATTGAACAATGGTTTTTTATGACAATGATTTTCTAAATCGAGCCCAGTCAAAAACAAGACCGGGATCACTCTTTCTCAGCGGGGCAATATATTGGTGCCCTGTAATACGTGGTTGGGTAATTAATGGATACGATTGAATCAAGGCACTACTGAGGCGTTGCAGACTGAGGTACTGTTCATCGGTGTAAGCCACATAGTCCGACCCTTCAAGCTCAATACCGATCGAGTAATCATTGCACTTCTCTCGGCCAGCAAAACTCGATACTCCTGCGTGCCAGGCTCGAGCAAGAAATGGCACAAACTGGACCACTTCTCCATCACGTCGGATCAAACAGTGCGCAGATACTCGCATGTTCTCAATCACTTTGAAGAAAGGGTGAATTGACGAGTCGAGCTTGCCTAGGAAAAAGTCTTCGATGTAAGAGCCACCAAACTGGCCTGGCGGTAAGCTGATGTTATGAATAACCAGCAGTGATATATCACTAGTGTCTGTTCGGACATCATAGTGAGGAGATGGGACAATTCGCGCATGACAATACCACCCTTGAGCATCAATAAGCTCCAAGCTTTGTTTACCTTCATTTGTATTGCTACTGCGCATACATCTAGACTCCATCTACCTCTATGTCGTTATGATTTTATCCAACAACAAAGAAAATGCGAGAATTGATGCTGAAATTCCGCACAAGCAAGAGTATCATGCGCACTTTGTTACCCCACAAAGACAGTTTTAGCGATGAAGAACACACATAACAGTCAAGAACGCCTCGAATATCTTAAGCAGCAACTACCAGCAGAAATCTCTCGTGCCGTGGCAGATACACTACGCGAAGACCTCGGTGGTACACTAGATGCCACAGCGGATATCACTGCAAGTTTAATTCCGGCTGAGACTCAGAATGTTGCAACGATTATTACTCGTGAGCACGGTGTGTTCTGTGGCCAAATGTGGGCTGATGAAGTCTTTAAGCAACTTGGTGGTGAAGTCGTCATTGAATGGCATGTCCAAGATGGTGACAAGGTGGAACCGAATCAAGTGCTTTGCACACTAACAGGCCCTGCGAGAGTCTTGCTTACCGGCGAACGTAACGCTATGAACTTCATCCAAACTCTGTCTGGCTGCGCCAGCGTGGTTGCGCAGTACGCTGAGAAAATTGCGCATACCGAGTGCCGACTGTTAGATACACGTAAAACCATTCCTGGCCTGCGCAGTGCGTTGAAGTATGCTGTCGCTTGTGGTGGTGGCTTTAATCACCGCATTGGCGTATTTGACGCTTACTTAATTAAAGAAAACCACATCATTGCCTGTGGTGGTATCACTAAAGCTATTGAAACTGCGAAACAGCTTAATCCAGGCAAACCAGTTGAGGTCGAAACGGAATCTCTAGAAGAGCTGCAACAAGCCATCGATGCAGGAGCGGATATCATTATGCTCGATAACTTCAGCACCGACATGATGCGCAAGGCGGTTGAGATTAACGCTGGCCGTGCTGCTTTAGAAAACTCAGGAAATGTCACTATGGACACCATCGCTGAGTTTGCGGAAACTGGCGTTGATTATATTTCTGTGGGTGCTTTGACCAAGCACTTGAAAGCAATGGACTTGTCGATGAGATTTAAAGACTAGTCTATTTCTCAATGAGAGAATCTTACTAAAGCGAAGCCTATTTGAGCTTCGCTTTTTTATTTCCAGCATTGCCCAATCCAGAGTTCTACACCCGAAATCGCCACTTGCTCCGCAACACCATTCTCATTTTTTGCAAGTCTGCTTTTAATTATCCACGCCTCCTCGTAAGCGCTTATCTAGTCGCTTCAACGTCAGCTGTGATGCCTCTAATGTTCAAGCTTTACGTCTCTGAGGAATCACTATGCACCAAGGAATTAACCAAAAAGGGTTTACCTTAATCGAACTGATGATTGTGGTTGCCGTTATCGGTGTACTCGCCGCTGTCGCTCTACCGCAATATCAAAAATACATTGGAAAAAGTGAGGCGGCCTCTGCTTTAGCGACCTTATCGGGACTTCGCACCAATATCGAACCGTACACTCTTGAGCAAGGAAGCTTTCCTGATACCGAAACTACACCAGCCTTAAAAACTCGATTAGGTTTCCCCAACGCTATTATTGAAGCCATTGAAGCCGAGGCTGGAGTCAGCAGTGCAGGCAATATCATTTTGTCATTTGATCAAGTCCCCAACGCAAGTCCTTCGGTTAGTAATTATAAATTGGCATTAGCACGAAATGCTCAAGGCGGATGGGCATGTATTAGTACTGCCACGGAAGAATCCGGAGTATTACCAAAGGGCTGTCAATATTCCAAAAGCGTCTCAGTAACGGTACCCGAATGATCCCGTCCACTCTTCCATCTATTTTAAGACAGGCTAACGCCATCGATGAAACGCAAGAAGCCGCGTTATATGACCTGTCCATGCTATCTGGTTGCTCCGTTCCAGAAGGAGCAACTGAGCTCAACCTTTGTCAGGCGCAAGAGCTTGTTGCTGTTCTAGCCGAAGTTTTTGGACTCCCAATAGTGTCGATAAAGGACAACGACTATGCGAGATTGTGCCAACAACTCGGTTTACGGGACGTCATAACTCAATACCAAGCCTTACCTATTTTACTGCGCGACAACGTTCTAACCGTTGCGGTCAGCGATCCCACACCTTCGCAGTTAGAAAGTGATTTTAAGTTTGCCTCAGGATTACAAATCGAACTGAGCTTGGCTAACCATCAAGACATAAACGCCGCAATACGCAAAATTTATGGAGACGGTCAAGAGCAATGGAGCCAACAGACTAAGGAACTCACCTCCCACGAACTGGCAAACTTAGTACAAGTGAATGAGAGTGAACTTGAGCATTGCGACGAGCTAATGCTGGATGACTCGCCTGTCAGTCGTTTCATTCACCAAATCCTATTAGAAGCCGTCAGCAAGAAAGCGTCCGATATTCATTTTGAGCCATACGAACACCAGTATCGAATTCGACTTCGCTGTGATGGTATTCTTATTGAGGCACATCAGCCATCGATCCAATTAAGCCGCAGACTATCCGCTCGCCTGAAGATTCTCGCTAAGCTAGATATTGCTGAACGCCGTCTTCCTCAAGATGGTCGAATCAAACTCAAACTATCCCCCCACTCCGCCACGGATATCCGGGTATCAACCCTGCCAACCATGTGGGGAGAAAAGGTAGTACTGAGAATTCTCGACCTAAATTCTGCCCGTTTGGATATCGAGCAATTAGGGTATAACGACACTCAACAAACCCTTTACTTGCAAGCGTTACGCAAGCCTCAAGGAATGGTGTTAATGACAGGGCCTACTGGAAGTGGCAAAACCGTCTCCCTCTATGCGGGACTCAAACGTCTTAATACCCCAGAGCGAAATATCTCTACTGCCGAAGACCCGATTGAAATACATCTAGATGGGATAAACCAAGTTCAAGTTAACCCTAAGATAGGCTTTGGTTTTTCTGCAGCCTTACGCACTTTTTTACGCCAAGATCCGGATGTGGTTATGGTGGGAGAAATACGAGATCTCGACACAGCGGAGATTGCGGTTAAAGCGGCTCAAACAGGTCATCTAGTTCTGTCAACTTTGCACACTAATTCCGCACTTGAGACCATCACACGGCTACAAAATATGGGAATAGAGAGCTTCAACCTCGTGTCTTCACTTTCGCTAATTATCGCGCAGCGGCTCGCTCGCCGTTTGTGCTCTTTATGTAAGCGCCCAGATCACCTACCTAAAGATCTGCTCCGCAGTCTCGATATATCCTCCAGCCAAAAGATTTACAGAGCCAATGATGTTGGTTGTAGCAAATGTAATAGAGGTTATTCGGGTCGTATCGGTATTTACGAAGTGCTGGTTTTTTCCAACGAGTTAAGCGCTGCCATTCTTCAGAAAGCCAGTATTCAAGATCTTGAAGTCATCGCTGTGTCACAAGGAATGATGACACTTAAACAAGCGGGGCTTGAAAAACTCACACTTGGACTGACAAGCTACCAAGAACTACAGCGTGTCCTTTATTTCGAATGAGAATGCCCCTATGCCTAACCCGCTTCCTATGCCATTAAGAAAGTTCCGCTGGAGAGGTGTTGATCGATCTGGCGCAAAAGCCAAGGGGCAAATCCTTGCTTTAACCGAAATGGAGGTCAGAAATCAATTAGGTCGGCAGCAAATCCATATCAGAAAAATTTCTCGCCATCGCATTTCGTTTTTGACCAGATTAACCCACAAGATTTCACGCAAAGACATCACTCTATTCACTAGGCAATTGGCTACTTTGCTGACGACAAGAGTTCCTCTTGTTCAAGCCCTTAAGCTTATCTCTGAAAGCCACTCCAAAGCCGAAATGAAATCGGTCCTTAATCAGGTCGCTAGCCGAGTGGAGAGTGGCGTCCCTATCGCTCAAGCGCTACAAGCACTAAGTACACATTTTGACCGCTTCTATATCGATATGATTGCGACGGGCGAATCGTCCGGAAACATTGCGGTGACGTTAGATAGGTTAGCAACATATCGTGAAAAACATGATGCTCTGCAGTCTAAAGTCGTTAAAGCCATGATATATCCAAGTATGGTGCTGATAGTTTCTTGTGCCGTAACCTATTTGATGCTTACGAGTGTGATTCCTGAATTTGAATCGATGTTTAAAGGGTTCAATGCCAATTTACCTTGGTTCACATCCGAGGTGCTGGAGCTATCAAACTGGAGCCAATCATACGGACTGGTTAGCGTTGTTTCTCTAGGTTTATTGATTGCTAGCATTAAGTTTATTAGCCTTAAAAATGCTACTGCCGAATTATATATAAGTAAATTAGCCATCAAACTACCCGTTGTTGGCGACATCATTACCAAAGCAACCATTGCCAAATTTAGCCGAACATTAGCGACCAGTTTTAGTTCTGGAATACCGATACTCACAGGCATACAAGCGAGCGCAAGAACAACAGAGAACGCTTACTTTCAACAAGCTATTTTTTCTATACACACTCATGTCGTAGCGGGCGTACCTGTTCATTTAGCAATGCGAAACAGTCTCGCTTTCCCTGAGATGGTGCTGCAAATGGTCATGATAGGTGAAGAAACTGGCAAGTTAGATGAAATGCTCAATAAGATCGCTAGCATCTATGAGGCGGATGTCGATAACATCGTAGACAACTTAGGAACAATCATCGAACCTTTGGTTATTGCCTTCCTTGGCACAATAATTGGCGGGTTAGTGATTGCAATGTACTTACCTATCTTTAACTTAATGTCGGTAATAGGCTAACATAGGCAATAACTCACTGATTTTACGGTTTCATACTCAAGAATGGACGCATTTTCTTATTATCCTTGGCTCTTCCCTGCTTTTGCGGCTCTCTTCGGCTTGATCGTTGGCAGTTTTTTGAATGTCGTCATTTATCGATTACCGATAATGATGGAGCGTGGTTGGCGCGAAGAATGTGCCGAAGCCTTTCCTGAGTACAAAATTGCCCCTCCAGAAGATAAATTTAACCTTAGCGTGCCGCGCTCGGCATGCCCAAAATGCCATACACCGATTCGAATTATCGATAATATTCCTGTACTCAGCTGGTTGTTACTTAAGGGCAAGTGTCATCATTGCAGTCATAAAATTAGTGCTCGTTACCCACTTATTGAGCTCCTGACGGCAGCCATGTGTGCAACCGTAGCGTGGCAACTTGGGTATAGTGAATATAGCTTAGCGTTAATCGTCTTTACCTTCGTGCTTATCGGTGCCACTTTTATTGACTTCGATACCATGCTGTTGCCAGACCAGCTTACCTTACCTCTGATGTGGTTAGGCATTGCACTAGCATTATTAGGCATCTCTCCAATTTCGTTGACGGATTCTGTAATTGGTGCCATGGCTGGCTACCTCTGCTTATGGTCCATTTTCTGGCTGTTTAAACTACTAACAGGTAAAGAGGGTATGGGCTACGGTGACTTTAAGTTGCTGGCAGCTCTCGGAGCATGGTTAGGCTGGCAACACTTGCCTCTGATCGTCTTAATGTCATCCGTTGTCGGGGTTTTATTTGGTCTCGTTCAATTGCGAATGCAAAAGAAAGGGATTGATGTTGCATTTCCTTTCGGCCCTTATCTCGCTATTGCCGGTTGGATTAGCGCATTGTGGGGCGAGCAGCTTATTCAATACTACCTCACGTCGTATATAGGGATGTAACCATGGGATTTGTTATTGGGCTTACCGGCGGTATTGCCAGCGGAAAAACCACCGTTGCCAACCTTTTTCACGATAACTTCGCCATTGATGTGGTCGATGCAGACCTTGTTGCTCGAGAAGTTGTAGAAGTAGGTTCGGCAGGTCTTGACGCTTTAACGCAACACTTTGGTGTTGCGATCCTCCAAGCTGATGGTTCTCTTAATCGCAGCGCACTTCGGGAGCGTATTTTTGCTAATGAGGACGAAAAACTTTGGGTAAATAACTTACTGCACCCGATGATCAGAGAGCGCATGCAATCACAACTGGATGCATCCACCAGCCCTTATACCCTATTCGTAGTTCCACTTCTCATCGAGAATGGGCTGCAAACTATGGCTGACCGTGTTTTAGTTGTAGATGTCTGTGAAGAAACACAAATTTACCGAACAATGACACGTGATGGGGTGCCTGAGTCACAAGTGCGTTCTATACTCAAATCACAAGTAGACCGAGAAACTCGTTTATTGCATGCTGACGATGTGATTGATAATAATACTGATAACGCTCAACTTTTGTCCCAAGTCACAGAATTACACCAAAAGTACCTAGCATTATGCGAACAAAATCGGTGAAAATAGCAGGGAAGCGTTTAAAGGCTAGCAGATGATCACAAATAGATTCGAACACCCTCTTAATGAAAAAACAAGAATGTACCTAAGAGTTGAATCTCTATTGAGACAGCTTCAGCACTCCTCGTCTTTTTCAGATAATTATCAGTATCAAATTTTCTTCAAATCACTGTTTGATTTACTGGAGATCTTTGAACAAATCCAGCTCAAAAGCGAACTTGCTAAAGATCTTGAGAAGCAACGCCAAACTTATCGTGCATGGCTTAATGTCGATGACGTCGATCAGGAAATGCTAGGCTCGATCTTAAGGGATCTAGATGGTGTACATAAAGACTTGATGATGGCCGAACGATTCGGTCAATCCCTGAAAGAAGATCGCTTCCTCAGCGCAATCCGCCAACGATTTGGACTGCCGGGTGGTTCATGCTGTTTCGATCTTCCGTCATTGCATTACTGGTTACATCTGCCGATTGAAAAACGTATGCATGATGCTGAAGCTTGGTTAGCGTCAGTCAAACCACTTATGAATGCCCTTCAGTTATGGCTGAAGCTCACTCGTGAGACTGGTCGCTTTAAGAAACAAATTGCCCGCTCTGGGTTTTATCAAAGTGACGCTGAAGAAGCCAATATCCTTCGTCTAACCATTCCAATGGAGTACGGTGTCTACCCAATGATTTCAGGGCACAAAAACCGCTTTGCAGTGAAGTTTATTGCCTTTGAATCAGGTCAAGCCTACCCTAATGATATTGAATTTGAATTAGCTGTTTGCAGCTGAAAATAACACTCAGGAATCACTATGAGTAAACCAACCGTTGTTCCATGCCCTCAATGTAAAGCTGAAGTTGTATGGAACGAAGACAGCCCTTTTCGCCCGTTTTGCTCAAAGCAGTGTCAAATGATTGATTTTGGTGAGTGGGCCGACGAAGAGAACACCATTCCTGGCGCACCAGATATGTCTGACAGCGATGGCTGGTCTGAAGATAATTATTAACTTCGTCTAGAAATTACCGCCATTTACCTCTCATCATCCCTGCGTAGGCAGGGATCTTACCAAAACGTACTGACCGGGCTCATAGCTAACAGTTCTAACCGGACACATAAGTAAAAGTGCTAATGTGTTAACTTTAAACATAAAAAAAAGCGGAGCCCTTGGGCTCCGCTTAATACTTGAGAACGCTAGTAAAATAGCATTACTTCTTAGCAAGTTTCTCTTTGATACGAGCAGACTTACCAGAACGCTCACGTAGGTAGTACAGCTTGGCACGACGTACTGCACCACGGCGTTTAACTTCGATGCTATCAACCATTGGAGAGTGAGTTTGGAACGTACGCTCAACACCTTCGCCGTTCGAGATCTTACGAACAGTGAAAGCAGAGTGAAGACCACGGTTACGGATAGCGATTACAACGCCTTCGTAAGCCTGTAGACGCTCACGGTCACCTTCTTTTACTTTAACCTGAACTACAACAGTGTCACCTGGTGCAAATTTAGGTAGGCCTGATTTCATTTGCTCTTCTTCAAGAGCCTTGATGATGTTACTCATGTTCTTAAATTCCTAGAATAAACTGATACTAAATTAAATAGGTTACTTGCTATTAACTCGATGCTCTTTTATGAACTCGGCAAGTAATTGTTCCTGTTCGTCAGTCAGAGCTAGGTTTTCCAGGAGCTCCGGTCTTCTTAGCCAAGTACGGCCTAACGACTGCTTAAGTCGCCAGCGACGAATGTCCTTATGGTTACCAGACTTGAGGACACTTGGTACCTCTAAATCGTCTAGAACTTCAGGGCGCGTATAGTGTGGACAATCTAGTAAGCCATTTGCAAAAGAATCTTCTTCTGCTGAAGCAAAATCGCCTAGTACTCCCGGAACAAACCGTGAGACTGAGTCGATTAGCGTCATGGCTGGGATTTCCCCACCTGTCATCACAAAATCTCCGATTGACCATTCTTCGTCAACCTCTGTTTGGATGATGCGCTCATCTACCCCTTCGTAGCGTCCACAAATCAACACAAGGTTGTCGTTTTTCGCTAGTTCTTCTACCCCAATCTGGTCGAGCTTACGACCTTGAGGAGAAAGGTAAATAACTTTCGTCTTACCCGGTGATGCCTGTTTGGCTGCGTGAATGGCATCGCGCAATGGCTGAACCATCATCAACATGCCAGGACCACCACCGTAGGGTCTATCATCGACAGTGCGATGTTTGTCGTGAGTGAAATCACGAGGATTCCATGTCTCAATCGACAGTAGACCTTTTTTAACCGCTTGACCTGTTACTCCATAATCAGTAACGCTGCGGAACATGTCTGGAAAAAGGCTAATTACGCCAACCCACATCTGTTCTCTCGCTCTTTCAGTTACCAATTAAGGATTAGAATCCAGGATCCCAGTCAACTTCGATCCGTTGAGCTTCGCGATCAACTTTCTTGATCACTTGCTCTTCAAGGTACGGTATCAACCGTTCCTTTTGCCCAAAAGCATCTTTCAGATTTGCTTTCACAACCAGAACATCGTTCGAACCCGTTTCCAACATGTCGGTTACTTCACCTAGGTCGTAACCTTTTGTGGTCACTACTTTCATGCCGAACAATTCGCGCCAGTAGAACTCATCTTCTGACAGTTCAGGAAGCACAGCTGGATCAATTGCAATTTCAAAGTTAGTTAGTAGGTGAGCTTCTTCACGAACCTCAAGACCTTCAAGTTTACACACCATACCTTTGTTATGGCGCTTCCAACTTTCAACTTTCAATTCGACCCATTCGCCCTTTTGACTAATGTACCAAGGACTGTAATCGAAAATACTTTCAGGATTGTCTGTGTAGGTAAACACTTTAAGCCATCCACGAATGCCATAAGTAGAACCAAATTTACCTACAACAATTCTTTCGGGAGTATTGCTCATAGTTTCTTTACCTTTCATCGACGACATACTGCTAACTAAACTAATAATTAAGCCGCTTTTTGAGCGTCTTTAACTAGCTTAGCAACACGGTCAGAAACTGTTGCGCCTTGACCAACCCAGTGGTTAACGCGCTCTAGGTCTAGACGTAGACCTTCTTCTTGACCAGTAGCAGTTGGGTTAAAGAAACCCACTTTCTCGATGAAACGGCCAGTCGCTGCATTGCGGCTGTCCGCTACTACGATTTGATAGAATGGACGCTTCTTAGCGCCGTGACGTGCCAAACGAATGGTTACCATATCGTCCTCTTTGCTTTCTCAATAATAAAAATGACCTCAGAAGTGTTTCTCTAATGAGCAACCTGAGGTCTCGTGCCAAAATAAAGCCCCGGAATTTTACTCTTATTCCGAGGCATTGCAAGGGGTTTAGCTATTTTTTCACCAGTTTTTGGCTGGCATTTCTCGTGTGACGCAGATAACAGTTTGAAACTTAAGGGACTGAAACCTGAACCAATCCACGGCTAGCGACCAAATGGATTGAAGCCGCCGCCGCCCATGCCACCCATCATGCCTTGCATGTTGCGCATCATTCCGCGCATGCCGCCTTTCTGCATCTTCTTCATCATTTTTTGCATCTGAGTGAATTGCTTCAAGAGACGGTTAACATCTTGCACTTGAGTACCAGAACCTGCAGCGATACGCTTTTTACGAGAACCTTTAATTAATTCAGGACGTTGACGCTCTTTCATTGTCATTGAGTTGATGATCGCTTCCATCTGCTTAAACATCTTGTCGTCAACTTTGTCTTTAACGTTATCAGGTAAGTTAGACATGCCTGGTAGCTTGTCCATCATTCCCATCATACCGCCCATATTTTGCATCTGACCAAGTTGCTCACGGAAATCTTCTAGGTCGAAACCTTTCTTCTCCTTGAACTTCTTCGCCATCTTTTCTGCTTTATCGGTATCAACATTACGTTGTAAATCTTCGATAAGAGAAAGAACGTCACCCATGCCTAAGATACGTGATGCAACACGATCTGGGTGGAAAGGTTCTAGTGCGTCAGTCTTTTCACCCACACCCAAGAACTTAACTGGTTTACCCGTAATATGACGAACAGAAAGCGCCGCACCACCACGAGCATCACCGTCGACTTTAGTTAAGATGACACCCGTTAATGGCAGCGCATCACCAAAAGCTTTTGCTGTGTTCGCGGCATCCTGACCTGTCATCGCATCGACAACAAACAGCGTTTCGACTGGGTTGATTGCTGAATGGAGATCTTTAATCTCATCCATCATCTCATGGTCTACCGCTAAACGACCCGCGGTATCGACAATCAATACGTCATAAAACTTTTTCTTCGCATGATCGATAGCTGCATTGGCTATATCAATTGGCTTTTGATCTGCTGATGAAGGGAAGAAATCAACGCCAATATCGGTAGCAAGTGTTTCTAGCTGTTTGATCGCAGCTGGACGATAAACGTCGGCAGACACCACAAGAACTTTCTTCTTGTCACGCTCATGCAGCAGTTTAGAGAGTTTACCAACACTGGTCGTTTTACCCGCACCTTGCAGACCTGCCATTAAGATGACCGCCGGCGGCTGTGCAGCTAGGTCCAGTGCTTCGTTGGATTCACCCATGACCGACTCAAGCTCAGCTTGAACGATTTTGATGAACTCTTGGCCTGGAGTTAAGGATTTAGAAACTTCAACACCAACGGCACGCTCTTTTACGCCTTTGATGAAATCTCGAACTACTGGCAGAGCAACGTCGGCTTCTAGAAGCGCCATGCGAACTTCGCGCAGAGTATCTTTAATATTGTCGTCGGTCAGACGACCTTTGCCGCTGATATTCTTCAGCGTTTTGGATAGACGATCCGTTAAATTCTCAAACATTTCTTTCTCTTCGCTGTAAATTGCGATCAATTGTAGTGAGTATACCTTAGCCAGCAGTGAGAGTCATACCTAACAAGATCAAATACGAGTCAATACTTTTTACTTCTGCGATGGCTCATTGAGTCGATGCAGGGTATAATTCCAGCTCTAAGCAATCGATTTTTTAGGAAAAATGGACAGTTTAATCGCAATTGCGGCCGCTATTCTTTATGTGCTGGCCATCGTTACAATTATCCCAGGCTTGGTCCACCAGGTCGGGATCCGTACAAAAACTGTTCTCGTCAGTGCGGTTTTAGCACTAGCTTTTCATGCGTGGCTACTCAGTGATCTCATCTTAAGTGGCAGTGGACAAAACCTCAGCATCTTGAATGTCGCTTCATTAATTGGCTTCATTATTTCGCTGTTTATGAGCATTGCTATGCTTAAAACGCGAATTTGGTTCTTATTGCCTGTGGTTTACGGCTTTGCCGCCATTAATCTCTCCGCCGCCGCTTTTGTTCCAACTGCGTTTATTACTCACTTGGAGCACAATCCAAAACTGCTAATTCATATTTCGTTAGCACTTTTTTCCTATTCTACGCTCTCCATTGGTGCGCTTTACGCAATTCAATTAGCGTGGCTTGACCATAAGCTTAAGAATAAGAAAGCACTGACCATTAATCCTAATCTTCCACCTTTAATGATGGTTGAAAGACAGCTTTTCAAGATCATTTTGATTGGCACTGGTCTGCTTACCGCAACGCTTCTTACTGGTTTTGTGTTTGTTCAAGATATGTTTGCTCAAGGAAAAGCTCACAAAGGTGTGCTTTCATTCTTGGCTTGGATTATCTACTCAGTATTGCTTTGGGGACATTACCGCAAAGGATGGCGAGGCAAAAAAGTGACTTGGTTTGCTGTTGCAGGCGCAACCTTGCTGACTCTGGCATACTTCGGTAGCCGATTCGTTAGGGAAATCATACTAAGCTAAATGGCTTGATATGCTCTATTTAGCACACTACGAATGTCGCGTTGACAACACAGTATAAATGGTTCATTAATTAACCAGCTATTAACTAAAGGAATTTTGAAGTTTTGGACGACATTTCGACCGGTATTTTGTTTGCAATCCTTGCAGGTCTAATTGTAATTTCCGGCTACTTTTCCGGCTCAGAGACAGGGATGATGTCTCTGAACCGCTATCGACTTAAACATCTTTCTAAGACTGGCCACAAAGGCGCGAAACGCGTCGAGCGCTTACTCAATCGCCCAGATCGGTTGATTGGGTTAATTCTCATCGGTAACAACCTCGTTAATATTCTCGCCTCAGCCATAGCCACCGTCATCGGTTTACGCCTTTATGGTGATATTGGTGTCGCCATTGCCACAGGTGCACTAACTCTGATTATTTTGGTCTTTGCCGAAGTCACACCGAAAACGCTCGCCGCCCTGTATCCAGAACGCGTCTCTTTTATGAGCAGTATCTTGCTGACCATTCTGATGAAGGTTCTGTCTCCTCTGGTTGTTTTAGTTAACTTTATTACTAACGGCTTTATTCGCTTATTGGGTATTCGCGTTAATCACAATGATGAAGATCATTTAAGCTCGGAGGAGCTGAGAACAGTAGTTAATGAAGCTGGCTCGCTGATCCCACGACGTCACCAAGATATGCTGATTTCTATTCTCGATCTTGAACACGTGACCGTGAATGACATTATGATCCCCCGCAACGAGATTACTGGCATCAATATTAATGATGATTGGAAATCAATTGTTCGTCAGTTAACCCACTCACCTCATGGTCGTGTGGTGCTGTATCGTGATCAGATTGATGAAGTAGTTGGGATGCTGCGTCTACGTGAATCTTATCGTTTAATGTTGGAGAAAAACGAATTCACCAAAGAAACCCTGCTCCGAAGTGCTGATGAGGTTTACTTCATTCCTGAAGGGACGCCACTCAACGTGCAAATGCTAAAGTTCCAACGTAATAAAGAACGCATAGGACTGATCGTTGATGAGTACGGTGATATTAATGGCCTAGTCACCCTTGAAGACATTCTCGAGGAAATCGTTGGTGAGTTCACTACCTCAATGGCGCCAACACTCTCTGATGAAATTACGCCACAAGGGGACGGTAGCTTCTTGATCGAAGGCAGTGCCAACATCCGAGACATTAATAAAGGCCTTAAATGGAACCTACCAACAGATGGCCCTAGAACATTGAATGGTTTAATGCTGGAGTATTTGGAAGATATTCCTGAAAGCCACCTGAGTGTTCAAGTTGCGGAGCATCAAATGGAAATTGTTGAACTGGAAGAGAACCGTATCAAGATGGTCAAAGTTTTTCCAAAGAACAAAAAATAACCAACCAGTATTAAAAGAAACGGCACCAAGAGGTGCCGTTTTCTCTACTTCCAAATGGAACAACCTAGTTGATATTAGGCCCTAACCACTTCTCAGCTTCCGTTTGATCCCAACCTTTACGATCAGCATAGCTGTCTACCTGATCTTGTTGAATCTGTGCAATTGCAAAGTATCGAGAATCAGGGTGTGAGAAATACCATCCGGACACAGAAGCACCTGGCCACATCGCATAGCTAGAAGTCAGTGACATGCCGATAGTTTGCTCAACTTCGAGTAGCTCCCACAACGCACCTTTTTCCGTATGCTCTGGACAGGCTGGGTAACCAGGTGCTGGTCGGATACCTTGGTACTTTTCACGAATCAGATCGTCATTAGACAGGGCTTCATCTGCTGAGTAACCCCAGATCTCTTTACGAACTTTCTCATGCATGTATTCTGCAAACGCTTCTGCCAAACGATCAGCAACCGCTTGGATCATGATCGCATTGTAATCGTCACCTTGGGCTTTGTACTCGTCAGCCAGCTCACGCTCACCAATACCACCAGTTACCGCAAACGCACCAATCCAATCTTGCTTACCGCTTTCTTTTGGTGCTACATAATCAGAGAGACAGTAGTTGAACCCTTTAGGCTTTTCAGTTTGCTGACGCAAGTTATGCAGTATTTTGCGAACTTGGGTGCGAGATTCATCAGTGTATACTTCAATATCATCTCCGACAGATGCCGCTGGGAACAAGGCACACATGCCACTTGCTTTTAGCAAGCCTTCACGTTCAACTCGGTCTAGCAACTCATTGGCATCATGGAACAATCGCTTCGCTTCTTCACCTACTTCTTCATGCTCTAGTATCGCGGGATACTTGCCCACCAGCGACCAAGTCATAAAGAAAGGTGTCCAATCGATATAATTTCTTAGTGTTGCGACCTCAAAGTTCTCGAATACATGCACGCCCGACTTCGCTGGAATCGGTGGCGTGTAGTTTTGCCAATCGATAGCCACCTTGTTTGCTCTGGCTTCTTCAAGCGTCACCGGTTTAGTTCTTGGCTTTTTACGGTTGTGCTGATCGCGCACGCGTTCATAATCGATATCAAGCTTTTCAATGAAGGCTGGTTTAAGCTCTTCAGATAACAGTGAAGTACAAACACCAACCGCACGAGATGCGTTATTCACGTAAACAACAGGTTCACTGTAGTTCTGTTCGATCTTCACTGCCGTGTGCGCTTTGGATGTAGTAGCACCGCCTATCAACAGAGGCAATGTGAAGCCTTGACGCTCCATCTCTTTTGCTACATGAACCATCTCATCAAGAGATGGAGTAATCAGTCCGGACAGACCGATAATATCCACATTCTCTTCTTTGGCGACTTTAAGAATCGTTTCGCACGGCACCATAACGCCAAGATCAATGATTTCGTAGTTGTTACATTGCAATACAACACCAACGATGTTCTTACCAATGTCGTGAACATCGCCTTTCACTGTCGCAAGTAAGATCTTACCATTTGAAGAACCTGCTTGTTTCTCTGCATTAATAAACGGTTCTAGATGGGCAACCGCCTGTTTCATAACACGAGCGGATTTTACAACCTGAGGTAAGAACATTTTGCCTTCACCAAACAGATCACCCACCACGTTCATGCCATCCATTAATGGCCCTTCAATGACTTCCAGAGGTTTAGACGCATTAACACGCGCCTCTTCGGTATCTTCAACAATAAACTCCGTGATACCTTTTACCAAAGCATGCTCTAAACGCTTTGAGACCGGCCAAGTGCGCCATTCAAGTGCACTGGCATCCTCCTCTTTGCCCACTCCCTTATTGGCATACTCAGCGGCAATATCAAGCAGTCTTTCGGTGCCATCATCACGGCGGTTAAGTACGACATCTTCAACCGCTTCACGCAATTTCTCCGGCACATTGTCGTAAATCTCAAGCTGACCAGCATTTACGATACCCATGTCCATACCATTTTTAAAACAGTGATAAAGGAACACGGCATGAATTGCTTCGCGGACATAGTTGTTACCGCGGAAAGAGAACGAGACATTAGACACACCACCAGAAATCATGGCATGTGGGAGGTCTCGTTTAATGTCGGCAACGGCTTCAATGAAATCCACAGCGTAGTTGTTGTGCTCTTCTATACCTGTCGCCACTGCGAAAATGTTAGGGTCAAAAATGATATCTTCAGGAGGGAACCCAACCTCTTCGACAAGAATATTGTAGGCGTTGGTACAAATTTCTAGCTTACGCTCACGTGTCTCTGCTTGACCAATTTCATCAAACGCCATCACGATAACCGCAGCACCATAGCGCCTGATTAACTTCGCTTGCTCGACAAATTTCTCTTTGCCTTCCTTCATGGAAATCGAGTTAACGATGCCTTTACCTTGAATACACTTCAGGCCAGCTTCAATCACTTCCCATTTTGATGAGTCAACCATGATTGGTACTTTAGAGATTTCAGGCTCAGAAGCACACAGGTTTAAGAAACGAACCATGCACGCCTCGGCATCAAGCATGCCTTCATCCATATTGATATCGATGATCTGCGCGCCGTTTTCGACTTGCTGACGAGCAACCTCTAACGCTTCGTCATATTGCTCTTCTTTAATAAGGCGCTTAAATCGTGCAGAGCCAGTTACGTTAGTACGTTCACCAACGTTAATAAATAAAGAGTCTTTCTCAATCGTCAGTGGCTCTAACCCTGATAGTCGACAAGCTACAGGTAGCTCTGGTAGAGGACGAGGAGTGACACCTTCAACAGCATTCGCCATTTGACGAATATGCTCCGGTGTCGTACCACAACAACCACCAACGAGGTTTAGGAAGCCACTGCGCGCCCACTCACCAATGTGCTCTGCCATATCTTCTGGCGACAAGTCATATTCACCAAAGGCGTTAGGTAAGCCTGCATTAGGGTGAGCAGAAACAAAGCTCTCGCCAATACGCGACATTTCTTCAACATATTGTCTAAGCTCATCAGGGCCTAAAGCGCAGTTTAAGCCAAAGGAAAGCGGTCTTACGTGACGTAACGCGTTATAGAAAGCTTCTGTTGTTTGACCTGAAAGAGTTCGTCCGGATGCATCGGTAATTGTGCCCGAAATCATCACTGGCAGTTCATAACCAAGCTCTTCGAATACAGATTCGACGGCAAAAGCGCACGCCTTCGCATTGAGTGTATCGAAGATAGTTTCGATAAGGATTAGGTCTGAGCCACCTTTGATCAGTGCATGTGTTGATTCTGAGTACGCTTCTACCAATTCATCAAACGTGACATTACGATAACCAGGATCATTCACATCGGGAGATATTGAACAGGTTCTGTTGGTTGGGCCAAGTACACCAGCAACATAGCGAGGTCGGTCTGGCGTTTTAGTCGTCCACTCATCTGCAGCTTCACGAGCCAGCTTTGCCGCTTGGTAGTTAATTTCCTCGCTGAGCGATTCCATATCATAGTCGGCCATTGCTATCGTGGTAGCGTTAAAGGTATTGGTCTCTAAGATGTCCGCGCCGGCTTCCAGATAAGCACTATGGATCTCTTTAATAAGTGCTGGCTGAGTCAATACTAAAAGGTCATTGTTACCTTTTAGATCACTCGGCCAATCAGCAAAGCGCTCACCACGGTAATCTTCTTCCTCAAGCTTATAACCCTGAATCATGGTGCCCATACCACCATCAATCAGTAGAATTCGTTGCCTTAGCTGACTCTCTATTTGTTGTCTTACGTTACTTCCCACGATACTGCCTCATTCCTTGCTTATGCCGTCATCGTATCATAGATTTTTTAGAAATCTAGACGTCTAAAAATCTTTCTAGTTTTATTATCTTCCACGTTATCTAACTAAAAGGACTGACACAAGCGCTTCTATATTCTATCCACTGACTACAATTTCATTTCGGTTATGAGAAAAATCCGCAAGTTACCTCATTAAGCTCTAATCTATAAACAAGAGGAATGAATTCAAAAATAGTGATTGATATTCCTGCAAGAGAAGCACAAAATCCCATTAACATTTTTTTACAAACTAGGTGGAGTGATGTCCGTTTATCAGACTTTATGTTTTTTGTCGGCAGCGGCAATGTTAATTGCCTTTGTAAACAGCAAGATAGGAAAAATGCAGACTACGATAGCCATCACAGCTGGTGCAATGATGCTGTCGCTGCTCATCTTGATTGCTGGCCAAAACGATTGGTTTCAACTTACTGAGATTGCCACAGAGACCGTAGCTGATATTGATTTTGAAGACTTCCTTCTACAAGGGATCCTTGGTTTCTTACTCTTTGCAGGTGGTTTGGGTATTAAATTGCCTCACTTAAAAGATCAGAAATGGGAAATCACCGTTCTCGCACTCGGTGCCACACTATTCTCGACCTTCTTCATCGGTTTTGTGCTGTATGGATTTTGTAATGTCATTGGCATTCAGTTTGATCTCATCTACTGCTTGCTGTTTGGTGCTCTTATCTCTCCAACGGACCCTATCGCAGTATTGGCAATCGTCAAAAAGCTCAAAGCGCCTGAACGCGTTTCAACGCAGGTTGAAGGTGAGTCACTGTTTAACGATGGTTTCGGTCTGGTTATCTTCGTCACTCTCTTTACGATCGCTTTTGGCAGTGAGACACCAACTGTCGGCAGCGTGACTATGCTGTTCTTACAAGAAGCTCTGGGTGGTATCTTATATGGCTTTGTTTTAGGTTTAGTATTCCACTACCTAATTAGCTCGACCGACGACCACTCTATGGAACTACTACTTACCATAGGTATCCCAACAGCCGGCTATGCTTTTGCAGAAGTGCTTCATGTTTCAGGCCCATTGTCGATGGTGGTGTCAGGCATTATGATCGGTAACTGGACTCGTTATATCGGCTTCTCCAAAGAAACAGAAGACCACCTAGACCACTTCTGGGAGCTTGTTGATGAGTTTTTAAATGGCGTACTGTTCTTACTTATTGGTATGTCGATGCTGCTGTTTCAATTCCATCAAGAAGACTGGATTTTGATGGCCTTCTCTATTCCTCTGGTTCTTGGTGCACGCTATTTAAGTGTCGCACTGGCCTATGTAGGCTTTAAACGCTATCGCACTTATAACCCTTGGTCAGTTCGAATTTTAACGTGGGGAGGCCTACGCGGCGGTCTTGCTTTAGCAATGGCACTCTCTATTCCATCGGGAATTTGGGTTATCGAAGACAAACTCATCGACGTTAAAGAGATAATTCTTGTTATGACCTACTCTGTGGTGGTTTTCTCTATTCTTATCCAAGGCTCCACCATTACGCCTATGATTGAAAAAGCGAAGCTTGCAGAGAAGGAAATGGCGGCAAAGAAAGCGGCTCAAGAGCAAACCAACGCCCATCAAGAATAGTGAGTTTTTAATATCTACCAAGAGCCTCTCCTTATCGGTGGGGCTTTTTTATGAATGTAGTAATGAAGTAGTAATACTAAAACACATCAAAAGCAAAATAGGCCGTATCTTACGATACGGCCTATTTATAAGTGGCTCCACTGACCATGCACTCGTAGCTACAACGGGGCTGCTTAGGTCAGCGACATCAAGCTTGCAAAGCTTAGGAGCGTAAATGCAAAAAGACCGCATCTTTCGATGCGGTCTTTTTTAAAGTGGCTCCCCCTGCGGGACTCGAACCTGCGACATACGGATTAACAGTCCGCCGTTCTACCAACTGAACTAAGGGGGAATTATTTGTGTAAGCACTGGTCATTAAGACCACTATTTGCTTAAGCACCAAATAATGGTGCCTCGAGGCGGAATCGAACCACCGACACGAGGATTTTCAATCCTCTGCTCTACCGACTGAGCTATCGAGGCAAATAAATGGTGCCGACTACCGGAATCGAACTGGTGACCTACTGATTACAAGTCAGTTGCTCTACCTACTGAGCTAAGTCGGCGACACTTTATTTTGCGTTGCTCGTGCTAATTTATATCAACACCAACAATATCAAATTGTGGTGCCCGGAGGCGGAATCGAACCACCGACACGAGGATTTTCAATCCTCTGCTCTACCGACTGAGCTATCCGGGCAACGGAGCGCTATTAAACGGATTTTCCGGTCTCCCGTCAACGCTTTTTTGAAAAAAACTTCAAAAAAGCGTTCAAGCGCTGCATTTTTCATCGAATCGTATTCGTTTTGCGCAGATCGGGACAAATTAGCCTTTTCCAGCATTAAAATCTTTTTTGAATTTAGTTACTTTCTCCAAATAACGTCGCGCTTCAGCATTCGGGTGTTTTTTAGTCAACGCCCAATAAACTTGATTCGGTTGCAACGAATTGAGGTCGTTCATAGCTCGCTTTCTGTCACTATGGAATGTTTTCAGCACCCCTCCCGTCCCGCCGTTATATGCGGAAATCATACTGTACTCCAACGACAGTGGATGCCTAACATCTTTCAAGTAGCGATTTTTTAGAATGTAGAAGTATGCCGTCCCAGTATCAATATTCTGTTCAGGGTTGAACAAATACTCTGGCGTCGGTTCTCCCGGTTTGTTTTTGACAAGATTAAACACATCTCGACCCGCAGTCTTTGGCACCACCTGCATCAAACCATAGGCATTAGCCCAGCTAACCGCATAAGGGTTAAAGCTACTTTCTGTTTTTATAATCGCGTAGATAAGATCTTCCGGGATGTCATAGCGCTTAGAAGCCCGGCGTACGATATCTGCATACTGGTAACTACGCTGTTTAAAGTGATCCGCTACCATAGGGATCTCAACGTAGTATGCCTTCTTGAAATCTACGTTTTTGGTCTTTAACTTATTCGCAATGAGATAATCGGCAAAACGGTTAGCACGCCACGTCCATTGGATTGGTTTTTTCTCTTGGTCGACAACCTGGTTATAAAGGAACGGCTGACCTTCTAACTTAATGGCTTTAGACGAGAACAAGTCAACGCTTGATGGATCATCAGGCGTCAACAGCGTTGTCACGATAGCGGCCTTAAGGTGCTTCTCCGGCTCGGTTGGAGACACGGTTTCAATCGTGATAAGACCTTTACTAAAGTTAACTTCGGCGCGGCTCAAGTAGTTATCAATGTATTTCACATAATTACTTTTACCAGCAACCTTAACTTCGCGACTACCCCAGCGCTTCTGGATATTACCGTTAAAGCTGTTGATCAGCGCGTCCAACGCCTTTGTGTCTTTTACATATTGGCCTGGGAGTTCGGCTAAGTTCTTAGCAAAGCGGTTGGTTGGCTCGTAGTTAACATCATATATCTTCTCGATAAATTCGCGACTACAGCCCACCAGCAATAGGGGAACCAGAAAGTAGATTAACTTCTTCATAGACAACATTAAAAACACCACCCAAAAGGTGGTGTTTGATTTATTCCTTGTAGATTACTCTGACGGCGGCGTGTAGCCGTCGATGACGACATCCTTTCCTTCAAACAAGAAGTTCACCATTTCAGTTTCAATCAACTTACGATGCTCGGGATCCATCATGTTGAGTTTCTTCTCATTGATCAGCATGGTCTGCTTAGACTGCCATAAAGCCCATGCTTCTTTCGAAATGTTATCGAAGATACGTTTACCCAATTCACCTGGGTACAATTGGAAGTCGAGACCTTCAGCATCTTTCTGTAGGTGAGCACAAAAAACCATACGGCTCATATTGTTATCCTCAATTAATGTCGTTGTAAGGTTTCAATTAGCGACTTAACTGGTGCCGCTAATCCAACCTTTTCTGGATTAGTTATGTTATACCAAAGACCTTTCGACTCTTCCATAACCATTGTTGGAAGCTGGTTAAGCGTCACGACGATTGGCGTTATATCGAGGTGATAATGGCTGAATGTATGTCGAAAAGCGATTTCAACCTCTCTGGATTGGATATTTCGCTGTTGGATACCATATTGCTCCAACACCTCATCAATATCCGCGCTAGGACTCTCAGGGAAGCAAAACAAACCACCCCAAATCCCCGTTTGAGGCCTTTGAGCCAGCCAGAGTTCATCTTGGTGTTTCAAAATCACAAACCAAGTCTCTTTTTCAGGTTTGGTTTTCTTAGGTTTCTTCCCCGGGTAATCAAGAGGATTCCCCTGCTTATTAGCAACACAGAAGCTTTCTACGGGGCACAATGTGCATTTTGGTCGACTTCTGGTACAAACCATTGCCCCCATGTCCATCATTGCTTGATTGTACTTATCCGTATCTTCCGCGGGAGTATGTTGTTCAGCAATTTGCCATAGCTGGTTTTCTACTTTTTTCTGCCCAGGCCACCCTTCCACAGCAAAGCTGCGAGCAAGTGTTCGTTTTACATTACCATCGAGAATTGCATGAGGCAGTTTATGAACTGATGATAAAACAGCAGCTGCGGTCGAACGCCCCACTCCTGGTAATGCATTCATTGCTTCGAGTGACAAAGGAAATTCACCACCATGCTGTTCGACAACAACTTGAGCGGCCTTATGAAGGTTGCGTGCTCGGGCGTAATATCCCAACCCCGTCCACAAGTGTAACACTTCATCTTGTGGCGCTTTAGCCAAAGACTCTACTGTGGGAAAGTGCTCCAAAAACCTTTCATAGTATGGAATGACGGTGGTCACTTGTGTCTGTTGTAGCATGATTTCCGACAACCAAACCTTATAGGCGGTCTTCTGTTGTTGCCACGGTAGCTCTTTGCGACCGTATTTCTCATACCAATCTAATATTGAGCGTGCAAAAGGCGTCACAATTACTCTCATCTCTCTTATAATTTACTAGAAATTGCACCACACTTAGTAACAGAAGTAAAACTGCGTGAAATTCTGATCCGATAATGCTTGCTTGCGAGCAAATTCTTTGGATAATTCCCGCTCTGATTATTGAATGAACAGGCTAAACCAATGAGTGAAGTGACTACTAACGAATACACAGAAGATGGCAAACTGATTCGCAAAGTTCGCAGTTTTGTTCGTCGTGAAGGACGCCTAACCAAAGGCCAAGAATCGGCGATGGAAGAGTGCTGGCCTACAATGGGTATTGATTACCAAGAGTCACTACTCAACTGGGAACAGGTATTTGGTAACAATAACCCTGTTGTTCTTGAAGTTGGTTTCGGCATGGGCGCTTCTTTGGTCGAAATGGCAAAGAACGCACCAGAAAAGAACTTTATTGGCATTGAAGTACACAGCCCAGGCGTAGGTGCATGTCTATCATCAGCGCGCGATGCTGGTATTACTAACCTGCGTGTTATGTGTCACGATGCGGTTGAAGTCTTTGCCAACATGATTCCGGACAGCAGCCTAAGTACAATGCAGTTGTTCTTCCCTGACCCATGGCATAAAAAGCGTCACCACAAACGTCGTATTGTGCAGTTAGATTTTGCTGAAATGGTAAAAACTAAGCTTATTCCAGAAACTGGCGTATTCCACATGGCTACAGACTGGGAAAACTATGCAGAGCATATGGTCGAGGTAATGAACCAAGCACCTGGCTATGAGAATATTGCTACTGATGGTGATTTTGTACCACGTCCAGATGATCGTCCTTTAACAAAGTTTGAAGCTCGCGGTCACAGACTTGGTCATGGTGTTTGGGATATCAAATATCGCCGCACAGCTTAAGTTTCGATTGCTAATCGAATTCTAATCCTGAAAAGCCAACCTCCCGTTGGCTTTTTTTGGCGCTTACGTTGGGAGAACAACAAATATGAAACCAACTAAACAGATTCTTTCTACTATCCTCAGTGAAGTAAAACCACTGATTGGACAAGGAAAAGTCGCGGACTACATCCCTGCTCTTGCAAAAGTACCTAACAACAAACTAGGCATAGCAGTGTACACCAACGAAGGTGAAGTGATTACCGCTGGAGACGCCGAAGAGTCCTTTTCTATACAATCAATTTCCAAAGCACTGAGCCTAACTTTGGCAATGATGCTGTATAAACCAGAGGAAATCTGGCAGCGAGTCGGCAAGGAACCCTCAGGGCAAGCTTTTAACTCACTAATCCAGCTTGAGATGGAACAAGGAATACCGAGAAATCCGTTTATTAACGCTGGCGCGATTGTGGTAGCCGACCTACTGCAAAGTCGCTTATCGGCGCCTAGGCAGCGTCTATTGGAGTTTGTTAGAACACTTTCAGGTGACAACCATATTGTCTACGATAAGATCGTGGCAGCTTCAGAAATGATGCACAGTGACCGCAATGCAGCTATCGCTTATCTAATGCGCTCGTTTGGTAACTTTAATAACGATGTTATTCCTGTTCTCAATAACTATTTCCATGCCTGCGCTTTAAAGATGAGCTGTGTTGATCTTGCCAAAACCTTTAGTTATTTAGCCAATCAAGGGCAATCCGTAAATACTAAGAAGCAGATCATCACACCGACACAAACCAAGCAGCTCAATGCGTTATTGGCGACATGCGGCCTCTATGATGGTGCCGGAGAGTTTGCTTACCGTGTCGGCATGCCAGGTAAGTCAGGTGTGGGCGGTGGTATTATTGCGATTGTTCCGGGTGAAATGACTATCGCGGTTTGGTCTCCAGAACTGGATAAATCTGGTAACTCTCTCGCTGGGACGAGAGCGTTGGAGATGCTTTCGGAGCGAATTGGACGTTCTATATTTTAATTGAAAAGGGAGGCATTTCGCCTCCCTTTTTACATAAAGCCTTCAAGTAAATCATTTAAAAACAAACGACCTTTATCGGTGATCTGCCACTCTTTCGAGGTCTCACTGATGTAGCCTTTTTGTTTAGCCCAAGTTACCTTGTCTTCGATATCTCTTTCAGACAAACCTGTCCGCTCTGTAAATTCAACTCGCGGACATGCTTCCAACAACCTGAAACGGTTCATGAAGAACTCAAATGGACGCTCTTCCGGAGCCACTTCGGTTTGAGCATCTAGGTATGGCTTTAACATATTGAGATAGCCGCGTGGGTGCTTCACTTTAGTCGTTCGAACAATACGACCATCGGCAAAACTCAACTTACCATGGGCACCGCAGCCAATACCTAGGTAATCGCCAAAACGCCAGTAGTTTAAGTTATGCTGACATTGAAAGTCTGGCTTGCTATAGCCCGAAATCTCATACTGCTGATAACCTGCCTCCACCAGCATTTGATGTCCTTGCTCGAAGATATCCCAAAGATCATCATCATCTGGCAATGTAGGTGGCTTAGAGTAGAACAGGGTATTCGGCTCGATTGTGAGTTGGTACCACGAAAGATGCGGTGGCGCCAATTCAATCGCCTGCTTAAGATCACTTAATGCGTCATCAATAGATTGATCTGGTAATCCATGCATAAGATCCAAGTTAAAGCTGTTTAAGCCAATTTCATGAGCCAGCTTTGCTGCATTGACCGCTTCACTTTCACCATGAATTCGTCCTAAGCGCTCAAGTTTGGTTTGCTGAAAGCTCTGCACACCAATAGAGATGCGTGTGACACCTGCGACTCGGTACTGCTCAAATCGTGCAGCTTCGATCGTTCCTGGATTGGCCTCCATAGTGATTTCTATGTCATCACGAAATGGAATACGCTCCCTTACTCCATCAAGCAACTGCTTAATGTATTCTGGAGCGATTAAACTTGGTGTACCACCACCAATGAAAATTGAGTGCAGCGGGCGAGAATCTGAAGCCAATCCGTATTGACGAATATCAGTATCTAAATCCTCAAGTAACGCCGTTATGTATGCTTGTTGGGGAATATCTCCCTTTTGGGCATGCGAGTTAAAGTCGCAGTATGGACATTTTTGAACACACCAAGGAATATGGATATAGAGACTCAGCGGCGGCGGTACCAGCACAGGTGTTGGCTCCATGTTAAAGACCTTGCGCCTTAATCGTTGCGAAAAGCTCCTTTAACGCTTTACCGCGATGTGACAGCTGTTTTTTACGTGCAGGCTCGAGGTCAGCAGACGCACAGTTGTCTTCAGGCACAAAGAAAATCGGATCATAACCAAAACCATTGTCACCACTTGGCTCCGTTAGAATACGACCTTCCCATTTTCCATGGCAAACGATCGGCGTAGGATCAGCGGCATGACGCATTAGCACCAACACGCAATGAAACCGTGCTGTTCTCTGGGCTTCAGGAACCCCTTTCAACTCTTCTAGTACTTTATCTAGGTTACGCTTGTCCGTCGCCCCCTCCCCAGAATAACGAGCAGAGTAGATACCCGGTGCGCCTTTTAAATAGTCAACTTCTAACCCAGAGTCATCTGCAATCGCAGCTAGTCCTGTTTCTTCAGCGGCATGTCTGGCCTTGATGATTGCATTCTCGATGAATGTCGTACCAGTTTCAGCCACTTCTGAGACATTGAATTCACTTTGGGCATGGACTTCAAAACCAAAATCAGACAGCAAATCAGCCATCTCTTTTACTTTGCCTTGATTGCCGGTTGCAAGTACGATTTTTTTACTCATGGGTTTCTCTCGAGTTAGTAAGCTTAAGCGTTGGTATTTACTGGAACCTTAAGGTTCTACATACAGTTTCTGACTAAAGGTAATAGGACCGCGACCTTTGTTTCCAGCATCAATATCAATCGTGAATCGGTACTGCTCTTCGTTCACGATAGGAAATTGAGCCAAGTAGTATATCGCATCTCCTTCCTTAATTTCTTTAAACTCGAGCGTTTTGGTTTGGCCAATCAGGTTTTTAGCATTGCCTTTGATCGATACTGGCATGGCAGGCTTACCCGCGCTTGAACGATCAAGGACACTGATATTCACCGTTGCAACAAACTCATTACGCTTCAAACCATAGCTACGCGCCACTTGTGGCGTCATAAACGTCGAGTTAAACACCACATAATGCACTTCTGCATCCTTGATTGTTTTGAACTGTTCCGCTTGAGCTAACCCAGTCACCATCAATGCCGAAATCAACAATAACCACTTTTTCATTGTTCTTCTCCTTTAAAAAAGCCCTCATAAGAGGGCCATAAATTCCTTGGGAATCAGTGCAGGTGACACTATTCGAAGTTGTTTGTGCCTTCCAAGCTCACCTTTCTCAATCAACACTTGTCCCTTTGCGACTTTAAATTGTTTAGCAAGGTACTTGCTCAAATGCGCATTGGCCTTTCCATCAACAGGAGGAGCAGTAATCGCCACCTTAAATTCTTCACCATGCTCTCCCACCAGCTTGTCTCGACTGGCTTTAGGTTGAACATAAATACGAAGAATGAGGTCTTCTCCATCCTGTTTTACGGCTGACATTAAAGTCGATACCAAATTGGACCAATAAGATCGCCCATTAGAAAATTAGCAAACTGCAGCACAATAAATAGCACTAACACACTCAAATCAAACCCACCCATCGCTGGAATGATTCGGCGAATTGGTGCCAACATAGGCTCTGTCAATTGATGGAAGACATACTCGATCGGACTACGCCCTTGACTGACCCAGCTTAAGATTGCACGAATTAATAGTACCCAGAACAACAAGCCACCCGCAGCTTTAATCAGAGAAAGCAAACCTAGGAACAAGAAGTCAGCACCGAAGCTAAAGTTGCCACCAGAAGCTATCAGTACCAAAGCCACGTATTTACCAACACAAAGAACGTAAGCAAACAGTAACGTCGCCATATCAATAGCGCCAATAGACGGAATCATTCGTCTTAGTGGCGCTACTACAGGTTGGGTTGCTTTCACAATAAACTGTGAAAACGGGTTGTAGAAGTCTGCGCGTGCTGCCTGTAGCCAAATGCGCAAAATCACGACCATAATGTAGAGATCAAACAAGGTCGAAACCAAGAAACTCATTGAATTCATAACTAGCCCTTACGAGTTATCATTGTTGGGATTAAAACAGTTTTTCCATTTCTTCAGCACGGGTCACGGCCGATTGCATCGCTTTAGCAACAATGCCTCGAATATCATTTTCCTCAAGCGTACGAACCGCTTCTGCCGTTGTCCCTCCTTTAGAGGTGACCTGTTGGCGCAGGGTAGCTAAATCAGTATCTGGATTCTCATTAACCATTTTAGCTGCGCCTAATGCGGTTTGTTGCACCAACAGGCGAGCGGTGTCTCCATCAAAGCCACTTGCTATCGCTTGTTGCTGAATCGCTTCCATGAAGAGGAAGAAATACGCCGGAGCACTACCAGCGGCAGCGATAATGTCATTGATGCCGGATTCTTGCTCAACCCAACAAACTTTACCAACAGCCTGCATCAGCTCACCTGCATAGGTTTTATCACTAACGGGTGTTATTGGGGAAGCAAATAGACCACTCATACCCTCACCTAGTAAAGAAGGTGTATTCGGCATTACTCGAATCAGATTTAGTGGGCTGGCAAACATTTGTTGCAGACGCTCTATTGAGATTCCGGCCGCAATTGAAATGACCAGTTTGCCCTGAAAATCAATCGACTGAAGTGGTTTAGCCACTTGTTCCATTAATTGAGGTTTCACAGCCATCACAATCACATCGGCTTGTTGTGCTGCCTCAGTATTGTTCGTCGTCACTTGAATATCATAAGCCTGCTGCAAAGCAACTAACTTTGCTTCGCTAGGATTTGTCGCAGTAATACAATCTGGACGGTAGCCACTGGCCACCAATCCCGCGACGATGGAGCGAGTCATATTGCCCGCACCAATGAATGCGATCTTTCTTTGTTCCATTAACCCTATCCTAAATTAGAGGTACTTTGCGTCACTCTCTTATGTGTTACGCTTTGTTGCTGTAATCTCTCGCACCAAAGATAGCTGTTCCAATTCGAACTATGGTACTTCCAGCTTCTATCGCCGCTTCCATATCACCACTCATACCCATCGATAGCGTATCGACTTGAGGGTGCTTTTCTGCCAGCAAGTTTTTGACCTCTGCCAGTGCTTTAAAAGCAATGAGCTGAGATTGATAGTCACTAACATTCTCTGGAATTGACATTACTCCTCTTAACGTGAGGTTTGGTAATGAGGAAATCAATTGGGCAAGCTCTAAAACTTGCTCGCTATCGACACCAGACTTACTTGCTTCACTGCTAGTGTTCACCTGAATCAGTACTTGAATAGGCTTCATACCTTGAGGGCGCTGATCATTAAGTCGTTGTGCGATTTTGGCACGCTCTACAGTATGAACCCAGTCAAAGTGCTCTGCGACTGGTCGTGTTTTATTCGACTGAATAGGTCCAATAAAGTGCCATTCAATATCTATATCACCATGTTGTTCATTGAAATGAACAACTTTAGAAACGCCTTCTTGAACATAGTTTTCGCCAAAACGACGTTGACCTGCCTGACATGCGTCTAAAATTGCCTCAATAGGCTTAGTTTTACTGACCGCGAGCAATTGCACATCACCTTGCGCTCTCCCGCACTTTTGCTCAGCCTGTGCAATTTGGGAGGTGATTAGTTCGATATTTTGTTGAATACTAGTCATAGCTTACAAATTATAAGGAAAATGAATGGATATCACCGAGTTACTAGACTTTAGTGTAAAGCATAACGCTTCAGATCTACACCTTTCTGCTGGTGTCCCACCTATGGTACGTATTGATGGTGAAGTAAGAAAGCTTGGTATCCCTGCTCTTGAGCATTCTGAGGTCCATAAATTAGTTTTTGACATTATGAATGATAAACAGCGCAGCGAATACGAAGAGCATCTCGAAATCGATTTTTCATTTGATGTGCCCGATATCGGTCGTTTTCGTGTCAATGCGTTTAATCAATCTCGTGGCTGCTCTGCCGTTTTTCGTACCATCCCCAGTGAAGTCCCAACACTGGCGCAAATAGACGCACCCGACAAATTTTCCAAGATAGCCGGTTTAGAACGCGGCTTGGTATTAGTAACAGGGCCGACTGGTTCAGGTAAATCGACGACACTAGCAGCCATGGTCGACCACATTAACCAGCATCAAAACAAACATATTCTGACCATTGAGGATCCTATTGAGTTTGTTCATCAGAATAAAAAATGTTTGGTTAACCAGCGAGAAGTTCATCGCGACACCCACAGTTTTAAAGCTGCACTCCGCTCTGCACTGCGTGAAGACCCGGACATCATTTTAGTCGGTGAGCTTCGAGATCAAGAGACCATTAGCTTAGCTCTTACCGCTGCCGAAACGGGTCACTTAGTATTTGGTACCCTACACACAAGTTCTGCAGCTAAAACCATTGACCGAATCATTGATGTCTTTCCAGGCCAAGACAAAGAAATGGTTCGCTCTATGCTCTCAGAATCTTTACGAGCTGTTATCGCACAAACTCTGTTAAAGCGCGTGGGAGGTGGGCGCATCGCTTGTCATGAAATTATGCTAGCGACACCCGCTATCAGAAACCTAATTCGAGAAGATAAAGTAGCTCAGATGTACTCAATTATCCAAACAGGTGCGGCAAGTGGTATGCAGACCATGGAACAACACTCTAAACGGTTATTGTCTCAAGGAGTGGTTGAACTAGAAGAAGTGAATAAGAAAATTGAACAACATGGTTCAATGTTTCAATAGGACGAGATAATGCACAACATTGATACCATTCTAAATCACATGCTTGACGAAAAAGCCTCTGATCTTTACTTAACAGTCGATGCGCCACTGTTATATCGCGTAGATGGCGAACTGCAAGAAAAAGATGACAAGCTCACTGCAGAGGTGATTCAAGCGCTTTTAAGCAGCGTTATGGAGCGTTCTAAGTACTCGGAGTATCAGACAACAAAAGAAGCTAATTTTGCGATAGTGAAGCCATACGGCCGTTTTAGAGTAAGTGCATTCTACCAGCGAGAATTGCCTGGTGCAGTCATCCGAAGAATTGAAACTCAGATACCGACCTTCGAGCAGCTTTCGTTGCCAGAAGTATTGCAAGATCTTGCAATAGCTAAACGCGGTTTAGTCTTAGTGGTAGGAGCTACTGGTTCGGGTAAATCTACCACTATGGCAGCGATGACAGGTTATCGAAATCAGCACCGCAGTGGTCATATTCTTACCGTCGAAGATCCCATTGAATTCGTTCATGAGCACGCAAAATGTATCGTGACACAGCGTGAGGTTGGGCTGGATACTGAAAGTTATGAAGTCGCTCTTAAAAATTCACTCCGACAAGCTCCTGATATGATTTTAATTGGTGAGATACGTTCTAGGGAAACGATGGAATACGCCATGTCGTTTGCTGAAACTGGGCACCTTTGTATCGCAACATTGCACGCGAATAATGCTAGCCAAGCTTTAGAGCGAATACTACACCTTACACCGGAAGATAGACGGGAACAGTTCCTCTTTGACTTATCTTCGAATTTAAAAGGCATCGTAGGACAACAGCTCATTCGAGATAAGAATGGACAGGGCCGTCACGGCGTTTTCGAGGTTCTCCTAAATAGTCCTCGTATTTCCGAACTCATCCGTAAAGGTGATTTACATGAAATCAAAGCTGCAATTGCGAAGGGTAAAGAAGTCGGAATGCAAACCTTTGATCAGGCGTTATTTGATTTGGTTTCAGCAGGCAAGATAAATCAAGAGGACGCTTTGCACAGTGCTGATTCGCGAAATGATCTCAGATTAATGTTAAAGCTTCAAAGTAACGACAATAACAGCTCATCAAACCTTAGCGATATTAAGATAGATATGAGCTAATCACTGGCTCTAACCAGCGTGAGAAAACACTTCGAAAAGACTGTACTACTGCAATACGGTCTTTTTTACAGTTCAGTAGAGGGAAGGCAAACTCAAGATAACAAAAAAGGCTGCATCGTAAGATGCAGCCTTTATAATGTGGCTCCCCCTGCGGGACTCGAACCTGCGACATACGGATTAACAGTCCGCCGTTCTACCAACTGAACTAAGGGGGAATTGCTTTTCGCAATAAAGTGGTGCCGACTACCGGAATCGAACTGGTGACCTACTGATTACAAGTCAGTTGCTCTACCTACTGAGCTAAGTCGGCACTTAAAGCAAGCTTTTGCTTACTTTTAAAAGTGGCTCCCCCTGCGGGACTCGAACCTGCGACATACGGATTAACAGTCCGCCGTTCTACCAACTGAACTAAGGGGGAATTACTTTACGTAAATAAATGGTGCCGACTACCGGAATCGAACTGGTGACCTACTGATTACAAGTCAGTTGCTCTACCTACTGAGCTAAGTCGGCGACACTTTATTTGTTATTGCTCGTACTACTGTTAACAGCACCAACAATCTAAATTGTGGTGCCCGGAGGCGGAATCGAACCACCGACACGAGGATTTTCAATCCTCTGCTCTACCGACTGAGCTATCCGGGCGACGAGGTGTATTAAACGGTTTTTCGTCCTTTACGTCAACACTAAATTGCAAAAAAAATATCGTTTGGTGCTTTTCTATACTTAGCGTTCTGTTTTTATTCATTTGGCGCTCAAAAACAAGCCCTAGCAGTCGTTCGGCTCTATTAATGAATATAGATAAACTAGGCTCATTAACTTTTCCAGTACCAAAAAAGTTAAGATTTTGTCCCCTAGTACAAAGAGAAAAGCCTTGATTACTGAACCTCAAAGCGAGCTACTTTGTGGTACAGCTCTAACGACAGTTGATTTAATGAACGAGTGGCCTGCGATGTTTCTTCTACAGCCGAGCGAAGTTCAGTGCCACTTTGTTCAATCATGTTTAATCGTTGAGAGAAATCGTCACTCACCACTGTTTGTTCTGCTGCCACTATCGCAATTTGAAGGCTTTTCTCTGTAATAACATCTAAAAGGAGCAACAACTTCTTGCAAGGCAACTGAGGCATGTTGTGAGCCTTACTGAAGATTACCCATCATTTCTAGAATCTCTTTTATGCTTTGTTGAGTCCGGCAAACAATATTTCTGACTTCAGTAGCAACAACAAAGCTTCTAAAGCTTCTGCCTTGCTCCCCAAGCACAAGCAGCCCGATAGCGGCATTCAATGCAAGTAGATTGATCTGCTCATCAATATCACAATCACACCCAGAACCCGAGCGATATTGCGGACATCAGCATCAAGCTCAGAAAGGATAATGTCTGTAATACTCTGTCCGACACTATCTTTGAAATTGTGAAAACTCGTACCATAGCGCAGAAGCACTGGGTCAAGAGGAACAACAATAAACGTCATATCCTCATCAGCTATATAGACGTATTCGCTATCTTTGTAGATGTAATTACACCGTATTCTTATGACGATAGCATTATTTACTTGCTCTGTTAGCTTATCCCTAAGGATGGGTTTTCTAGCTAAACGCTTGTAGAGTAGGTACTAGTAAAAACTTCTGTAACGCGTGCTTTATCATCTACATTGCATGCTACTCGAAGCGACCACAAGACTACTCAGTCTAATAACCGGTGTGACAGGCAATGACATAGAGTCATCTCTTGTTTACTATCTTTTAGCTTATTGTCTTCAGCACAACGGTGCACTAGGAGGATAACAGTAGGCTCATATTAAAAGGAATATCAAAAGCCTTGTGGATATCGATATGGTGGTAGGGAAAGAGATGGTGGTAGGGAAAGAGCACTTACTCTAGGGTAATGTTCTGCGTGTGAAGCTATCTTTTGAGAAATGTAAAAGTCCCAGTCTTTCGACAGGAGTGCCTAGTCTAGGGTTGAAATCAACCGGAAGTCGATTTCCTTGAAAAAGGAAGCAATCAAATTTTAGATAATAAAAAACCCGACGCTTTCGCATCGGGTTTTCTAATAAGTGGCGGAGTGGACGGGACTCGAACCCGCG
>NZ_JAKRBO010000007.1:0-263586 GCF_022432925.1 Vibrio sp. CyArs1 | reverse complement strand
GACGGATTCGAACCATCGAAGGCAGTGCCGTCAGATTTACAGTCTGATCCCTTTGGCCACTCGGGAACCCCCCCAGGAGTTTTTATACTTGTTTGATGTTTTCCCAACACATCACTCAAGTGCGGAGCGCATCATAACAAACTGCGCATAGCTGTAAACCCTTTTTTGAGGATTTTGAATTGAATGGTGCCTTTTTGGACAAAGACGCTTAAAAAGCGTGTTTTTAGTCATTATTTATTAACCAGCGCGGTGTTACATTGATTGTACGTGGATGGTTTCTAAATAGATGAGCATCAAATGTAAATAATCTCTTTAGAATACATTTACACTTCTTGACGTTACTCCTCGTATTACTCGCTACACTATCTGTAGTTTTTACACTGAAGACAAACACGATGAAAAACAAAACAATAATCGGTTTGCTGGCACTGTCTATTCTTAGTGCTTCACCAGCAACCTTCGCCAAAAGGAACGTTGGCTCCAAGGCTATCTCAGTAGTGACTGAACCTGTTGCCATCCATCAAGTTTCTCAATCTCTCTCATTAGTCGGCAAATTAGAAGCGGATCAGTCAGTTATTATCGCCTCGGAAGTCAACGGTATCGTCGATGAAATCAAAGTCACCGCTAACCAAAAGGTTGAAAAAGGTCAGCCTTTGGTCTTACTTAATGACGATAAAGCGCGAGCTGCTGTCGCTGAAGCAAAGGCTTATACCCGTGATCAAAAGCGTATCCTTGCTGAATTTGAGCGTCTAGTAGACCGCAATGCAATTACTAAAACCGAAATTGATGCTCAGAAAGCTGCGGTAGAAATTGGTAATGCGCGATTAGACGCGGCCAATGCTAACCTTAACGATCTTTA
The DNA here is from genome assembly GCF_022432925.1 of Vibrio sp. CyArs1. Taxonomy (NCBI): domain Bacteria; kingdom Pseudomonadati; phylum Pseudomonadota; class Gammaproteobacteria; order Vibrionales; family Vibrionaceae; genus Vibrio; species Vibrio sp. CyArs1. Next base: position 262,727 of record NZ_JAKRBO010000007.1, on the reverse strand, counting down.
TATCGAAGCGCCCTTTACAGGTACTGTGGGCTTAATTGACTTTAGCCGAGGAAAACTGGTCAGTGTGGGTACTGAACTGCTGACTTTAGATGACCTCTCGACGATGCAACTCGACCTCCAAGTTCCTGAACACTACTTACCTATGCTTGAAAAAGGCATGGATGTGACCGCCAGAACATCAGCTTGGGGTACACGTATTTTCACAGGTAAAGTGGTTGCAATCGATACCCGAGTGAATCAGGAAACCCTCAACCTTCGAGTTCGTATTCATTTTGAAAATGATGAAAACCGTTTAAAACCAGGCATGCTTGCGCAAGCTAGAATGGAATTTCCACCAATTGAAGCACCTATCATTCCAGTTCAGGCTTTGGAATATTCGGGTACTAAGCGTTTTGTTTACGTCGTTGATGAAAACAACAAGGCACATCGCACGGAAGTATTCTTGGGCGCGCGCGTTGGTAACCAAGTGGTGATTGAAAAGGGTTTAGAAATCGGCCAGCGTATAGTGGTTCAAGGTATCGTAAATATGCGTGATGGTGCCTCGGTTCAAGAAGTGAAATCCGAACCGACAGCAGGTCGCACCGGTGACAAGCCAGCGGGCAATGACAAGGAAGCGAGCTAATGTTGTTATCTGATGTTTCTGTTAAACGTCCGGTAGCGGCAATCGTATTGAGCTTGCTGCTCTGCGTGTTCGGTATTGTTTCCTTTAGTAAACTCGCCGTTCGTGAAATGCCGGACATTGAAAACCCAGTTGTTTCTATCTCTACTCGTTATGAAGGGGCATCGGCTACCATCATTGAGAGTCAGATCACCTCTGTGATTGAAGACCAACTTTCTGGTATCAGTGGTATTGATGAAATAGAGTCGACCACGCGAAACAGCATGTCACGTATTACAGTGACATTTGAACTCGGCTATGACTTGAATACCGGTGTTAGTGACATTCGTGATGCCGTAGCCCGTGCGCAGCGCGCTCTTCCAGATGAGGCGGATGATCCTCTGGTGTTTAAGAACAATGGTAGTGGTGAAGCGTCGCTGTACATCAACCTTAGCTCTTCAGAGATGGACCGCACTCAGCTTACTGATTATGTGAACCGTGTTTTGGTCGACCGTTTCAGTCTTATCTCTGGCGTGAGCTCGGTGGATATTTCAGGTGGCCTATATCAGGTGATGTACATTAAGCTCAAGCCTGCCTATATGGCTGGTCGCGGTGTGACAACGTCAGATATTACCTCGTCACTACGCAGCGAAAACATCGAAAGCCCAGGCGGCGAAGTTCGAAATGATGCCACTGTGATGTCAGTGCGTACCGCACGCGCTTACAACACACCTGTCGATTTTGAGTATCTGGTAGTTAAGCGCGCTAGTGATAATACACCTATCTACCTAAAAGATGTCGCTGATGTTTATGTGGGCGCAGAAAACGAAAACTCGACCTTTAAGAGTGATGGCGTCGTCAACGTTAGTATGGGGATTGTGCCGCAATCTGACGCAAATCCGCTACAAGTCGCTGACTTAGTTCATAAAGAAGTTGAGCGCATGCAGCAGTTCCTTCCACAAGGAACCAGACTGGCGATTGACTACGATTCTACCGTCTTTATCGATCGCTCGATTTCAGAAGTGTATAACACACTATTTATTACCGGCGGTTTGGTTATCCTCGTGCTTTACATCTTTATTGGCCAAGCTCGAGCTACATTGATTCCAGCCGTGACGGTTCCAGTGTCGCTCATCTCGTCTTTTATCGCGGCATATTTCTTTGGCTTCTCTATAAACTTAATTACCTTAATGGCACTGATCCTTTCAATCGGTCTGGTGGTCGATGATGCCATTGTGGTAGTCGAAAACATTTTCCACCATATCGAACGAGGGGAGTCACCTCTGTTAGCGGCCTATAAAGGGACGCGTGAGGTAGGGTTTGCCGTTATTGCCACTACACTGGTTTTGGTGATGGTGTTCCTGCCTATCTCATTTATGGATGGCATGATCGGGTTGCTGTTTACTGAGTTTTCGGTATTACTGGCGATGTCGGTGATCTTTTCCTCATTGATAGCATTGACGCTAACGCCGGTGTTGGGAAGCACTATTCTAAAAGCCAATGTGAAACCGAATCGCTTTACTCAGTTTGTCGACAAGGGGTTTAGAAAGCTTGAGCGCGGCTACAAAGCGGCTTTGGTTAAAGCCCTTAAATTGAGATGGATGGCACCAATTGTCATAGTGGCTTGTATTGGCGGTAGTTTCCAATTGATGCAACAAGTCCCTGCCCAATTAACACCGTCAGAAGACCGTGGCGTTATTTTTGCCTTCGTTCGCGGTGCCGATGCGACCAGTTATAACCGTATGGCTGCAAATATGGACATCGTTGAGAAACGTCTTATGCCGCTATTAGGGCAAGGTTTCTTAAAGTCGTTTAGTATTCAATCGCCTGCCTTTGGCGGTAATGCGGGTGACCAAACGGGCTTTGTTATCATGATATTAGAGGATTGGAATGATCGTGATATCACGGCACAAGAATCTCTCAATGTGGTGAGAAAGTCTTTGGCGGGTATTGCCGATGTCCGTGTCTTCCCATTTATGCCGGGTTTCCGAGGTGGGTCGAGCGAACCTGTCCAGTTTGTTATTGGTGGTTCGGATTATCATGAGCTACAGACGTGGGCGGATAAACTAGAGTTGGCAGCGGAACAGTCTCCGTTTATGGAAGGGGCAAGTACCGACTATTCTGAGAAAACGCCAGAACTTGTTGTGACGATTGATCGTGAGCGTGCCGCAGAGTTAGGCATTAGTGTGTCTGATATCTCGGATACGTTAGAGATCATGCTTGGTGGTAAAAGTGAAACCACCTATGTAGAACGCGGCGAAGAGTATGACGTGTATCTGCGTGGTGATGAGAATAACTTTAATAACGCCAATGATTTAAGTCAGATCTATATGCGAACTAAGTCCGGCGAGTTGGTTACTCTAGATGCGGTGACTTCCATCGAAGAAGTGGCATCATCAATTCGTTTGTCACACTACAACAAGCAGAAATCGATCACCATTAAGGCCAACCTATCGGACGGTTACACATTAGGTGAAGCGCTCGATTTCATGGACCAACAAGCTGTGGAAATGCTCCCTGGTGATATCTCGGTAAGCTATGCGGGTGAATCGAAAGATTTCAAAGAAAACCAATCCAGTATCTTAGTCGTGTTTGGTTTGGCTTTGCTGGTGGCTTATCTCGTACTAGCCGCTCAGTTTGAAAGCTTCGTGAACCCTCTCGTGGTAATGTTTACCGTACCTATGGGCGTTTTTGGTGGCTTCTTAGGTCTGGTAATCATGCAGCAAGGACTGAATATCTACAGCCAGATCGGCATGATCATGTTGATCGGTATGGTGACCAAGAACGGCATCCTGATTGTAGAATTTGCCAACCAGTTACGTGATAAAGGCGTTGAGTTTGAAAAAGCCATTATCGATGCTTCAGCACGACGTTTACGACCCATCATGATGACGGCATTTACTACGCTCGCGGGGGCAATTCCGCTGATTCTGTCTACTGGAGCAGGCTATGAAAGTAGAGTCGCAGTGGGTACGGTAATCTTCTTTGGTATGGCTTTCGCTACCTTAGTGACCTTGTTTGTAATCCCAGCGATGTATCGACTTATCTCTGCTAAGACCAAAGCGCCAGGGCATGTTGAAGCTGAGCTCAATAAAGCGCTGAGTCACGACGTCAAAGCGCGAACCAGTCATGGCGAGTTAACCGACAGCTAAAACCACAGATTAAATTAAAATCACGGTTTCAATTAGTCTCATAAAATGCTCAGTTTCGACTGGGCATTTTTTCGTTTGTTGGTTAGGATTGTTGAGTACAAAAACAATCAATAAGGAAAGTAAAGTGGCTGAATTTAAATACAAAGATCTTCCTCAAGAGCAGCAAGATAAACTGGATGCGGCGGTATTTCGTAAGCTGTTGACTCACCTTGATGAAAACAAAGATGTGCAGAACATCGATCTTATGATTCTTGCAGGATTCTGCCGTAACTGTTTTAGCAAATGGTATAAAGCAGAAGCTGAAAATGAAGGATTGGCGCTGGACATCGATGATGCCCGAGAGCGTGTTTACGGTATGACTTATGATGAGTGGAAAACCAACCACCAACCTAAAGCGACACCTGAACAGTTGGCCGCGTTTGAAGCGCGTCAAAACAAGAAATAGTCATTAGATTCTCTTCCTTTTGAGGAAGAGAATCACTTTTTTGTGATAGCCATTTAAGTCGATAAATCGCCGCAAGACGCTCACCCGTCCATACCCTAATCGGGGTATACCCACTGCCACTAATCACAACTTACTCTTTAGTCCATTTCTATTTAGCACCTCAATGCTAACGTTAATAAAGAATAACAAGAACCGCAGTGGTCATGATTTATGTTTGCATCCAAAAAACAGTTACTAAACACTCAGCAGCAGTTGCAACAGCAAAAACAACAGACGGACACTTTCGCTTGCCAGATTGAGCAATTGCAGCAAGAGTTGGCGCTTCGTGAGCAAACTATCGAGCGGCTGGAGCAGCTGTTGTCTTCGCAGAAAACCCGTTCGCGTCGATTCTTAAATAGCGTGACGACGCAACTGATCTCCACCACCGCCAATATTGAACTGGCCAATAACCAACTTATCGCTCAAAGTGATCAGTTGCAGGCTAATCTTGGCGTGTTTGAAAGCACACAGCAGCAGTTGCATGCTATGTATCAGTCGTTGGATGAAGTCTCTCAGTCAGCGGCAATGAGCAAAGAAACCGTTGCAGCTCTTCAGGTACTTACCAGCGATATCACTCAGTTTATTAGTATTATCCACCAGATATCCGAGCAAACGAATTTACTGGCGTTAAATGCTGCCATTGAAGCGGCGCGCGCTGGCGGGCATGGACGTGGTTTTGCGGTAGTGGCGGATGAAGTACGTTCATTGGCGGGTAGAGCCAATGAAGCCGCCAGTGAAATTTCGGGATTGGTTGAACGCATTGAAGGCAGCACGAACCGAGCGGGGGATAATATTGAATTGGTCTCAAGCCAAGTAGCGGAAGCGTCACGAGGCGCGGCAGAGATAGTGCAAGATACCCAGTCTATTTTGTCTCTCTCATCTGATACGGTAGATGTGATTTACAAAAGCACAGTAGATATTTACGCTTCAAGCGCAATCGCACAATACACCAATATGTGGACGACTGCCCATTCTAAACTCATCGGCGCCGAATACGAGCATTCGCTATTAGAGCTCAAAGAGCACGAAACCATCTTCGGCCAAATAGTCGCTCATCATGATGAAACCCGCCAGTTAGCGAGTGTTGGTGGGCCTTTGCAGTTTTTCGGTGACAAAGCCAAGTCTTATCATGATTGCCTGCAGCACGTGGCGAATGATGAAGCTGATGTGGAACTGATTGGCCAGTTAGATGATAGTTATAGAGACCTTGTACACTATATTTCGGAAGCTCAAGAGCGTGTTAAATCTGATTATCAGCGCTATTAATACTGTTTGAATCGTAACAAACAAAAACGCCACTTCGCTTACCGAAGTGGCGTTTGGTCTTCATTGAAGATTAAGCCAGTTCACCTGTCGCTTCGAAGCCTTCTAGCTTGTCAGTGTAAGGTTGTAGATCGCCAATGTTGTTATTAATCCATTCTGCGTTGTAGTAAGTGTCTAGATAACGCTCGCCACTGTCACAGAGTAGGGTGACAATAGAGCCTTTCTCGCCGCGCTTTTTCATTTCGCCAGCCAATTGCAACACACCGTATAAGTTAGTACCTGTCGATGCCCCGACTTTACGACCTAACATTTTCTCCAACCAGTGGATGGTAGCAATACTTGCCGCATCAGGAATGGTGCGCATTTCATCGACCACACCTGGGATAAAGCTAGGCTCCACACGAGGGCGGCCAATGCCTTCAATTTTGCTACCACAGTCACCGGTAATATCAGCATTACCTGTTTTGAAGAAGTCATGGAACACGGAATTCTCTGGGTCGACAACACACAATTTAGTGTCGTGCATTTGATAACGGATAAAGCGTCCGATTGTTGCAGATGTACCGCCAGTCCCTGGGCTCATTACTACCCATGTAGGAATCGGATGATCTTCTAGCTCCATTTGATTAAAAATAGAGTTGGCAATGTTGTTGTTACCACGCCAGTCTGTAGCACGTTCTGTGTAGGTAAATTGGTCCATATAGTGACCGTTAAGTTCTTTCGCTAAGCGGTGAGATTCGGCATAGATTTGGTCAGGACGATCAACTAGGTGTGCTTTACCTCCATAGAATTCGATTTGCTCGATCTTCTTACGAGCTGTGCTCTTTGGCATAACCGCGATAAATGGCAAACCAAGTAGGCGCGCGAAGTAAGCTTCAGAAACCGCAGTGCTACCTGATGATGATTCAATAACCGTCGTCTTTGGACCAATCCAACCGTTACAAAGTGCATAAAGGAAAAGAGAACGCGCTAAACGGTGCTTTAACGAACCAGTAGGGTGTGTACTTTCATCTTTTAGATAAACATCAATACCCTCGATGCTTGGAAGATCGAGTTTGATGAGGTGCGTATCGGCTGAGCGTTGGAAGTCTGCCTCAATTTTACGGATGGCGTCATTTACCCATTTTTGGTCGTTGTGCATAGTTGAGCGTCCTATTTTCTTTTTAATATGGTGATAATTTACCTACATACCCAGAGAAAAACTTTGCTATATTGTCTGTGGTTTTGCAAATTAGTAGAAAAGTTTTCTATTTGGAGAGTTTGGTGGATATAGATAATACCGATAAAAAGTTGCTTGCACTTTTACAACAGGACGGCACCTTGTCACTAAATGAGTTAGCTGATGCGGTAAATTTGACAACTACACCGTGTTGGAAGCGACTAAAAAAACTCGAAGATCAAGGAATCATTGATAAACGTGTTGCTTTGCTAGATCCAGAAAAGCTCGGCTTGTCATTCACCGCTTTCGTGCAAGTCAAAACGACTGATCACTCACATGAGTGGTATAAAGAATTTGTCGAAGCCGCATCACTTTTTCCGGAAGTGATGGAGTTTTATCGCATGGCTGGTGAGTATGACTACATGATGAAAGTGCTGGTTAAAGACATGAAGTGCTTTGATGAGTTTTACAAAAAGCTAGTCAATAGCATTGATGGTTTGTCTAATGTGACCTCTACATTTGCGATGGAACCGTTGAAGTACACCACGGCGTTACCGATACGTTGATTCAGTAAAAGCTCTCAACTTATTGCCATCAAGCTTGCTTCGTCTGAGTAATCACTCTATAAAAATAGACTAGATTCATATCAAAATTGGCAGGCAAAGGAGTGTCATATGCTGCATCAGTTAATGGTGTCGGTAAAAAAACCGTTTATCAAAATGGTACCAGTGCCTAAGCCAGAGTGCTTGTCGGGCTCTGGTCAAGTACTTAACGTTCCATCACTATGTCATCAGTATTCAGTGAAAAGGCCGTTAGTGGTAACGGATGGAGTGTTGAGAAAACTGGGGCTGCTCGATGATATGCTGGCCGCATTGGACGCCGCCGCTATTGAATACAGTTTGTTTGATGAAGTCCTTCCTGACCCCGACTTTGCCACGGTTCGCAAAGGCGTTGAGCGTTATAAACAGCAGAGTTGCGATGGCATTATTGCGTTCGGAGGTGGGTCACCAATGGACTGCGCTAAGGCGATTGCTGGCAGTGCGAAATCTAACAAAGATGTCTCTAAGCTGACGGGATTGCTTAAAGTACACCGTCCACTGATGCCCATTATTGCTATTCCAACAACAGCAGGTACAGGCTCTGAAGGGACGGTAGCGGCGGTAGTCAGCGATGTAGAGTCCAAAATGAAGCGCTCTATTACCGATCCGTTCTTAGTCCCGAAAGTGGCGGTGTTAGACCCTGATATTATGTTGGGGTTACCCGCACAAATTACCGCAGAAACAGGGGCGGATGCCTTAACTCATGCCGTTGAATCTTATCTGAGCCAATATTCAAATACCTTTACTGAAACGTGCTCAATCAACGCAATTCAAGCAATTTTCGACTATCTTCCAGCTGCTTATCTGCAAGGTAGTGACAAAGTCGCGCGAGAAAAAATGGCTATAGCGAGCTATGAGGCTGGCTTGGCGTTTACTCGAACTTATATTGGTTATGTTCATGCAATTGCCCATCAACTAGGGGCTTTTTACCATGTTCCCCATGGCAGGGCCAATGCGGTGGTTTTGCCCCATGTACTTCGCTTTATTGAACAAAGAGATAACGCCAGACTGACAGAACTGTCGCTGGCCTTGGGATATAAAGACAGTCATCACTTTATTGAAAATGTCGATTCGTTGCTCCGTACTCTGAATATTCCAACGGTGATACCGGAGCTTAAGAAGTCCGACATTCCTCGCTTGGCAAAACAAGCGATTAAGGAAGCGTTTGGTGAGTATCCGGTACCTGAAGAGATGACGGTAGCGGAGTGCCAACAACTATTAGACACATTACTTGATACAGGAGCGCATAATGAGTGCAGTTGAACTCAATGAACAACAGATGATAGAGCGGCTTCAAGAACAGAAAGTCGCATTTAAAGAGTCTCCTTGTATTAGTCGCGAACTCAGACGCGTCAACCTGCTCAAACTGGAAAAAATCCTGCGAGAGAATCAATCTGAGATCTGTGAAGCCATCGCTAAGGACTTTGGGCATCGTTCTTCAACAGAAACAGCGCTGCTAGAAATTTTTTCTTCCATTGATGGCATTATTGATGCCAGAAAGCAGCTAAAAAAATGGATGCGTCCAAAACAACGTCATACTTCAGTTTGGTTCTGGCCTGCGAGAAATAAAGTCGTGCCTCAACCGTTAGGTGTCGTTGGGATTATCGTACCTTGGAACTATCCCCTTTATTTGGCTGTGGGGCCTATGACCGCCGCGTTAGCTGCGGGTAACCGTGTCATGGTAAAAATGTCGGAGAACTCAACTCATCTCTGCCAAGCTTTAGCGCAAGCATTTTCCAGTGCATTTACCGAAGATGAAGTGTGTTTTATCTCCGAAACTGGCTCGACGGGTAAAGCGTTCTCAAAACTGCCATTTGACCATCTTATCTTTACTGGTTCAGGTGCGACGGGCCGCAAGGTTATGGCGGCGGCGGCAGAAAATCTAACACCGGTGACCTTAGAATTGGGCGGAAAATCGCCAACCATCATCGCACCAGATTACGATGTGAAGAAAGCACTAAAGCGTATCCTTGGCGGCAAAGTGTATAACTCTGGGCAGACATGTGTGGCTCCGGATTATTTGTTAGTACCGGAAGACAAGCTCAAGCAGGTGATTAAAGCGGCGAAATCAGTGATGAAGAGTCGTTATAAAACCATTGACCACCCAGACTACACTGCAGTGATAGATGAGGTGTCGTTTACTCGTCTTAACGAGACGCTTCAATCGGCGAAGGAAGGGCAGGGCGAGGTGATTAACCTTATCCCAGCAAGTGAGCCAGACGCTCAGACTCGACGTTTTCCTTTACATTTAGTGGTAAGCCCCGCTTGCGATGAGCCTGTCATGACCAGAGAGATTTTTGGTCCTATCTTGCCAGTGCTGACTTACAAATCCATGGACGATGTTTACCATTTCATTAATGAACGTGACCGACCACTGGCGCTGTATCTATTCTCTGATGATAAAGAACTGCAACAAGCGGTGTTGGAAAACACCATGTCCGGCGCGCTAACCATCAATGATGTGATGCTTCATGTGGCACAGCATGATTTGCCGTTTGGTGGTGTAGGACCAAGTGGTATGGGGCATTATCATGGGCGCGAAGGGTTTGAGACTTTTTCTAAACTGCGTCCAATCATGCACCAAGGCAAGATGTCAGCGATTGGCTTTTTACATTCACCTTACTCAGGATTCGCTCGTCGTGTGGTGAATTATCTAATCAATCGAAAGTGGGGCAAATACCCTCACTAACCTGAGAATCAGAGTAAGGACGAAAGGCGGGGACGACTCCCCGCCTTTTTATTAGTATCGTGACGTTTCGTCGGTAAAGCGCATAACCCCTTCTTGAACTGAAGAAGCAATGAGCTCACCTTTTTGGTTGAAAATTTCGCCACGAACCAATCCTCGAGAGTTACTAGCGTTCGGGCTATCTATTACGTACAACAACCACTCATCCATTTTTACAGGACGATGGAACCAGATGGAATGGTCGATGGTGGCAACCTGAAATTTAGGGGTTAACAAGGTAACACCATGGGGATGCAGTGCGGTAGTTAAGAAACCCCAATCAGATGCGTATCCAAGTAGGTACTGGTGGATAAGCTGATTGTCTGGCATCTCACCGTTCGCACGAATCCAAAGGTATTGTTTGGGCTCTGCCTTCTCTGGCTTCAATGGATTGATGACGGTCACCGGACGCATTTCAATCGGTTTTTCACCGCAAAAAGCTTTGCGAAGCTTTTCTGGGAGAAAGTCAGCGATTCGTGCTGCCAATTCAGATTCTGAAGCGTAGTTTTCTGGTCCCGGTATTTCTGGCATAGCGCTTTGATGCTCAAAGCCCGGAGCCTCACCATGGTAACTTGCCGTTAAGTAGAAAATGGGGCGACCATTTTGGATGGCTTTGACGCGGCGAGTACTAAAACTCTTGCCATCTCTCAGGTTTTCTACATCGTAAATGATGGGCTTTTCTGGGTCACCGGGGTAGAGAAAGTAACTGTGGAAGGAGTGAACTGTTCTATCTTCAGCTACGGTATAACGCGCTGCAGACAACGCTTGTCCAATCACTTGGCCGCCATAAACTTGCGGTAAACCGAGGTTCTCACTTTGCCCTCGGAACAAGTCAACTTCGAGCTGTTCTAGCTGTAATAGTTCTAATAAATCGCTTAGTGGTTTACTCATAGCACCCATCTTTTATTCATAACTTTATTAGCCAAGTGTGGGTTTTGCTGTCAATTTCGTCAAGCAGAGAAAAATGTAGGAATTGGGTGAATTTATTGAAAAAAAGCGTGTTCTTGTTAAGCGAGATACCGTATATCTGATATGTTTATTGCATATTGTTCCTGTTTTTTGCACAGGTCGTAATCAAAAACTCAAGAGAGGCATCATGAAAAAGACACTCATCGGCACGCTGGTTATTGCTTTAGGTCTAGGCTTGGTAGGGTGTCAATCTGCACCTCAATCAGACGCGGCATCTCAAGTTGAACAACAGAAGAAGATGGAAGACAGTATGTCATCAGTGAAAGGCACAATTGCTTACAGAGAGCGTATTGCATTACCGCCTAATGCCGTAGTGACAGTGAAACTTCAAGATGTATCGCTACAAGACGTTGCTGCCACAGTGATCAGTGAGCAAACCTTTACAACCGATGGTGCACAAGTGCCGTTTGATTTTGAGTTAAGCTACGACATGGCAGATATTAAAGCGAAGCATACTTATAGTGTGAGCGCTCGCATTGAAGTAGATGGCAAGCTGCGTTTTATCAGTGATACCTCGTACCCTGTTATCACAGACGCGAACCAAACAGCAAACGTAAATATGATGTTAGTTGGAGTGCGCTAATACCTATCACTGGATGGCAGTTATGGCTGCCATCCAAATTCTTTCAAACGAACCTTACCTTTGATTGAAAACGCCACACCTTCCTCCATTAATCGCGCTCTCTGCCTCAAGAAATCATCTCCTTTCAGCGATATCTCCCCTTTGCCATTAATCACTCGATGCCAAGGTAATGTACTGCCTTCAGGTAAGTTGCCTAAGGCTTTACCAACATGGCGCGCATAACCCGGATAGCCCGCCATTTTGGCAATTTGGCCGTAAGTCGCGACTTTTCCAAGTGGAATTTGGTGAATTACTGCAAAGATTTGCGCCTTAAATTGATCCATACTGAAGATGTCCTAGTTCATTTTGCCAAGGATAGGTAATAAGGAGGAGCTATGGTATTTTCCGTTTTTCAATTCATAATCACAAGTCTACTTGTTGTAGTTTGTGCTAGAACTATCAGCGTTACCGAAGGGGATATCCCTGTGCTAGCGATGATGATCCCTGCGCTGTGGATCTTGCCTCAGGGTGGCATAGCAGGACTGATGCTGCTTGCATCAATGGTGGTATATGGCCTCACTTTGCCCCTTCAGTCCATTGCGATGTCGGTGGCGGTTTGGATACTAATTCCAGTGTTTTCTGTCGCGTTTTCCAAACGAAGTAATATATGGGTCGTCAGCATCATAGGGCTCATAGTCTTGACCCTGAATGTGGGTATTATGCTCACCCAATCCGCGGGTAAATTAGGTGGCACCCCTATGGTAACACTCGTTCAAGCTTTCTCAGTTTTCGTTGCTTGGTATGCGGCGCGAAACTGGAAAGGTTCAACTGAGCATAGCTGGTGGTCATTGGCATTGATATTGCCAATTTGGGCGGCCGGTTTGCCATACGCCGCGCTGGTATCTTTGTGTATGACCGGAATTTTAGCTTCGATGGAAAGTCTCGGAAGGCTGAAAACATTTCGTTGGAACAAGCTGTTGTGCTGGACACTGCCCACGGTAGGTTTTGCCGCCTTAGTCGTGGTGCCATCGATAGAGGTGCCTAAACCAGTATTTGTTGTTTGGCTCTGTTTATTGGGCACAGCATGGATGACCGATTACATTCTGAGCATAGACGAAGAACAGCAAGAACCTTAAAGCCCTTTTTGAACAAGTAAAAGCGCAGACATTGACTACAGTGTCTGCGCTTTGACTATTCTGTAAGCACTTAATCTACTTAGGGTACAAATTTGCAGTGATGGCCTTGCATTCATCGTCACGATACCTGATAATCCTCACACGCCTTGCAACAGTGACCCTTCACCAAGCAACGCAACAAAATCTATGGAGGCCCTGGTCCTCCCGCAACAATAGCTCGTGAACTCGGTCAGGTCCGGAAGGAAGCAGCCGCAGCGAGTGATTTGTGTGCCGGGATGTGGCTGGGGCTTCCACCCATCTAGCGTTTAGTAATTTGTAATCAACGAGTTATAACGCACCACACCTTTCAAATAGCATAGAAAACGCGACTGGTACTGAACTTAGGTACTGAGCTATGCGCTATCTCACTCAATCTAGTAATCATTCTTGGACTTTCCGTTTCCAATTTCCTCGGCGTGTTCGTGACTATTTTTATGGTCAATTTGAATATAAGTATTCGTTGGGTAAAGTGACGCCAAGAGAGGCCCGTTCGAAAGCTCTAGAGCTTGAAAAACGGCTTGTTGACGTCATTTGGAGGGTAGAAGACGCGATAGATCGACCGTCGTCTTGTGAGGGAAAAGAGCTTGTCACTTGCCAACTGGCCGCCAGAATGAAAGTGGATATGTTCCTAGCTGTAGACGCATACAAAAGGGTTTCAGCTTCACCAAAGCTTCAAGGAGCACTGCGAAGGTTGATGTCAGGTAAGGACAAGCAGACCCTCTCCTTATCCGCATCTAGAGACCTACACTGCATTCATAAGTTGTATCCAAGCACCACATCACCTGATGCAAGAGCCCAGCAAATGTGGGCACTGATTTACGACGAATGTTTGACCTGTCAGGAACCCTTTAAGAATAAAGCGCAAAAGACGCTTGTTCGTCACTATAAATTAATGCTGGAAGCTCGTAAGGGTTTGGAGTATTTAGACTTTTCACAATTTTCGAGAGTGCTGAAAGCATTAAGGAAAAATGCTGTCGAGAGTTCAACGGAAGCTGCTCCAGATGAATGTTTCGAGGAGTTTGAGCAACATCCCCCCTTAAAAAACATTGCAGTTGATACCCCTACTGACATAGCTACTTCGAAAGCGCATGAAAGAGAAAGTAACACTGCTACGGTGAGCGCGAGTGAGGTGGATATCCGCTGGTATTGCGAGCAATACCAGACACACCGAAACAACAAATTAGGGGTAAGAAAGAATAGTGAAGGTGTGGCGCTAGAAGCGCAGAAAACGATTGAGATGTGCCTTCTTGTTCATGAGCTTATTGGGGTTCACGATATTACTCAAATCAACGTCACCCATGCAGATCATGCGCTCTCACAACTACGACAGTTTCCTAAAGTTTCCAACTCTAAAATTAACAACAAACGCTTCCATGCTTTTCCAAAGCACCAATGGGTTAAAATCAATCAAGGTGCTGGACTTGAGGTGATTTCAGAATCGACAGTGGGCAGATACATTGAGAAAACCTCAACGATCTACAGTTGGATACGAGACAATTTTCCTATTCAATCTATCAATCCCTTCTGCGGTTTGGCATCTAAAACCGGTGGACCAGTGCTAGATGAAGAGGACAATGTTGCATCGTTTAGCAAAAACGACCTTGTAAAAATATTCAGTCGACCCATTTTCACTGAACATAAAATCAAAAGACATTACACCAAGCGGATTCCCAAATATTCACAATACTGGATGCCTCTAATCGCGCTTCTCAGCGGAATGAGACCTAACGAGATTGCTCAGCTCAAACGCAAGGATTGCGTTCTCAGAGACGACATACTGTTCTTCCAGCTATCAAATCAAGATGAAGACCAATCTCTAAAGAACAAACGCGCACGACGAGCAGTACCAGTGCACAGCAAGCTGATCGAGTTGGGCTTTGAGCGATTTATTGAACCACTTGCTTCTGATGAGCGGCTGTTCCCTGAGCTGTCTTACAGCAAAAAGGAAGGTTATTACAAATCGTTTGGGGAGTGGTTCAAGAGATATTTTTCTAACTACATTGATTTAACTGGCGAAGGGAAGCGGTTTTACAGTTTCCGCCATACGTTTATCGATCAGTTCAAGCAGCGTGGTTCTATAGCAGCGGTACCCGCTTCGATTGTTGGTCATAAGAATGGAAGCATCACTTACGATACCTATGGCAGTAAAGCGGATTTGGCTACTTTGAGGAACTACATTGAGACTGTGAAATTTGATGAAGCCCTTAAAAAGGTGAAGCCTATGAAGTAGAGCGGCTATGTAACTCTGGAGATAGAATTATAAGTGGAACACCCAGATGCAAACGTAATGGTGTGCCCATTCTTACGGGCTTACACTGGTCTTGCGGACTAATCCGTTATATTACTAAATTAGAATGTAACGGATTAGTCCACGTATAAAAAAGTAACGCCCTGTTAGATTTCTATACGTGGTAGCCTACATTTCTCATTTCTATCTTTAGTTGCTCTTGCCAGTTGAGGTTTGCATCCATCCCAACGTAAACTACACCACTAATATCGTTTGGTGTTTCGATGTCCCCTTTAACAACAGCACAAACTCGTGGACGACCTAATTTACCAATAAGGTATCCATGCTCAAACACAACATTTTGGCGCGCACGATACCGACCACTTAAAGCCCCCACTTTAGCTCCTGTATCGCATGGAGTGTAAAGTACAATACCGAAACCAACATTTGAATAATGTTCGATCTTTTCAATAATTGTCATTCCAGAACTTGCCTGCATATGCAAAATGATTGGCTGTAAACCTAAACTAGAAATGAAACTTGCAACATCTAGTTTTGCTATATCGTCATGTCCATGAACAATGAATACTTGAGAATTATTAAACCCCGCATCATCTTGACTATCAGGCCTAACAACAGGCGGAGGAGGCATTCGCCGCTGTGTGGCGGCGTTTACTTGAGCTTGGTTTAAATATCCACGCCTCATGAGAATTTCAAAAATAGGCTCATCTTTGACTGCCCAATGCGTACGAGATAATTCGAAACGCCCTAAGTCAATGTCAACACGCATAGACTCAATTGCGCCAATTGGGAGGCTAGGAAAAATAGGGTCAAATTCATAGCTGAGTACAACCGAGTTCTTTCTAACCCTGATATCAGTAATGTAGCCAATCCGAGTTTGGACCGATTCGTTTTCAGTTACAAATAGCGTGGGGAAACTTTTTAGCTCTTCAATCGCATTCTGATCGAAGAACTTATACCGCTCACTAATTTCATCGGCAGTGTACTCTACAATCGCTCTACTGCGATCGCACTGATAAGGAGTAAGATCCCACGTTTCAGGGTCATGGGAAATAATTAAGTTAAACAATATACAATCTCCATTCTCACGGACTCACATGAAATCTAACGCTCTGTTAAGGTGATGAGCAACGCATAGCAAAAATGCCAAGCGTTGCGAATCACTCTTTAACAGACTGTTATGCAGCTTTGACGATTTTATGTGCGTCAGGCCAGCTAGAATTCTCTAAAATATACGCTCGTATTAACGCTCTGTTATGAGATGTAATGGATGTCCATCCATTTTCCCAAACTTTATAAGCATGCCAAGAGTAGCCAAGGTAAAGCTCTTGCCGCATTGTTTCCATAGAGCGGAGTACTATCTCTAAGTATGCGTCTTTGAGAGGCGTTGAGCCAATGTCGAGAATGCTACCTAAGTGAACAAGCCATTTGGCTAACTGTTCGTATTGCTCCCACGCTCCTTGCTCGCCTGTGAGCTTACGTTTTTCAGTTATTACTGTTTCAATTAATCCAATGACCTTTTCATTAACCAAAGACAAACCTGATGCATTAATTGATGCAATAATTTCAAAAAATGAACTTTCAATACGGATATACGAAGGAGTAAACGAGCTACCTTTATAAAGAACCTTTTTCAAGTTTTCTAAACTTGCCTCGTGCTTCCCTTCGACTTTGCTAAGCTCTAAATTTAATTGTTTAAAGAACTCATTAGTTTCCATGTTGTCAATAACACGAATTCCGAAGCAATATGAATAATAGTCTTTAAGATATTGAGAAACTGGAGACCTAGATACAAAAATTACACTGGAGCCAATTGCATGGTCATTTGTAAACTTTTTATAGTCATTGATAATAGACTTTAAATTTGTATCTCCTAAAGAGTACCCCAAAATAACAACAGTGTTTTCGTGTAGTACAGTGCTCAATTTACGAGAGAAGTATGACTCAGCATGAAAGAATTTGAAATAGTCTTCAGAGGTAATAATCATGTCTTCCGGTGAATCTGTAGAGCCGTGTATATGATAGACTTTAACTTGAGACTTAGACCTCGGTATCGGTAATCCAGGAGCGAATGAATGGACTAGGCTGCCCAAACAAAGCTCTTCAACTAATTTGTCATAATTTGTTGTAACCACTCGAAATGAACGATCTGTAAAAAATTCTATGATTGATTCATTGCCCGTCGTAGACAATTTTACTTGCTCAATTAAGCTAGCGGTTTCAGCATGAATACTTTTACCTGATTTTTGCATTTCAATAGCGATGACTTGAGCCGCTTCATCAAGCGCCAAGGGCATTGGCTTCCCTTCTGGGAACAATGAAGACTTAAGTGCCTCCCCATTGCTGGCTATGTCACATAGGTCTTCAAGCAAGCTCTGCCAGCTAGGTGCCTTGCTATCCGTTATTGCTTTAGAAAAACCCGTGCCTGTGAACAAACACAAGCGATCTGATTCTGCCGCATAAGCAATCTCATAGAAATAACTCACTATTACTACCTTTTATTATTATATTTGTCACATATGAAAAATAAGGTAAGAACCTTACCTCATAGCTTTCAACTTGCCAATGATTACAACGACACTACATGAGCAACTTTGCACTTAACATCATGCTCTAAGCTGTTAGAGCTCTAGCTGCATAACGCCCTGTTAAGGTGTGAGCAACGCAATACCGACGCGTCCGCACACCACCTTAAACACTAAACGCAATGCATGGTGAAAATACCACGCGTTGCGAATCACTCTTAAACAGTTTGTTTTACATTTATAATTTCCCCGGCGTATTGAGCGCGCTCCAAGTTACACCGTTTTCAAACATTTGATTAATGTCCATTGTCTCATCGAGACCAAATAATATTGTCCAAGCCATGAACAAGAGGTTTTTTGAGAATGTCGACAAATAATCAAACTCTACACCTTTAATTTTTATTTCCGGCGAAGATTCCTTATCTTTTTTAGGTATAACTTCGATATGAAAAACTAAGGCGTATATGAACGAGTTGTTATAAACACTACCTTGTGCAGCATAGCGTGCATGTATTTTTGTTGGGATTCTAACACTACGCTCGAAAGGTTCTGTAGCCCCTTCATATTTCAGCCCTAACTTAAACCTATCAATTAATTCTTGATCAACTTTAAATACACCGTCTCCACTAACGTAGTCCTTAGAAGAGAGAAACTTCTCGGGATAAATTATTTCAGCAGAAAGTAAACGCTTTTCAGAGCTTACAGCACTTAACTTGACGGCTGTAGTCTCTTCAGGGATGACATCACTAACTATGATCACTTTTTGTGCATTATGATAACTCGCCTCAACATACTCTTGATTACTGCATGAAGTCTGTAAAGCTAGCAACGAAATAAATAGTGCACTAATTTCTACAGCCTTACTTTTTAAAGTTGAGATCACCTAACTCTCCTAAATGTATAACGCCTTGCTAAGGTGCAGCTAACCGACCACTTAACTCAAGCAAAGCGAGGTAAACACTGAAGCCAACCGAACCAAAAGTTAGCTGTCACTCTTGAGCAATTTGTTATAACCAACTCCCGCTACCAGCACTTTGTTCATTCAACGTAGCTATCCTTGCCGATAATGCTCGTTGCAATTCAGCGATACCCTCACCATTATTTAGATACATAATGTATCTATGGTGCTGTAGATCAAACGGAATGTCATGCTCTGATTGTGTAATAGGTATTACATGTTTGCCTAGAGTATGTGCTATACCTGCTTCATAAAATACATTTGGGTTTTTGCCGGTAAAATCACAAACCACAATAGTTGACTTAAAAATAAGCGAAAATATATCTTGGATTATTGTAGAGTGCTGCCAAATATCATCAGCCCTCGTACACTGCATTCCCTGCTCGGTAGCTGCAAACTGAACTGCTTCATAGACACTAGATAGTGATGGACTAAAAGGCATCATTACCGAAATCAATTTCTCATCAACTGAATCTGAGGGTAGTGCAAAAATGTTTGGTGAAAATACGACTTTTCTACCTGAAGTTTCTAGGCTCGAGATGTTCTCACCGATGTCAGCACATTTGTTTTCTACATAGCTTTTCACAATATTCAAATTTTCATCGTTAGCACCGATCATCTTTCTAAGAAAAGTTAATGCTAATCCATCATAGTCATCATCACCCCAACTCAGGCTTCTCAATAATCGAGGGTGACTTTCAACTTGGTCTAACATGTTAGTTAATGCAGCTAGTTCCTTCCAATTTGAACTATCAAACTCCTTAACAACAGCTGCCTTCATTTGAAGAAGTTGCTTACCTGAAATAGTGGAACCCATAGTTACCTGCATCCTCCTTGGTTATAACGCTTTACTAGACGGACTTTTTCCGTCTTTGAATTCCGTCTATGTTGCTGCCATTCATTATGAAACTCAACTTGTATCAACCTGTTATGTGAATCGGCATATAGTTGCGGGGTCGAATTACGGAAAAATTCCGTATAAGAGAACAAAGTACAGATTAGATTAACTTGCTCTATTGGTGTACTGCTCAGGTGTTCCGTTTGCAGGTTCTGTGAAGGTTTGGTGCAAAGACGTGTTTGCCGAGATAGACGTCAGCACGTCCTTGGACAAAAGCTTGCTAGAGATTTTGCTAGATTAATAACTGACGGATTACATATAGTATCGAAAACGCACAGATCGCAGGCTAGAGTTTTTCACACTCGGTAAAAGCGCCACATGTTGGGAGTCTGCCTTGAACCACTTGTTAGGGCTTCAAGAAAACTTCTTTCTTATGTAAACTGTCACCTATGCCTATATTTGAGTACCTACTATAAGTGGTACCATCGAAACTCGGCTGCAAGATAATAAAATTATGAACCTACATTGGGTAAAAATATGGGCCAAATGGCTATGGATCAATCTGATAGTGGCGGTGTCGCTGCGCTTAAAGGTTTTACATATCAGAACTTAGCAGCTGCTTATTATGTTCTCAGCATGCTTCGAGATAAATCACTAATATCCGTACGCTGCGAAGTTGTAGATGATATTGACTTGGTATACGACAACAGAATCGAATACGTCCAAGTCAAAACAACTGACGGTGACTCTAAATGGTGTATCAAAGATTTTGCTGAAGCTACTACTAAAACCGTTCCTCCTTCGGGGCGTCAAAGGGTCAATCAGACTATCAGTCAGGAAGACTCAATTCTGCATAAATCCATCCAATGTGATAAAGATAAATTACCAGGCTTTTTTAGGATATTGACCCCTAGAGAGGTCACCGATTCTCTTCGATACCTTAAGGTCCCCTTAAGTGATCGAGGTGAGAAAATCCAAGAAAGAGCACCTCTGTTAAAAAGACTGACAGCTGCCGTCAATCGTCATCGCAAAAAACTTCCGCCGTTTTGCTCCCCGAACGGCAATGACACTGAATACTGGCTGGATCATGCAGAGTGGGCCGTTATTCCAAATCGAGAACACCTTGAGCTACTTTGCACAAAGCTCATCCTACAATCAGCCCACCAGAAGGGTATTTACTTATGTGCGAATGAAGACCCTGAGCGTATTCTTGCTTCGTTGCTAAAAAACGTAACGGATAAAGGAGCAACTTCGAGGGTACTTAAGACCGTAGCGAACAAGTCTTACCACCGAAAGGATTTCATCCCATGGTTTAATGCTGAAATTGAGCATTATGCAAACCTCAGTAGTAGCCATGTAAAAGTGTATGCAACCAGTCGTGCTGAGCTAAAGGCTATTCTTTCATCGTTTTTCCATGATAAAGAGATGTATGAGCTTGTGGGTGACAAATCATGTATTGGCCTTCATGGGCAGTATCATCAGAGAAAGTACAGCTATAACATCATTGCTAAGAACCTGCACCAATGGCTACCTGAAGTTCTGTTACTGCCAGGGGAAATTGCAGACAATACCCCTGAAAACCTTACGAGAAAGTTTTCTACCTTTACAGAGAGGTATAGTAAAAACGTCGATTTTATCAGCAATCTAGTTTCGAAGGCTTTATTACATTCTACGATCAGAACTGAGTATAAATCGCAACCAATAGCTGCAGTGTTACACATCGATGATGCCCAAAGGACCTGCTTTGATAATGTCCATATTGTTTTAGAGGACCATACTCCAGATAAACTAATAATGGGGTTTAGCGAGCTTATTGGCACTGATATTGGAGAGTCGCTAGTTGAAATTGTCACTAACTTTGATGACCTAATCGAATCGGAAGCTTTTTCAAGCCAGAAAGAAAAAATACTATCTTCAAAAGATGATAGCTACTTACTTGAACACGATATAGACGAGATACTTGCACCAAATAAGTCTTTGGATGACTGCCTAGACAGGTTACGGTTTGTATTTTTTATTGGGTATGAGTCAAACCACCTTAAGTGCAATAAGAAGGAAATGGAGGAAACTTACTTAGAAGAGTTGGAAGGTGAAGTCATCCATCAATTTAAGGCTCTCATCGACCAACTGATTTTAAAAAATGATTTCTGTGAAGACTTACACATTGAAGTCTACCTATATCCTATTCCGTCATTAGCCTCTCTTATCAGTGCAGTTCAGAAACAAGGGGAATCGCAATGGACTCTAACCTAAACCCTCAACTCTGCCTTAACGATGTTCAAAACGAACAGTTAAGTGCTTTCTCTTATCTAAAAAAAGCTAGCGACTGTCTATCATCTCCACAGTTGAATGCGCTGGGTCGAGAGTATTTAATTCGAGCATTAGATCAGTTGCCATTGTTTGAAGGGCAGAGTGTATTATTACAAAATTTACTTCGAAAGGCCGGGTTGTTCCCATACATCAAAAAATACTTTCCTACTCTATCACCTGAAAAAGAACTTGTACTTGATATATACAGAAGCAACTTTGACGACAATTTCATTTTCCACTCAATGCAAGCTAAAGTATTTAGGCTTCTAACGTCTGGACAAAACGTTGTATTGAGTGCTCCAACAAGTATGGGTAAAAGTGCCATCATTGATGCTCTGATTGCAGAGCGGAAGTTCAGCACAATTGTCATCGTAGTTCCAACAATCGCTCTTATCGATGAAACTAGGCGCCGGATTCAGAAAAAATTTGGCCACGAATTTCAAATCATCCATCATGGCTCTCAGCTAAAACGTAAAGATAAAGTCATTTATATACTGACCCAAGAACGGGTCAATGAGAGAGATGACTTGCGCAATATAGACCTATTCATTATTGATGAGTTCTATAAGTTAGCTTACAGCAACGATGAGCCATCGCGGGTTATCGCCCTAAACATAGCACTAAGTAAACTGCTCACTATCTCCAAACAATTCTATATGATCGGGCCATATATCGATGCTATTCGAGGAATGGAGAACTTAAGGCGTGACTACACATTCATCCCTTCCGAGTTTAATACCGTAGCTCTAAACATTCACAAATATGACATTGCTGCAAATGACATTGAAAGCAAGAATGAACAGCTGACTAAGATTGTAGAAAAGCACCAAGAACAAACTATCATTTACTGCAAATCTGCGACTTCAATAGCACAGGTTGCTCAATTCCTTAGCACCTTAGAAAGCGTGAAAGACAGAAAACTTGGGCCACTTAGGAAGTATCATAAATGGTTAGTCAATAACTATGGTCAGGATTGGACCTGCTCCAAGGCATTAACCAACGGCATTGGCATTCACCATGGTGCCCTCCCTCGTGCTATTCAGCAAAAGTCTATCGACTTGTTTAATTCAAAGCAGATAAAGTATTTGCTTTGTACCTCAACAATGATTGAAGGCGTAAATACAGCGGCAAAAAATATTGTGATTTATGACAATCGCAAAGGTTCACCATCAATTGATAGCTTCACACACAAGAACATCTCAGGTCGTGCTGGGCGAATGAACCAATACCTTGTTGGTAACGTTTTCTGTCTTGAATCTATTCCGGACAAAGAGGCACAAGTAGTAGAGCTTCCCTTAGGTCAGCAGAACGATAACTCACCAATTAACTTGTTGGCAGGAATTCAGCCAGATCATCTATCTGACCAAAGCAACCAAAGTCTTAATCAATTTGTGAAATTGTCCGATGTACCTATAGAGCTCATCCGTAATCATTCGTCTTATAAGGTAGAAGTCATTTCCGACGCATACGAATTAATAACAGAACTATCCGTTTCTGATATGGAACTAATAGCTACAATGACTAAGCCAAGAAAGTATCATCTAGGATTGCTTTCCCGCTTTATCAAAACAGTTGAGAGTGGCGCACTCAGTAAAGTTAGCCTTCACTTCTACGACAATGATGACCTTCAAAACCGATTGAGTTGGTATATTTATGCTGACAACCATAGCTCATATATAAAAGACCGGATTCGCTATATCTACAAATCACGAGAGGATGAGAAGTCACGATCTGAAACTACCGATAAAGAACTGAAAATTGCGAGAAACATTTTTAAACACGCTGTTACTAGAGCATTGCTCCTCTTAGAAGATCTCCTCAACTATGAGATGATGAACTTAGACATTCCACATAAAGCAGATCTAGGTTATCTAGTTCATTTGTTTGAAAACAGCCACTTGCCACCGTCATTCTCAGCATTGGAAGAAATGGGGATACCTATAGAGACTCTAGAAAAGCTCACTACTGAACGATCAAGCGAAGCAAACATTGATGTTCTCACTAGGTATTTACGGATGTACCATAAACATTTCACTAAGCTGAGCTCGATAGATCATAGCTTTATCAAACAAGCCGTTTATTAGTCATGAACGTCGTTAATGTTTAAGATGGTAAAAACTGCAATTTTGTATTGGTCTACTAGGGTGGGCCAAGTTCTGAGTTATGAAGCGCCGACTACGAAGGTTCCTCATCAGCGTTGTAAGGGGTACGGTAATGACCTGCTAACTGCAGCACCAATACGGTATCTGCTACTGAACTAGGTCATGAAACAGCTTGCTAGCAATTCCATCTTTATCCAAATTAAGATCCCGAGACTTTCTTGATACTGTTTGTTTTGCTTACGATAGGTCAAGCATGCTGGCGAGTCTGAGCATCACTCACACTATGTTAGCGACAGTCAGCATGCTTGATTTTTAGGTGCGGTCTATGAAGAAGATGCGGAACGGTTTTTAAATCGTCTCCAAGTTGAGATTGAAACGCCAGCGAGTTCGCATGCTTTAACTTGCGATAGTTGGTTTACCTCGATGTACTTGTCTACCTCTAAACACTTGTCCACTGTTTCTTGAACTTGTTGTTTACCCCTAAAGTTCGCCTTGTTCTGAGCTATGCCTTCAGCTTGTCGCCTACGTCGGTCGATGTAGTCTTTTGAGGCCATTGCTGCCAGAACATCGAGCATCAAGTTATTTATCCCTTTTAGGACGGCGCTCATAACTTCGCTGGTTAATTGGTCTACTGAAGGGGTTAATATTTGATAACTCGTTGGTAAATCGATTGCGACCACTTTCAACCCATTGAATTTCAATTTATCTTTGAGCTTTTCCCAATCTTCAGTTTTCATTCGTGTTAAACGGTCGACTTGCTCCACTAGAAGAACGTCACCTGCGAAAGAGTCTTCAATTAGCCGGTTGAGTTCCGGTCTTTCGTAAATTCGACCACTGGCCTGTTCTACGTAAAATTGCTCGATACCGTGGCCGTGCGAATCTGCAAAGTTGCGCACATATTCTTTAGCTCGCTCAGCATTCTGTTCGCTAGTCGATGCTCTTAAGTAAGCTCTAATTTTCATCACTACCCTTAATGTGTCTTTTAGATACCTATAGGCACTATGGTTCATTTAGTTACTCTAGCAACCTATATGAACGTGATTGGTTCATGGTGGACTAGGGTAGACTTATATGAACTAGTTTCTTTGAAGTGGATTACTCTAGCCACTCGAATGGCTTTACTTGTTCAAGGTAGTGATCAAATGTGATTGTTTCGACAGCCTCCTTGAGTTTCTCAAGTTCAGCTTTGCTACCGTAACGGTCATACGTAATTGTGCCGTTTTCGTGTCCAACCAAAGCAGCGGGCACCGCGGCGAGTACACCAGACTGTTTAAAATGGTTGATAAAATTGTGTCGGAAGCTAGAAAATCTTTTTTTCTCTGCTGAGAGATTAATTAGCTTAGAGAAGTATCGACTAAACCACTCGCCATGATTTTTATAATAACCGCCTTTTTTGCTATACGTTAGTTCAGGAAAGAGTAGTTCATCTGAATGAAAACGTTGAAGATACTTTTCGAACCCTAGTGACAATAGTGTTGAATGCACTGGTACTAAACGCTTAGCTCTTCTATTTTTCAACGATTGATCTTCATCTGAGTTTGATAAGGCAAAATGCAAAATTCCATGTTTGCAATGAATGTTCTTCGCTTTTAGTTGTGCTATTTCATTTGGACGCATACCTGAAAGTAGCGCAATAAGCGGCAGCCAGAACTGACTGTAGTTATAAATTTTCTTTGTTTTGTGTCGCTTTATCGTATGTGATGTAAAAATAGGCTGAGAGAAAATAGTCAGTAGATCTTTTTTCTCAAAGGGGTTTACGTCATCACATTCATAGTAGTTCTCCTTTCTCGTTCCTAATCCACTGAAAGGGCTTTGTGTTTTGACTATGTGTTTATCTATCCACTTGTAGATAGTAGCCGCCTTTTCTAAATAACGGCCAACAGTGCTTTCCGAGATAACTTCTCT
Source organism: Vibrio sp. CyArs1 (assembly GCF_022432925.1). Taxonomy (NCBI): domain Bacteria; kingdom Pseudomonadati; phylum Pseudomonadota; class Gammaproteobacteria; order Vibrionales; family Vibrionaceae; genus Vibrio; species Vibrio sp. CyArs1. Next base: position 237,155 of record NZ_JAKRBO010000007.1, on the reverse strand, counting down.
TCCCACATTTTCATTGATTTTTATCCACTCGGAAACAGGGTACGGACGGAATACCTCCTCGTCATGCTTTGAACTTCGAATTTTAGGTAGCATTCTTAGCTTTTCCAAAGCTAAATCTCCATCGTCTACAGTCAAACTAGTTACATCAAACTTGCCTATTAGCTCATGAACTAATAAACACATCCTAATTGTTTCTAGCGCTTCAACAGAGTTACCATTCTTATCTTTTTTCAGTCTTATATCGTTGTTTTTTCTCCGTAAATATTTTTCACAGAGAACTTTAATGTCGTTAGCATCAACGTTGTAATCTATTAATGGCGTGGTACTGCTCTGAGACGTGTGCTTAACGGTTTCCAGTTCATGGAAATGCTCGCCTTCTACAGTCGGGGTCTGTGTACTTTGAGCCGATTGTGGGAGAGGATTATTAAGCATGGATGCTACAACAAGATTGATTTTCTCGTATTGAGTAGTTTCGATAGCGTGACGAGCTTGCAGCATTAGCTTGTAGTGGTCTTCTAAATAACACAAAATTGTATCGTGTGTAGTATCCCCTAAGTTGGGGTAGCTATGCTGAATCATCTCCATTCGTTTTAAAGCTCGAACTAACGGAGACTCTTGCTCTGGGTATAAATCATGGATGAACTGTAGCGTTTTGAAACCGGCTAAGTTTGAAATCCCAATACTTGGCTCTGGGGTACGGCGTTTAGTGCACTCTTTGAGCATATCATGCACCTCACTTGACTCACTCAGCTTACTATATGCATGAAGAACGTCGCTCGAATTTTGATTAGCCAGCATTATGATCTGTGTCTGAATGGACGATAAGTCCGACATTAAATCTGAAGCTTCTATCTTTGATTCGCTCTTGTTGTGCTCTATAACGCCAACGACCATTAATTACCTCTCCAAGTCATTGTTTTGCAACCCAGTTGGGTACGCAAGTGTAAATCTATAATCTAACCAGCATCGAACAATTCCATGTTCAAGTGCTTAGGTCTGGGAAACTCAAGCCGAAAGATATCGTAGGGAAGTGTGAGGGGGATTAGTGTGCGAGCATTCTGCGAGATAGCTCCAGAGAATATAGAATCACTAGGGGGTTAACCAGTGTCCGCATTCATGGACTCCTTCGTACGGAAGTTAAAGTAGAGGTTGCTAGTTGAATAGTATGGGCGCGCCGAAGCAACGGAAGTGTTGGCACGACGTCAAACACAGAAATGCCCCATTACTTGTTTGGAATGATTCAACACACTTCCATACTTGTTGGGAACTATATAATCTAGAATTAAACAGTATTGATGAATTACACTGTTTTATCTAAAATACGCCTAAAGAATGGAGAATTTTTTGATGCACAAAAACTCAATAGTTAAAATAAAATCAATTATTGACATAATCGAAACTCATCAGTTATATGTAACTCGTGAGCATATTATTGCTCTTTACTTTATGGAGCCCAAACAGTTCACTAAAGTTGAAAGACAGATCAATGCTCAAACTAGACCAATAATAAAAGCAACTTTCAACCAAGCATTTATAGATCGAAATATCGTACTAGACGATAATACGCTTGCCAAAGTTCAAGAGCTCGAAAACTCAGGAGATCTAGAAAAAGAGATACAAGAAGATGACTTACCATGGGTCTCTGATTCAAGCCTTGGGATTGAAACAACAAGAGTTCAAAGAAAATATAATGTTACTCAGCAAATTAAGCCTTATCGCAGAGACAGAAAAGATCATAGTGAAGTGCGCTCTATGGTTGCTATGTCTCCCAAGGCTAGTCCCCCAGAAAGAACAACAGAACCTTCTCGAAATACGCAACAATCAAATATAAGCACTAAGTTCGAAACACTCAGTGAAGTACAGTTTGAACAGTTCTTGAATACTGCTTCATTAACAAGCATACGAAAAATACTTAAAAATGAATTTGTGATACTCACAAGTATTCAGCAGCATCAACTCAAATTAAAATTAACAGAATCTTTAGAAAAAAAAGATACTATAAAAATAAAAGAATCAAAAGTTAAGGTAAGAAATAATCAAGCACATTTTCGTGAAATTGTATTAAGCGCTTATAAAGAGAAATGTGCGATAACTGGTATTAATATTAAACCTATATTAGAAGCCGCACATGTAGTCCCAGCTAATGGCAACAATGATACTATCGAAAACTCAATATTGCTAAGTAAAAATATGCATGGCTTATTTGATCGTTTTCTTATTAGCATCAATCCTGATACTAACAGGCTTGAATTATCGGCTTGCCTAAAGGGTAAAGGCCTCGATAGACTTCAGGGCTCGCTAATTCATCACAAAGCCTCTAAGGCAAACTTACAATGGCACTACGGCAACTTTAAAGGGTGACCCAAGACTTTTATGATGCAGATCGAAGCTGAAGTACCTTTCATTAAAACCGTAAAGTCTGAACTTTCTAACTAGACAATGTAAAGCATCAATCGATGTCTACATAGTTTGTACATTTCCGCTAACAGTCTCATCTGATGGCAAAGTGAAGACCGTGCCAACGAAAGTAGTGTGTTCGATACTTAATGGCACCGACTGTTAATCACCGTGAATCGACACCGACATGATAAATGTTCGTTAGCAAGAGTGCGTCCATCCCCCTTGCCTGAACCTAACAGGATATTACTCTAACTCTACATATTCTTTACATCATCGAGTCAGTCAGAACTGAGCTAACTCATTTTTGTCCAAAGGTGTGCTGGCGGGGCGTGCAACACGAAATGGCCCCAAACCTTCACGGAAACTGCAACCGGAACACCTGAGCAGTACACCAATAGACCAAGTTAATCTAATCCGTACTTTGTTCTCTTATACGGTATTTTCCCGTAATTCGACCCCGCAACTATATGCCGATTCACATAACAGATTGATACCTGTTGAGTTTCATAATGAATAGCAGCAACATAGACGTAATGGAAAGACGGTAAAAGTCCGTCTTTAAAGCATTATATTTACTGGAGGAATACGTGAGATATTCAATCGTTATGGCTACTTTAGCTATCCTTTTACCAATACATAGTTGGGCCGACACTACTATCTGTAAGGTGTCAGATGAAATTGGAGCGATTAAGGCAATTTCATGGGACTCAGAGTCCCGTTCGGCAAGCGTTAAAGATAGCCTGGGAAATGAGCATAAAGGCAAAGTGACTCACTCAAGGAAACACAGTGAAATGGGTGAGAAAGTGAACATCTATATCGTTTACGATGAACCTTTTTATGGTTCAGACTCTTCAGAGTTCATTGTCTTTCCAGTTAACAATAGCCACAGAGTTATAGGAGTCTCTTATATAATTAGAAATGGCGAAAAACACTTGGATATATCTAATGGTAATTACTCAGCGACTTGCTTAAGCATGTAAATATAACAAATTGCTCAAGATGGACTGCCATAGCGTGGCGGTTTAGCTTTGGTATCACTAAGTGTTTAAGGCGTTCGTATCAGGTACAGTGGTCTGGCTGCCACTTAGCAGGGCGTTATGCTCAATCCGGACAATATTCCATTTTAAAATAGGTTAAAATCACGTGAAAATTTCAGAGTTCGAAATAAGAGAAAAAGTCGCTGCCAACTTACATCTATTAGATAGGAATCTTGTTCTAGTTAAGCAAGAGTACCCTATTATTCTTCCTGATGGGAGAAAAGGGTTCGTTGATATTCTAGCGAGAGATCAATTTGGTTGTTATACGATAATAGAGATTAAAAAAAGTAACCAAACTGCTCGTAGTACTGTTCAACAACTCTATAAATATGCTTCTTTCTTCAAAAGTAAAAATAGATTAGAAGTATCTCAAATTAGGTTAGTGGTTGTTTCTACGGTCTGGGATGAGCTAAATGCTCCATTTAGTGAGTTTAAAGAGTTTTCACCGTATGAAGTTAAAGGATATATGCTTGAATATGGTAACTCTATAAAGTTAGAAGAGGTTTCCCCTGACTTTGTTTGTGGAAATACAAAGCCATTAAAGAGCTTTTATTTTTTCAGGTTTCCAACTCGTATAATTAGGGATGAAAATCAAGAAATACTCATTTCATTATTAAAAAAAATGCCATCAATGAATACGGTCGTTACTTCTTTAGATCTTGTTGAAAATGATCCTAGTATTGCGAAGCTATACGATTTAGTCGATAACCCTTATGGGATATCGATGGTAAGCTTTACTGGTAATTCATTGCAACTTGAAGATGAAGTGATGAAAGTTCACCTTGATGAAAATTATAATATTTCAGATGAGTTAGAGTCATTCATGATCTCTTGGGAGGATTCAAACCCAGAATCAAAATACAGGACTCACTTGATTAAGAAGTTAATAGAAACGTCAAATGGAATTAATTCATTTAAAGCTTACGCTCCACACACTTTAAATAATATAATGTCAATATGCGATGTCGCTGGTAATGCCATTAAACTTGGGCCTATGTTTGAAGATGACCTTTTTACGCAAGAAGAAATATCAAATATGTCTAATGGTTTCTCTGGTCTTCATCCATATATATTTAAGTCTTCAAGTACACCTGATAGACCTGAGCATTTCAATACGTTCCGTAAAAGTTTGAAAGAATTTCTTAAATATAATTTAGGTTGGAGTGACTCAATACAGAGCTTACTAAATGATATCAATCAGAATGATATAGTTCATATTACTGCTTATAATCCATTAAATATATTCGGTTTGTTTAATGATGTTTATGTTAAAAATACATACGATAGAGTTCCATACATAAAAATAGGCGTTGAAACCACGGATGGTTTAGATGAATATCATGGGGGTATTTTCTGGAATGGTATGCTCGTAATCGAATCACCAGAGCCATTAATTAAAATTGCTTACCCTAGCTTAGATATGTTTCGAGTGAGAAGCGTGAATCAATATATGAACCATTACGATGAAAAACTATCGCATCTGTTGGGGTTAAGCTATGAGTTGATTCGATCTTCTGATAACTTTAGGTATTCTTATTTCAACCAAAGTTTTGAGAAGAATAAGCTTATGTCAATCATTGACTATATCGATACTAACAACATTCTTATTGATAGGGTTGGTGAACTATATGAGGAATTGTCTATAGGAATTGGAAATAGCAATGGCTTTGTGGTTGTTAATTGAGCATAGCAAAGCAATCAAGGTGACCCGTTATACTCGGTAGTTTTGGTATGAAGTATGGTGCGCTTTGCTGGTTTTGCGTGGGCACCTTATTGCAGGCGTTACTTTTTCAGATATGGACTAATCCGTTACATTCTAATTTAGTAATGTAACAGACTTGGTTTTGTCTAAAGGCGCGTTACGCTATCAATATAGCTACCAAAGAGCCGCTGCCATTAGCGGCTCTTTGGTAGCTACGTCAAGACTCCCACTAATCCCCTGAAACTTTGACTACTTTTGCCTTATGAGAGCTGCTCCATTACAGTCAAAGACTAGTTTTTCTGGGACAGCGCTACCGCTTTGTACTTTTTCAGTCAGGTAGCAGTTAGCGGTTTCGGATAAGAATACCTCATAATTTTCATTCCTTATTCCCACGTAAAGCAGAATTGCTTCTATGACTTGAGAGATGGTTAACAGCGCTACGGCTAAAACCACGACCAGTACTAACATTATTGAAGTTTTGAGCGTATCGTGACAGCGTCGTTCTTGGTTAAACATGTGACAATGTTAGCCCGACTCTACGTGCCCACAAGCTACCAAGCGAGCCAAAAAGAATTCACAACACCGTCAATGAAGTTAAGTTTCTACCATACACACATACGATAGCCCAATGCAGGGTTTCGCTTTTGCCTACCTAGGCTTCAATGGAGAAATCTATACCACAACGACTTCGTCTAATTTCAACGTAGAAATTAGACGAAGCGACAAAATCGACCGCTCGTACAAGGAGAACGGGCAGTGCAGAACATTACTTATAGAAGTAGCTGGAAGTTCAGCGTTATTAGGTGATCGAGAAACGGTGGTAAGCATATTTTTATTGGCGTTATCACTCAGACTGCCAACTCGATACATAACGTGAAAGTACAAACTTAAGACATAGCCCCTGATGGTGGAATCAACGCCTAATTCAGCTGTCGACTGAGCCATCAGAGACGTCATTTTTAGAATAAAAATGTCGTCACCTCTTATTTGGTGAGGATGCAACAAGCCCTCGATTCCGCACATGGAAGAGCATCAAATAACTACCGACGTAAATCATTTATCGCTACAGCCGACTGGCTGCGCAATCAGCTATGTAAAACGCAGGAGACATTATGAACAATTGATAGAGGAGACTAACTTGACAAAAAAATACATAGGACATCGTCTAAAAGGGGTAAGGGATTTTACAAAACCAAATTACTCTCTAGGTTCAAGAGATATTGAAAAAGCTCTAATCAATGCCAGTCTTGAACAACAGGGGGGTATCAAATCCAATACCCACATGTCGCGATTGCCAGCGCTTAGGGATTTTTCTAGATTTTTGAAGGCAGAAACAGAGATTAGGCGGCTAAATCATATCGATAAATCCGTGGTTCTTTTGTATGGAGAGCACTTAAAGGCTTTATATGAAGAGGGAGCGTTTAGTGCTGTCACAGCAAGAGATTACCTAAGCCATGTTAATCGTTCTTTAGCACAGGCCAGAGGAGACGACCAATGCGTTGTGAGAGCGACTCTTGATCTTGGCTTTGCGCCGAAATCAGGGATAGCCTTGGTTGATGGGTCAGTGCCCGATGTATTACACCAAAAAGTTTTAGCTGGCGTAACGGTCGAACTTCAATTGGTGATGCAGCTACAACGCTTTTTTGGAATGCGATTTCGAGAAGCAAGCCTATTTGATGCACAGCAGTGTCTTAGGGCAATAGAAAACGATGAAATACCTTCCATAGTCCGTGGTACTAAAGGGGGGCAACGGCGACTAATTCCAATTGAAACTGCAAAGCAATACCAGCTTATTCAAGAGGTTGCTAACTATCAGAAGCAAAGCGGTTTTAGAACGCTGATTCCCGAGCGGTTCAGTTTTAAGGCTTTCCAAAGTCATGCATGGCGAGTGTCCACGACGATAGATGCGCATTACAAGACTCATGGTGAGCGAAAATATTATGCTTGTGCCTTCTATTTAGACAGGGTCGGTGTTCCTTGTCCCGTTCAGTCAGGGATTTCCCATGGTAAGGCGCACTATCAATTTATAGCAAATAAACTGTCGATGACTTTGCAACAAGCAAAGGCTTTAGACCTAAGTGTTCGCACAGAGCTGTCTAAGAGACTTGGACATCATCGCGTTGAGATTACAAACGCCTACCTAGGATAATGCCGTGAACAAAAACACTTTTTCACAAGTAATGACGATCATGGCACCGTATCGTAAAAAAGGCATTCCTTTCCGCCAGAAACAAATCCGACGATTAATTTCGATACTGGAGGATATTTTTCAGCACGAGAAATACTTAGGCGAGCAACTCCACAAAGTTGGGAGGCGTCAAATAATTGGGTACTGGGAGAGGACTAAACATGAATCGAACCAAACCCGCAAAGAAAAGTATGCGATTTTGAAGCTCTTCTTTGAGCAAGCACACTTTAGGGGGAGAGTGCCATTCCCTAAGATGGATTCGTAAGTAAAGCAGAAAAATGGCTCAACACACTTACGCAATTCGATAGTTGACCATACGACATGCATAACTAAAACGTGGAGGTAAAGTTATGTATGAAAATATCGGCTCAGAAAACAATCGTTACTCATTGATAATTGAGCAAATGGATGAGGCATATGGTCTGTTCGATTGGATTATCGACAATGGTCGTGATGCAGACTACCGAGCTAGAGAAGCTATCGAGCGGATAGCGACTAAGTTCTGGGTTATCGGAAAAGATGCTCATGGAGCTCAGTTTGATTTAAGACTACTAACGCCGGGACAAGCAGAGGAAATCGTCAACGCAATAGTGTTTTCTTCGTGTGGAGAAACCAAACTTGCGTTGAATGATCTTGTTCTTTTTTCATTCGCTTTGAGTGTGTTCCGTACACACATCATGGTAGAAGACTATGAAATGGAAGATTCTCTAGACTCTGATGGTCACAGAGGTTTAGTGCTTAAAGAAGAACACCTTCGAGAGCTTTGGCCGTGGGATCGACTCTTCATTAAAAGTTGAAGTGAGTGAATGTTAGAAAAAACAGGTGCCTCGGATGAGGCATTTTTTAACTCTTGAATCCAATAAATAAAGGTACTAGGATGGGGTACTGAAGCAACATTTATATATCCATGTCGATTTTCTAACTGACTGAAAATAAAAGACTAAAATTGTCATTTAGTCATGTGGCTGGGGCTTCCACCCATTGAAAACGCCGCTTTTATAAGCGGCGTTTTGCTATCTAAATCTCATCAGATCTTCGCTAATTACCGTCTTTCCTGTGATAACAGGAATCTATCCATACCGTCCACTGAATCACATGAACTATCTCAACTAGCTATCTTACGAGGTTGGCTTACTCATGCCCCAAAGTTTGATAGCCGAGTGCTTAGTGTAATCTTCTATTTCTGCAGATTTACCTATTTTTTCTGATAGCAGACTTTATTCATCAGACGCGCAAAGGAGCCTGCATACCAGAGAATAATTAGAAACAGGATTAGGAGAGATCTAGAATGCAGCCGTAATTACGGACAAGATACATAAACAGAAAGTCTTGGTGCTTACATAAGTACCAAGACTTGGTTGATAATGCATACGCAACAAACAGTGTTGATAAATTTCAACTGGATATAGGGGAAATAGGGAAATGCCAACATGGTTTTGTTGGCATTTGTGTTGCGGAACAAAGAGTAAATACTGAATCTTCCGGAGCTACAGTGCTTTTCTATACAGTGCGATTACTTGATCACGAGTCATTGGATGCGGGTTACCGCCTGCACAAGGGTCTGCCAGAGCATCATCTGCCCAGCTCTGAATATCTTCTTCCGTTACGCCTAGTTGAGCAAAGCCTTCAGGGATGCCTACTCGGCGGTTAAGAGCATGAAGTTCATCTATCGCTGCCAGACTTGCTTCTTCTACGGTCATACCAGAGGTGTCTGCGTCAAGCGCCTTGGCAACCCGGGCAAATTTTTCAACGCAGTACGGGCGGTTAAACTCACACACGACAGGCAATAGAATTGCATTGCATACCCCGTGTGGTAAGTCTTTGTGAGCACCGGCAGGGTGAGCCATTGCGTGAACCATACCCAGACCTGCACTGTTAAATGACAAGCCGGCGATAAACTGACCGTATGCCATCATTTCACGTGCTTCGATACTTGTGCCGTCATCAACCGCTTTTGGTAAGTTTTGCGCGATGGTTTTGATTGCTTCCAGAGAAATATAATCGGTTAGTTTGTGTGCCCCAACAGATACAAAAGATTCAACCGCGTGTGTTAATGCATCAATACCGGTTGCTGCCGTTGTACCGCTTGGAACACCAAGCATAACACTAGGATCGTTCACTGAAATTTCTGGAATGATCTTGTCCGAGATAATTACGTGTTTAACGTGTGTCTCTGTATCAGTGATCACTGCGTTACTCGTCACTTCTGCCGCTGTACCTGCAGTGGTATTGATTGCGTAAAGAGGAACGCCAAGCGTTATTACTTTCTCAATACCGTTATACGCTGCAATCGGACCATCATTAGCAGAAAGGATTTTGATGGCTTTCGCGGTATCAATTGAGCTGCCACCACCGAAACCAATAATAAACTGCGCCTCAGACTCAGAATACATCTTGTATGCGCTGTTCACGGTATTGGTGTCCGGGTTTGGACGCACATCTTTGAAAAGCATCAGGTTAAGCGAACTGCTGAGAAGTTTGTCAGCAAAGCCGAGCTCTACCAGAGCCGGGTCGCAGATCAGAAGACCTTTTTCACTGCCATGCTCTTCAGTCAGACGTTCAACTAATGCTTCAATTGAGCCAACACCGGAGTAGTTGATCTTCGGAAAAGCTAGTTTGAACACACTCATAATATATACCTCTATAGATTGAATTCTCGTTTCAAAATATCCATATTTTTTCTCGTCACACCTTCAGGCTCATAACCAGCAGCTATACACATCAGGTATAATTTTGCGCCTTTGTTGGCGACATCTACGTAATCAAATGCTTGCAGCGCATCGGCACCGGAAGCGGTTGCACCGTGTTTTTCCCAGATCGCAACGTCATGCTTAAGCAATGCTGCTGTTGTACCATCCGCCAACTCTTCTGAAGAAGGCAGACAGTACGGGATCATGCCGATACCGCGTGGGACGAATGCACGGACTTCCGGCAGCATCTTCCAGCAGGTATGGGTGAACAGCTCGCTGCTCTTTGAAATGTCTGAGTGATGAGAAAGCGCAATCAGTTCAAGTGGGTGAGTGTGAACTACGGATTTGTGGTCAGAGCCTGCTTTGCTTTTTTCTACAAGAATCTTAATATGGCTGATAAATTCAGAGGTTGGGGCGAAATCTTCACTCGCTTTTCCGCCCCAGATGATTTGGTAACCGTTTGCCGCAGCGTTGACTTTAAGTACACAACCCGCATAGTCAGGCTCCCGCAGTTCACGGATTCGTTGGCCAGTACCTTTTACGTAATAAATGCGGTTAGCACTTTCTATTGGCAGTTGCAGTGGCAGTGTTTTTTCTTGCACGTCAACTTGCGGGATTTCATCGAATAGATCTGTGACGTCCACAGAGATGTTACCGCCGTTGCGCTCTGCCCATTCACGTTGCCAAAGGTACTGAGAAACTTCACTGACTTTCTCTATTTCACATATCACTGCATCGTTTAATTGAATCATAGTATTAGCCTTTTATATCTAGTTAACTTAGCCAAACAAGTCAGACGTAGAATCTGACTTGTTTGATTGTTGAGCGGTTTGAATTAACGTGTTTCCAGAATGGTTGCTTCGTAATCCTTCACATCGTTGATCCAATCAAAGCCAACCGGGACTTCGTTTTGCAAACAGTGGTAATTCCATACAGCTGCCCATGGTAGAGAATGAGCCTCTTCAATCAGTCCAAGGCGTGTGGTGTAATCGAAGGATGCTTCTGCCGCTTTTAGTTGCTCTACTGGTTCAAGCAGGGCTTTAAGTAGTGCTTTTTGTGCGTTGCGGGTACCGATAACCCAAGCCGCTACGCGGTTGATTGATGCATCAAAAAAGTCCAAGCCAATTGCTACGCGATCCAGCAGGTTGTTGCGTACGATTTCACGCATGATTGCCTGCGTTTCGTCATCGAACGACACCACGTGGTCAGAGTCCCAGCGAACCGGACGGGTTACATGTAGCTGTAGGTCATTGACGTACAGTGAACATGCACTGATTTTGTCGCTGATCACTTCAGTTGGGTGGAAATGGCCTGCATCAAGGCATAGTGCCGTGCCGCGGGTTGCAGCGTACGCTAGATAGAACTCGTTGCTGCCAACGGTGAATGCTTCTGCGCCTATACCGAACAGTTTGCTCTCTACAGCATCTTTGTGGAACTCAGGAGAAATCTTCTCAGCTAGAGCTTTGTCCAGAGAGTCTGCAAGACGTGTGCGTGGAGAAAGGCGGTCAACAGGTTGATCTTTCATGCCGTCCGGGATCCAGATGTTCATAAATGATGCTGTGCCAAGTTCACGGCCAAAGTATTCAGAAATCTTACGGCTTGCTTTTACGTGTTCAATCCAAAACTGACGGATATCTTCGTCCGGGTGAGACAGCGTCAGACCGTCGTCTGCTTTAGGGTGAGAGAACAGAGTCGGGTTGAAGTCCAGACCAAGCCCTTGTTTTTTCGCCCACTCAACCCATCGAGAAAAGTGCTCAGGTTTGATTTGATCACGTTCAACATATTCATCGGCATCGATGTAAATCGCGTGCAGGTTAACGCGCTTCTTACCCGGAATAAGAGAGAAAGCTTTTTCCATGTCCGCACGCAGTTGATCTGGTGTTTTTGCCGCGCCCGGGTGGTTACCCGTTGCTTGGATACCACCACTCAGGGCTGTTTCTGGCGATTCAAAACCACGTACATCGTCGCCTTGCCAGCAGTGCATAGAGATTGCTGTCTGGCTCAGTAGCTCCATTGCTTTATCTGTGTCCACACCGTATTTTTCAAAAACCGCTTTTGCTTGTTTGTAAGCTGAAATGATCTGCTCTTTGCTCATGGTTATGTACCTTATTTAGTTATTTGTTGGAATTGGGATTTGATTTGTTCCAATCCCTCAATAGGGTTTGCAGTGAAGCTCTTCACATCGGAAGAGGCATCGATAATCTGGCGGCCTTCTTCCAGCGAGGTAATAATGTTGGACGCGATAAACTGGTTAATCACGTTGCCCAGTGCCGAGGCTTCTGTCGGTTCGGTCGATACCCTGATCTGACAAACATCGGCACAAAGTTGGTTCAGGAACTTATCTTGCGTGCCGCCGCCGACAATACGTAATTCAGTTATGGATTTGCCGGTGACTTCCGCAAGCTCGGTCAGTACCCTGTCGTACGCTAGGACTAAGCTGTCGTAGATACAGCGAATGACTTCGGAAAGAGTTTCCGGCGCTTCCATGTCACGCTTGTTGAACCAGTTTTTAATCGCATGTGTCATCGACGCAGGATTTAAGAAATCATTGTCATTAGGGTTGACGATATACTTAAACGGCTGTGCCTGGCGTGCCAGACTAGCGATATCCGGGAACGTCAGTGATGGGTTTTCTGCTTTAATGCGCTGAATTAGCCACAAGCCCATGATATTTTTCAGTACGCGATAGCGACCATCCACATTACCTTCGTTGGTCAGGTTGTATTGGTAAGCAAGTTCGTCGGTGTAAGGTTCAAAGCTTTCAATCCCCACTAGAGACCAGGTGCCGGAACTCAGGTAAGCCATAGTCTCATGAGTGATTGGTGTTGCTGCTACTGCTGATGCGGTATCATGACTTGCCACAGAGCATACCGGGATTCGTACATCGCCTAAGTGGTACTCACCAATAATGCGGTTTGGCATTTTAGGTGGCAGGAACCAGTTTATTTTTGCACCACATGCGTTAATAAGCTCCTTGCTCCACACTTTCTCTTTGCAGTCCAGAAGCTGACTGGTGGAGGCATTGGTATACTCACAGTGTTTAACGCCGGATAGCTTGTAGTTAAGGTAATCCGGAATAAACAGCAAGGTATCAATCTCGCCATACCATTCAGGCTGTTGATCGTGGATCGCTTTTAACTGGTTAATGGTGTTAAAAGACAGGAACTGAATGCCCGTTGTAGTGTAGATATCTTGCAGGGTTAGCTGATTATCCGCTAACAGCTTATCTAGGACACCTTCTGTACGTGCATCACGGTAGCTGACAAACTCACCTAAGTGTTTACCAAACTTGTTTAGCAGCACAAAATCGACCCCCCAGGTGTCTATGCCCAGTGAAGTAATCTCAATACCTGTCGCCACTACTTTATTGATGCCTACTTTGATCTCTTCTAGAATTGAGTAGAGATCCCAGCACGACTCATTACCATGCATCACTTGCTGGTTTTGAAAACGGTGAAACTCTTCGAGTTCGATTTTTCCGTTGTTTAGATAACCGACCATGACACGTCCGCTTGACGCCCCAAGGTCTATTGCAATCACAGCCTTCATCATGAATACCACCTCTTGTTCTTTAGAGCTATTACACCGTTTTTTGCGACCGAATAACTTCAAAAATCCCCCCGTAAAAACGCAATTGGTGCGTTTTTTTCAAGAAGCTCATGCGGCGTTTCAAAGTTTTGATAAACAACGTGATACTGCATAGATAAAGTTATGCCAGAGCTTCTCTAAATGTTTGGTTTTATGTTCTTTTGAAGAAGGAAGCAGTTGAACGGTAAAAGGGGAAGCGCAGATGGGAAAAATTCGTCACTGTCAAATAATAAGCCTCGCAATATAGCGAGGCTTAGTGACTGGTTATTTACTGCGATTGGTCTTAACGTTAAGTCAGATAGAAGACGGAATCTAGGGTTACAGACAACGGAGAGTTATCCGGATTGGTTGCCATAATGTCTTGCATATAAGCCCACCATTTCTGACAAGTCTCAGTATTGGCAACCCGACCCCAACGCTCCTCACTCTCGATTTCGACATAACCAAATAGCTGATTAGTCTCCTCATTGATAAAGATGGAGTAGTTGTGACCGCCGTGACTTTTCAGAACGTCCACCAACTCTGGCCAGATTTCATCATGTCGTTTTTTGTATTCTGCCTTACAGCTTTCATTGAGCTGCATAACAAAGGCTTTTCTGATTAAGTCATTCATTTATATACTCTCTTAAGCTTTGTCACGCAGAGTGATCCAGGTGGTCGCCGAGATAAAGTAAATTACAGTCGGATAAATCGCGAACGCTTTAAAGGACTCGAATGCCACTTGGTAGTCAGCACCTGCGCCCCAGACTTTCAATGCAGAAACTACCAACGCAGCCAGAGAGGCCAGAGCAATCGCGCCGGAAGCTTTCTCCAGCAGACTGGCTGGCTTAGCTTCAGTCTGTTGTGCTGCTTCGCGTTTCGCTAGTTCAGCATGGTACTCTTCACGTTGATTCTGCTCTTGTTGGTATTCCGCTTCCTGTTTAGCGTAGTTATGACCGGCACCCATAGATTTCGCTAACGTGATGTAAACGGCCATAGACAGTAGGTAAGTCGGAACAAAAAGGAAGAACAAATGCAGGATGCCCATCTGTTCACACGTTATCGCAAAAACAACACCAATAGCCCAAGTGATAAGTGCCGCTTTGTTCAGGTCGTTACCTTGGTACTTAGACCAAAGTGGAGTCAGGCCGATTTTCTTGAATACCCAGTGCTCAGACACGATGATTGCGCCAACTGGTGCCAGCAGAAGACCCATGTAGCCCACAAAGTCTAATAAGCGGGTAAATACGAATGGGAAACAAGCAATAATAGCGGTAACAACACCAACGATAGTCGTGATGTATGCACGCGATTTGTTCGGGAAGATACTTTGGATTGCCAGACCTGCACGGTAGATAGTTGGATTAGACGTTGTCCACCCTGCAATGATTACCGCAACGATACCTGTCGCGCCAAGAACCGCGTGAGCGATACCGCCAGCGTCCAAGTTAGACATTGTAGTTTGCATCAGAAGCATAGCTCCCGCACCCATGATACCGGCACAGATCCATGCAATGTAGTGACCGAAGAACATACCAAATGCTGAGAAGTAACCGTATTTTGAGCTTTTAGCAAAACGTAGCAGTGCCATGTCTCCTAAAGAGCCGTGCATTGCTAGGTTACATACCCAAGCGAAAGCAGCAATCTGCCAGAAGGTCATAGATGGTGAACCATCAGGCGTTTGTCCAGTCCAGATGTACTGATCCGCCAGAGACAAGAACTGACCGAAGCCGGTAAAGGTTTCACCGTTCCCAATATTGCTCAGTGCTGGAAGTGCAACCATTCCGCCAGTTACAAACACAACAAGCAGCCATGGTGAACAAACGGTTGCGAACTGAGCGCATTTCTGAAAGCCCAATACTGCAATGGCTACTACAATAGCACCTACAGCGAGTGCCACTGCAACGAACGCAGCACTGGTTGGATACCAGTGTGTCTGCGCCGGAATATCAAATAAGATACGTACCGCAGAGGCCGATACCGTGATCATTGCCCCGCCCAGAGCACAGAAGAGCACGGCGTTGACCACGTTATAGACTTTGTTAAAGCCTGGACCTGCGACTCTGCGCAGGTATTCGTAGACAGTTAATCGGGATTGGGTTGCGATAGGTGCGGTAATGAGTGCCCAGGTCAGCACTGCCATCAGGTTACCAACCACCAGACCCATCAGGATATCAAATGTGCTGGCTCCCCAGGCGACAAAAGCTGCACCGATTACAAACTCAGTACCGGCTACATGTTCACCGGAATAGGAGCCGAGAAAGTGCCGCCAGCCAAGTAGTTTGTGTCTGGGCACCTGCTCTTGTTCATATTCATTGAGGGTTTCTTCTGTTTCTTGCGTTTGTGTAGAGGTAATCGCTTCAGACATGATTGTCTCCTTGCTACTTGTAAGCTCTTGTTTCTTATGTCTATAAATTCAAGTGTGTGAATTTTGTTCTCGTTTGTTTCCCTCTAGAACACCACGTATTATCCATGTGGAGGACAGGGGAATTAGGATTAGCTTACAAAGCTGAGAAATTTAAACCTTGGAAAATTAACATCCAAAACGAGTATTTTGGTGAGTTTTTTAAGGTGGGCAACTTTGCCTTCACACTTTTAAAAATATCAGTAAAAAAGCGAGCAAAAGTGAGATGTTCGACGAGGAAAAACGAGTTTAAACCATCTAAATTTACGCTCATGGAAGCAGAGGTATGCAATGATCTATCTAAAGTCGAGAGAGTTCTTTATGAACTCCAACAGTCCTGTCACTACTGAGCTCAGAGCTCCTCAGGAGCCTTATCCTGAGCACGCGCACTCATTTGAAGAGATTATTATTGTTTCCGAAGGAAGTGGTACACATGTCATGAATGACGTACCAATGAATCTAAGTAAAAACTACGTTTGCTTTGTCAAAAAGAAAGACCGTCATTTATTCGATGCTGTAGATGGCCTCTACTTAAGTAATATTCTGTTTGAAAAAGATAAGCTGCAAGTTTGCTCGGATCTGAAGCGTTTTATGCCAGGTGAATCAGATAGAGAAACGGGCTGGTTTATTAGTGAAAATACCGCACAAAGTGTGCGTCAGCTGATCGAACGCTTGCATGTTGAGTCACATATCGACAGTGAAGAGTCACGCATGATTACTCAGTTCATTTTTCAGCAGATTATTGTTGAGCTGTGGCGGGGTAAAATGAAAGACGCTGATCTGCTTAATAGCAACGATAAGGTCATTTATGCTTTGTCTCATATCCAGCAGTACTATGCTAGCGTTAATGAAATTGATGATGTTGCTGAGGCGGTCAAACTGTCTTCGCGTCAGTTAACAAACAGTATGAAGAAATTAACGGGCATGAATTTTAATCAGTATCTGCACTACATACGCACCAGCAAAGCGTTTTCCGACATTCTGTATACTGATCAATCTATTACAGATATCGCATTCAGGGTTGGTTATCAGGACAGCAATTACTTCTCCACTAAGTTTAAACAAGTATTCGACCAGACACCGAGAGAGGTTCGAATGAGACATTTTGTTAAATAATCTCTGCATAATTCTAATGTAAGCGCTTTCGGAACGGGTAAGGTTATATTTAAGCGTAAGCTGATAACAATAAAATAATGCAAATAGGTTGGGTGGTTCGAAAACTCGTAACTTGTCTTTGTTCAAAAGATTTCTACAAAACGCTACAGCACTCTTGGAGGATACCTAGTGACAACATAGTAGTTTTACTACGAGGTATTTCCAGGATTCGTTAAAGTTTGCTGACTTCTGATGCAAAATTATGCGGACTTATTACTGCAAATCTCCTTTTAACTTTTTGAAATTTTACTTGGGCTATGTTGAATTTTATTGCAAGCATCGCCATCTAGCGCATGCAAATCACATCTAGATTTTTACCTGTAGAACAAAACTTTTTCAAATACGCATTATTCATAAACTTAAAATCGCTAAGGTTTAAGTGATTTACACCCCACAAATACAATACATTACAAAACCACAAACTGAATCGATTCAGGGGTTACTTTATAGCTGTATTTAGACGCTCATTTTACTATCAAATCCATATTGTTAACCTCTTTGTGGTGCTCTATTTAGAGCTTCTACGCTAATGCGACAATAATGTATGGCTTTGTAAACTGCCATTGTATAACAACTCATTAACGTAGTAGTTTGATTATATAACTGTCAGTTAGAGTGAACTCGATCGCTGGTAGGGAAGCATACGTTATGTCCAAGGAGAGTGAACCAATTATCTAGAGTATTATGAGGTAGATGATGAGTGCAGAGCTGAGACGTAAAATAGAAGAGTTATTGGTGATCGCAAAGCAGGAAGGTGTTTCTATTTTGGGGTTAGTTGATTCGGCTGACGAAGCACAATGCCAGATTTTTCGGAGCATTGAATTGAACTCTCGTCAGGGTATCAGGGCGTTAGATGACATCGTCATGAGACAAAAGTGCCCTGCTGATGGAAGTGCTTGTGATACCTGCCACCAATCTTGCAGGGAAGACCCTAGTTCAGAAATCCCTCAGGTTAGTTCGACACTGCTCTATTTGGTTAAATAGTCACAGGAAGCGTTTTTAACCCAGCGTTACAAAAAGAACGTATTCGCGCATATTGGGTATTTTGTTTGCCTTTTCATTGATGACATCTTCAATAAAACCACGCCAAATAGTGAGCCCCCTCCAACTTCATTTTTATTTGCCAATGCCTGTTTAAATTAAGGCTAGACTCAAAATTCATCGTGGCTACAACCACATAACTTTATCAGCTGAGCAGATGACACTCTAGACACGGACGTTATGGTACTAGACGCAAGCTGCAAAGTGAGAGGTGAATTATGGCAGAAATTACTCAACTCCTTCCCGCTTTTCCTGGATTCGCAGTGCAATATGACCCAAGTAAGAACCCTTACTTCAGAGTGATTATGGAAGAGAACCTTCGCAAGCTAAAGCAGGTTTCAGCAGGAAAATCATTACTTTCATCGATTCAAGCGGCGACACCTGCTTTTCGTGGTTCTTTTCCTCGAGGTGTGAATGTAATGTGTGTTCCGACACACCTTCACTTTACCCAAAGTGGCTACAACCTTGAGATTGAATACGCACAAGATTACAGCCAAAAGCTGACAGGCATGACACCTTCAAACCTCGCCAAACACGCACCTCAAGGATGTCCATTCTGGATCTCTGGAGGCAGCCACAATTCCGCTTTAGATCAAAAATCTGCCACCAACGCCACGGGTTCCGTATGTCATATGCGTTTTACCAACGTTCAGGTTGTAACCCGAAGAGGTGAGAAGGCAGAGCCTTATGTGGTACTAGCTCACGAGCTGATTCATTCTTTACATTGTCTTCAAGGTATTAAAATGGATGGTCGGGACGAAGAGTTATGGACGACTGGGCTCGGAAAATATGAAAATAACCCAATGAGCGAAAACGTATTTAGAGCTCAATTTGGCTTAGCGAAAAGACAGCGATATTTCTAAATTTTCTTCACAGTTTTATTGACCTTCCCCTTAGGGGAGGGTCTACACTCAAAAAGATTTTTCGTAGAAGGCTTGTTATGCGCTTTAGTGTTATTAGAAAACGTTGGATGTCGTTACTGACGATTGTTGCGCTGTTAGCATCAACGTTAGCCGTTAGTGCACCAACGATGGCTTTTTCTAATGATATTGTTTTGTCTTCTCAACATGGTGCAATGGTAGATTGTACTGCTAGTGTCGATTCTTCCACAAACTCCCATCATAATGTTTCTAAGCAAACCGCCGTCAGTGAGTGTGGTGGTGAATCAAAGCATAATTGCTGTAGCGCAACGTGTGCGAACGGTGTTGGGGTTATCAGTGCAGACTTAATGCACGGTATTCATCATTATCTCTTCTCCAAAAGAACGCTCGAACTTGCGTTTAGTCCTATTTATCGAGCAAACGGCCTCGATCGACCCCCTAGAGCGTAATCCAATCTAATTTTTTAGCCCTTCTTAGAGCTCTAAGAAGCTTTTTAATCGTGCTTATTATTTAAGCGCGCAGATTGGATACTATCGTGAACAAATCTATTACTTTGGTTGCGCTTACCG
This sequence comes from Vibrio sp. CyArs1, assembly GCF_022432925.1. Taxonomy (NCBI): domain Bacteria; kingdom Pseudomonadati; phylum Pseudomonadota; class Gammaproteobacteria; order Vibrionales; family Vibrionaceae; genus Vibrio; species Vibrio sp. CyArs1. The sequence goes on along the minus strand of NZ_JAKRBO010000007.1, from coordinate 217,521 downwards.
TGAGCGCCGCCTTGTGGATGCCGATGTCTGCTTTGGCAGACAATGTCGCCACGATGCAAGTTAATAACCCAAGCGAGGAACAGCTTGGTTCAGTGACGCTGCAACAGCTGATCGAATTGTCGATCGCCAATGATGCAAGTAGAGTTCGATTCTACGCTCAATCAGAATCGTTAAGGCAGTCTGGGATTGCTAGCGCTACGCTGAAAGATCCAGTAATAAAAGTTGGCGTTGGCGGTCTACCAACGGACAGCTTTCAATTCGACCAAGATCCCATGACAAACGTGTCAGTGGGTTTGATGCAACAGTTTGGACGAGGGTCGACGTTAGCCCTGCAAAACCAAAAAACGCAAAAGCAAGCTGATGGTATTGAATTTCAAGTACAGACACGTGAGCTTGAGATAGCAAACAGTATCTCAAAGCTGTGGTATGAGCTGGGATTTCAGCAACAGTCAGAGCGTGTGCTGCTGGAAAGTCAGGGCCTAATGCGAGAAATGGTTCGCTTTATCCAAACTAACTACGCCATTGGTAACAGTGAATCTCAAGATCTGATTCAGTCTCAGTTGCAGGTCAGTAAGCTGGATGAAAAGTTGCAGGCCAACCGTCAAATGCAAAATCGCCTGATTGCTCAGCTCTCCGAATGGTTAGGTGCTCAATGGTTGTCTAATCAGCCGACTCTTAAGGCGACCACGACTTCAGACTGGCTGAGGTTGGAAGGTCGTCTTTTAGAGCACAGTCGTTCGGACTACTACGCCATTCTTAATCAGCACCCAATGGCTCGCATGGCAGATATTGAAATAGCTGCAAGTGAAACCCAAGTAGCCATTGCAGAGGAAGCGTACAAACCGCAGTTTGGCGTTGAAGCGATGTATGCCCATCGACAAGCTAACAATATGCGCGGTGAGCCAGCGCCAGATTTAGTGAGCGCTTATGTCACGATGGATATTCCTCTGTTCACTGGTAATCGTCAGGATAAAAATCATGCCGCTGCCGAGTATCAAGTGGTCGCCTCCAAATCTAATAAGGATGCATTGCTTTCTCAGATGTACGCCAAAGTCAGTGCACTGACAATGGATAGGCAAAACCTCACCGAACGTCTTGAACGTTATCGTCAAAGTCTCCTTTCTCAGGCTAAAGCTCGCACCAAAGCTGTAGAAAGAGGTTATGAAAACAGCACTGCGCAATTTAGTGATGTGATCTCCGCCTCTAGAGACGAACTGGCAATAGAGCTAGAGGCGCTGAGGTTGGAAACCGATCTTAGCTTGGTCAATAGCGACCTGTCCTATTTTCTGGGTGGTTTTGATTATCAAGCCTCAACTCCGGTGCTTTCAGTGCCATCAAAACAACAATAATTCTGAGAAGGTAAACAAAGATGAAGACATTGAATGTTGCGCTATTGGCCTTAGCGGTTGGCGCTGGAATTGGTGTGCTAGTCGCTCCTTATGTCGGAGGTCATAACATGGCGGAGGCGTCCGATGAAAATGCCAGTACAAAGGGAGCAAAAGAGCCGCTGTACTGGGTAGCACCGATGGACCCAAACTATCAACGCGATCAACCAGGTAAATCCCCAATGGGAATGGACCTTATCCCAGTGTACGCCGATGACCTTAACGGTGGTAATGAAAAACCAGGAACGGTCAACATCAACCCGGCGGTGGAGAACAATTTAGGGGTAAAAACAGAACCGGTAAAGCTAGCGAAGCTATCGCCGCGTATCGAGACAGTCGGCTATATCGCTTTTGATGAAAGTCGTTTGTGGCAAACCAATGTGCGCGTTGCAGGCTGGGTCCAAAAGCTCTATATCAACGCTGTGGGAGAGCGTGTTAACAAAGGAGATGTGTTATTCAAGCTTTATTCACCAGAGCTGGTCAAAGCGCAGGAAGAGTTACTTAATGCCCATCGCACAGGACGCAGTAGTTTGGTTAAAGGCGCCACGGAGCGTTTAATTTCCCTGGGTGTAGACCGAGCTCAAATTAACCAGATAGTCAAGCAAGGCAAAGCGTCCCAGACCATTGATATCAAGGCATTGGGCAATGGTGTGGTGGCTACATTGAATATCCGAGAAGGTGGCTATTTGTCCCCAGCTCAATCGGTTATCAGCGCGGGGCCAATTGATGAAGTTTGGGTCGATGCTGAAGTGTTCGAACGCCAAGCGGAATGGATCAAAGCGGGTAGCCAAACAACGATGACATTAGACGCGCTATCAGGCAGGGAATGGCAAGGAGAAATTGACTATGTTTATCCGATTCTCGACCCAGCAACGAGAACGCTAAGAGTAAGACTCAAGTTTGCTAACCCAGATCATCAATTGAAGCCAAATATGTTTGCCAACATTGCGCTGCAACCCAAGACGGAGCAAGCGGTGCTCACTATACCTCGTTCAAGCGTGATTCGCTCTGGAGGGATGACTCGCGTGGTGTTATCCGAAGGAGGCGGTAAATACCGCTCGGCACGTATCGACATTGGACGAGAGGCCCGTGACCGAGTTGAGGTGTTAGCGGGATTGACCACAAGTGACAAGGTGGTGACCTCTGCGCAATTTATGTTGGATTCGGAGTCAAGCCAAAGTGCGGATTTGTCACGAATCAACGGTGTAGAACCGCCAGCGGAGGCTGTGTGGGCGCAAGGTGAAATCACGAGTGTGATGGCAGGGCACAATATGTTGACCATTAATCACCAACCCGTACCAGAGTGGGATTGGCCGGGGATGACTATGGATTTCACGGTGGACAAGGGTGTCAACCTTAACACCTTGCAATCGGGTCAACAGGTTGAGTTTGAAATGGCAAAGACCGATTCAGGGCAATACGCCATTATCGATCTCAAAGTGAGTGACAAACGGGTTGTCGAGCAAGTTTGGGTTCAAGGGGATATCACCATGTTGATGGCTGATTTTGGCATGATAACCCTCAGTCACAACGCCGTTGCTGAATGGGGCTGGGAAGCCGGAGAAATGAACTTCACTTCTCAAGGAGATGTGGATTTAACTGGCTTCGCTGAAGGCGAAACGGTGCGCTTCTTAGTGACGAAGCAGGGTTCGGACTATGTGCTTATTGATCTGCAGCGTGGAGGAGGTCAGCCATGATTGGAGCCATTGTTCGTTGGTCTATCAATAATCGTTTTCTCGTCTTGGTCGCAACCTGCTTTTTGACGTTAGCAGGTTTGTACAGTGTGAAGAATACACCTGTTGACGCTATTCCTGATCTGTCAGATGTTCAGGTGATTATCAAAACCAGTTATCCGGGACAGGCTCCTCAGGTTGTTGAGGATCAGGTTACTTATCCTCTGACGACCGCCATGTTAGCGGTGCCGGGCGCAGAAACGGTGCGGGGATACTCCTTCTTCGGTGATTCGTATGTGTACATTATCTTCAACGATGATACCGACATGTACTGGGCACGTTCGCGGGTTTTAGAGTACTTAAGCCAAGTTACGCCTAACTTACCAGCACAGGCAAAGCCGACTTTGGGTCCCGATGCGACAGGGGTGGGCTGGATTTACAGCTACGTACTACAAGACAAGACAGGCCAGCATGACCTAGCAGAACTTCGCAGTATACAAGACTGGTTTTTAAAGTATGAGTTACAGACAGTTGCTGGCGTTTCGGAAGTCGCGACGGTAGGCGGTATGGTCAAGCAGTATCAGGTCCAAATTGATCCTGCTAAGTTACGTGCTTATGACCTGACCTTGCAGCAGGTCAACATGGCTATCAAAAATGGTAACCAAGAGACTGGTGCATCAGTGATAGAGGTCGGTGAGGCTGAACATATGGTTCGCACTACGGGTTACTTGAGTAGCATTGAGGATATCAAAGCGCTTCCTCTTAAGGTGACGAGCAAAGGTACTCCTCTATTGCTGGGGGATATCGCGGACATCAATCTTGGGCCTCAAATGCGTCGTGGTATTTCCGAGTTTAATGGTGAAGGTGAAGCGGTTGGTGGCGTTATCGTTATGCGCTTTGGGGAGAACGCCAGTCAGGTTATTCATGATGTCAAAGCAAAGCTGGAAGAGCTGCAACGCGGTCTGCCTGATGGCGTTGAGATTGTTGCGACTTATGACCGTTCAACGCTCATCGATGCGGCGGTTGAAAATCTATGGAAGAAGTTGGCAGAAGAGTTCGTGGTAGTAGCCATAGTCTGTGCGCTGTTCTTGTTCCACATTCGTTCTTCACTTGTGATTGCTATTAGTTTGCCTATCGGCATTTTGTCCGCATTTATCGTCATGCACTGGCAAGGGATTAACGCCAATATTATGTCGTTAGGTGGGATCGCTATTGCCATTGGAGCTATGGTCGATGGCGCGATAGTGATGATCGAAAATGTTCATAAACATATCGAGAAAACGCCACTCACCGATAAAAACCGCTGGCAAGTTATCGGACGCGCAGCAGAAGAAGTCGGTGCTCCGCTGTTTTTCTCCTTGCTTATTATCACATTGAGCTTTGTTCCTGTGTTCGCGCTTGAAGGGCAGGAAGGCAAAATGTTCTCACCTCTCGCTTATACCAAAACATACGCCATGGCAGCAGCTGCGGGTTTAGCCATTACTTTGGTGCCTGTGCTGATGGGGTACTTTATTCGTGGGAAAGTGCTGCCCGAACATAAAAATCCCGTCAACAAAGCGTTGATTGTCTTGTATCGACCCATGCTTAACCTAAGTCTTCGTTACCCTAAATCGATGATTGTACTGGCTATCGTCTTGATGGGGTCGGCTTTCTATCCGACCAGTAAGTTAGGTAGTGAGTTTATTCCGCCTTTGGATGAAGGGGATTTGATGTACATGCCAACGACTTATCCTGGTATCTCGATTGGTAAAGCACGTGAACTGCTTCAACAAACCAACAAGTTGATCAAGACCGTTCCTGAAGTCGAGACTGTGTGGGGCAAGATTGGTCGTGCAGAAACTGCCACTGACCCAGCCCCTTTAACCATGATTGAGACCACTATCCACTTGAAGCCTCGCTCAGAGTGGCGAGATGGCGTTACCACAGAATCACTACGTAAGGAGTTTGATGATTTGGTTCAGTTCCCAGGGCTAACAAACGCGTGGGTAATGCCAATTAAGACTCGTATCGATATGTTGGCTACAGGGATAAAGACGCCTATTGGTATCAAGATAGCTGGACCTGATCTCAAAGTCATCGAGGAGATAGGTGCCAATATCGAACCTATCCTCAATACGATTCAAGGTACGGTGTCGGTATATGCCGAAAGGGTAGCGGGTGGACGATATGTCACGATTGATATCAAACGACTCGCCGCCGCGCGTTATGGTCTGAACGTCAGTGATGTTCAGCAAGTTGTGTCAACGGCAGTGGGTGGTATGAATGTGGGCGAGACAGTGGAAGGGTTGGAGCGATACCCAATTAACGTTCGCTATCCACAAGATTATCGTGATTCGGTGGTGAAGCTACAGAACCTGCCTCTTGTCACTCCAAATGGTGCTCGAATAGCGTTAGCAGATGTGGCGGAAATTCGTTATGAAGATGGCCCGCCAATGATTAAGACTGAGAACGCTCGCCCGAACGGCTGGGTGTTTGTTGATATTGCTGAGCGCGATCTTGGGTCTTATGTCACCGAAGCTCAAAACACTGTGGCGGAGCGGTTGTCCCTACCCGCGGGGTACTCGCTAACGTGGTCTGGTCAATATGAGTATATGGAGCGCGCCAAAGAGCGTTTGAGCGTTGTTGTGCCTGTCACTCTCTCCATCATTATGTTGCTGCTCTACCTGAGTTTTAGAAGGGTCGGTGAAGTGCTGGTCATTATGGGGACACTGCCGCTCGCCATGGTAGGTGGCTTGTGGCTTATGCATTACCTTGGGTACAACTTCTCGATTGCTGTAGGAGTGGGCTTTATCGCGCTTGCTGGGGTAGCGGTCGAGATTGGAGTCATTATGCTGGTTTACCTAAATCAAGCATGGCATGCACGCAAACTAGCGGCACAAGAAAATCAAGCACCACTAACGCGCGATATGTTAACCGAGGCAATCCGAGAAGGCGCAGGGCTGCGTGTGCGACCCGTCATGATGACGGTGTTAACAGTCATCATCGGTCTTATTCCAATTATGTACGGGTCAGGTACTGGCTCTGAAGTGATGCAACGGATCGCCGCTCCAATGATTGGCGGCATGGCGTCCGCATTACTGCTCACATTGCTGGTCCTTCCGGCTATCTACAAGTTATGGAAATCAAAAGAAATTAACCAATAACCGTTGGCGGCCTCTAATGAAGAGGCCGCTAATCACTTATTTAAAAAGGAAGCAATCATGAAAAAAACACTGATAACATTAGCTCTTACCATCGCTTCAACCGCCGTGATGGCAGAAGGTATGGATCATTCGAAAATGGATCACTCCAATATGGACCATGGCATGATGAATCATTCTAATATGGACGACGCTAAGATGGACCATAGTAATATGATGAACATGGACGGGATGTCTGCTGTGGGTATGCCTGCCAAGGGAGCGAAACCCGATAAAGTGGTACATGTGATTTTAACGGATGACATGAAAATCACTTTTAAGCGTGATGTTAAGATAGAACCTAATGACGTCGTTCAGTTTGTGGTCATGAACACTGGCAAAATCGACCATGAGTTTTCTATCGGTTCTATTGCAGAACAATTGGAACACCGTGAAATGATGAAATCGATGCCAGCGGGACATGATCATCATGGTATGGGCAACGTGGTTTATCTTGAACCAGGCAAAGCAGGACAGTTGCTATGGCATTTTCATGGTGAGAAACAAGTCGAGTTTGCTTGCAACATTCCAGGCCATGCAGAAGCTGGGATGGTTAAGAGCATCACATTGTAATAGATCGGTGTTTCGTTAGTAAAAGTGCCCTAGAAGATAACTTCAAGGGCACTCAGGTCAGCAGGAAACCTTGTCACCGAGCTGCCATTAGCCTATTTGTTCGGTGGCGTACCTTCGGCGTTCGACATAATGGCATCTATTTGAACTACCGCATTAGACGGTAAACTGGATACGCCGATAACGGTCAACGCTGGCAACAAATCACTGAAATAGCTTCTCAATACTTCTTCTAGTGCGCACAAATCATTCATGTCTTTTAGCTGAATGTTGAGTTTAACAATATCATCCATCACGTGGTCGATATTTTCTGCGATGGCTTTAATGTTCTCGAAGCATTGCATCGCTTGTTCTTTTGTCCCTGAAGCAACAATCTTACCAATCGAAGGATCAATAGGCAGTTGCGCTGAGATATTGTTGTAGTGAGAGAAGGCCACGCTTTGCGTCGATAGGGCGTTTAACGGTGCTTTTTCGGTATTGGTTGCCTTAATAACGATGCCGTGACGGTCTTCAACTAATTGAGGCGGTGTACCATCGCCGTGAGAAACGGTCGCATCTATTTGTACGAGTGCATCCAGCGCTAAGCCTTCCACAACCACACTGGAGCGTGCAGGTAAGTAATTAACGGCACGAGCAATGGAAGAATCTGGGAAGAAGGTTTTATACACTTCGTCAACGGCCTCAAGATCCTCCAACTTTGTGATATGAATATTTGTTTTGACGATATCATCCATCGGCACGTCAATGCTTTCGAGTATCGTTTTGATATTGCGTAGACATTGTTGTGTCTGTTCTTTTATCCCGCCTGTCACTACATTCCCCGACTTTGGTTCGATAGGCAGCTGAGCTGAAATATGATTGTAGTGGGAAAACGCAACAGTCTGGCTTGAGAGTGGTGTTATCGGCGCGTTGACGCTATTTCGAGTTAATTTCACCAAATCACAAGGGTCTTGAGGGTAGGTACCTTCGCCATTTGAAATGACAGCGTCCATTTGCACCAACGCCCCTTTCATTGGCAAGTCAGCGACTGCAAGTGACGTATATGTGGGGCGGTGTAGAGGAAAGAAGGAAGCATAGACTTCATTGACTTTGTCGAGGTCGGTAATGTTTTTCAGGTAAACGTTGATCTTCACCACGTCACTCATCGTATGCTCAATGCTGTTTACTATCATTTTGATATTTCTCAGACACTGTTTTGCCTGCTGCTCTATACCACCCGAAATAAGAGTCTTGGTAGCAGGATCGATGGGTAATTGAGCCGAAATATTATTGTAGTGAGAAAAGGTAACAGACTGTGTAGATATTGGGCTTACGGGCGCTTTTTCAGTATTCCTTGAAACCTTAATGATACGGTTATCCATGTAGTGGTATCTCCAATTTTCGTTATTAGTTAGGATAAAACGAACAAATAATAAGCAAAAAGAGAGCCAAACTAACAAAAGGGTAAATGAAAGCTTCAAGTAGGGCGGATTTACTGTCGCACTAAATGCATGGTGAGGCGTTTATCTTAGCTTCTGGCACTAAGATTTATCTGACAGTGAGAGCGGGTGGTATAAGTCGAATTGCGTTTGTGTTAAGCGTCTAGTTAGGTTTCAGGTAACGGTTATTGTCAATTTTCTAGGCATTCTTGACGGTTTAATCTCATGAGCTGAGAAAATGATGGTCTTTAGTCCCCCAGATAATACTGGAAGGACGCACTACTCTCATCTGCAGAAAAGTCTACTAATAACGATTTGAATCTTATCAACCGAATATGAAACTAGCACGCCAATGGAATCTCGACTAACTTTAATCCAACGTCGTTGTGCCTTTTAAAACAAATGCTTAATGACAACTTACGCAATAGTTTCAATGATATAAAGGATTGATTATGCCTCTTCATAAAAAGTCAGCTGTTCGTGGTTCAATGTTAGATGATGTTTACTCTTCCAAAGATTTGTCAGTGGTTATGCCCAAGTATCGAATCCCTGAGAATGAGCACGCACCTGAACATGCCTATCAAGTTGTTCACGATGAACTTATGCTAGACGGTAATTCGCGTCAGAACTTAGCGACATTTTGTCAAACATGGGTAGAAGATGAAGTTCATCAATTGATGGATGAATGCATCGATAAGAACATGATTGATAAAGATGAGTACCCACAAACGGCGGAGATCGAAGCGCGTTGTGTTCATATGTTAGCGGATCTTTGGCATGCGCCAGATGCAGAGAACCCAATGGGTTGTTCAACGACGGGGTCGAGCGAGGCCGCGATGCTTGGCGGGATGGCATTGAAGTGGGCTTGGCGCGAAAAAATGAAGAAGCAAGGCAAACCTACTGACAAACCAAATCTTATTTGTGGCCCAGTACAGGTTTGTTGGCATAAGTTTGCGCGCTATTGGGATATTGAACTTCGTGAGATTCCAATGGAAGGTGATCGCCTCATCATGACACCTGAAGAAGTGATCAAACGTTGTGACGAAAACACTATTGGTGTAGTGCCGACTCTTGGTGTGACGTTCACATGCCAGTATGAGCCAGTAAAAGCGGTTCATGAAGCGCTAGATAAGCTTCAAGAAGAAACAGGCTTAGATATTCCTATTCACGTTGATGGCGCCAGTGGTGCGTTTTTAGCGCCTTTCTGTGACCCTGATTTAGAATGGGACTTCCGCTTGCCTCGTGTTAAATCGATTAATGCTTCCGGCCACAAATTTGGGCTTTCGCCATTGGGTGTGGGTTGGGTCGTGTGGCGTGATGCTGATGCGTTGCATGAGGATTTGATCTTCAATGTAAACTATCTTGGCGGTAACATGCCAACATTTGCATTGAACTTCTCTCGCCCAGGGGGACAAATCGTTGCGCAGTACTACAACTTCTTAAGATTGGGTAAAGAAGGCTATAAAAAGATTCATGATGCATGCTACGAAACGGCACGCTACATTGCCAAAGAAGTTGAGAAGATGGGCATGTTTGAAATCATTTACGATGGCCACGGTGGTATTCCAGCACTAAGTTGGTCTATCAAGAAAGGTGCAAACCCAGGCTTCAACCTTTATGACTTATCGGATCGCATTCGATCTCGTGGTTGGCAGATTGCAGCGTATGCAATGCCTGCGGATCGCCAAGATCTGGTTATTATGCGTATTCTCGTACGTCACGGTTTTAGTCGAGACATGGCGGACTTGCTGATTTCTGACTTGCAACATTGTGTTGATTTCTTTGACAAGCACCCAGTGGTTAACGGCAGTGATGCCGACGAGTCTAGCAACTTTAACCACGGCTAAGGTTGCCACCGCTCTAGGTAATCGGTAGAGCGATGCGTCGCATTGCTCTGCTGCTTCAATCACAATGTAGCAGGTGAGATCATGTCTTTTCTTTTTAATTACTTATCTGAAAACCCATTTGTATTTCTATTTCTATCACTCGCGATAGGGTACCCATTAGGACGTATTACTGTTAAAGGTGTGAGCCTTGGTACAACGGCAGGTACATTGATTGTTGGTGTTGCGTTGGCGTTGACCTCATTTTCAGTCTTTGGATTAAAAATTGAGGAACCGGGGCTAGTATCGGACATCTTCTTAATGATGTTTATGTACGCCATTGGCATGAAAGTAGGTCCTCAGTTCTTTTCCGGACTGGCGAGAGGTGGCTTAGATTTTGTCGTAATTGGGCTAATCGTTGTTTTTAGTAACTTCGCCATCGTCGTGATTGGCGCCAAGTTGATGGGATTAGAGCCTGGATATGCGGCAGGTATCATCTCTGGAAGCTATACCGTTACCGCAGTAATGGGTGTCGCACAATCGGCGATCACTTCGGGGGCTTTTGTGCCGCCGGCGGGGATGAGCGCTGATCAAGTCAGTGCTAATATCGCTGCGGGCTATGCCATCAGTTATGTATTGTCGACGGTGCTCATTATTCTGTTAATCAAATACTTACCTTCGATGTTTGGTATTGATCCAGTAAAAGCAGGTAAAGACGCAGAGAAAGAGTTTTCTACCGGCGATGACAATGAGAAACTCCCCAGCACCTTTGGGTTTTCAGACGTTGGTGCTTTGCCTATCGATGTTCGTGCCTATAAGGTGACCCATGAAGAGTTGGTAGGGCGCTCGGTCCAAAATCTTTATAAACAATTCCCCGATGCAGTGGTGCTAAAAGTCGTGCGGGGCGATGAAGTGTTGGATGCTTCGGCGAACCCAACGTTACAGTTAGGTGATGTTATCGGTGTTCGTGGTGAATACAGTGCTCTTATCAAAGAAGGTGAAGCAGATATTGGCAATGAAGTTGACGAACCTCGAGCGCGCAATGTCGATATTGAAGTTGCTGACATCCATGTGGGTAAATCAGAACATGCAGGTAAAACTATTGCTCAGTTGCATGCTGAGGTGGGTTTTGGCGTGTACTTCAAAGCGCTATTTCGACAAGGTCATCAACAACCACTATTACCTAATACAACGGTAGAAGTGGGTGATGTTGTTCGTATTGCAGGCTCACAGTGGAGTGTAGAACAAACGGCTTCTCAGTTGAATAGTGTGCCCATTGTAGAGAGCACAGTCACAGAAACATTCTACTTAGCGTTAGCATTGCTGGTAGGTTATGTGTTTGGCCACTTGAGTGTGACCATTGCAGGAATCCCATTTGCCTTGGGTACATCTGCTGGTTGTATGCTTACTGGTATCGTGTTCTCGTTCTTACGAACTCGTAATCCGGCGTTTGGCGGCCCAATGAGTGAGGGGGCGCGAAGCTTCTTACAAGATATTGGCCTTAATTTATTCGTAGCGGTGCTAGCTGCGACTGTGGGGCCTAAGATCCTAGCCTCATTTCAAGGCATTATTGTGATTAAAATAGCGTTACTTGGCGTGACAGCAGCGCTTGTTCCACCGTTATTAGCTTGGTTGTATGGTCTGTATGTTCGTAAGATGAATCCGGCCATTCTTGCTGGTGCTTGCGCTGGTGGTAGGAATAGCACACCTGCAATGAAAGGAGCTCAAGATGCCACTCAAAGTGACATGCCCGCGATTGGCTATCCAGTGCCATATGCGCTAACTTCCGTTATCGTTTTAATCCTTGGCTATATCGCAATGGTCATCAGCTAATAGTCTTATGAGCTGAATACGATACTAATGAAAAACGGCACTCTTTGTGCCGTTTTTTCTTGTGCTATCTATATGTGATTCATAAAACCGTAGGCATCATAAAACTCACACTCCAATATCAGAATAAGTTGACACTATCGGCTAAATACTGCTCAATATCCTGACCGTAAGGTCAGAAAATCAAGGGAATGGAAATGAGTGATATTGAGATTGGCTGGCGAGATAGGCTGTTTATGAACATCAGTATGCCAGTAAAAATGCTGCTACCGGGCATTGTAGGTTGTTTGGGTATTGTTGTTCTATGTATATCAAATTTGTACGCTTTAGGTGTGTTATCGGGTGGCGATGGCGTTCAATTACTACTATCGCCTGCTGCGATTATTGTCTTTTCATTGGTAGTCGTTGGGTTGGTGCTGTTCTTATCCACCGGCATCTCCCAGAATATCTTACCGCTTCTCAAACACATCATTGATACTATGCAGCAGGTTCAGCGCGGTCAGCTTGACCACCGAATTGGCTTTTCAGGACAAGACGAGTTCGGTCAGATTGGTTCGGCTGTCGATAGTACTCTCAATAAATTGGTTTCTCTTATCAATGATGTTAATGGTTCAGTTGAGCAGCTTCAGCGTTGCACTCACCATATCGAAAGTGCTTCTTCGGATTTAGATGACTTGTTCAAAACCCAGGTGACTCAGCTAGCCGATACCACGTCAGACATCAACAATATTCAAGTGGCGATAAGCCGTGGTGAGCAAGAAGCACAGCGCAGTCTTGATGCAAGCCAATCTATCTCCAATCAGTTCTTAGCGATTCAGGAGAACAACCAGCAACTAACTAAAGATGTCGATCAACTCAGACACGAAATGGCAGAAGCAAATCAATCAAGTAATGTACTGACCGATGTTTCGATGAAGGTTCGGGATGTTTTGCATGTGATTACTTCGATCTCAGAGCAGACGAATTTGCTTGCTCTGAATGCTGCCATAGAAGCCGCTAGGGCTGGCGAAGCTGGACGGGGTTTTGCAGTCGTAGCGGGAGAGGTAAGAACCTTATCGGAGAACACCCAAAACGCTGTGTCGGAAATTCAAACCATGACCAAACAACTTATCGATACGGCGAGTACTTTAGTATCAGCTATTGCGAAAAGTGAGAGCAGTGTGAGTGAAATATCTCAAGTGACCACGCGGTCCACGGCCAGCTTTGACGATATAACTGTCGCTTATAATCAGCTTCTGGCACTGAATGAACAGATCTGTAACGACTCGGTAGAAACACTGCACCTATGTGAGCAGTCTATCGACAGTTTAGAGGTGGTGAATAAGTTGGCGCTCGACTGCACTAAAAGTACCGACAATGTTGTGCGTGCTAAGGATGAGTTGGTGACGATATCGGACTGCTTGGATGCTTCATTGGAGTCGATTGCGAAATAACTGAGTAACGATAGTGACAGAGATAGGTCGACAGACAAACAAAAAACGCAGCGTTTAACGACTGCGTTTTTTAATGGTGCTCGCTAGTTAAACGGCGATTAACCTTTTAGGCGAGTTGTTTTAGTCGACTTGTTTTTGATCGCTCGCATCAGACGTAATCTGCGCTCTGCAGAGCCTTGCTCGCTCGCATTATTAGTACGACCTTGGCGGTCTTTGTAAGCTGGTTTAGTGTGCATTTTCTGTAGCAAAGCATCACGGTTTGCTGGCTCGTAACCTGCAAGTTGGATACGCTTAATGCGGTGTTGAATTAGGTTCTCGATCTGAACCAGAGTAAGTTCTTCTTCACGGCTAACGAAAGAGACAGCATGACCTTGCTGACCTGCGCGGCCAGTACGACCAATTCGGTGTACGTAGTCTTCAGCTAGGAATGGCATGTCATAGTTTACAACGTGCGGAAGACCTTGAATGTCTAAACCACGAGCCGCAACTTCTGTTGCCACCATCACACGAGCCTTACCTGTTTTAAATTCTTCCAGAGCGCGACGACGAGAGCTTTGTGCTTTATCTCCATGGCAAAGCACCGCTTTAATACCATCAAGTTTGAGCTCTTTTACCACTTCATTGGCGGTCTCTTTGTAATTCACGAAAACCAAAACCTGTTGCCAGTTTTTGCGACCAATTAGCTCTGACAGTAGTTCAAGCTTACGATCTTCATCTACGGGATAAACTACGTGAGCAACAGTATCTGCGGTTGAGTTCTCTGCGTTGACAATAACGCGTTTAGGCTTACGCAATAGATCTTGTGCTAGGGCGTTCATCTGAGGTGATGATGTCGCGGAAAACAGCATGGTTTGAGGTTGGCTGTTAACGCTGCTCATGATAGTGCGAATTGCACTAATGAAGCCCATATCAAGCATACGGTCCGCTTCATCGAAGACTAGGAACTCAAGATTAGCAAGCTTAACGTTACCAAGCTCCAAATGCTCGATAAGACGACCCGGAGTTGCAACCAGAATGTCGACACCAGCTTCAAGTTTGCGTTCTTGAGACGACATTTTCGCACCACCAAACACGGCTGCAACTGACACGTCGACGTATTGAGTGTAGCTTTCGATGTTATTAGCGATTTGATCCACTAATTCACGAGTTGGCGCCAGAATAAGTGCACGTACCGCTCCACGAGTGCGAGCCTTTGGAGTATCAACAATCTGTTGAATAATTGGCAAAGAGAAAGCGGCTGTTTTACCTGTGCCGGTTTGAGCGTGTGCCAGAATATCGTGTCCACGACGAGCATGTGGAATCGCTTGTTGTTGAACTGGAGTGAGTTTTTCATAACCACACTCGGTCAGTGCTTGCACGATCTCGGATGAAAAACCTTGTGATAAAAATGACATTCGTTGTTCCTAAAAGCAGATGGCGGTATTTGGTGTTTCTCGTTAACCAATCAACAAAATGATTGTTGACCAAAAATACGGTCGGTGATTATAGAAGAATAATTGCTGCCTGTGGTGACTAATTTTGGTTGTTTGAGTAGAAATTGTACAGTTATTAGGCTAACAATCTGAAAATTAATGCGATATGACGGTAATCAATCTGAATTTGGGAAGGACTTTTATCGTTAAATTGTAAGCCTCCCTCTTTGTTGAAGAGGAAGGCGTTGGGTAGCAAGAACTCAGCTAGCTTAAAATGAGATATTGAAGTTATGTTGTATGGTTAACCCGAGTAGATGAGAACGCTCTGAGACTAAATCTCGCTTTTCATTTTCTAGACGTTTGCGCTCATCATGATTTTCGCTTGGTGTCGTTCTTAACTTATCTTCGATAGTACGTAACTCGGTTTCAATCTGTTTAAGGCGCTGGTCGCGTTGTCTAGCTTGTTTGCCCAACTCATAGTTTTTGAGAAAAGACTCGCCCGGACATACATAGTAGTACTGCTGTCCCTCATAACCCACCTTGTAACCATTATCCGGTGAACAGTACAGCCCCGTCCCTACTTTGAATCCCTTTGACCATTGTTCTCTATCGGGAAAAACAGCGGCTTCACTACAGTCACTGATATAGCTATCAATCATTTTAGGGCTATGACCGTTAAGTCCATCGCTATAACCAACTTGATACCAGTCAGCGTTGTTACACTCTTCAATAGACATACTGGAACAGCCAGAAAGCGTGATAGCTAGTGCAGCGACAAGCCATTTGATATTTAAACTTTTTAGTCCGATATACATATAAAATCCAAAACAGTGAAAAATAAAAATAGTGCTAAAGCGTCGAAAGTTACTTAGTCAACAATGCTCTTCGTCAAGCTTATTAAGTAACTATACATTCATAGAGATTGGGTGAAGGTATTGGTTTATTTTGTTCTGTCTGTTTTAACGACGTCGACGGTTAAAAGTAATGAACCAGCTAATTGCCGAACTAAAAAGTAATAGCCAGAATAGGGCAAGAAATCCAAAATTCTCTACAAGGACGCCCGATTGATCGACATAAGAATCGCTCATAAGAAAGATAGCTCAGCAGAGGTTTGCCAAGCCAAATAGAATGAAAGTTAACCTATATTTTTTACAGTTCATTACCTAGCATCCTTGCCGTCACTCCAACTTTTATATCGAGCAATATCACCAACTCTTATTCTATCACCTAGGGTAATTTTCGATCTGTAACCGAATGTACTAGCGGTGTCATGAAACGTAGTTGGCTTTCGTGTGTGTAGGAGTCCAAGAGTTGGTTTGCCAGTGCCTCAGTGAATAGCATTGGGGCGTTGAACTTTCAGTAATGTCTTATTTGTCACTAGAAGATAGGGTGGGAAGTCATACAAACAGGTACGATAGAAATCTCGTTATGGCGTACAAAATGTATGAACGACTTCCTCTCATTGTGCTGGTAAAGTTTTGAAGTGATTAATGCGCGAAACATGTGTGCTGGTGCTTCCTATTCCAGGACTTTTCGTGGAAAAAGTACGCGATGGTATTAATCGTTGGCTCTAATGTTGCCATGATACCACCTGCCAACACATCACCCGTTAACAAATAAACGACACCAAACGCCACACTAAAGTGTACGGTCGCAAATGAAGCTGTCTTAATGGTTTCGTTATTTCTCAAAGCTTGAAGGCGTTGGTTTTTGTCCCAGACACGTTCGTGAAAGTAAAACGCAACGGTATTTACCGCTGGTTCAAGCATTGCAATCATACTCGCGATTAAGATTTCGCCAGTTAGCGCATATGCAACCGTAAAGGCAATAGTAAAATGGATAGCGGCAAATCGAATCGTCTTAATCATGGGATGTATCACTCAGTTCAAATCTTATGAACCCATTATGATGAACTGGTTATGAGAATTAAAATCAATTAAATCTCTTTTATTGATAGGCAATACCTATATTTCGTTGGTGAGTTTTTTAAGCAGATGCACCGCTAGTGCACCTAAGGAAGAAAAACTAGCGCATACTGAGGCGACATTGACCTTAGTACTATTCTTGTGCTGAAGCAGGGTAAATGTATGAAGGAGCGTTAGATATCTTCTGATGTACAAGCACTGGCGCTCCTTCATTTCACGTTTTGTAGATTCATGCTCTAGTAGATAGTCAAGCTGCGATAGATCTCGTTTCGATTAAACGAAAACCGAGCTCATTCCTTTCTACTTCTCCGGCAGCGATTGCTTTACTCATATAGCTTCCGACGGTGTTTCGCGACATATTAAGTAATGAAGCAAGAGTAAGAATATTTAATGGGATAGACCCATCGTAGGTCGCTGCACTGATTGCTTCCATCGCCAAACGAATCTTCAAATCGGTATTTTTTTCGCCGCGTAGGCGAAATAATGTCAAGCAAAAGCGCTGTTTTTTTGCCAAAGAGAAGTTGATCATTTTTGAAAAACTACAGCAAGAATCCATTAATTCTTTGACATCCTCAAAGGGTAACAGCAGCACGGTACTGTCGGTCACGGCTTGTATATCAGACTGAGCACCCTCACCCAAAATCAATGGTACATCATTGATAAGGATGCCGGGAGTAATCAGGTCGTACTTCAAGTTAGTGCCTTCATCGATAGTGGGGTAAAAACCTAATACGCCCTGTAAAGGGATAACGATATCGCTCACACTTTGATATTGGAAGAACAGAAATTTACCCTTGGGAATGGTGACAACTGCTCCACGTCGGATAAGTTGACCTGCAAGTTCGTCGCTAGCGCGGTATATCTCTTTAAGTATCTTCTGGACTGACATTTTAAGCCTCTCAAGAAAGGGATGAGCGCTATTCCTTAGCTTCTTGGGGGTTGTATGTCTGTGATTATAAGAGGGCCAAGACGGTGAATAAATAAGCCGCTGGTTATATAAAACATAAACGCCGTTTATATTGTTCAATCTCTTCGATAACGAAGAAGTTTGACCAATTGCCTGCGTCGCTTTTCGTTACAAGCTATTACCATGCACTCATAGTGCACCTTTGGATTGCTGATTTGACTATGATTTGCGCCATCCGAATCTGTGAGTTGCAAACGATGAACAAAAACCTTTTAGCAGTCGCAATGGCTGTAACCTTCTCTTCGTCCACATTTGCTGGCGGTATCTTACTTCACGAAGTAGCTACCTTTGATAGTGTTTCTTCTGCTGGTGTAGGGAACTCATCTAATCGTACTGATGCAAGTGCCGTGATTACTAGCCCTGCTGGTCTAACGGTGATAGATGACAATAGTTTTTCTATTGGCGTTCAGTACTTAAACGCAAAGACTGAACACAGTGGTACTGGGGTTTCTGTTGACAAGTCAACGACAGGTGAGTCGAATGCTTTTATTCCAAGTCTTGCTTATGCACAGAGAATCAATGACAGCTGGGTTATCGGGGCATCTTTACATGGTGAAGGTGGTTTGAGTATGGACTATAGCGGTGGTCTTGTAGGACCTAATGGTGGTCTTCCAAAAACACTGTCTGATGAAGCGTTAAATTTGCAGTTAGCCGCTGGATTCCAGGCAAGCGACAATCTGTCTCTTGGCGGAGCTTTGATCGTTCAGCATTTAATGACGTCGTTTGAGCTTGGTGGTGATTCTAGGCTTGATGGAGATGGCAGTTCTACGGCGGCAAGCTTTATGCTATCAGCTATGTATGACGTGTCAGACTCTACTTTTCTATCTGCCAACTATAGACACAAAGTAAAGCATAACTCTGGTGATATCGATGTGTCGTTTGATGGCAACCAGTTTACGTCAATTGAGCGAAATGCTTCTTGGCCAGCTCAACTTGATTTTGGCCTTCAGCACAAAATCTCAGATGAGTTAACTTTCAAAGCCATGACGGGTGTTGAATTTTGGTCACAGTTTGATGATGCTGCAAACAACGTTTATAGCTTAGGTACAGCGCTCGCGTATTCTCAAAATGATTGGACCTACCAAGGTGGTATCCGTTACGACTCGAAAATGTATGACACTGACAAAATGACCCCTGCGCTTCCTATTGGAGCAAACTGGTCGTTAGGTCTTGGCGCAGAAAAAGAGCGTTCAAATGGTCATCGAATCGGTATCGCATACCAATACCGCAATATGGGTACTCAAGACGTCACCTACACTGGCCCTACAGACACAATTCCTTATTTTACTGGCAGTGTGGATACCAACCGTATTCATGTTCTAAGTATCAGCTACGCCTACTAACTTAGTGAGCTAACCGTAAATTGGCCTCTCACAGTTGTGAGGGGCATTTTTGTTTTTAATGAGAAATAAAGCGTTATGAAAAAGAATGGTCTGTTTTCATCGGTTGTCAGAGCTTTTGGCTTTGTTACCGTTGTTGGATTATTGGTAGTGACAGGAGTCTCAGCCAAAGAGAAACATCATGAAGATCCAACCAAGATCGTTACCAAAGTAGGTGCTGGCTATTCAGACTCTGCGTTTGTGTCTGGTTCGATTGGCCTTGATGAAGCGAGGATGATCAACGCTCGATACAATGAGACTGGAGAGTGGCGCTTGGGTGGCTCATGGCTATTTGATTTAGGAATCTTAAACTTCAACTTTAGCCGTACTGATTATGAAAATGGTAGCTATCGCAACAACTACAGTATTGGCACCTACATCCCTCTAAGTTACTTTGACATCTCTCCGGCAGGATGGATGCTATTTCCCATGGCGGGCTACAGCTACAACGATGGAAAAATGGCAATGCCTTCAGAAGAGGTGGATAACGAATATGTACTGATGCGAAGCCAAAGTCACGGCGGTTATTTGGGAATGTTTGGTATTCGTCCAATTGATGACTCGGATTGGAGCGTACTCGGGTTTGCTGGTGGCTCGATAGGTTCGGATAATTACCGCGGTTACTGGGGCGGACTTGGCCTTAGTTATAAGATAAACAAAAATGCATCGTTTAACTTCTTTGGAATGCTTTCGGAGGACGACTACGGGACCAATAATAAACTGGCAGGATCGGTGAGTTACGAGTTTTAATGAAGTAAGGCTTTAAGTAAGCGAAAGTAAAAACGGCGGCTATCATTGATAGCCGCCGCGTCGTTTACTCCTCAATAAACTTGTGCTTTATCTGACTCTCTCTTTCCTGCGGTTTGAACTGATTAAACCTAGGTAAGAACTTGTCCCAATCAATCACATGACTGTTGATCTCTGGGCCATCGATACAAGCATGTTTACGAATCAATTTTCCATCTTCCATTACTGGGACCATACACGCACCGCACATCCCGGTTGCGTCTACCATGATAGAGTTAAGGCTCGCCACGCACTCCACTTTGTACTCCAAAGTTAAGTCGCTTACAGCTCTCATCATGAGTGGTGGACCTATAGTAATGACTTCCGCGATAGGTTCGCCTTTTCCGGCTTGATGCTCATCTAGGCGGTCTTTTAGAGGGGTAGTGACAAACCCTTCTACACCAAAGCTTCCGTCATTACTGGTATAGATGACTTCCAGTAAATCAGGGTAGAGCGCTTTGAGTGTTTCGACTTTATCGCCTTGCTCAGTCCAGAATGCTTGAGGTGCGCCTCTAAAACCGGAAATCAAAGTGACTTTGTTACCAATTTCGAGATGTGCGCGCATAATAGGATGAACAGCCGGAAGACCCACACCACCTGCGGTGAAGTAGACTCTGTGATTATCTTGGTGCACAACGACTTTACTTGCTTGACCTAGTGGCCCCGCAATCGCTTCAAAGATATCGCCTTCCTGCATCTGGTTGATAAGTTTAGAGCTGCTTCCTAGCCCCTGAATCACTAACTCAATCGTCCCTTTTTCAGCATCCCAATCAGCGAGTGTCAGTGGAATTAACTCGCCTTTTTCATCGGCAAGAACTCGCACAAACTGACCGGGTTTTGCGGAACGGGCGATGAGTGGGGCGGTAATGGTAAATTCGACAATCTCATCGGTAAGTTGACGACGTTTGACGATTTTAGCTGGCATTTGCCCAAGTTCAGTGTAATTGCTTGCCTGCGCGACTAACCCTTCGACTTCTTTTAAATTGAAGTCTAGCGTACTCATGATTTCACGAGCGGCTGCTTGCCCATCACCTGCCGCTTTAATGGCTGTTGAGCCACCACGAGTCGCATCACCACCACTATAAACACCAGCAAGCGAGGTTTCCTGCGAGCCTTTATTAAGCAGCAAGGTACCCCATTTCGAGGTGTTAAGATCTGGGTTGGCGTCTTTCATTATAGGGTTAGAACTATTACCCAGAGCCATGATGGCGAAATCGACCTTCATTAGCTCCGTTTCCCCGGTTGACTGCGGTCTGCGACGGCCTGAGGCATCTGGCTCACCTAGTGCCATTACGTCTAAATCGGCAGTCGCCAGTACATGGTTTTTGTCCCCATTAAACTGACAAGGAGAGCGTAGTTCTTTGAGCATAATGCCTTCTTCTAACGCATGATGTAGCTCTTCCACACGAGCAGGCATCTCTTGTTGCGTTCGACGATAGACAATAGTCACGTTAGCGCCAAGGCGACGAGCGGTTCGCGCGGCGTCCATTGCGGTATTACCACCACCGATGATCATCACCTCTTTATTGTCCATCTCTGGCATAGGTGTCTCATAGTCAGGGAGGTTGGCGTGCATCAGGTTGACGCGAGTTAAGAACTCATTCGCTGACATGATATTAAGTAGATGTTCACCCGGAACGTTCATGAAGCGCGGTAGTCCTGCCCCAGTGCCGACAAACACTCTCACAAAACCTGCACGTTTGAGGTCCGCTAGGGTGGCAGTTTTACCAACGATGTAGTTAGTGACAAAGCGGCCTCCGAGCGCTTTGATTTTTTCTACCACGTCATCCACCAATTGGTTCGGTAGACGGAACTCAGGGATACCATAACGTAACACGCCACCTAGTACATGGAATGCTTCAAATACTGTCACGGGGTAACCAGCTTTGGCCAGTAGGTAAGCATTGATTAACCCAGAAGGCCCTGAACCTACAATAGCCACTGGCGGTTTGCTAGCGGCAACCCAAGGGTTACACGCCACAGGTTTCGGCGGCTCACCATTAGAAAGCTCGCGCTCCCGTTGTGGTAAGAACCACTCCAACTGACCGATTTCAATCGGTCTATCGTTGTGAGTACATACACCTTGGCATTGAAGCTCTTGTGGGCAAACTCGACCCGTAACATTTGGCAGAGGATTGGCGTCGCGTATTAGCTCAAATGCCGCTTTAAAACGGCCTTCGCCCATTAAGTTCAACACTTCTGGTATGTGGATCTTAACCGGACATCCTCCATCGGCTTCTTCCGCGGGATTGCCATCGCGGTCGCACATTAGGACACCGACTTCACAAGGTTTGTCTTCGCATTGCTTATCGCGAAGCACTTCAAGCCACACAAACAGCTCTACTTCGCGCAGCGAATAACCCAACCCCATGTAGCCAAGGTAGCCTTGGCTCACTAGATCGAAGTCTTTGCGGCGTTCTTCCGCAGGACGAACGTAAGGAGGAATATTATTGCTGCCCGGCCAACCTTCAGATAACCCTTTAAACATGGGATAACGTTCTGAAAGGTGCAGGTCTAAGCCTTTAACAAATGCCCGTTTTTGTTTCAGTGGAATTCGCCATAGATAACGCTGTAGTGCGGTACTAAGATCGTTGCCCGCGAGCAACAGATCCCATAGTTTAGTGGTGAACTCTGCCGATAGGTTACCGCGTTTCAGCGTGTCCTGGATTAGCTGTTGACTCTCTTCGATGATCATTTGCTGGAAGCGCTGTGGATTTTGATCCATGCGCTTTAGCATAAGCTCCCGTTGAGATTGAGTAAGTAAAGCGACCATAACTACACCTCCACCGAAGCAGGAGCGTTAAAGTGAATGATTTCAGCATCACACTCATCAGCGATTCGTGCGGCACGTTTCACTAACTCATCAGTGAGTGTCACTTTGGTCAATGAACCCGGAATGACTTGGCTAATCACTTTCGCTTCACCATTCTCAACCACGGTTGTTTTCTCAAACAGTTCACTCAGTTGTTGGTAGCAGGTCTTGCAATCGGTACACAGACATTTTTCGTCCTCATTGATCGCGACAAGAGGTTGCGATTGTCCATCGGCTTTCGCAGGTGCGTCAGTGGTGTCGATTTGTGTCACAGGGATGCTACTGGTTGGTGTTGCAACCATAGCAAGTTCTGCTAGTCCGTTTGCGATGGACTCAATAGTTTGTTCATTGTTGTCCAAGGCTTGTTGATATCGCAGTTTCCACTCTTCGATTTGCTGCTGATAACCTTGCTCGATCTGCGCTATATGCTGTCCACTTAATGTTTGTAGCATGTGCCAGTTGCGAAGACGCTCTTCACTCAGTGCCACTAACGACGGTGAAACAGAGAGCTGCACCAAATGTTGCTGTTTATCGGTGGACCAGATAAACGGTACTTTATTTGCGCGTTCTTGAGCGCTTAGCTTGAGGTAATCAGCGAGCTCTACGGTGTTGTCGTTATCGCTGACTAGCGCAAAGTGTTTCTTGAATCGACCCTCATACAACGCGAAGTCTGCGGCGGTAAATGGCACTTGTTTAAGTTGGGTCATGCCATCGTTATCTAGGTAGCTGATGGTATGTGTTGCCCAGTCCTGATCCAGTTCAGGGTTACCTTCAATAGAGAAACGCTCTGCTAAAGTCTCACCTCTACGTGGGTCGTGAACAAATACCGGACTCATGCGGCTCTCTACGGCTAAGCGAGAGTGTCGCGTGCTAGCATCATCGGCGATACCGTGCTCACCCATACAAGGGGTATAAACATCAAACAGTGCTGGTGCATCTTGATAATTCAAGTACTCCATCAAGTTCGACATAAAGTGACCTTGTAATGCCGTTGAGGTCTGTACCACCATGACTTTCGGATGGAAGGTAGCAATAATTCCTAGCTCTTTACGTGCCTCTTCTTTACCGCTATGAGCACTGCCGAAACGGCTGAGGTCGGAATCTTGCGCGGTGAAACTTGCTGTGGATGCTTGTCCTCCAGTATTAGAGTAGCTCCCAGTATTCAATACAAAGATCTTAATCGGTGTACTGGTAGTTAACAGTCTAGAAAGCGCACCAAAACCAATATCATAGGTTGCGCCGTCTCCACCGATGCTGAATACCGTTGGCATCAGTGCCAATTCTTGATCGGACAACTGACTCCACTCAAGGTAACGAAGCTGACGATCGTGAATCTCTTCATCGTACATATCTTCTAATTCGAGTTTTGCAGTGCGCAGTGCTTTGAACTGTTCAAGCTGATTGGCTGCTTCACCTTCAAACAAGCCTTTCGCGACCGCCGGGGTGTCTTGGAACAAGCTGTTTACCCAAGGGTCGTTGTATGGGTTTGCAGGGAAGGTAGAGGCATAGACGCTACTACAGCCAGTGGCGTTAGCGATAAGTGCATCAGAAGGGCCATTTCCTGTTGGACCATGTTCGAATAGGAACAAGCGTTTTTCTAGCGTTTCAATAGTGCGAACTAACCGCTGGGTTCTGGTATTTTCACTGTCTTGTCCAACGATCATATCCAACTTGTCTTCAAGTTGCTCAATCATAGACTCAAGAGTCTGTATATGAGCTTGATAGCGTTGTTGTTGCAGTGCTCGGTTGATGGAGGTGACGAGTCTTAAGGCTGTGACCTCACCACAGCCGCGACATGCGCCGTGACCAGAACTCATTGCATAGTAGTTGCTGCGGTCGAGTAGCAAACGTTTTGACTCTGAGGCATCTTTCACACCTTGTTCAACAAAACGAGTAGGCGTATTTGGCATATTCGCAAGCGTGTTGAACAGTTCGTGCATTTGCTGGTTCATTTCGGTGGTTTGACGAACTTTTTCTAACGCATTCGGGCCGCAAACGTCGACACATTCCATACAGCCGCTACATTTGCTTGGGTCGATAGCCACAGAGAACAAACCGCCACTTCCTGGTACCGCTTTTTCCATCGCATCAAAGAATGGCTTGGTGCGGCTTACTGGTAAGGATTCTAATGCCACGCATAGCGCTGCCATTTGCAAGGCGATAGGCTCTTCAAAGGTCATGGAATCCACAACTTTTGATACGACTTGATGCAGTGGCTGTGATTCCCCTTTTGCCGAGCTGCGGTAGTGGTGGCGTACTGCGTCCAGAATTGGCGGCATTTTCGCTTTCAAACTGTCGCGTTGTACAGGTGGAATATTCAGTTTGTCTATTGCTACATAGGCAATATCGTGCAGCTCATGCACCGCGTTAGGAATAGCGCCATCTGGGCAAGCAATAGTACATTCCATACAGCCAGTACACTTGTCTGCATCAAATTTAGGCACGTTAAGCCTAAAGAGTCCTTTATCTTTAGTGATGGCACTGGCAGGAGGCAGGAACATGCCAGAACCTGGGATAACAGGAGCTTCGCCAATGGATCCATCAACGTAGCGTTTGCCTGCGATATTATTGAAATAAGAAGGATCAAATAATCCGCAACTGGCTTGCGCTGGTTTTTGGGTTTCGGTTTGTGCTAGCGTTTCACTGGTTTCGACATTGTCGTTAAATGCGCTGTAATTGACGTGCTGTGTGGCGTGCATGCCTTCACGAATCACTGCCATGTTACTGGCAACGACTTTCTCGCCTTTTGAACCAAATTTCTTGGCGATTTGTTGGGTAATACGCTCTAACATCGCCGACTCATCAGCACCTTGGGTAACTTGTTTTGCATGTCCACACAAGGCTCCGATAAAGGCGATACCCATCATACGGATTTCTAAATCAGCTGATGGCGCTTGCTCACGCGCTACCTTGAACGCATCAACAATGTAGAAGTTGATGTTGTTGTCACGAATGAACTGACGAGCACTCGCAGGGATCTCTTGCCAAACTTGCTCTGGCTCGTGATGAGTTTGCAAAATGAAAGTGCCGTTTTTACTAAGACCCGCCAGTGGATTGGTGTGCATAAACACTTTATGGTCGGGTGAAAGAACGACTTCGACCTGTTGTAGTTCGGCATTGGTGATTTTGATAGGTTCTGGAGAAAGAGTAATAAAGAAGTTGGTTGGTGCGCCACTTTTCTCAGAACCATATTTCGGCATGGACTTCGAGTGCAATCCTAATGCACCAGAAAGAATGTCCGTCAGTAGCTTACCCGTGGCGATGGTGCCGTATCCACCGACAGAGTGGAAGCGTACACGCATTGCCGATTCAGGTAACAGGTTAGGGTTTTCACCTGTTTCTAAAGCCATCAGCTCAGTATCTGGATAAGCAGAGCGTAATCGATCTTGAATCTGTTTCAGTTCGCCAGTTGCCTGTTTGTCGAAGAACTGGCTGCCTAGGTAGAAGAATGGCTTAATGTTCTCTGAGCGCATGTTATCAAAAGCAGCGATCAAGTGCTTAGGTTGCAGGTCGTGACCACCAAGTCCGAAGATACCAGTATTGATCATTGGTATGTGCGTTAGTGCTTTGATGCCATTGTGGCGAGGGTAGTGGGCATTTTCTTGCGCTTTAAATAGCGCTCTAGAGATGCGTGCAGTTAAGCGTGTTTCGTCGCAACGCTCTAGCACTGTTACCGCAGTTTTTCCCGCAAGTTTCTCGACGATTTGCGCTTCAGGGAATGGATGCAATTGTTTGATGGAGATGACGCCGACTTTTTGACCTTGTTCTCTGAGGTGTAAAGCAACGGCTTCAGCATCATCCGTGACCGAGCCTAAACCGACAATGACGTATTCTGCGTCATCACATAGATAATCCATGACAGGCTCATAGGTGCGACCCGTTAGCTCACCATATTCACGCATGGCTTGCTCGATAAACTGTGGAACATCACTCAGGAAGTGGCTGCGATGGTCGACGATACCCGCTTGGTAGTCTGGCTGATTTTGGACACCTCCCGTTAATCCTGGGTTATGCGGATCCATCAGCGCTGGTACACGTTGACGCGTATCTTTTTCATAGGCATTAAGCCAAGCACGTTGCCATTTTTTCAATAGTGCTTCGGGTAGGTAAGCGTTGGTGGATTCAATCCATTCGCCCTGAGCGTCTTTTTCTATCGCTTCTTCATTAGCTGTGATATAGCCTCTTAAGTCGGCTAATTTTTCAGGCCAAAACTGGTCTTGGTATTTGTCGATAAATTGATTGAGTTGCCAGACGCGGCCTTTGGCACCATATAGCATTCTCTGAGCTTCTGTTGGTGCGAGAATTCGATCGGTTGGGTCACCGAGATATTGTTTAAGTAATTCTGGCTCAGGTAGTTGAACTTCACTTTGAATATGGCTCGTTGCGAAGCCATCCATGGTATTGGCGACAGGAATTAGTGACAAGGCACTGACGCGATACGAAATGGCAGCAAGGTCGGCCGCTTCTTGGGCATTACTTGCAAATAAAGTGGTGTATCCAGCAGATAACAGAGCGTAGACGTCATCATGTCCCGCCATTACATTCAGTGAATGACGAGAAACTGAACGCGCCGCGACATGAAGCACAAAACCTGCAGCCTTCTTACCTACGGTCACATAGTGCGATTCAAGCCCGTATAAAATCCCTTGGCTTGATGAAGCGTTGGAAATGTACTTGCCCCCTGTCAGCGCGGCGCCTAATGCGCCACTTTGCGCAGAATGCTCACCTTCAGGTTCGAAGAAGAATGGGTGTTGCCCCCAAACATTGCAACCACCTTGAGCTCTAAAGGCTTCATACAGTTCGGAAATCTCAGTAGAAGGGGTGATTGGGTATCCTATCACTCCACCACAAACGTAATCCATAACATGTGCGACAGCGCCATTGCCGTGGATTACAGTAGTCAGGCCGGGATAGGATGGGGTGTTGCGGTGCGCATTGCTCCCTTGGGTCATCGTAGACATAAGAGGTTGCTCCTTGGTATATGGTTTTATTATTAGTTCGACTTCCTTAATGCGTCGATTCTTTACTCCTCACCAAATACTTCATGGCTAATTGCCAGCTTGCACCTTATCATTCAGAGCATTTGGTGATGAACCACATAAACCTAGTGATCGCTCTCGAGATGACCATCTGATGCTTATGCGTTAAATACTACACCAGTTGCAAAGACAACTTTGCTCGTATGTTCACAAAATCAACACAATTTATGTGGTTATAGAGGGTGGGATAGAAGAGAGGTCGGTGAGCCTTATCAGGTGATGTTCAGAAAAAGAAAATTTCAGAATTACATGTGGTTAGTTTAGCTATAACCTATTGAAAAAGATGTGGTTTATTTAGTTCAGTTCAAGTTAGTATCTTTGATTTTAAAAAATGCTACTTAAATAAATATTCAATGGTCTATTTTAATATGCCTACAGTGTAATATAGGAGTAGTCTTATTATTATCTATAGTAGTGCCAATTAATAAATTTAAAGGCATAAATATTAACTGTCTGATATCTATAATTATATTTTAAATGAATGTGAATAATTTCCGATCATGTTCAAATAATCATGTAAAAATTAGTAAACTGGATTTTATTAATAGTTAGGTTAGGATAATATTGTCCACTAATTAAGACAGAGATGTCTTTTATTTATCAACCTGATTAGAATAACTTGTTGTAATAATGGTAAAAAAGATTTTTTCACCGTTGTGGGTGTTAGCGCTTTCTGTTGCTTTCCTGTTTTCCCACAGCGCTCGCAGTGAAGCGGAGATTAGTCCAACATCGGCTAAAGGCATATACAACAGCGCTAAGCTGTATGGGATCGTCGACTTTCAGTTGTTTAAAGATGCCTATAATGCATATGAAAGTACTACCAATCGCAGTAAATCACTATTAACTATTATTGATTATTCGAAGCCCTCTACAGAAAAACGCTTTTATGTCATAGATATGGCGAAAAAGTCTTTGGTTTTTAATACGTATGTAGCTCATGGTGTTAATAGTGGCAAAAAGACGGCGACTAAGTTTTCAAATATTATAAATTCTCGCAAGACATCACTGGGGACATTTTTAACGGACACAACATATTACGGCTCTAATGGTTATTCACTAAGATTGGATGGACTAACAAAAGGCGTTAATGATAATGCTCGTGACCGATATATTGTTGTTCATGGAGCAGATTACGCTAACGAATCTTTCATGAAGAAAAACGGCTATCTTGGTCGTAGTTGGGGTTGCCCAGCCTTGCCGGAAAAGCTGTCTAAAGAAATTATTGATACAATTAAAGGCGGCAGTGTTATTTACGCTAGCTCTTAATGAATAATTATCTGATTTTTAAATTAAAAAGCCCACTATGAATAGTGGGCTTTTTGCTGTCTAGCTAAGCGTTTTGCTTTGGTTTACTAGCACGAGGTTTGCTTGGTCTAGGCTTACGCTTCTTGTTCGCACCGTTGTTTGCATTATTCGTACTGTTACGATGATTAGCGTTACCTGACTCACCGTCGCTTTTACGCTTAGTATTGAACTTTCTTGGTTTACGAGGCTTTTCAGAACGAGGCTTATCTGCACGACCATGTCCGGATGCAGTCGATTTCTCTTGGCCTTCTTGTTTAGGCTTTTTTGGTTTCTTCGGCTTCTTCGGTTTAATTGGGCGCGTGTCCAGCTTTGACTCAGGAACGGCGTTTACTGGTTTGAATCCCTCTAACTCGAATCGGTCAATAAGTTTACCGATCAGTCTTTCAATACCGAATAGCTCTTTTGCTTCATCAGCACATACTAAAGAGTACGCTTTACCAGTTTCACCAGCGCGGCCTGTACGACCAATTCGGTGGACGTAGTCTTCAGAGACATGAGGAAGATCGAAGTTGACCACTTGAGGTAGCTGTGGGATATCGAGTCCACGAGCCGCGATGTCAGTTGCCACTAGTACGCGAATTTGCCCGGTTTTAAAGTGCTCAAGTGCTTTAGTTCGCGCGCCTTGGCTCTTGTTACCATGAATCGCGAGTGCTGTGATTTTCTTACCTTCAAGGAAACGGGCGAGACGGTTTGCGCCGTGTTTAGTCTTACAAAAGACTAAGACTTGCTTCCAGCTACCATCGTCTATTAGCTTGGCCAGCATAGCTGGTTTTTGCTTCTTATCTGCCACGTATAAGCTTTGCTCTACGAGTTTTGTGGTTGAGTTTGGCGGTGTGACTGATACTTCAATAGGGTTATTCACCAACCCTTTAGCCAGATCACGAATCTCGTTGGAGAAAGTGGCTGAAAATAGTAGGTTTTGGCGGTTTTTCGGCAATAAATCGAGGATTTTCTTAATATCGCGGAAGAACCCCATATCTAACATACGGTCGGCTTCATCAAGTACGAGCACTTCAAGTTGAGAGAACTTAATGGCGTTTTGCTGGTAAAGATCAAGTAGACGACCTGGTGTAGCAACCATCACGTCACAGCCCTTACGCAGCTTCAGCATTTGTGGGTTGATCTTCACGCCACCGAACACGCACTGTGAGGTTAGTGGAAGGTTAGTGCTGTATTTGAACACGCTCTCATGAACCTGTGCAGCAAGCTCACGCGTTGGGGTAAGGATAAGCGCGCGAATATGATTGCCTTTCACTCGCTGACCTGAGTTTAATCTTTCAAGTAACGGTAGCGCAAAGCCAGCGGTTTTACCTGTGCCGGTTTGTGCTGCAGCCATAACATCCTTGCCTTCGATAATTGCAGGAATGGCTTGCTCTTGAATTGGTGATGCCTTTTCGTAACCTAGATCTTGGATAGCACGAAGAATAGGAGTCGAAAGACCTAAAGATTCAAAACTCATAGTGGTACTCGTCGGTGGAGTGAGAAAAGTGGCAGTCATGGGATAGAGCAAATCTATCGTTATAAAAGGCCGTAAACCCAAGGATAGGGTAAGGCGCGCTATTCTGCGTGCTTTTGTGACGAACTTCAATACAATTCTCGTCGATTTGCGCTATTGAAATTTGTAGGTAAGGTGTTTATATTGTCGCCGCCTAACGGGCACACCCTAAAATGCACATTCGCCATCCCGCCATCACTGGTGCATTTATATTGGTGTTTTAGAACTTTCATGCAAACGACTACTCGTCCTTTTTCTCGTTTTACTCGTGAATCGGGTGCATTGATGCATCTGTCGATACCTATTATTCTGACTCAGCTTGCCACTCAAGCGATGGGTTTTGTGGATACCACAATGGCTGGTCAAGTGAGTGCTGCCGATCTCGCGGCGATCGCCTTGGGTGCTAGTCTGTGGATTCCAGTTTTATTGCTGCTTCGCGGCGTGATTATGGCGCTTACTCCGGTAGTGGCATATCACCGTGGTGCGCGTGACTTTGAGAGCATCTCTGTCGAGTTCTTTCAAATGGTTTGGCTCGCATTGATTTCTAGCGCGCTGCTGGTGGCTTACTTGGTCAGCGCGAAACCTATCTTAGAGTGGATAGGGGTTGCATCAGAAATTATCCCTATTGCTAGTGATTATGCGTTTGCCTTGGCGTTTGGTGTGCCGGGTATTGCTTTGTTCTATACCTTAAATGGTTTCTGCGAAGGGATGAACAACACTAAAGCGCCAATGATCATTTCAGTTATTGGCTTGTTGGTGAACATTCCGGTTAACTACATCTTAATTTACGGTAAGTTTGGGTTTCCTGAATTCGGTGCGGTAGGTTGTGGTTGGGCAACCAGTTTGGTGTATTGGTTAATGTCAGGATTATTGTATTCCTACATTAAAGGTCATCATCACTACAAAACGATCATTCGGTTTACTGATATCAAACCTAGAGCAAAAGAGATGATTCATTTGCTTAGGTTAGGTCTACCGATCGGTATGAACATTGCGGTTTGCGGCAGCATTTTTGCTGTCATCGCCTTGTTGATTGGTCGTATTGGAGCGGAAAATGTTGCGGCTGCGCAGATCGCCTTGAATATCTCCAGCATGACTTACGTGATTCCAATGAGCATTTCGTTTGGTATCACTATTCGTGTGGGCCACGCATTAGGTGCTAAAGACGAGATAGGCGCGATTGAACGCAGTAAAATCGGAATCTTGGTTGCAGGATTGATGTCGTTAATATCGGTGATAATTTTCTTGTTGTTCCCGGATTGGATTATTCGACTTTACACTACAGACCCAGCAGTGAGTGCGACAGCGGCAACGCTACTTGTGTTTACAGCCATGTACCAGTTTAGTGATGCGCTGCAAACCTCTTCGAACGGTGCGCTCCGTGGGTATAAAGACACAAAAGTGCCGATGTTGTTGGCGATTGCTTCTTATTGGGGATTGGCATTGCCGCTTGGCATAGTGCTAGGGCTGACAGATCATATTGTGCCAGCTATGGGTGAAAAAGGTTTTTGGATCGGCATTCTTACGGGACTGACTGTGGCTGCGATATTGATGTTGCTGCGTTTA
Organism: Vibrio sp. CyArs1; assembly: GCF_022432925.1. Taxonomy (NCBI): domain Bacteria; kingdom Pseudomonadati; phylum Pseudomonadota; class Gammaproteobacteria; order Vibrionales; family Vibrionaceae; genus Vibrio; species Vibrio sp. CyArs1. The sequence continues at coordinate 185,524 of NZ_JAKRBO010000007.1, read as the reverse complement.
CGTCACGTAATTAAAAAGCGTCCGCCTATTACTTCTGATAGAGCTTCTGATGGAATGACTACTCGCTAATAGTAAAAGCGCGTGATACCTGAGAAAGGGTCACGCGCTTTTTGATTATTCGTTAGCTCCTAGAGCAGTAATCGTCCGTTTTTATAGCCAAGGCCATTCTCGACATCACTGCCGAGTAGCACTGGACCATCAAGATCCACCACTTCTGCTTTAGTAGCTATAGGCAATGCTGCTTTCATTGCCATTGACGTTCCCAGCATACAACCGCTCATGATTTTAAGTCCCAGTTCACGAGCTCTTCCCTCTAATGCTAAGGCTTCTGTTAATCCGCCAGTTTTATCAAGCTTAATGTTAATCATCTCATAACAATCGACGAGTTCATCTAGCTCGGCTCTGGTATGGCAACTCTCATCAGCGCACAGTGGGATAGGGTGGGGAATACCCTTGAGTAAGTCATCTTGGCTACTAGGAACGGGTTGCTCAATCATGGTGATGTCTAGCGGTGCTAATTGATCGAACAAGGACTCAAGATCAAGTGACGCCCACGCTTCATTAGCGTCAATGACGATCTTCACTTCAGACGATAATGCTCGAATAGCGGCTATTTTCTCAACGATATCCTCGTTATCGAGTTTGACCTTCAGCAGCGTTGCACCTTCATCAATATACTGCTTTGCTTGGCTTGTCATGGTGTTGAGGTCAGCAACAGACACCGTCATCGCAGTTTCGATACTGGGTGCAATCGCAAAATAGGGTGATGGGAACTGGCTATCAGAGAGCTGACTTTCAAGCGACCATAACGCGCAATCAATAGCATTTCGAGCAGCGCCAGCCGGATAGTTTTGCAAGGCGAGTCGCGCTTCAAAGGGGTCTTGGGTCACTAGGTCGGCACTAAACTCATTGATTTGTGCCATGACTGATTCCACCGACTCACCATATCTCGGATAAGGCGTACACTCCCCTTGTCCAAGTTGTCCTTGGTATTCGATGGACACACGAACTACTTCACAGTGAGTACGTGTGCCTCTGGATATAGTGAAGGGCTTCGCGAGTTTAATTGAGTGATGGTGCGCTTCAATCTTCATAAGATTCTCACAACGTTTTTAGCTTGTTAGCGATTGAGTCTACCCCAAAACGAACAGGGTCCGTTACGGGAAGGTCAAACTGTTCACTCCATTGTTGACAGAGTTCTTTGGCATCAGACTCATCCAATATGGAAGTATTTAAACAGATACCTGCAAATTGGACTTTGGGGTTAGTCACACGTGCTGCCAAAAGGTTAGCGTTAATTGTTTGCTCAATCGTGGGCAATTGCGCGTGGGGGAGGTGGCGAATATGCTGACGTCCAACTTCGTGACAAAGAACAAGCGCATCTGGCTGAGCTCCGTGCAATAGTCCCAAGCTTACGCCAGCAAAGGATGGGTTGAAAAGAGAGCCTTGTCCTTCAATGATATCCCAATCATGATCGTTAAACTCAGGACTTAAGGCTTCTACGGCACCAGAAATGAAGTCTGCTACGACCGCATCCACTGAAATACCTTGACCGTCGATTAATATGCCGGTTTGCCCCGTTGCTTTGAATCTAGCATCAACATTGAGCTGCTTGAGTGCTTGTTCGATGGCAAGGGCACTGAACATCTTCCCCACTGAGCAATCTGTTCCAACTGTGAGTAGTCGTTTCCCCGAGCGCTTTTTACCATTACCTACTGCAAGGCGTTCGTCATAGTGTCTAACATCAAACAACTGGATTAAGCCTTGATCTGCCATTTGGGCTAACTCTGGTATGTCTGTCAGTCTTTGATGCATTCCCGATGCAATATCTAACCCTAGCTTTGCTGCAGCAATGAGTGTCTCTACCCAGTTTCTAGGAATAAAGCCGCCCGCATTGGCGGTGCCTATGACCAGCGTTTTTACGCCTTGTTTTTTAGCCTGCTCAAGTGTTAATTCAGTAAGCCCTAAAGAGACTGTATCCTCGGTTAGCCTGAGTTGCCCTAAACAGGCATCTGGGCGCCATTTGACAATACCGCGCGCGGTTTTTGCTGAGAGAGGATCAGTGACGTCACCGAGGAAAAGCAAGTAAGGCTGAGAAATGTTCATAGTGTCCCTTTATTCACAAGTAGCGAGAATCACAAGTAGCCCGCTTTACAGCTAGGTAAATTCCTAGCAGCGAGGCTAATGCTATCTAAGATAGGGAGGGAACACTCTAATAGCGAATGCTCGTTTGTTGGTCGCCTATAACATTAGGTTATACGTTGGCTATATGTTGTAACTAAGCGCTTGCGTGATTCTTCAACATCGAAAGAAAAGATCTCGTCGCAATCGAAAAAGGATGTAAGTCGCTGGTAAGTAGTGAGACGGAACAGTCAATAACGTCGGATAGCTGGAGGCTATGTAAGTTCTCACTTGCCGCATATTGGTTGGCAGTCCAAGGGTCAACAATCGCAATACCAGCTCCAAGAGCGGCCAGTTCTGCACCTGAACTGTAATTCCTAACTGTAAGGGACGGAACAAAATCAGGCTGTATTTGCTCAAGGGCGAGCGTGAGTTTCTGCCCTAAAGGATCGCGCCTGTCTAGGGCGATGATATTTAATTCATCGTCCAACAGAGCTTCTAACGTCACTACAGGGGGGTTATTCTCGCCTTCGCTAAATCGAGTGAAACCAGAGGTTGGTACTAGAACTTGCATTGATTTCTTGGCCAGAAGTTGGTGAGAAATACCGGCAGGAGTGTCTTCACCAAACGCCACAGCAATATCGAGCGCATTGTCGAGTAATGCGTCGCACAGTTCACTGCGATTACCGGTGACCAGTTCTATTGAGCATTGATGTGCTTGATGAAACTGTGCAATCACCGGTGTCAGGAATTTTGTAGCTAATACTGGTGGCGCACCTATTCGAATATGTTGATGCCCTTTTTTAACCTTGTTGGTGAGGGTTTTAAATTGGCCGAGTTGTAGATAGATTTTCTCTACTTCTGGTAACAGGGTTCTGGCTTCTTGAGTGGGAACCAGGCGACCTTTGACGCGCTCGAACAGAGAAAAGCCAAGCTGTAGCTCCGTATGAGCGAGTACACGGGTCACATTAGGTTGCGATACATGGAGGTTTTTCGCCGCGCCAGAGACGGTTCCCGTTTGCATAATCGCATAAAACACTTCTAGTTGACGTAAGTTCACAAAGACTCCATTCCCATACTGGCTCGCTGTAACTGTAATGGATCTTGCGCCTGAAGAGAATGACCGATTTTGACGCGATAAGGACTCTATCAGAAAACTGATGAAACCCTTATTTATTAAGCCTAAGTTGGCTTATTGCCTGTTTTGGTCAAAATCTCCGTGGAAATGGTCGTGATCAGACACACTGTCGGCGGCTTTTAGTTTTCCACCAATACACAGAGTTTGTTTCGGCTGAACCTCATAGTGTGTGCTAAAGCGAGCAACTTGCGCTGCTGCCTCGGCAACCTCGGGGAAACAAGGTTTCGCTCATCGGGTAATAAGTTGTTTCGCAAAGAATTTGTTGAAGTTCAATTCAATATCAGAGGTGCCAAAAGGCGGCTCAAAACATGAGGACTAGATAAAACAAAGGCTCGAACCTAGGTTAGGTTCAAGCCTTGAGTTGAAATTAGAAGTTAGACGGCTGTGGCGGAATTAGCCGATGAAATGCGACCAAAATATGGATGCCCAGATCATAAGTGCTAAACCAATTGCCAGAAACACAGCGGCAGAGCCGAGGTCTTTTGCGCGGCCTGAAAGCTCATGACGTTCTAAACCGATTCGATCAACAACGGCTTCAACCGCTGAGTTCATCAGTTCGACTATCATGACAAATACAACACTACCGACCAGAGCCACTTTCTGAAAAAGAGAAACATCGATGAGCAAAGCAATAATAACAGCGGCAATCAGTGCGACCACTTCTTGACGAAAGGCTGCCTCGTTCTTCCATGCTGCTAGTAGCCCCGACCAAGAATATCGGGCGGCATAGATAATACGTTTAATTCCGGTGTTTTTTTGTATTTCACTCATAGTGTTAATTCAACTTCATTATTAGGGCATCGTTGCGATTGTTCGCATCTTGATCATCGACCGATTTAGAAATATTGGCGATCATTTGGAACTCTTCATGAGTCCAGATCTCTTTCTCATTTAATGCGGACGGCAGTATATCAAACGAAGCGACCTTGTCAGCAGCAACGAGCTGTAATTGACCAAACTGTTCAAGCTCGTTCAATGATGACAAGGAAAGTGGTGTACCTTTAGTGACTCCATTTGGGACCAAATCTAGGCTGTAGTGGTAATCGCGAGTCTTAACTACCCATTTATTTGGTAAGCGTTTGCTACTATCCCACCAGATACCATCCAGCTTTTTAAGCTGTGCGATGGTGGTGTCTTCGTCTTGGGCATCTAACATCTTTAGGTGTTTTCTGAAGTATTGTGGAAATAACACTACAAAGGCATCTTGAGTGATGTCAGGGTTGATCTTAATGATCTCCATCGCGATTAGCGCACCTAGCATATTTGAGTACAAATCTTCTGGAGAGAAGGCGGAAGGATACTCTTTAAACCCGCCGACAGACACTAACCCATACCATTGAGCAATTTCATGCCACTGTGCAAGGCGAAACGCCAGTAAACCTGCGAGCTTTGCCTGTTCGTTGTTAGCTGAGTCAAGCTGGTCTAAATTATTGAACACGATTCTTCGAGCACGAAGTTCTGGCGTCAGAGCCAATTCAAATTCGTCACTGTCGCGATTTTTGATGCTGTGATATAGGTATAAGGTGAAGTCTGCAGTATCTCTCACATGCGCGGTATCGATGAAGCCACCTTTATTTGAGAATATCAGACCGTTAACTTCGTCTGACGTGCCGATAAGACTGCCTATGACACTCGAAGAACCATCATTAAACACATGAGCATCAACGTCTTCGACATTAAGTACGTTTTTAATGGAGTAGAAAGGGACGGGAACGCTTCCTAGCTCTGCTTTTAGGCCTGTTCCAAAGGCGCAGCATGGTCTTATCCCTACTGGTACAGTGTTTACGTCCGCAAAACTAGGCTGAACAAACGTAAAAGCTAAACTAAGTAGTAATAATATTCTTCTCATAATCAACCAAAAATCAGTATGTGGAACAAAAAAACGGCAAAGTGTGCAGTTTACACAGCCTTGCTTTGTCAAAAAAATGCAAGAATTTATGGTGACGATAATAAATCAATGAATTGATGAGGTTTACCATTTCGTGCCAGCTGCGATTTCTACGTGGTTTCTGCCTCGCTTTTTGGCGGCGTAGAGGGCTTCATCCGCATTTTCAAGCATGTTTTGTGGAGTAATTGGATGGTCACCTAAGTGCTGAAACGCGACACCAATGGAAATGGTCACAATGTCATAAGGGTCATTACCGGAATGCGTGATGTTGAGTTTCTCTACTTCTTGTCGCATTTGCTGTGCCAGCACGACACTCTCTTCTTGTGAGGTATTGACGAGAAGTGCACAAAACTCTTCTCCCCCAATTCTTGCCACCATATGACCACAGGGCGACAACACCTGCTTGAGTGCTTGCGCCACATAACGAAGGGCAAAGTCTCCTTGGACATGACCATAGGTGTCGTTGTATTGCTTAAAGTGGTCGACATCTATCATCATAGTCGTAATGGTACTAACAAAGAGGCTTTCGGTGTTGTGGGCGAGCTCAGACATAAAGGGACGGCGGTTGGGTAGGCCAGTTAGTTCATCTGTTTCGGCAGCGATATGTAACCTGCGATTTGTTTCGATAAGCTCATCTTGTAAGGCAGTCATCTCGTTATGATTTTTCAAGCGAATATGCAGTTCACTAACGGTGGTTGATAATCGACTTAAAATGGTTTTCTGTGTTTCTGTCCATTGCTGGTGATGATGCAAGTTAGACGCACTCAATATGCCGAAGACAGACTGACCATCAATAAGAGGAAATAGAGCAATAGAGCTGACATTCTGGGCTCTGAGTAGTGCGTATTCAGTTTGTGCACTGTCTTTAATCGATTCGATGTCATCAATAATGATGGGGTCGAGAGACAGTAAACGCCTTTGCAGTAATGTCATGGCTTCGATATTAAAACCTTCACCTAAAGGATTTTTTGAACCATCAGCCCGCCATGAGTAGCTGAACGTGGCCATCTGTTCTTGGATTGAGAGTATGCTAATACGATCAATTTCTAAAACTCGTCCTATCGGTTCAAACGCGCTATACATCACTTCGGTAACATTATCTTCGTTACATGTGAGAATGTTTAATGACATATCTGCCAAAATGCGATGTAACTTACTTTGCGTTTTGTACGCTTCCGTTTGCTGTTCAATAGAATGTTTAAGTTGACTCTGATGCTGCAATAGCTGGCGTTCAGTTTTTTTCTGTGCCGCAATCGCATTTCGAGAAGTGTTGTTTAGGTTTTGCAAGGCGTGAGCAACGTAAGTTAACTCATCTTTACGCTCAGTTAAGCTGTGGGGCAGTTTAACTTTGCTTGAAGTTCTTGGACTAATATCTTTCGAAAGACGATAGAGTTCTAAGAGTGGCGTCGTGATCAGCTTACGAACAATAAAGAGAATAACGACAAGAATAATAACAGCTTCGATAATATTAAGTAGCAACCCCAATGCAAGCTTAGATATCACCTCTTCTTGGATAATGCTGTCGTCAATCATGTAGGAGATGTTGCCTAGGTAGCGGCCGTTATATCGCAGTTCCAATATCGAGGGGCTGGTTTTGATGTTTGGTGATAAATTGGCGTCTAAATAGGTGCCATCGACACCAGTTAATCGAATATTACGAATGTAATCATCTTCACTAATGCTCAGCATAAGTTGCTGAAGTTGAGAAAGGTCTAGATCCCACAATGATTCTGCAATTGGATAGGTGAGCGAATGTACATGCGCTCGAGCATGTTTGTTCACTTTGTGTATTTCTTGTCGATAATCAATGTAGGCTTGAATAGCGATGTTGAAGAGTGTCAACGTACCAGTGACGATAATCAAAATAGTGATAATTTTGTTGCGGATGGACATAGCATTGAAGCGCTGCATCTATCGTTCACTCACTTTTGACAACAAAAGGGTCGATTGGGTTGGCAAAAATGTCGATATTTTCGAAGTCTATGTTGCTCCATGCTTTGTCCTCAAGCGTAGAGAAAAGCTCAGAGGGGTAACGAATGATTTGAAATAGATTGAATTTGGTTCTTTGTGGCCAACGCTGGTCTTTCTGGTGATGATGAATCTTAACCATTTGCAAGCCGACTGCTGTGAAGTGTCCACCGCCCAAAGAAGTAATGTGTCCGTCTTTCAGTTCCGATAATACCGACTGTGAGGTGTTGATCGTGCTAATAAAGATGTCGTTGCCGATACTGCGTCCCGCTTCGCTAATTGCTTTTTGAGCACCAAATGCCATGTGATCGTTGGCGGTCCAGATGTAACGGACTTTTGAATGGCGTTTAAGCAGGACTTTGGTTTGTTCATAAGCCAGATCCTCTCGCCAGTCTCCGTAAACTCGCTGCGCAACCGTAGTGTGTTCTTGCTGCATCACAAACGCCATAGCACCTGCTTCGCGATTGTTTGAGGCTGGAGTGTTTTTATCTCCTGACAGGATTAAGAAGGCGCCTTGTTTATCTTTTCCTTTTTGATACAGTTCTTTGGCAGTGAGATATCCGATATTAAAGTTATTGGGAAATACGCCAGGCATAAGTCGCGTATTCCATATTGGATCGGTTCGCAGCGTTTGTTTGTTTGAAGGGGAGAGGTCGTTAAGTACGAAGGAAACAAAGCAATTTGATTCAGATAGCATGTTCAATAATGCAAGGCCGTTGCTTTTTTCGTTAACGAGAACGACATAGTCGGGCTTGGGTAAAACTTGCATCCGTTCTGCAAGCAACTGTTGTGTCAGAATGTGGTCTCTGTTGCCGTGAAGTATCTCCAAGGTTAAGCCTAGCGAGGATGCCGCTGCTTGAGCGTAGCCGTCAACGTCTCCCCAGAAGCTCTCATCGGCAAAGCCTGGGTTCACGAATAGAACTCTTGTCGTCATGTTCTGGTTCGCTCTCAACGCGAACGGACTATGAATGATAAGCAAGCAGCATATCAACCAAATGGATCTCCAAATCATACTAACACTCCCTGTGTTAGAGAAAATTATGGGATTTAGATCACGTTAAGTCGAATGGATTGGTTTGAATTTGTTGCAGATTATTCGGGTTTCTCATTTCTTGAACGCTTTTTTGGTTTTGAGATAGCAGAAATGAAAGACATCAGCCACGAGGTAGGGCGTGGCTGATGTGGGTTTGCTTATAGGGATAAAGGTTTTGATTTTATGATTCGTTTTGCCCAAGCCCTGGCGGGATGCAGTTGTGATAAAACATCCACGGGTAGCGGAAGAGGATCACCGCAAATCTCAGAGGCTAATAGCTCAGCCAAAAGTGGCGCAGAACTCAGTCCTCTAGAGCCTAAACCGAGCATACAATATAAGCCGCCATAATTCGGAAGTTCACTTAACGTGTTGTCGTCCTCCGAATAGGAGGCATCTAGCTTATCAAAATCACACACTTGACCAACGAAGGGTAAGTGATCTCGACTTACGGTGCGAATCCCCTGTCGTGACTGGTTATCTGAGGTGTCTACCTCATTTACCCATTCGACGTCTTGAATACAGTGTCTGAGTTTTTCTGCATTTTCGAACTGAGCTTGTTGATCAAATTGGTTATCGATGTGTTTTCGATCGTAGCTTGCGCCGATGCAATGGGTGCCTGTTTGTGGATTGTTTGGCGTCATGTAACCGTCATAACATAGCACCGACTTTAGCGATTTGAGCTTATCTGTCGTCTGAATATGGCTGACTTGTCCTTTTACCGCCGTAAGATGCAGTTTCTCTGTTTGTTTTATAGCACTGAATTTATGGCCATTAGCAACGATAACTGTGTCGAAGTGAGTTTGATGGATAGTGCCGTCAACGAGGATGACTTGCCACTTTCCGTCCTGCGCTTGTTTTAGCTCAGCTACTTCTAAATTAAAGTAAGCACTACTTTTTCCATCGTTTACACTACTTTGGATTAGACCTTGAGTGAGCTGGAATGGACATAACCAACCTCCGAGAGGGTAGTGAATGCTCGCATGCGGCGAAGGGAGGCCGATGGTCTCTGAGGTTTGTTCTGCATCCAACTTATGGATAAGCGCTGTCGGAAAGCCTCCTGACAACATACGTTCGAGCTTAGTAGTAGATTTCTCGTCCCACATAAGTTGCGTGACACCGCACCAATCGTGGTCGTAAGGGATTGTGGTTGCTGCTTGCTCCGCAAACTGGCGGGCATAAATAAATGCTGGAGCAAACACTCTGGATACGCCTTTGTGCTCACCGTTAAGAAGTGGGTAAACCGCACCTTGCCTGTTTCCGGATGCACCTTGAGCAGGTTCACTGTCTTTGCAAAATAGTTGACTGTGAATTCCTCGATTTGCTAACGCTTTTGTCAGGCAAGCACTGGCAATGCCGCCACCAATGATGGCTACTTGTACTGGTGTATTTAGATGTGGTCGATAATACAGTGAGTGATAGTTTGTGAATGGCGTTTTTTGTGCGATTTGACCGACAATCATGTCACGCTTTGTGCCAAAACCTTTGGCTTTACGCATATCAAAACCCGCTTCGATTAGACCTCTTCGGACAAAACCTGCTGCAGTGAACGTTGCACAAGTACAATCTTGTTTACCGAGTTTAACCATGCCGTTAAACAACTCTTGATTCCACATCTCTGGGTTCTTACTTGGTGCAAAACCATCTAAGAACCAACAATCTACTATACCTTCGTTTGGTGTGGGTACTAGCGGCATGCAGTCTTTTATATCGCCAAACCAGAGATCTAGCGTTATCGCGCCATCCGCTAAGACAATGCGATGACATTCCGGTACAGCCATAGGGTAATGTGCTTGCAACTGTTCGGCATAAGGAGCTAACTCCGGCCATGCTTGATGCGCTTTTTCTAGATCGGTTTTTGAGAGAGGGTATTTCTCAAAGCTAATAAAATGCAGTTCTTGAAGTGTCGAATCCGGATTGCTCATTCGGAACTGTTCGAACCATTGCCATACTGCAAGGAAATTGAGGCCGGTACCAAATCCGGTTTCAGCAATGATAAAACGTCGTTGTTCGAAATCCTGCCAACGCTCCGGAAGGCGATTTTGTTTCAAAAAAACGTAACGTGTTTCTTCTAACCCATTGACATTAGAGAAGTAAACATCGTCAAATTGGTCTGAAACTGGAGTACCCGACTCATTCCAGTCGAGTTGAGCGTGAGTGATGGAAGTCATAATATTGACACTTAACTTGTGTTATACCCGTTACTAGAAAGTTATCACAACTACAGTTATTAGGGCATCGATAGCATTTATTGGTGCGGATTGTACGAATTTATGGGAAAGCTGACCACTTATATCCTGTATCTTCGTTATCATTTAGCAGTTTTTGAATTTATAGGAAAGTCACATGAAACGAGTCGTAATTACCGGTATGGGTATTGTTTCGAGCATCGGTAACAACGTAGAAGAAGTTTTAGCGTCTCTAAAAGCAGGCCGTTCTGGTATTAACGCCTCTGAGCAGTTCAAAGAGATGGGCCTTCGTTCTCAAGTGTGGGGCGACCTGAAAATCAACCCAGCTGAGCACATTGATCGTAAAAAAATGCGCTTTATGGGTGATGCTGCGGCGTACGCTTATCTGTCTATGGAACAGGCAATTGCTGATGCAGGTCTAACAGAAGACCAAGTATCAAATGACCGCACGGGTATTGTTGCTGGCTCTGGTGGTGCGTCAGCACTAAACCAAACACTAGCGGTAGACACTATTCGCGAGAAAGGCGTGAAGCGTGTTGGTCCTTACATGGTACCTCGCACTATGTCTTCAACTGTTTCTGCATGTTTGGCGACTCCATTTAAAATCCGTGGTGTGAACTACACGATGAGTTCTGCATGTGCGACGTCGGCACACTGTATCGGCCATGCGATGGAACTGATTCAACTTGGTAAACAGGACATCGTATTTGCTGGTGGTGGTGAAGAGCTTGATTGGACTCAAACTATGATGTTTGATGCTATGGGCGCACTATCTACTAAATATAACGAAACACCAGAAAAAGCCTCTCGCACTTACGATGCAAACCGTGACGGTTTTGTTATCTCTGGTGGTGGCGGTATGGTTGTTGTCGAGGAGCTCGAGCATGCTCTAGCTCGTGGCGCGACTATCTACGGTGAAATCGTAGGTTACGGTGCAACTTCTGATGGCTACGACATGGTAGCACCATCTGGCGAAGGTGCGGTTCGTTGTATGAAGATGGCGATGCAAGATGTAGAAGTGATTGATTATGTAAACACTCACGGAACATCAACTCCTGTTGGCGACGTAAAAGAACTGGGCGCTATTCAAGAAGTATTCGGCGGCAATAGCCCTGCAATCTCAGCGACAAAAGCAATGACAGGTCACGCATTGGGAGCAGCTGGTGTTCATGAAGCAATTTATTCTGCGCTAATGCTACATCACAGCTTTATTGCACCAAGCATCAACATTGAAGAACTGGATGAAGCAGCCCAAGGCCTAGATATTGTTACTGAAACTCGTGAACAAGAACTGAATACAGTGATGTCAAACAGCTTTGGCTTTGGCGGTACTAACGCAACGCTAGTATTGAAAAAGTATCAAGGCTAAGACTGGATAATCAGTTATTATGATTTCCAGAGCTGACCAGTGAAAATTGGTCGCAGACGCAAGTTTTAACTCCTGGAGAGCGGGTTAAAATCCTTTTGTTCTGGATATTGCCCAGCCATTATTGGCTGGGCATTTTTCTATCTAGGGAATTTGAAAAGAGTTCTCTCGACACTGTGGTGAAGATCTTGCACAATTCACGCCTAGGTAAGGACAACACCCTTTGGATAAAACAATGAAGATTATTGTTGATGAAGCAATGCCTTATGCTGTCGAATTGTTCGAGCAGCTAGGTGAAGTGATAGCGAAACCAGGACGTGAGCTAACTGCTGACGACCTTATTGACGTTGATGCGCTGATGATACGTTCGATCACAAAAGTGAATGAATCGTTGTTAGAAAAAGCGAACAAATTGAAATTTGTCGGTACAGCAACAGCAGGCATGGATCATGTTAATCAAGCATTGTTGCAACAGCGTGGTATCTTTTTCACTGCTGCGCCAGGTTGCAATAAGGTTGGCGTTGCGGAATACGTGATCAGTAGCTTGATGGTTATTGCTCAGCAACAAGGCTTCTCTATTTTTGATAAAACAGTGGGCATTGTTGGCTGTGGTCAAGTCGGAAGCTATCTCCAAAAATGTTTACAAGGTATTGGTATTAAGGTTCTGCTCAACGACCCTCTTAAGCAGCAACAAGGCGACAGCCGTGAATTTACCGACCTAGATGTACTATTAGAGCAATCTGATGTCATCACTATGCACACGCCAATCACACGAGATGGTGAATTTCCCACTCACCATTTAATCGATGAAGCGCGTTTAAACAATTTTAGATCTGACCAAATCTTAATAAATGCAGCACGAGGTCCTGTGGTGGATAATGCTGCTCTAAAGCAGCGACTGCTTAAGAACGATGGGTTTACTGCTGTTCTTGACGTGTTTGAGTTTGAACCAGTAGTTGATTTCGACCTGCTTCCTCTGTTAACGTTCGCGACCCCTCATATTGCAGGCTATGGTTTAGAGGGCAAAGCTCGCGGTACCACGATGATCTTCAATAGCTATTGTGAATTTTTGCAGCTATCTGAACGTGCTAACCCAGATGCTTTATTACCTATTGCACCCATTCCACAAATTACATTAGATAGAGAGTGGAATGAAGCGACACTGCATAGCATGACTCAAATCATCTATGATGTACGCAAAGACGACGCAATTTTCCGCCGTGAAATTCACAATGAAGGCGGCTTTGATAAAATGCGCAAAAATTATTGGGATAGGCGTGAATATGGCGCCATCCTTGTTAAGGGTAGCGATTCATGCAATTTAGCACCTTTAGCAGAACTAGGATTTCAAATCGAGGTAACCAATGAGCCAACAATTTAATATTGCTGTATTTGGAGCAACCGGCGCTGTAGGTGAAACTATGGTGGAAGTGCTTCAAGAACGCGAATTTCCAATGGGTGACATTTACTTGCTGGCTAGCGAGCGTAGTGAAGGTAAAACTTATCGCATTAATGGTAAAACCGTTCGAGTAGAGAATGTAGAAAACTTTGATTGGTCTCAGGTTCACATCGCACTGTTCTCTGCTGGTGGTGAGCAATCAGCTAAGTGGGCACCAATTGCAGCTGATGAGGGTGTAGTCGTTATCGATAACTCCTCAAACTTCCGCTATGAGTATGATGTTCCTTTGGTTGTTCCGGAAGTTAATCCAGAAGTGATTGCTGAGTTCCGTAACCGTAACATTATCGCTAACCCAAACTGTTCAACTATTCAAATGTTGGTTGCATTGAAGCCTATTCATGACGCAGTAGGTATTGACCGTATTAATGTCACGACGTATCAGTCAGTGTCTGGCGCGGGTAAAACAGGTATTGATGAGCTAGCGGGTCAAACCGCAATGCTACTAAATGGCAAACCGGTTGAAAATAAAGCATTTAGCCAGCAAATCGCATTTAACTGTATTCCACAGATTGACCAGTTTATGGACAACGGCTACACCAAAGAAGAAATGAAAATGGTGTGGGAAACTCAGAAGATTTTCAATGATGCGAGCATCATGGTGAACCCAACGTGTGTTCGAGTTCCAGTATTCTACGGCCATGCTGAGGCGGTACACTTAGAAACTCGTGCACCAATTTCAGCGGAAGAAGTAACGCAACTGTTAGAACAAACGGACGGTATTGAAGTATTCCATGGTGAAGATATGCCGACTCAAGTTCGTGATGCGGGTGGCAAAGATCACGTTATGGTTGGTCGTATTCGCAATGACATCAGTCACCACAGTGGTATCAACCTATGGGTAGTGGCAGACAACGTACGTAAAGGCGCTGCGACGAATGCGGTGCAAATCGCAGAAGTGTTAATTCGTGATTACTTCTAAACTCGTTACGTTCAATTTAAGTTGATAATTAAAGGCCTCTTGTTAGAGGCCTTTGTTCTGTATAGTGTGACAAAATTGGTACGAATATCATGCTTGAATCATGTTTTTTCAAGGCTGAGCTATAGTTTTGCAGTGATTATCCGATATAGTACCAAGATTAGATTTGTATTTTTTATCGCAGACAGCTGAGCCTTCCATGCATCATTTTTTAAAGCCTTTGCTGGTGACACTTGCACTAGCAGGAGCGACGACTTCTTTTTCTATCAGCGCTGATACTATTCGATTAACTGGCCCTAACGGTGAAGCTCTGGCTGCGCCAAAGTTTTCACAGCCAATTCGTAATCAAGTTACTCCAGATTCTGACACGCCTGCTCGCTATTATGGGCCCACTAAAGTCAACGAAACTCTTTGGTCGATTGCAAGTCGATTTAAACCAGCAGACGCTACCGTACAACAAACGATTTACGCCTTTTATCAACTCAACCCTGCTGTATTTGAGCAAAACAATATTCATAAGCTGGTACCTAACAGCGAGCTACGCATCCCATCTGACGCTCAAATCAATCGTGTCGATTTACAAGAAGCCTTAGCCGTACTTGCTGCCCATCAAAATAAACTCAATTCAGCAGCGACACAGAGACAGGCCAAGGTGGTCGCTGAATCAAAACCTGAGGTAAAACCGGCTGATGTGAAACCAACGGTTGAAACTTCGGCGACAACCAAATCAGTTCCTTCGCAAGTCACGAACGAAAAAGTTTCGGACATCAAACCTCAGACAGGTTTAGAGCAAGTTATTCCAGCAGCGAAAGGCTTAATTGAGTCGGGTGAGATTAAGCAGCCAGCACAAGAGCTAACTCAAAAGCTTCAGGAAGAGTTGACGCGTTCAGAAAGTGAATTGCTTTCCCTAGAAGAGCGTAATCATCAATTGAGGTTGATGTTGTCAGAAGTCCAAAATGAAGTGGAAGTTCTAAAAACTGAAGTCAGTAACGAAGAGCGTATTCGTACAGAGGTTGAGCGACAGCTCAGTGAAGAGAAGCGCAAGCAAGCAGAGATGGCAAGGCTTGCGCCGAGCAAGTTGGATACTTGGTTAGCTAAGCCTTGGTTTGTTGCCTTATTAGCGTTTGTTCCTGCACTGCTGATTGGCTTGTTGGTAATGATGGTTTTACGATCTCGTAAGCAAAAGACGCAGATTGCTAGTAATCAAGAAGCCAATACCTCAACCCCGTCTTCTGATGTTGCGGCAGCGACTGCTGGTGTTGCTACTGCAGCTGTTGCGGTTGATACTCTGGATGATGATAGCCCGTTCTCGGATGACCTCCTTGCTGGGATTGAGGAAGATGATGACAGTAGCCAACTAGAGGTAGAGCAACAGCCAGAAGATGATATTTTCGCCGATTTGAATGATAGCGAGCTTGATTTCAATTTAGACGATGATGACGAAGACCCGTTTGCCAGCAT
Organism: Vibrio sp. CyArs1; assembly: GCF_022432925.1. NCBI lineage: Bacteria > Pseudomonadati > Pseudomonadota > Gammaproteobacteria > Vibrionales > Vibrionaceae > Vibrio > Vibrio sp. CyArs1. Next base: position 169,988 of record NZ_JAKRBO010000007.1, on the reverse strand, counting down.
CGACGAAGATGGTGAGCTGGATATCGGTTTTGTTGATCTTGACGCGAGTAATAACGGCATCAGCGTTAAAGATGGTGAAAAGGCATTAGGTCTTGAAGAAATGGAACGTGCACTCAACGATGTTGCAGTTCCAGATGCAGAAGATGACCTCGATTTAAACTTGTCTGATACAGATTCAGAGCCTGTTTCTCAACAAGAGCTCGACGATCTATTCGCTGATTTTAACGGCACGTCTAGTACTGAAACGGCTGACCTTGATTTGAAGGAACCTGAAAGCTCACTAAATCAAGCGGACATGGATGAGTTACTTGCGGGTGAGAGCTTCGATCTAGAAAGTGATGGTGACTTCAATCTGGATGATCTAGATATTGAGACGGATAACAAAACCGCATCAGAGGTGACGCCAGAGCAAGCAGATGAACCTGTTGATAATGCCGATATTGATGACCTTTTTGCCCAGTTCTCACAAATAGACGCAACACCTGAAATGCCACAGTCTAATACCTCTGAAGTGGCACAAGACGAAGAAATCACGCTTCTAGACGATATGCTGGACGAGGATTTTGAACTGTCTGATTTGGATGATTCTGATCTAATGCTCGATGAAATAGTCGATGCTGATGAGAAAGAAACCACTGACAAGGAGTTTGAATCTTCTGAGAATATAGACCTAGATGACGTCACTTTACTGGCAGATGAAGACTTAGAACTTGATGAAAACAATACCGATTTACTTGATGAATTACTGTTTGAAAGTACGTTAGGCGATTCAACCTCCGATGAGAAACAAGCTATTGATCTTGACCCGTTTGCCTCTGACGACCTAATCGGCGCAGATATTGATTTAGATAGTGAGATCGAAGACAGCGAACTTGAACTCTCTGACCTTGAGTCATCAAACCTTGAACCTTCAACCGTAGAAGCCGAATCTTCACTGACGCAACAGCCTGAGGATGACGACGTAATGGCTGTGGCAGAAAGTACTGATGTAGAAGAAAGTGCTGATGCAGATAGGTTGGTCGAAGAGAGTGCGGCTGTCGCAGCGCAAAATGTAACTGAAGAGCAGCGCTTAGAGGATGACCTCGATTTGGCATTAGATGCTGAGTTGCGACCAGCTATTGCTGAGGCTGAGCAGGTAAATATCGAAGAGCTAGATTCGATGGGTCTGTCTTCATCTTCGCAAGATCCTGCCGGCGAAGCACAATCTCAAGTGGAAGAGCCATCAACATTAGATGACTTAGATAATAATGTTCCTGACGTTGATTCTATTGCAGATGAACAAGGCATTGCTGAACCGTCGTTACCGTCAAGTTTTGAAAGCGAAGTTTCGCAAGAGAACGAGCGACATCACGAGGCGCATCAGCAACAAACGTCAGCCAGTGACAATGCGAGTACTGCATTTGAAGATGAGTTCGACTTCTCTCCTGAAATTGAAGGGGTAGGAGAGTCGGACACAGTGCCGCGTGATGATTCGCAAGAACAGAAAGAACTTGAAGCTTTGATGGCGAATGAGTTTGGAATTCCTCAAGATGATGATTGGTTGATAGATGATGAAAATACTCCATCAACTGCGCTGGAAGCCGAAGTGGCGGAATCCTCTCAAGAGCAAGAGTCTGACGATGACTTTTTAGCCAAAGCTTTGCAAAGTGAATATAACGAAGAAAATGCTTTCGCCGATGCAGAGGGTGACGCTGAGGATACCTTGCAGCCGGATTCGGAACTGGCTGCCGACTTTGCTATGGCCGATGATGAACTGCCTGAGTATAGCGAAGAAGATGCGCTTGCTGATGTGTTGGCAGGACAACCAATAGAGCAAGAGGCGTCTGAGCCTAGCGATGTTAGCGAAGCGGAGATTGAAGCTGTACTTCATGACATTGAATTGCCAGAAGAGGTAGAAGTTGCCCACAACACAGAGAGTGACATTGAAACTGCCCCTCAATCAGATGCTACTCAAACGGTGCCGGAACGAGAACCGATTGAAGAGTTTGATTTTCCTGATTACACCGAAGAGGACGCGTATGCGGATAGCGCGCAAGCAGAGCCTGAGCTTGTTCATGAGCCTTCGGTTCAGGATGAGATCACCGATGGCGCTATTTCGCTAGAGGATCTACCGGAATACGATGAGTCACAAGCTGCGGAGGATATGGTGTCGTCCGCTTCTGAACGCGAGCCGAGTTTTGCAGTTGAGCAAGACATGGTAGGTGAAACATTAGATCACTCAGAAATTGATGCTCTAGCAGATGCTTTTTCTATGGTAGACATGTCAGCTATAGAGCAAGAAGGTCAGCTTGGGGAGTTGCTGCAAGAGGGCGAGCAAGCGTTCTCAAATATTAGCCCTGTTGACCAAACAACGGCGGATAGTGCTGGCATGGATTTGGGTGTGATGCTGCAAGATTCTCCAGACCAAGAAGGTGGTGAAGACTGGAATGGTTTCTCATTGACTGACGAGCAGCGAGCATCGATCGATCACCAAATCCCAGATGAAGAACAGGAAATTTGGAACAATACTCATGCTGGTTCTTTAGCTGATGCCAGTGAAGAGGACTGGGCTTCCCAAGACCCTGTTGCCGACTTTGAGGACAGCGCAGATCAATTTATGACGATTGATGAGCTGATGGCACAGGTCGACGATAATGCTTCCAGTGATGAGGAAGAAGAGTTGAAGTTGGATGTGGGATTGGATGAGTTCCCTGATGTCATTGGTCCAATTACCGAAGTCGATGTTGATTCGGATTCCGAAGCCGCAGGTAACCTCGACCTTGCCAAGATCTACATCGAAATGAATGATTTCGAGGGTGCGGTGAAATTACTTGAGAAAGCGCTACTAGAAGGTAGTGGCAATATTCAATCAGAAGCAAAGGCCTTGCTGGCTAAGCTTTCCGAATACCAGTAAGTAAAAGTGATGTAAAACGGCGGTTGAATGACCGCCGTTTTTGCTTTTACGCTTTGATGACAAAGGATTCACCACCTGCGGGTTTATACCTTTATGAGTTGGGTATATACTTTGCCCCCTTTGAAAATTGACAGATAGACAGAGAAAACGATGAAAGTTGCATTAGGTATCGAATATAACGGTGCAAACTACTACGGTTGGCAAAGACAAAGAGACGTCTCCAGTGTGCAAGAAGAACTGGAGAAAGCGCTATCGATCGTTGCAAATCAACCGATAGAAGTACAGTGTGCTGGTCGAACAGATGCTGGTGTGCATGGCACTGGGCAAGTGGTTCATTTGGAGTCTTCTGTCATTCGTAAGCCAGCTGCCTGGACCATGGGCGTGAATGCGAATCTTCCTAAGGATATCGCTGTGCGTTGGGCAAAAGAAGTCCCTGAAGAGTTTCATGCTCGTTTTTCGGCGACCGCTCGACGCTATCGTTATGTGATCTTTAACCACGCATTGCGACCTGGCATTTTGTCTTCTGGTATTAGTCATTATCATGGCGAACTTGATGCAGAAAAAATGCACCAAGCAGGTCAATATTTGCTGGGCGAAAACGACTTTACCTCATTTAGAGCGGTTCACTGTCAGTCTCGAAGCCCATGGCGTAACATCATGCACCTCAATGTTTCTCGCCATGGACCGTATGTTGTGATTGATATCAAAGCGAATGCCTTTGTTCATCATATGGTGCGTAATATCACTGGCAGCCTGATTGTGGTGGGTAAAGGTGAGCAGCCACCAGAGTGGATTGAATGGCTATTGCAGCAGAAAGATCGCAAGCTAGCTGGCGCAACGGCAAAAGCTGAAGGCCTGTATTTGGTCGATGTGGATTATCCAAGTGAGTACCAGCTCCCAGAAGCACCAATTGGTCCACTATTTTTGCCGAATGATTTGAACTCTGGTTGGTAATTGTACTCGAAAATCAGTAGAGACTTTCGGCGTTACAAATATTTATGGCAATGTCACAAGGATAGGTACAACCAGTTTTTTATCTACAGTTAGCCTGTAATATGGTTTAATCCAACGGCATTAATTAGAATTTCAATCTCTCGCCATTAGGCGGGGGTCACAAGAGAAAAGGTCTTCCATGAGTTGGCTTGAAAAAATTTTAGAAAAAAGCAACATCGTTAGCTCGCGCAAAGCGTCTATCCCAGAAGGTATCTGGACTAAATGTACTTCCTGTGAGCAAGTACTTTATCATGCTGAATTAGAGCGTAATCTAGAGGTGTGTCCTAAGTGTGACCACCATATGCGAATGAAAGCGCGTCGTCGTCTAGAAACATTCCTAGATGAAGGTAATCGCGTTGAACTTGGTACTGAGCTTGAACCACAAGACAAGCTGAAGTTTAAAGATTCAAAGCGCTATAAAGAGCGTATCTCTGCCGCTCAAAAAAATAGTGGTGAGAAAGATGCACTCGTTGTCATGCAAGGTGAACTGCTGGGTAACCCAGTCATCGCATGTGCATTTGAGTTCTCCTTCATGGGGGGCTCTATGGGCTCTGTGGTTGGTGCTCGTTTTGTGCGTGCAGTAGAAGCGGCTATAGAAAACAACTGTGGTTTAGTGTGTTTCTCTGCCAGTGGCGGTGCTCGTATGCAAGAGGCACTAATGTCTCTAATGCAAATGGCGAAAACCAGTGCTGCACTTGAGCGCCTATCTCAAAAAGGTCTACCGTTCGTTTCTGTTATGACCGACCCAACTATGGGTGGTGTATCGGCGAGTTTAGCAATGCTGGGTGATATCAATATCGGTGAACCAAAAGCATTGATCGGTTTTGCTGGTCGTCGTGTTATCGAGCAAACGGTTCGTGAAGACTTACCAGAAGGTTTCCAACGTAGTGAGTTCTTACTTGAGCACGGTGCGATTGATATGATTGTTGACCGCCGTGAAATGCGTCAACGCGTAGGTAGCCTACTTGCTAAAATGACAAATAAAGCGTCTCCTTTAGTGGTCTCTGTTGAAGATTCTCCAGAAGAACCTACATATGAAGTACCAGAAGCGGACGAAAAAGGGTAAAGTACTCACTAAGTTATCAAACGTTAAGATATTGACGGCTAAATGAGTTCACAATCCATTCCACAAGCCACATCTTCTTTACAGGTGTGGCTTGATTACTTAAATAGTATTCATACTAGTGCTATCGACCTAGGTTTAGATCGAGTTTCGGTAGTCGCCCAAAAAGGTCAATTGACCAAACCTGCCCCAACAGTCATTACCGTCGCTGGCACTAACGGTAAAGGCTCTACCTGCGCGCTTATGGAAGCAATCTTGCTAGATGCAGGTTATTCAGTCGGTGTTTATAGTTCCCCACACCTTATTCGTTACAACGAGCGTGTTCGCGTTAATGGTAGCGATCTTCATGATGAATCACACACTCGTGCGTTTGACTATATCGAAAAGCTACGTGGCGAAGTCAGCCTTAGCTTTTTCGAGTACGCCACGCTTGCCGCATTGCGACAGTTTCAGGAAAACAAAGTGGAAGTGGTTTTACTGGAAGTGGGCCTAGGTGGGCGTCTTGACGCAACTAACGTGGTTGATCACGATGTTTCAGTCATTACTAGCCTCGCAGTAGATCATGTTGATTGGCTGGGTGACGATATCAATGTCATTGGGTTCGAGAAAGCAGGAATCTTTAGATCTGGGAAGCCAGCAATATGTGGCCAACCAAAACCACCTGCAACTGTGCCTGCGCATGCTGATGATATTAAGGCGAATTTCTACCAAACGGGTATTCAATTTGACTACAAACTGACGTCTGAACACACATGGGCATGGCAACATGGCACATTCATGCTTGAGGACTTGCCCATACCAGTCTTGCCACTAATGAACGCCAACACTGCGTTGATGGCTTTAGGGGCGGCAGAATTGGACATTTCCGACGTTAATATCGTGAATGGACTTAAGCAAGCGCGTCTTCCGGGTCGTATGCAGATGCTTACCGGATCGCCAGTAACCATTCTCGATGTAGCTCATAACCCTCATTCAGCAGAGTATCTGGTTGCACAGCTTTCTAAGCATTACCCAAATCGCGGATTTAAAGTCGTGATTGGCATGTTGCATGATAAGGATATCGAAGAGACCATTCGAGTGTTAAACCCATTAACTGAAGATTGGTATCCAGCGTCATTATCAGGGCCAAGAGCGGCGAGTGCAGACGAACTGTGCCAGCATTTAATGTCTGGCAATGCTCTAAAGCGATATGACAACCCAGTAAGTGCATATCAAGCCGCGAAAAGTGAAGCAAAGTCAGACGATATGATTTTGGTCGTAGGATCCTTCCATACCGTTGGCGAAGTTCTTGAGCATTGTGAGAAGTTAGACGCTCAAGAGCAATAAAGTAATTAAGGAGTATCAATGGCGAGTAAATTTCAAAGCCGCTTGGTGGGTACCATAGTATTGGTCGCAGTTGGTGTCATCATTTTGCCTGACCTACTTGATGGTAAAAAGCTTCATTACAAAGAAGAGTTTGCCAGTATTCCGCTTAAGCCTGAAATCAGCGCTCAAGTAGAAAGCTTTGAGGTACTAGAGCCAGAAGAAGACACATCGGTGTTACCTGACTCGCCTGTTCAAGCAACAGTAGGGGAAGAGCTGGCTGCAACACCTGAGCAGCAGGCCGAACAAGATAAGCGTGATGTCGTGGATGTTGCAGTGAAAGAAGTGCCTGAGCGTAATGAGTATGCTGATAGTGCATGGATTATTCAGCTTATGGCTCTTAAGAATGCAGATAATGCTCGCGGTCTTGTTGCCGACCTACAAAAACGTGGCTATCAAGCACATGTAAAACAGGAAGCCACCTTTACGCGTGTCATCATAGGTCCAGATGTTTCAAAAAGTAAACTTGAGAAGCAATTGCTAGAATTGGAGAAAATTACCGGTTCAAAAGGTCAATTGCTCAAATTTAAACCACTAAATCCATAAGAAAACGTTTGCGTCGCGGATTTTTCTGTTAAAATGCGCGCCAACTTGAGATGAAGAATTCATGAATTGGTTAGATTTTGTCATTTTGGGTGTGATTGGGCTTTCAGCTTTAATCAGTTTAGTTCGCGGATTTGCCAAAGAGGCAATGTCTTTAGTGATATGGTTCGGCGCATTTTTTATTGCCAGCCAGTACTACGCAAAACTTGCGGTGTACTTTACTAATATCGAAGATGAGATGTTCCGAAATGGCGCCGCAATTGCTGCCCTATTTGTTGCCACACTGATTGTTGGGGCGTTAATTAATTATGTTTTAGGGCAGTTAGTGCAAAAAACGGGTCTATCGGGTACTGACAGAGTATTAGGTATCGTATTTGGCGCGCTTAGAGGTGTGTTAATTGTTTCTGCGGTATTGTTCTTTGTTGATACCTTCACGACACTAAATAGCAGTGAATGGTGGGAGTCTTCCCAACTTGTTCCGCAATTTAAACTTGTGATACAGCCGTTTTTTGAACACATCGAAGCAACTTCTAGTTTCCTGTCTGGCGCCTAATGGCGCCAGCTAATGTCGCAAATCGAGGATTAGGACATGTGTGGTATTGTTGGAATCGTTGGCTCAACGCCTGTGAATCAGTCTATCTATGACGCTTTGACCGTTTTACAGCACCGTGGCCAAGATGCCGCTGGTATTGTTACCATAGAAAGCAATCGTTTTCGTCTGCGTAAGGCGAATGGTCTAGTAAAAGACGTATTTGAAGCGAAGCATATGCAACGCCTCCAAGGTTGTGTTGGTATTGGACATGTTCGTTACCCTACAGCAGGTAGCTCAAGCGCTTCAGAAGCTCAACCTTTCTACGTAAACTCACCGTTCGGAATTACACTGGCTCACAATGGTAACTTGACTAATGCTCACGAAGTTCGTGAGAAGCTGTTTGAAAAAGACCGCCGTCATGTGAACACTACGTCCGATTCTGAAGTATTGCTGAATGTTCTAGCTCATGAAATTGATACCGTAAAAGGCAATGTAACATCTGATGATGTCTTCAGAGCTGTTACTAATGTGCATCGCACTATCAAAGGGGCTTACGCAGTAGCTGCTATGATCATCGGTCACGGTATGATTGCATTTCGTGACCCAAACGGTATCCGACCGCTATGTTTAGGCAAGCGTGATGTTGAAGGCAAAACCGAGTACATGGTGGCTTCTGAGTCAGTAGCTCTTGATGCAGTAGGCTTTGACTTTGTTCGCGATGTTGCTCCTGGTGAAGCGATTTATGTAACGTTTGACGGTGAGCTCTTCACTCGTCAATGTGCTGACAATCCAAGCCTAAACCCATGTATTTTTGAGTTTGTCTACTTTGCTCGTCCTGATTCATTCATTGACAAGATTTCTGTTTACAGCGCACGTGTTGAAATGGGTAAGAAGTTGGGTGAGCGCATTCAGCAAGAATACTCGGATCTAGACATTGATGTGGTTATCCCAATCCCTGAAACATCATGTGATATCGCTTTGCAAATCGCTCAGGCTATCGATAAGCCATACCGCCAAGGTTTTGTTAAAAACCGTTATGTAGGTCGTACCTTCATTATGCCAGGGCAGCAGCAGCGTAAGAAGTCGGTTCGCCGTAAACTTAATGCCATTCGCTCAGAGTTTAAAGGTAAGAACGTTCTGTTGGTGGATGATTCTATTGTTCGAGGTACAACGTCAGAGCAAATCATTGAGATGGCACGCGACTCAGGTGCTAACAAAGTATTTATGGTCTCTGCTGCGCCGGAAGTTCGCTTCCCTAACGTTTACGGTATTGATATGCCGAGTGCCAATGAACTTATTGCTCACGGCCGTGACAACGATGCTATCTGTAAGCAAATTGGTGCGGACGCACTGATTTATCAAACCATTCCTGACTTAATAGAAGCTGTTGGTCTTGGAAACCCCGATGTGAAATTGTTTGAGGCGTCTGTATTCAACGGTGAATATGTAACTGGCGATATTGACCAAACGTATCTTGACTTCCTTGACTCGCTACGTAGCGATGATGCAAAGACGCAACGTGATATTCAAGCGGATCTAGCAAATCTAGAACTGCATAACGAATAAGCGAACGATGAAAAGAAAAAACCAGAGCAAGCTCTGGTTTTTTTGTGTCTAAATTTTGAAGCCGTTGCTACTGAAATATCAATGAAGTGAGTAATCGATAACAAAGTCGATGAACAGACGGACTTTTTCAGGAAGATGATCTTTATGGTTATAAAGCATATAAATATCGCGAGGGTTGGCACTCCACTCTGGTAGCACTCGAACTAGTTCGCCGTTGTTTATGTACTCTTTTAGCATGACATCGGGCATCAAGGTAATACCCAAACCCGCAGAACATGCTCTGCGAACCACATTTAAGCTATTGGCTTCGAAACGGCCTTTCGTGTTGTTAATAATGGACTCGCCACTGGTATTTTTCAGTTGCCATTTAATTAACGGTGCGCCTTTTAATAGGCGGTGTGTTGATAATTCTTCAGCATGCTTAGGCTCGCCGTTTAATGACAGATAGTCAGGATGCGCAACAAGGATATCTTTGACTGTACTGATCTTACGAGCGATTAAACTTGAATCGCGTTGAGGACCGACGCGGAAAATAACGTCCCATTCCGTTGGGTCTAGTTGATCGGCATGATTGCTCATCGTTAGCTCAAGACTGATGTCAGGGTATTTAGACATAAAGTCGTTGAACATCGGCATCATCATGCGCTTAGTCAAATTAGAAGGTGACGATATTTTTAGTTTACCAGACGCACCTTTGCATTCATCTGCGATATCTTCGGTAGTGCTAGTAAGACGCTGGAGAAGAGGAGAGCACTCATTATAGAAGCGTTCACCCGCTTCAGTTAAAGACAGTTTTCGCGCGTGACGATTCAGTAAACGAAGATTCAAAGAATCCTCTAGAGCCTGTATACGTCGAGTAATTGTTGCAACAGGGATCATTGTCTTACGAGAAGTTGCTGTATAACTCCCATTTTCCACAACAAGTCGGAACAGATTTAAATCGTCAAGTTTCATATATTCAACTATTTGTATTAATTGGCTTTTAGTATAGCTTACACCTTGTCAAGCTGGCGTGGTTAATTTCAAGCGTTGTTGCTAAATAACACAAGTGCTCTCAAGCAAACTAACTTGATATCAAAGGGTTGTTTGATTTTTTCAACTTTAGCTATTGTATTAAAAAAACTCTCCCAAGGGTACATTTGTATAAAAACGAATTTCTGCCTACAGTTAAAATACTCAGGAGCAGTTTGTTCTGCTGCCTGCATATACATATAAATGCATTATTGTAACGTGTCCTACGGTACGACGTTTAATGTAAACCAAAAAATAATAACAACAAGCTCAATCAATTTTGTGAGGCGTAATTTTATGTCTAATACCGACAGTCAGGCTGTTGTGGCTATACCTCATCAGCAACACAGTGCGCGGATTATGGTTGTTGATGATGATCCCGTATTTCGAACCGTTACCCGAAACTTTCTTGAGGCAACGGGCCACCAAGTAACAGAAGCTGGGGACGGATTAGAGGCTTTAAAACTACTTAGTATCACAGAGCCTGACTTAGTGCTTTGTGATTTAGCTATGCCACTTCTTACTGGCATGGAGTTTACCGAAGAGGTGCGCGTAGAGTACCCGTCACTACCGGTTATTGTAATTTCGGCGACTGGTGACATGGCGGACGTTGCTAAAGCGTTACGTATGGGAGTGAAAGACTTCTTAACCAAACCTATTGGTGATTATAAACATCTTACGGAATCTATTAATGTCGTCTTAGAAGAAAGTTCAAGCAGTTGTGAACAATCTGACTTTGTCAGTCGATGGTTTCGTATTGAAGAGTCAGAAGAAGACGGTTCGCAAGAAGAACAAGAATTGCATTGGCACCTACAATATCTTCAGCAAAATCCTAACGCAGCGAGAGAGTTACTCACGGCACTGTTACCTGAAAAAGATTCTGCGTTAGGAGCGTGGAGAAGTAGTTACCGGCTTTTGCAATCGGCCAACACATTACCTCTCGTATTCGATTACACATGGCTTATGAGCGGTCAGATGGCATTTTATCTGGTCGATGCTTCATCAAGTGACCATGGTGGCGTGGCTAGTACGTTGTTGGTACGGACACTGTTTGATGATTATGTACGCCGTCTGCATCACAACAGTGTCGACCTTAAAGATCTTGCGAGAAATATAGAAAAAGGCATGCAATGCTCGTGCGCTGCATATCCTGTCGAAGCTGTGTTTGGAGTGATTGACTTATCGGAGGGGACCATATCTGTCTTGCCGGCTGGATTGGATTGTCGCTGGGAGAATTCTCAAGCTCATTTCAACATCTCTGGGTCAAATCGTTTGGGTGAGAACTGTTTAAGTAATTTTATGACTAAAGACCTTGCTGTTTTAGAAGGGGGGAAGTTGTCCTTAAGTCGAGTCGGTTCAAGTAGCTTCAGTTGGGAGGTAAAACTTGCTCTGCCTGGCTAAAACTGCGTGGCTGAAGCGCTCTTCAAAAATAACCACACAATTAGTCTGTTTTTGATTGAATGTAATTGAGATATAGTCAAAGTGTTAACAAAAATGGGAGGCGATAGCTTCCCATTTTGATGTCTAAAACAACTATACCCAAGAGCAAAGTCATGTCTGATACAGAATTCAAAGAACCATACAACATTTTTTACTTTTTAGGCTTCATTGCCGCATTGCTAATTCCAACGCTTCCCGCTACTCTGACGTGGATTAGAGTAATGAACGGATATGCGGGTTTTTGACCAATACAATAAGTCCAGTTAAACGTTTCTTTTGGAATACGTTAGGCGTTATTTCAGTAATACTGGGTGTGGTAGGCATCGTACTTCCGCTTCTACCCACCACACCTTTCCTACTCCTTGCTAGTGCAAGTTTTTTTCGTGGTAGCCCTCAATTTCATGATTGGTTACTTTCTCATCCTAAACTTGGTCCCATCATCTCTGACTGGGAAAACGATCGCTGCATTAAACGTTCGGTCAGAACCAAAGGCGCAATCTTCATTGTTTTGAGTTTTGCCATCTCCATATTGATTGTCCAACCAGTATGGTTAAAAGTTGTGCTATTTACTCTGTTTATCGGTGTTTTTACCTTCTTTTTGCGAATTCCTGTGAAACAGCCCGTTGCCGACCACGATGAAAATCACTAACATGTGAAGGTTGTGTGCCCACGCTTAATGTGGGCGTTTTAATTTATACCTACAGAATGAACGTACTCGTGACTATTCGCGACAGCGTACTCTGATCGTCAGGCGTATAAAGACCTTTCCAGAGACCAATACTATGACAATCGATAAAATCTCCCAGATCAAAGCAAGCATCAAAAGCATTCCAGATTACCCAAAGCCAGGCATTCTATTTCGTGATGTAACGAGTCTTATGGAAGACGCAGCAGCTTACAAAGCAACGATAGAGATGCTTGTAGACAAATACAAAGATCAGGGCTTCACTAAAATTGTTGGTACTGAAGCTCGTGGCTTTTTGTTTGGTGCACCTCTAGCACTTGAGCTAGGTCTGGGATTTGTTCCAGTTCGTAAGCCAGGCAAGCTGCCACGTGAAACTGTCGCACAATCATATGAACTTGAATATGGCACTGATACTCTAGAAATCCACACAGACGCTATTGTGGAAGGTGATAAAGTACTGATGGTTGATGACCTGTTAGCAACTGGTGGTACGATTGAAGCTACAACGAAACTTATTCGCCAACTAGGTGGTGAAGTATCTCACGCTGCATTTGTAATCAATCTGCCAGAAATTGGTGGAGATAAGCGCTTAGAAGCACTGGGTATTGAAGTATATAGCTTGTGTGAATTTGAAGGTCACTAATTAGGACACCTTAATGAGTTATCTCGCGTTAGCTAGGAAATGGCGACCAAGAAAATTTTCAGAGGTAGTTGGACAAACCCATGTCCTAACTGCACTTGAGAATGCACTAGACCAGAACAGATTGCATCATGCTTATTTGTTCAGTGGAACACGTGGTGTGGGTAAGACGTCCATCGGTCGCTTGTTCGCAAAAGGTTTAAACTGTGAAACAGGCATCACCTCGACACCTTGTGGTACATGTTCGACTTGTATAGAGATTGATGAAGGCCGAAGTGTTGACTTACTTGAGATTGATGCGGCGTCTCGTACAAAGGTTGAAGATACTCGCGAGCTTCTAGATAACGTTCAATATAAGCCAGCGAGAAACCGCTTTAAGGTTTACCTGATCGATGAAGTGCATATGCTTTCGCGTCATAGCTTCAATGCGTTGCTTAAAACGCTTGAAGAGCCACCAGAGTATGTGAAGTTCTTACTGGCGACGACGGATCCTCAAAAGCTGCCGATGACCATTCTGTCGCGCTGCCTGCAGTTCCACCTCAAGCCGATCACTGTCGAGAATATCCAGCAACAGCTAGAACATATTCTTGAGAAGGAACAAGTTCAGTCTGAAAGCCGAGCGCTTGCTCTGCTTGCTCATGCTGCTGACGGCAGTATGCGTGATGCATTGAGCTTGACCGATCAAGCGATCGCACTAGGAAATGGCAATGTATCGACACCAGTCGTCAGTCAGATGTTGGGTACGCTAGATACGGCTCAAGCTATTCAAATACTGGAATCATTGACTACGGGTGATGCACATCAAGTTATGACCAAGCTTGAGCACTTGGCGGAAAATGGTGTGGATTGGGATACATTGCTTTCTGAGCTCGCATTGCAGTTACATAGAATAGCGATGACTCAAGCATTACCATCTAGTATCGATGCTGCAATTGCCGACAGCGAAAAAATCCAGCACCTTGCGCGTACACTACAAGCAACGGATGTACAGCTGTACTATCAAATTGCTCTGAAAGGCCGACAAGATCTGCCCTTCGCTCCATCTCAACGTGTCGCCGTTGAGATGACGCTACTGCGTATGTTGGCATTTAGACCAAGCACTCAGCTCAGCGCTAATGAAATCACTGTCGCGAATCAAAGTGCAGTGGCTAAGCCTGCGTTGTCATCGTCACAAAGCATGGCAACACAGCAGGTATCGAGTGATACTAATGCTCAAACTTATGCCACGCCGACGCCACAATTTGATAGTACGCGTGAACCGTATATTGATACCTCTGCTATACCGATAGGTAACCAACCAGTACAGGCCGAACATCGACCAAGTGCGCAAAGTGAATGGCAAGCACCTCCATCAAATCAAGAGCAGTATTCGCAAACACCGCCTTCGCAAATTCAGCCCGCTCCAAATAGTGGATCTAATGATGTCGTTCGCGGTGAGGCACAGCGCTCAGTTCCAGCCAGCGAGCCAGCAAGACCTGCGGGTGGTTTACGTCATCAATTGCGCTCGAAACGACAATCGGCTTCTCAAGGTCAAGCGAATTCAGGAAACTCTCCTGTAAAAAAGCCTAAAGCGTCATCTGAATCTGCCTCTGTATTAGAGCGCGTTGCTCAGAGAACCCAAGGTCGTACGCCAAGTGCGTCAAATGGTTTAGATGCCGCTAAATTAAATACCGAGCAGGTTAAAGATAACGAGCCTTATCGATGGCGGCCAACAGGTAATGTTGTCGCCCAAGAAGTGAAGCCAGTCGTCAAACCGTCTACGCTTAAAAAGGCTCTTGAACATATCAAAACGCCAGAAATGGCGCAGCGACTGACGAAAGAAGCTGCTCAGCAAGACACATGGGCTGAACTGATTGAACGTCTTGATATTGGCAAACTGGTGCAACAATTAGCGCTTAATTCAGTCTTCAAAAAAGATGGTTCATCCATTCAACTGGGACTGCGTGCTACACATGCGCATCTAAATTCTGACAAAAATCAGTCAGAACTACTTGCAGGGCTTAATGTCTTATTGGGAGAAGAGTGTCATTTGTCGGTAGAGCTCTCCGAGGAGGGGACGACACCACTCGAACTTCGTGAGCAGTTATATCAAGGCAAGCTTTCTGATGCGGCCAAGAGCTTGCAAGCGGATCCTAACATTCAGTTTATTGTTACAAGGTTCGCGGCAGAGCTAGACGAAGAGAGTATTCGACCTTTATAAAGTTACTTTCCCGGTTGTTTGCTCGAGGTAAACAGCTAGGAAGCGGGGTTGCAATCTATGAATGCGTCCCCATGTTATTAGTTGAAACATGAATAAACCGAGAGAACCCTATGTTTGGTAAAGGTGGTATGGGCAACCTGATGAAGCAAGCCCAGCAAATGCAAGAGCAGATGCAAAAGCTTCAAGAAGAAATCGCTAACATGGAAGTAACAGGTGAGTCTGGTGCTGGCCTTGTTAAAGTAACCATCACAGGTAGCCACAGCACTCGTCGTGTTGAAATCGATGAAAGCCTTATGGAAGACGACAAAGAGATGCTAGAAGACTTGATTGCAGCGGCGTTCAATGACGCGGCTCGTCGTGTAGAGGAAACTCAAAAAGAGAAAATGGCGTCAGTAACTGGTGGAATGCAGCTACCACCAGGCATGAAAATGCCTTTCTAATTGAAGGATTAGAGAACAATTAATGCGTACTAGCCATATGCTGGAGCATTTGATGGAGGCCTTGCGATGTCTACCTGGGGTTGGTCCCAAGTCAGCACAACGCATGGCCTTTCATCTGTTACAGCGCGATAGAAAAGGCGGTATTCAGCTGGCGGATGCACTTTCAAGTGCAATGACTGAAATTGGTCACTGTCAGGAATGCCGTACCTTTACCGAAGAAGAAGTTTGTCATATCTGTAGCAATCCTAAGCGCAAAGAGAATGGCCAACTTTGTGTGGTAGAGAGTCCTGCTGATATTGCTGCTGTAGAAGCTACGGGGCAATTCTCGGGTCGCTATTTTGTTCTAATGGGGCACTTGTCGCCATTAGATGGCATCGGTCCTAGCGATATTGGATTGGATGTTCTCGATTATAGACTGCGCCAAGGCGACATCGGTGAAGTCATTCTAGCGACTAACCCAACAGTGGAAGGTGAAGCAACCGCGCACTACATAGCTGAACTGTGTCATGAGCACAAGGTATCAGCAAGTCGTATCGCTCATGGCGTTCCGGTGGGAGGTGAGTTAGAACTGGTCGATGGAACGACGTTGTCTCACTCTCTGTTGGGCAGACAAAAAATCTAAAGTAGATTGCTAAATAAGATTGATAGTGAAAAGGCGCATTTAGCGCCTTTTTTATGTTCAAAATTAGCTTTAGTCACTATCACTGCTTAGCAATGAGCGATACACCCAAGCCCCAATGATTGCACCAACAATAGGTGCCAACCAGAACAACCACAATTGTGCGACAGCCCAATCGCCAACGTAGAGCGCGACCCCTGTACTGCGTGCTGGATTTACTGACGTGTTGGTTACAGGAATACTGATTAGGTGAATCAAAGTCAAACACAAGCCGATCGCTATAGGAGCGAAGCCTTGCGGCGCTCTTTTGTCAGTGGCTCCCATGATGACCAGTAAAAACATTGCGGTCATGACGATTTCGCAGACCAAGGCTGCGGTTAACGAGTATTTCCCAGGGGAGTGTTCTCCATAACCATTAGAAGCAAAGCCAGACGCGGCGGCGTCAAATCCGGCTTGTCCGGAGGCGATGATATAGAGCACGCCACCCGCAAGTAAGCCACCGATGACTTGAGCAACGATATAGGGAAGTAGCTCTTTGGTGTCGAAGCGACCACCCGCCCAAAGGCCAATACTAACGGCTGGGTTTAAGTGGCACCCAGAAATGTGGCCAATAGCAAATGCCATTGTGAGGACAGTCAAACCAAAGGCAAACGCCACACCTAATAAGCCAATACCTACATCTGGAAATGCTGCTGCTAATACTGCGGAACCGCAACCTCCGAGTACTAGCCAAAATGTACCAAATACCTCAGCCAAATATCTGTTCATAACAAACACCATTCTTAATGTTGTGCGTCTTAACAACATAGCTTACTGGTTTGATACTGCCAGTTTGGGGTCAGATATTAGGTAATTCGTTCAAGCTCTAGGATGTTTGCCAATGCTTTAGCATTAGTATCTCCACACACGTCTGGACAGGCTTTAAAAGCATGGCACACTTTTGGTCGTTCTGGCTGACCAAACAACTTACAAAGATTACGCTCATCAAGTTGTATGCAGCGAATGCCGCTGGGTTTGCCGTTTGGCATTCCTGGAATAGGGGAAGAAATACTTGGGGCGATACAACATGCCCCACAACCTAATCGACAATCCATCTTTTGCAGCCTTAAAATTGAAGGGCGCTGAGTTTACCAAAAATAAAGGTGTTGTACATAATTGAATCACAGCTACAGCATCTAGAGCGAACAGAGTACTTGCAGTTTGTATCGACTAGCGGTATAAAACGCCTCCACAGATTTAGAAGGTAATGCCACATGACCAGTCCATTTTGGGAAACAACACCATTAGAGCAAATGAGTGAACAGCAATGGGAATCATTGTGTGATGGTTGTGGTAAGTGTTGCCTACACAAACTTATGGATGAGGACTCGGATGAGGTCTATTACACTAATGTGGCTTGTAGTTGGCTGAACAGCAAAACTTGTTCGTGTAAGGATTATCCAAATCGATTCCAATCGGGTGAAGAATGTTTAAAGCTAACCCGTGAAAAAATCCACGAGTTTAATTGGCTCCCAGAAACGTGCTCATACCGTGTTCTATCAGAAGGCAAACCCCTTCCAGAATGGCACCCATTGATCACAGGCTCTAAGTCCGCTATGCACGCGGCAGGGGAAAGTGTTCGCAATAAAGTCGTGTATGAAATTGATGTGGTGGATTGGGAAGACCACATCATCAATCACCCGAATCGTTAACAAAAAAGCAGGCTTAGAGCCTGCTTTTTTGTTGTTATTAGCTTGCGGAACAAACTTCAGTAAACCTCATTCTCGCATCTTGTGCAGCTTGTGAGGACTGCTCTTTCGCGTTCTGAGCGTCTGTGAGTAATTGAAGCTTCGCCTCTAAATCATCCAACAATTCTTGTGGGATCGCTTTACTGGTGTCATCGGCATGCTCTAACGCATAAGCGCGAATCTTTTTCTTAACTTTGAACAGGGCATGCAGCGCAGTACGCTCTTCATCTGCGGCAATTTGCGCAGCGTCACGACACTTTTCAAAATTAGCTAGTGCAACCCCTTCATTTGACCAAGGATCAAACTCTGGTAGTTCTTCAATGTTAATGGTTGGCTCTACATAATCTTCTTGGTGACGAATATCCAACGTGGTGGCTTTTACCGCTGAGATCATCAACATAACTGCGATACCGAGTAGAGGCAGGCCGCCGACGATTGCTGCAGTTTGTAGTGTGCTCAAACCACCTAAGAACATGAGAACAGCAGGCATAAAGCTCAAAGTGAAGGCCCAAAATAAGCGGTTCCAGCGCATTGGCTCCTGCGTTACGTCTTTTTGAACCACAGACGCCAAAATGTAGGAGATTGAGTCGAATGTTGTTGCTGTAAAGATGATACACAGCAATGTAAACAAAAGAATGATAAACCAAGCAAATGGTAGCTCTGACAACATAGAGAAGATGGCTTTTGTTGCACCAAACTCGTTTAAAATTGCGACAATATCAAGCTGTCCAGATAATTGTAGCGATAGGCCGTAGTTTCCTAAGATGATGAAAAATAGGAAGCAACCACATGAACCAAAGAACAATGAACCTGCGACCATCTGTTTAATTGTGCGACCGCGAGAAATGCGTGCAACAAACAAGCCCATACTTGGCGCGAACACTAACCACCATGCCCAGTAGAAAATAGTCCAATCTTGTGGGAAGTGAGTGTTGTCAAATGTGCCGTAGCCACCAAATGGTTCCGCCCATGTCGCCATCACAAAGAAGTTAGACATCATTCGACCGATGGAATCTAGACCCGTCTCCAGAATAAAAATAGTTGGGCCTAAAACCAACACTAGAGCAAGAAGCAGCATTGCCCCCCAGAAGTTGATGTTACTGAGGATCTTAATGCCTTTTTCCATCCCCTCAAACGAAGAGTAGGCGAAAATTGCGGTACAGATAGCTAATACGCCAATTTGTGAATAGGTGTTTTGCGGTAGCCCGAATAAGACACTCAAGCCCTCGCTGATAAGCGGGGCTGCAAGTCCTAATGTCGTCGCCGCACCACCTAATAGGCCAAAGATGAAAAGCACATCAATCAGTTTACCGAGTGCACCATTGGTGTGTTTCTCGCCGATGACTGGAATCAATGCGCTGGATACTTTCAGTGCAGGTTGCTTACGTACGTAGAAGAAATAAGCGATAGGTAATGCGGGGATCAGGTAGATGGCCCATGCAATCGGTCCCCAGTGGAAAATGCCATATGTTGCCGCCCAGCGAACCGCTTCTTCACTTCCCGCTTCTAGCTGAAATGGTGGCGCTTGATAATAATAAGCCCACTCAATACACCCCCAGTAGAGAATACTGGCACCGATACCGCCGCAAAACAGCATAGCGGCCCAAGAAGACGTTGCAAACTCTGGCGCTTCGTCAGGTTCGCCTAGTTTAATCTGGCCGATATCGCTAAAAATGATGAATATCATAAAAAAGAGGGCAGCGAGGCCAAGGGCGAGGTATAGGAAGCCAAACTTGTCGGTCATAATGAGCTTGGCTTGCCCGATGATTTTTGCACCTTGTTCAGGGAACATTATCAAGGGAATGATAACGCTCAGGAGCAATGTGATTGCGCCAAAGAAAGTTGGCTTATCAATCAGCTTGAAGTGTCGATTCATAAATTGTGATCATGCAGTTAAAGATGATCGATTATCAAGTGAATGCGGTTTCCACCTCAAACAGGATTATTTGTCGTTAGGATAAATACCGTTATGCCAAGGCTAATATCAAAGCACCAATGGTCACCGCTGCGGAGACATACTGACCGGCAGAGTAAGAACTATCTTCTTGCTTCTCTAAGTCATCTGGATGGTCCATACCTAATGCGCCATGAGCAAAGGAGGTGACAGATTTACCCAAACTATCATCATCGTCTTTTGAGATATTCTCTTTATTGGCGTCTTTGCTCACTTCCTTTTCTAGCATTGCTTTAGCTTGAGGTGAGATGGATACACTATCTCCATTGCCTGTAGGCAAAGTGTTGCCGTTAGCAGTGGCACCTTCTGCTACTGTCTTAGTGGCCGTCGCAACAGGTGCGTTTGTATGGCTCATTAGGTTTGAATTGACGCTTTGCATAACTATCTCCATTAGCGCTATCAATCAATACATCGTCCAATGTGGCAAAAACTTTATAAAAGCTTCTATAAATGAGAGATTGATCGATGCTATTAACATGGACTAAGCAATTTGTGCGCCAATCATAACTTGTGTTGATGAGTTACTTACAAACCAGTGAGTCGTTACGCATTTTTAAGCTCTTATACGCCTTCATTCGGTTCTCATTTTTAACGTAACGTTTTGGTGGTGGTAGCACTTCCAATTGGTAGTCATCGCTTGTACTCACAATGTCACTCACTGGCGTAATCACGACGATACTCAAGTCAGGGTTCAATTGCTGGATCTGCGCAGCGGTTCCTAATGCTTGCTCGGTATGAAATTTACCTGCGATGTGCATGACCTGAGAGTTAGGGTGTGCTGCCATATAGTTAACAATACTTTCTGCCATAGTCACATCCCAGGCGAGTTGAGCAGCGTATTGTTTCTTCGTTTGTTCAATGTCACCGTGATGCATGGAGGCCATGAATTTTTCTTTGTATGGCGAATCTGACGTGTCTATCGTTGCTGCGACTAGAGAACGTTCTTGCTCATCCAGTTTATCTAAGTAGCCAACCCCTTGACGCCCAATACAGCGGACTATTGATTTTGGTGCGTTGCTGGCAATAATGTCGATATCTGAATTCTTGGCTAACTCAACGAGTGGGCGGTAGTCGCTTTCGTAATTTGGCCAAGCTCCTCCTTGTTTAATTAAGATCTGCTCACCAATTTGTGAAGCGAGATAGGCATCAACCACAGGCTGTTTGTCACGGGTAAACTGTTCCATAGAAAGCGCAGTGTCCGGATTTTTGTTAATGAGTTCTTTCAGAAGATCGGTTTGAAATCGATGAATGCCCGCATGGGTATGCCATTCCCCAACTAAGATAACATCGGCGTCCAATATCGCCTTAGGTAAAGCGCTTAGGCTGATTGATTCACCAGTAGGGCTGGCCAATTGGTAATCGTAAAATGAAGCGATACTTTCCGGTTTCGAAGCTTGGTATTCAGGTGAGTTTTTTGTCGTGGCACAACCCGATAGAAGGGCGAGTGATATGAGAATGGGTAATGCTTTCATAGTCTGTTCTCTCTATAAAAATAGCCTTCATCGGAAGGCTATCTTGGAACCGTAATGGTAATAGAGATTGAACGTGGACTCAATCTAATTGAAAATAAATCTCATTACATTTTACGGTAGGCTCGAATCAAGAAGTCGGCGTTACATTGAAACTCTTGTTGTGACTTGAGGTTCGACCTTACTTCGTCTGTCGCTTTCCAAGCAAATGGTGTCATTTGCAACAAGTCATACGCTTGTTGGCCACTAAGGTTCATTTCATAGTCTAGTTTAGATTCAGACAAAAGTTCGAAGCCTTCAATTTGCTCTGCCGTTTCATCATGTAAACGAACATCTTGATAGATCAACGCTCTAAGTTCATATAGATGGTGACTGCCTGGCGTTACGGTCAGCATGATCCCTTGATCTTCAATACAGCGAAGTAACTCATCGTGTTTACAAGGTGCGTAAATTCGAATCACCGCAGCTAGACTGTTTTCAGAGAAGGGCAGCTTATGACTTGAGGCAACACAAAAGTTGACGTTTGGGTAGCGTTTTGCGCCGTATCGAACCGCTACTTTGGAAATATCCAGTCCATGAAAATCTAACTTTTTGTTCCTTTCTGCTAGGTATTGCTGAAAAAAGCTAGTGTAATAACCTTCTCCACAGCCGATATCGAGAACTGTGCCTTGGTTTACGAGATTGGCTAGAGTCTCCGCAACTTGTTGACGCATAGGTGCGTATAAATCGTGCTCAAGAAAAGTACGTCGTGCCTGCATCATTTCTTTATTGTCGCCAGGATCTTTTGAGCGTTTGTGCTGCACAGGCATGAGATTGACATAACCTTCTTTTGCCAAGTCGAACTGGTGGTAGTTTTCACAGCGAAAACTACGCTCATTGAGGGACAACGATTGATGACAGAGCGGGCATTGATAGGACATAGGTTAGACTCGACGAAAATTTTCGTAAGTCTAACCATATCATGGGTTGGAAGCAATTAGCTCGGGCGATTTACTTTACCGAAAGAGTGGTTGCGAGCTGGTAAGTGTCACCAGGATTAAGTTCTTGCCCCGCTTCTAGTGTCTTAGCGTGTAATGTCGACTCTATACAGAACATAGTTAAGTAGCCATCATCGTTCATGTCGCCCATTGACTTCGCGCCTGCTTCCCAAGGATTCCAAAGGACTGCAGAATTGTCACCGTCATTAACGATGGAGAGTTGTCGATTGAATGCATTATCGTGAAGCACAATTTCTTTGCTTGGCTCGGTGTAAACACGATCGATAGTGTCGGTTAGAGACAGGATTTCGCCGCCTTGACACACTTTACCTTCTTGTAGGCCGTCAATATAAGTTGGACCCATCCCGGTTACTTCCATGTTATGAATGTCACCGATGTTTAGGTAAGTATGCAGTGCACCTGAGAACTTCCATGCAGCCGAGTCGGTGTTGGTAACATTGAGAGTAGCAGTGAGTGTTTCAGATACTTCTACGTTTAAAACGAGTTGGAAGCTGTGTGGCCAAATTTCGCGAGTTTGGTCATTGTCAGATAACCCCAAGCTTACAATAACACCAGCGTCGCTTTCACGGTGCTCGATTAGCGTCCAAGCGCTGTTGCGCGCAAACCCATGAGCAGGGGCGGCAACGCGACCAAACCAGGGCCAGCAAATAGGGATACCACCTCGTAGTGCAGCTTTGTTATCGTAGACTGCGTCTTTGCTCATCCAAATCAACTCTTCTTGATTGGAGGGCTTAAACGAGATGATATGACCACCATGAAGGGAAATCGCAGCAGTTGCCTTAGGGTGGTTGATGCGAACGATCGTATTGTCGCCTAGCTTAGCAGTCGTTACGCAGTCAGAAAGTACAGTTAAAGCTGGTAGCGTAGACAAGTCCATAGATTGTAACTCCTAGGTGAGAGTTTCTGGTTCCTAGGGGAGGGTAATGTTTGACATTCCCAGGTGATATTGAACCCAGAAACAGATACAAAAAAGGCGACCCAATGAGTCGCCTTAATACAAATATTCAGCTAAAAGCTTACATTACTTAGAGATGTGAGCGATTAGGTCTAGAACTTTGTTTGAGTAACCGATTTCGTTGTCGTACCAAGATACAACTTTAACGAAGTTGTCAGTTAGAGCGATACCAGCTTTAGCATCGAATACTGAAGTTTGAACTTCACCGATGAAGTCTTGAGAAACAACTTGGTCTTCAGTGTAACCTAGAACACCTTTAAGAGCGCCTTCAGATGCTGCTTTCATAGCTGCACAGATAGCTTCGTAAGATGCACCGTTCTTAAGGTTAACAGTTAGGTCAACTACAGAAACGTTAGCAGTTGGTACGCGGAAAGCCATACCAGTTAGTTTGCCGTTTAGTTCTGGAAGAACAACGCCTACAGCTTTAGCAGCACCAGTTGAAGATGGGATGATGTTCTGAGAAGCACCACGACCACCGCGCCAGTCTTTAGCAGAAGGACCGTCTACAGTTTTTTGAGTAGCTGTAGTAGCGTGAACTGTAGTCATAAGACCAGATTCGATACCGAACTCGTCGTTAAGAACTTTAGCGATAGGCGCTAGACAGTTAGTAGTACAAGAAGCGTTAGAAACGATATCTTGACCAGCGTAAGTGTCTTGGTTAACGCCCATTACGAACATTGGAGTAGCGTCTTTAGAAGGACCAGTTAGAACAACTTTCTTCGCGCCAGCAGTGATGTGCTTACGTGCAGTCTCGTCAGTTAGGAAAAGACCAGTTGCTTCTGCTACTACGTCAACATCGATAGCATCCCATTTTAGATCTTCTGGGTTGCGCTCTGCAGTTACACGTACAGTTTTGCCGTTAACGATTAGGTTACCGCCTTCAACTTCAACAGTACCGTTGAAACGGCCGTGAGTTGAATCGTACTTAAGCATGTATGCCATGTACTCAACGTCGATTAGATCGTTGATACCTACTACTTCGATGTCGTTGCGCTCTTGCGCTGCACGAAATACGAAACGACCGATACGGCCAAAACCGTTAATACCTACTTTGATAGTCATTATAGTTGCTCCACAACTTAATTTCTGTTTAAAGATAACTGGTAGTAAAATTACAGAATCCAGTCACTAACTTCAATAGATAATCGGAATTAATTTGTTTAAAGTCAAAAAAAAGTGTCGCTTTTCTTAACATTCGGTATTAAATGACGTTTTTTTGAACTTTGACAGAGACTCTGTAATAGTTTTAGTTATGTATTTAACCTTGTAAGCAAGGTAAGTTAACATAACTGATACAGCTTGGTTGGAAATTGACAACAATGTGCTACAACCAAGTTTGCTATACGTATGATATATAGTGTGTATAAAATGTAGACAATAAAAAAGGGAGTGTAAAGGTCGTGAGTGGTGAAAATAAAAACGCGATGAAGCCCGATGATTACTGGCGTGAGACCCTGAATGATGAACAGTACCGTGTGTGCCGACAGCAGGGTACTGAAGCACCTTTTAGTGGTACTCTACTACACAACCGTGTTACTGGCTTATACCATTGTACTTGCTGTGAAGCGCCACTTTTTCATTCTGAAAGCAAGTATGATTCAGGCTGTGGCTGGCCTAGTTTTGATGCACCGGTCGATCAAGAAGCCATTCGATTTTTAGAAGATCTAAGTCATGGTATGCAGCGAATCGAGATTAGATGTAAGGCATGTGATAGCCATTTAGGGCATGTTTTTGAAGATGGTCCTAAAACAACGGGGCAAAGGTACTGTGTCAATTCAGTGTCGTTAATTTTCAACAAAAGTGAAAGTAGTGATGTATCTGACTGATTCTATGTACCATTCTTTCATTTTGTAGAGATAAAAACGGGCGCCATTGTGGAGCTCGTTTTTATTTCCAATAATTTAGTAAACTACTGAAGCACCAAGTCTCTCGTATAGCTTCCGTTATCAATGGCTTTCGCGACAGTTTTTGCCTGCTCGTTGAGAGAGCGATAGTCTTCTTCCGTTAACCCAAAAAGCAATCTGAGTTCGTTGTCTGAAACGATGGGGATGTCAAACTCTTTGCCAACCATTGCCCAAAGATAGGATTGCTTTGGGAGGTCTAGGTTTTGAGTCACGCTTGCTAAAGACTTAATCACTTCTTTGTTGACGTGTTTTCCACCTGCCGAAAGCTCTAGAGAGCGATTTAATAGTTGATAGGTTTTTTGCTTATCTCGTGAAATATAATAGGTGGCGAGAGCATATTGCATGGAAGAGGTGTCAAGTACACCGGTATTTTCCATGGCTAAAAAGCGACGTTTTGCTGCTTGGCTTCCCGTTTCGCTCCAAAGAAAATAGAGTGTTTCGGGCGAAGTTGAACTCGCTAAATCTCTTGTGATTCGTTCTTGTTCTTCTATCGAATACATCAGGGCGTTAAATCTTTTTGCCTTGAGGTCGGCCTGTTCAATTGGCTGAATTTGTGACGCTAACTCTAGACACTTTCGATATTCCTTGAGCAGGTGATAGTCCTTGATTTGATTATTTTCACTAGGGCTGTCAAGCATCTCATAACGATGCCAAATAAGGTCTGTTCTCGCGATTCGGCATTGACCATCGTTTATGTTTAATGAAGAACAGTTCAAACTGGGCTCGTTTTCGCAGAGCTGATCTGTGTTCTTGCGAGTTTCAAAACAGCCGGATAAAAGTGAAGTGGCTACTAAGGCGGATAGGAGATAAGGTAATTTCATTCTACTACTTGTGATCAATTACACTGATTTGTCGTACTCAACTTGACTCAGTGTATCATCACGTTATGGTTCGAGTAACGAATTAACCTCTCAGAACCGAAATTTAGCGGGTCTGAAAGTTCAAGCAAAAAGAAGGTTCAGTATGGACGTAGAACAACTCTTAGAAGCCATGACTCCGGATGTTTATGAGAGACTTCTGTATGCCACTGAAACTGGTCGCTGGCCAGAAGGTAGTAGATTATCTCAAGACCAAAGGGACTCTTGTATGCAAGCGGTAATGCTTTATCAATCGAAGCATAACGTAGACCCTCAGCATATGTCGGTCGCCGCAGGGGGCGAAATTAGCTTTAAAAGCAAAGCAGAGCTAAAAAAACAGTTCAGTGCAGAACAACAAGACATAATGAGAGTTAAAGTGAGTAACGAATAAAAAAAGGGGCGATGAGCCCCTTTTTATTTTGCTTTCTGTTATCCAGCAAGTACATCAGTTGCAACTTTGTAGCTCGGATCTTCTTTCACATTGATCTCGACTAAGCTGCCTGCCTTTTGTAACAGTGCGCGGCAGTCTGGACTTAAGTGTCTCAAGTGAAGCGTTTTACCCACCGCTGCATAACGTTCCGCTAACGTCTCGATAGCTTCAATAGCTGAGTGGTCTGTAACACGCGAGTTAGCAAAATCAACGATGACATCTGCTGGGTCGTTCTTAGCGTCAAACAACTCTAAGAAGTTCGCTGCAGAGCCGAAGAAGATAGGTCCGTTAACTTGGTACTCTTTAGAGCCTTCAGCATTGACGCTGCTACTTGCGTAGATGTGTTTCGCGTGTTCCCAAGCGAACATAAGCGCAGAGACCACAACACCCACAGCAACCGCTACGGCAAGGTCAGTAAGAACGGTAACCACCGTAACCAACACAATAACAAAGAAATCTTGTTTAGGTACACGGCGTGCAAGCTTAAAGGTCGCCCATTCGAACGTCCCAATCACAACCATAAACATTACGCCTACTAGTGCGGCTAACGGAATCATTTCGATAAGTGCAGCTGCAAAAAGAATAAACATTAGTAGTGCAACGGCTGCAACGATACCTGACAAGCGGCCGCGACCACCGGAGTTTACGTTGATCATTGACTGGCCGATCATGGCACAACCGCCCATCGCGCCAAACACCGAACAAGTTACGTTTGCTAGACCCTGACCTACACATTCACGGTTAGATTGACCACGTGTATTGGTCATTTCATCAAGCACGGTCAGTGTTAATAGTGACTCGATTAAGCCGATTGCCGCCAAAATAATAGCGTATGGCAGAATGATCTGTAGGGTTTCAAGCGTCAATGGAACCGCTGGGATGGAGAACTCTGGAAGAGAGCCTGCCAACGTTGCGTTCATATCACCTGACATAGAACGCAGAAAATCGACAACGGTGCGTGTATCCAAACCAAGACCCTGAACCAATAAGGTAACAGTCACGATAGCAACTAACGATGATGGAACAGCGGTAGTTAGTTTAGGCAGAAAGTGAATAATACCCATCGTCAACGCAACTAATCCAAGCATCAGCATCATTTGATCTTGAGGTAGCCAAGTTAAGGCGCCTGATAGGTCAGGGGCTTTAAATTGTCCAAGCTGTGCCAAGAAGATAACGATCGCAAGGCCGTTAACGAAGCCGATCATAACAGGGTGGGGTACCATGCGAATGAATTTCCCCAATTTAAATAAACCTGCACTGATTTGTAGTAGGCCTGCAAGCATAATAGCGGCAAAGAGATACTGTACTCCGTGAGTCGCTACTAGACTGACCATTACTACAGCCATTGCGCCTGTAGCGCCAGAGATCATGCCCGGACGGCCACCGAAGATAGAAGTGACTAAACCGACGATAAAGGCGGCGTATAGGCCAACCATTGGGTCAACACCGGCAACGAACGCAAAAGCAACCGCTTCAGGCACTAATGCCAATGCAACGGTAAGGCCGGATAGAACATCGTTTTTTACCGAGTGCTTGGAAAACTGTGGAAATTCAAACATGTAATTGTGCTTACTTATGTTGTTGGATTTATATGGATTTCATCCAGCGCAAATTGAGACGTTCAAAGTGTAGAATTACTATATGAATAGCATAGGTGAAAATGATTCGTCGTCATTATCCATTTTCTATATGACATAGATATGGCGCATTGTTGATGAAATAATCAAAGCTCGGCATGCTACCGAAATGTGAACAAAACTTCAATATTGAAAGAAAGTGTTTCGATGCTAAGTGGCATCTTTATGCCTACGATTTTCGCCAACGTTTCCCGAATAATAAAAAAGGCTGCGATATTCGCAGCCTTTTAAAGTTTTCCTTTCTACGTATTAGTAGTTAGGTTTTGTCATTACTGCTGACGCAGAGTTAGTTGCTACTTGGCTGCCTGCACCTTTCTGTTGGTAGCGCTCAGCTTTAACAGGCGCAGCGTTGATGATAATTTCACCAAGTTCTTGCTTGCCCTCAGCTTTAGCCATTGGTGCACTCGCGTGGCCTTTGAAGCTAACGACCGCTTTCTCTACAACAGGGGTTACTGGAGTAGGTTCCACGATAGTAGGTTGCTCTTCAACCACTGCATTTTCAGCTACTGAGATTTCAACCATAGGCTCGGTTTCAACAACGGCTTCTGTAGCTGGCTCAACGATTGCTGGTGCAACTTCTGCAACTGGTTCTGCAACTTCTGCAACTAGTTCTGCAACAACTTGAACTGGCTCAACTACAGCTTCAACGACCGTTTGCTCAACCTTTGGTTCTGTTACAACAGGTGCTTCAATAGCTTCTGGCTTACGCATTACGATAACCTTACCCATTGCCATCTCCGGCATAGCAACACCTGTGGTTGTGACTAGCTCTTTAACTTCCGCTTCAGGTTTCGCTTTCGCCTTAGGTTTCACAATGCCATAGCTCGGCATTACTTTACCCATTGCCATTTCAGGAGAAGCTACACCACCCTTGCGTAGGCGGAATGGGTTAGGGCGACGATCGCGACCACGACGACGACGTTGACCACTTGCACGTAAGTGACGAGGAGAGCGACGGTTACGACGTTGTTTGCCTTCCTCTTTCGCTGGAGCTTCTGTTGCCGCTTCAGGTGCTTGAGGCTTTTCTACCGCAGTTTGAGCTGTCTCAACAGACGCAACCTGAGTCGCTTGCTCTTCTTGTTGTGCTTTTTGATCTTTTACGCGCACTTGCTTAGAAAGCTTACGACGCTGACGGCGCTCTTTAACTTTCGCCGCTTTTTCTTCAGAGCGAGGTGCTTTTTTCTCAGCTTGAACATCAGCTGCGATTTGCTGACCTTGCTCTTCTACTTTTGATTTGCCGGCTGTTTCATCGCGCTTTTTATTACGACGATCTTGCTGCTTACCGCGACGATTTTGCTGTTTGCGTGACTCTTGAGCATTGTCGTTAGACTCTTTCTCGTCGTCACGAGCAGGTTTGTTACGGCGATTCTTGTTACGATCATTATCGCGAGAATCTTTACTATTACGGCGACGTTGATCGTTGTTTCGATTACGACGCTGTCTGCCGTTGCGATTCTTAGGTGCTTCTTCTTTCTTCTCTGGTTCTTTCTTAGGCTCTTCATTTGAAGAGAAAAGTGAACCTATAGCAGAAAGGATGCGAGAAATCAGACCAGGCTGCTGCTCTTCTTTTTTCACTTCTACCTTAGCAGGCTTACTAGGCTTAGGCGCTGGAGTCGGGGCGTTTTGAGTAGGTGTCGCAAAACCTTGCAGTGCAGGTTGCTCAATCTTACGCGGCTTAGCTTCGACTTCGGCTTCCTTAGCTTCAGCCTCTTTGAGTGCTTCTAGCTTTTTAGGTAGCAAGTATGACAACAGGTCTTGTTCCTCACCTTCACGAACACGAATTACCTCAAAATGAGGCGTTTCCATATCAGAATCAGGAACAATAGTGATCTTAACTTCTTGTACGCGCTCAATGTGGTTAATGGAGCGACGCTTTTCATTTAGTAGGTAAGAAGCAATTGGCACTGGCACGATGGCAAGAGCTTGAGACGTGTTGTCTTTTAAGGCTTCTTCTTCGATGAGACGAAGTACTGATAGCGCTAATGACTCGTTATCACGCACCACACCAGTACCAGTACAACGCGGGCAAATGTGATGACTTGCTTCAGCCAAAGATGGGCTCAAGCGTTGACGAGACATTTCTAGTAGACCAAAACGAGAAATACGACCTATTTGAACACGGGCACGATCAATTCGTACTGCCTCGCGCAGACGGTTCTCAACCTCACGTTGGTGACGTACAGGTGTCATATCAATAAAGTCGATAACAACTAAGCCACCTAGGTCGCGAAGACGTAGCTGACGAGCAATTTCATCTGCTGCTTCAAGGTTAGTATTCAGTGCAGTTTCTTCGATATCGCTGCCTTTGGTAGCGCGGGCAGAGTTGATATCGATAGAAGTAAGTGCTTCAGTTGGGTCAATAACGATAGAACCACCAGATGGAAGCCTCACTTCTCGCTGGAACGCTGACTCGATCTGGCTTTCAATCTGATAGTGACTAAATAGCGGTACTTCACCTTCGTATTTCTTCACTCGGTTCACAAAGTCTGGGCGAACCAATTGAATGTGCTGGCGAGCACGCTCGTAGATGGTGTTGCTATCAATCAAGATCTCGCCGATATCGCGACGTAGGTAGTCACGAAGTGCACGAACGATAACGTTACTTTCCTGATGGATTAAGAACGGAGCAGGGTTTTGGTCTGCTGCACCCTTAATGTTTTCCCAGTTGTTTAGGAGGAAACGCAAATCCCACTCAAGCTCTTCGGCACTTTTGCCTACGCCCGCAGTACGAACGATTAGGCCCATACCTTGTGGTAGTTCTAGAGTGCTCAGGGCAGCTTTTAGTTCTGTACGCTCTTCACCTTCAATGCGACGAGAAATACCGCCAGCGCGAGGGTTGTTAGGCATTAGTACTAAGTAGCTACCTGCTAGAGATATGAAGGTTGTCAATGCAGCACCTTTGCTACCGCGTTCTTCTTTCTCAACTTGCACGATCACTTCTTGGCCTTCGCTCAAGACATCTTTGATACTTGGACGACCTTGGTAGGTGTAGCCTTCAGGGAAGTATTCGCGTGCAATTTCTTTGAGAGGGAGGAAACCGTGGCGTTCGGCACCGTAGTCAACAAAAGCGGCCTCTAGGCTAGGCTCAACTCGAGTGATACGTCCTTTGTAGATATTCGCTTTTTTAGATTCGTGACCTGGACTTTCGATATCAAGATCGAATAGTCGCTGGCCATCGACCAAAGCGACACGCAACTCTTCTTTTTGAGTTGCGTTGATTAACATTCTTTTCATTACAGAAATTCTCGTTGTATTTTCTTTGTTTTCATCATTGCTCTTGTCACAGTTTTCGTAAGTCGTGGTGCCGGATCCCATGGCTTTGTAAAATGCAGCCTCCCGGCTGGAAGGGATGCTCTTGGGCACTACAGTCTTCACACAGAACTTTCGCTGTGTGCTCCGCATATGTGGCGGTGATACTCAACACGATTACGTGAGTAGGTGACAAGGAAGTCTTAGCGATCAACGTCTTATGCCAGTTGCTGCGTCTCAAAACTAAGCGTTCTACTCATAGTTAAAATTGCTCAAAGATAATATCGACAAATCATAAATCGATTTTAATTACCTATTGCAGCTGTGAACTATAGCAGCGCAGCGAATTATCAGCAATCAGCTTTAGTATAAACCACAGAAAAAATTCTGATTATGCCTAGGCAATGTACGTTTAATGTGCTGATTTTAAGCAATAATATCTCAGGGCGCGTAAAAGCTGGTTCAAACTGGTTGATTTCTATCCACAGCTTGTTCAGACAATGGCTAAGAGCGTGTTGTTGATGGTTTTTCCACTATCTCATCGACAAAATTACCAATAGAAAGCGTTATTTTCTTGCAGCTTTGAATGTTATAATAGCGAAATGAGTGAAATTAGAACTAAAGTCCAATTTGTCGATATTGACGACGATATGGCTGGTCAGCGCATCGATAACTTTTTGCGCAACCAATTGAAAAACATTCCTAAGAGTGTTGTGTATCGAATCGTGCGCAAAGGTGAGGTACGTGTAAACAAAAAGCGTGTCAAAGCGGAATACAAGCTTCAAGCAGGGGATAGCGTACGTATACCTCCTGTTACAATGGAAGAGAAGCAAGAAGAAGCACCAATCAGCACAAAATTGAATAAAGTGGCAGAGCTTGAGTCACAAATTATCTATGAAGACGACCACATGCTGATCTTAAATAAGCCATCTGGAATAGCGGTTCATGGTGGTAGTGGTTTGAAGTTTGGTGCGATTGAAGCTCTAAGAGCATTACGGCCACAAGCACGCTTCTTAGAATTAGTTCACCGTATAGATCGCGATACTTCAGGTATTCTTTTAGTTGCGAAGAAGCGATCTGCTTTGCGTCATTTGCAAGCTCAGTTTCGTGAGAAAACGGTACAGAAGTATTACTTTGCCCTAGTAATGGGCAAATGGAAGCCTAGTTGTCGAGTAGTAAAAGCGCCGCTGCTAAAGAATGAAGTGAATAGTATTGTTAGGGTTAACCCTAATGGTAAACCTTCAGAAACTCGCTTCAAGGTACTAGAGTCGTTTGAGCAGGCAACACTGATTCAAGCAAGCCCAATTACTGGGCGTACTCATCAAATTCGAGTCCATACACAGTACACAGGCCATCCGATAGCATGGGATGATCGCTATGGTGATCGCCGATTTGATGCTTATACAGCGAAAGTGGGTCTAGACCGTTTGTTCCTGCATGCTGCAAACATTGTCTTCACGCACCCAGCGAATGATGAAAAAATGGAAATACATGCTGAGATGGAACCAAAGTTGCAGCAAGCGATTAAAAAACTAAAAGCAGGCGTGTAGCTTGACAGCTGTAACTAAAACGGAGTGCTTCGATCCAGATGCACTCCGTTTTTGTTTTTAAGCTAGTGGAGAAATGCCTTGTTTCGCTAAGAGAGTGACAAGGTCAATGAGAGGTAGTCCGACTAAAGTATTTGGATCTTTACCATTGAGTTGACTAAATAACGTGATACCGAGCCCTTCGCTCTTAAAACTTCCGGCACAGTATAGTGGTTGTTCCATATCGACATAACGCTCGATTTGGATGGTCGTTAACTTTCGAAACGTCACATCAAAGGTATCAACAACGGACTCCGAGTGCTGAGTCTTGGTGTTGTAGACTGCCAGTCCAGTATAGAATCGAACAGTTTTTCCACTTTGCTGTTGGAGCTGGTGTATCGCATTGCTGCGAGTCAACGGTTTGCCGATGATATTGCCATCGATGACGCAAACTTGATCGCTGCCGATAATGACGGCGTCTTTTTCGTTCTTTAACGCACTCGCTTTTTCCAATGCAAGCCGCTGAACAAGCTCTGTTGCCGTTTCATGCTCTTGTGCAGTTTCTTCAACGTTTGGGGCAATGGCTTCAAAGTCGATACCTAATTTGGATAGAAGCTCCGCACGGTACGGAGACGTTGAGGCTAAAATGAGTTGAATTGTTTTCATTTTGGGACAGTTTTTCTTATCATAATTGCAGATTCTAGACATAATGTTAGATTCTTAATCTGTAGGCAAAAAAAGTACAACTTTTTAGCCTTTTTCTTTGACTAAATCCGTTTTGGAAGATAATATTCGCGCCCTATGCAAAAGGTAAAAATACCGCGAACTGTTGACCCGGGTAAGACAGCACAGAAAAGATTGGACTTTGATGGCATCATCCAAGTAAGTCTTTTTAAGCGTCTGAGCGAGTCAGTTAGTAGCGTAAAACGCGATGCTGAAGTGACATTGTCCTTTGGGCATGATGAACAGCGACTCGTTGTTATCTCTGGTAAAGCTAACATCGAAGTTGATTTGGAATGTCAGCGTTGTAATGAGATTTTCACACACCTGTGTGAAGTCCAATTCACTTACACTCCTTACTATAGTGAGAAAAGTGAAGAGGATGCACCGGAAGATTACGATTTGGTAGATCTTAATGAGTACGGTGAGGTCGATCTCATACAATTAGTTGAAGACGAGTTCATCTTAAACCTGCCTCAAGTCGCAATGCACGATATAGCAGATTGTAGCGTTGACTCAAACAACATGGTTTTTGGAGATATTCCGGAAGAGGTTCCAGAAGATAAGCCAAATCCATTTGATGTTTTAAAGAGCTTAAAGCGTGAGTAACACAGTTACTGACGTTTAAATTACTAACATAGGAGTAGGGTCCATGGCCGTACAAAAAAGCAAGAAGTCACGTTCTATGCGTGGCATGCGTCGTTCACATGATGCGCTAACTTCAGCTGCACTATCTGTAGACGCAACTTCAGGTGAAACTCACCTACGTCACAATGTGACTGCTGACGGTTACTACCGTGGCAAAAAGGTTATCAACAAGTAAGGTTGACCTTTGCATAATATAACCGTTGCACTTGATGCAATGGGCGGGGATTTCGGTCCTTCCGTAACAGTGCCTGCCGCCGTGCAGGCATTGTCGCTTTTCCCAGAGCTAAAAGTGGTTCTTGTCGGCGACGAACCGTCGATAAATACACAACTCAATCAACTAGGTTACCAACGCAGTACCCGTTTAGAGGTAATGCATAGTGACCGAGTCATCTCGAATTCAGAAAAGCCTTCCTTTGCGCTTAGAAACAGTCACGATACCTCAATGCGTATTGCGATTGATCTCGTTGAGTCAGAAAACGCTGATGCTTGCGTAAGCAGCGGTAATACTGGCGCATTAATGGCGTTATCTCGCTTCAGACTGAAACTATTACCAGGTATTGATAGGCCTGCTTTAGTCACTGCGTTGCCGACGGTATCGGGCAGCAAAACGTGGATGCTCGACTTAGGTGCCAATGCATCGGTCGATGCAGATTCTCTCTTTCAGTTTGCGGTCATGGGCAGTGCACTAGCAGAACAGCATTTGGGCAGAAAACCAAAAGTTGCCATTCTAAATATTGGCGCTGAAGAAATAAAAGGCAACGATCTTGTGAAACGTTGCGCTGAAATGCTTACCCAAACGCAATCTATAAACTATATTGGTTTCGTCGAAGGTAATGAGTTGTTACACGACGCTGCTGATGTTGTTGTTTGCGATGGATTTGTTGGAAACACAGCGTTGAAAGCGTGCGAAGGAACGGCTCAACTCATTTTAGATAAACTAAAAGCAAAACTAACCGCCTCTACATGGAAAGGATGGATAGCAAGAATATTGTTTTCCGATCTCATAACTGAGGTGAAAACACTGAACCCCGACCAGTATAACGGGGCAAGTTTGTTAGGATTGCGCGGCATTGTCATAAAAAGCCACGGAAGTGCTGATATTTCAGCACTTGTTCATGCAATAGGCGAAGCGGTTCACGAGGTTAAACGCCAAGTCCCGAACCAAATCAGCGATCGTCTAGAAGCAGTGTTACTCGAGAGGCAGTATTAGTCTTCATGTATAGCAAAATTTTAGGTACAGGCAGCTACCTGCCATCTCAGGTCCGTACTAACGCGGATCTAGAGAAAATGGTAGATACGACAGATGAATGGATCGTAACTCGCACAGGTATCAAAGAGCGACGAATTGCCGCAGAAGACGAAACTGTTGCAGATATGGGCTACGAAGCTTCGATAAAAGCTATCGAAATGGCTGGTATCGATAAAGATGACATTGATCTCATTATCGTAGCAACGACCAGCAGTAGCCATGCTTTCCCATCATCTGCATGTCAAGTTCAAGCAAAACTTGGTATTAAAGGTTGTCCCGCATTTGATATGGCGGCAGCATGTACTGGTTTCGTTTATGCACTGTCAGTCGCCGATCAGCATATTCGCTCTGGTATGGCTAAAAATGTTTTAGTTATCGGCTCTGATTGCTTATCGAAGACAGTTGAAGATATTGATCGTTCTACTATTATTCTGTTCGGCGACGCTGCAGGCGCAGTCGTACTGGGTGCTAGCGAAGAACCTGGCATTATTTCTACTCACCTATACGCTGATGGTCGATTTGGAGACTTGTTAAGTCTTGAGATGCCAGTACGCGGTGGTGAGCTGGATAAATGGCTAAATATGTCAGGCAATGAAGTCTTTAAGGTTGCGGTGACACAATTGTCAAAGCTGGTCAAAGACACATTAGCGGCAAATGATATGGATAAGTCCGAACTAGACTGGCTTGTTCCGCATCAAGCGAACTATCGAATTATTTCAGCAACAGCTAAAAAGCTTGGTATGTCGATGGATCAAGTGGTGGTTACCCTTGATCGTCACGGTAATACCTCTGCGGCAACAGTTCCTACTGCACTAGATGAAGCAGTACGTGATGGCCGCATTAAACGTGGACAAAATCTGTTGCTAGAAGCCTTTGGTGGTGGATTTACTTGGGGATCGGCGCTTGTTCGCTTCTAATCCCAGCAAAATCCAAACCAATACTAATTTAGATTGCGTTGTTTAAGGAAATAACGATGAGTAATTTTGCAATCGTGTTCCCTGGTCAGGGTTCACAAACAGTTGGAATGCTTGCAGAACTGGGCGAGCAATATGATGTAGTTAAAGCAACATTTGCTGAAGCATCTGAGGCGCTAGGTTATGACTTATGGGCACTTGTTCAGAATGGCCCTGCTGAAGATCTAAACCAAACTCACCGTACACAGCCAGCATTGCTAGCCTCTTCAGTTGCTATTTGGCGTGTATGGCAGGAGCAAGGACTAGAACAGCCTGCTCTTTTGGCAGGTCACAGTCTTGGTGAGTACTCTGCATTAGTTTGTGCTGGTGTTATCGATTTTAAAGAAGCGATCAAACTGGTTGAGCTTCGCGGCCAATTAATGCAAGAAGCAGTACCAGCAGGTGTTGGTGCAATGTATGCGATCATCGGTCTTGATGATGAGTCTATTGCTAAAGCTTGCGAAGAAGCTGCTCAAGGGGAAGTCGTTTCTCCAGTTAACTTTAACTCTCCAGGTCAAGTTGTTATCGCTGGTAACAAAGCGGCAGTAGAACGTGCTGGAGCACTTTGTAAAGAAGCAGGTGCAAAACGTGCGCTTCCTTTACCTGTGTCAGTACCATCTCACTGCGCACTGATGAAGCCTGCTGCCGATAAACTCGCAGTTGCTCTAGACGCGCTTGAATTTAATACGCCAGAAATATCAGTGATTAACAATGTTGATGTTGCCGCTGAAACTGACCCAGCGAAAATCAAAGATGCATTAGTTCGTCAACTTTACAGCCCAGTTCGTTGGACTGAAGGTGTTGAGAAAATGAGCGAGCAAGGCGTAGAGAAATTGCTGGAACTTGGTCCAGGTAAAGTACTAACGGGTCTAACGAAGCGAATCGTTAAGACATTGAGTGCTGCAGCAGTAAACGATGCTGCGTCACTTGAAGCGGTAAAATAAAAGGAACGCGATAATGATGAACCTTGAAGGCAAAATTGCCTTAGTAACAGGTGCTAGCCGTGGTATCGGTCGCTCAATTGCTGAGCTATTGGTAGAGCGCGGTGCAACAGTAATCGGTACAGCAACATCTGAAAATGGTGCTGCGGCGATCAGCGAGTATTTAGGTGAGAATGGTAAAGGTTTGGCACTAAACGTGACAGATGCCGACTCAATCGAAGCAGTACTAAAGCAGATCAACGCTGATTTTGGTGCGATCGACATTCTTGTAAACAACGCTGGTATCACGCGCGACAACCTTCTTATGCGTATGAAGGACGACGAGTGGACAGATATCATGGATACTAACCTAACGTCTATCTTCCGTCTGTCTAAAGCAGTACTACGCGGTATGATGAAGAAGCGTCAAGGTCGCATCATCAACGTAGGTTCTGTTGTTGGTACTATGGGTAACGCAGGTCAAACGAACTACGCGGCAGCGAAAGCAGGCGTAATTGGTTTTACTAAGTCAATGGCACGTGAAGTTGCATCTCGCGGTGTGACCGTGAACACAGTTGCACCAGGTTTTATCGAAACAGATATGACAAAAGCACTGAATGATGAGCAACGAGCTGCTACACTAGCCAACGTACCTGCTGGTCGTTTAGGTGACCCTCGTGAAATTGCATCTGCCGTTGCATTCCTTGCATCGCCAGAAGCGGCATACATCACAGGTGAGACACTTCACGTAAATGGTGGCATGTACATGGTTTGATCTGTGCAACATTTGTGCATGATTTAAGTCAAAAATGTGCTGAATTTCGGTTAAATTCGCTAAAATTGTGGTTTGACCAGCAAGGACCCCCTTGCAACTTTCAATAGTTCGAATAAACTACGGAAACATCGCATAAAGCGAAATCTGTAAAGGAAAAGAAAAATGAGCAACATCGAAGAACGCGTAAAGAAAATCATTGTTGAACAGCTAGGTGTAGACGAAGCAGAAGTTAAGAACGAAGCTTCTTTCGTTGACGATCTAGGTGCAGATTCTCTAGATACAGTTGAGCTAGTAATGGCTCTAGAAGAGGAATTCGACACTGAGATTCCTGATGAAGAAGCTGAGAAGATCACTACTGTTCAAGCTGCTATCGACTACGTAAACAGCGCTCAGTAATATCTCTTTCCAGGCGGCCTTCTGGCCGCCTGTGTTTTTTTAAACGTCTTCTATCCTTTCAAATAGAATCACAAATATCCCGGAGAATAAAATCGTGTCCAAGCGTCGTGTTGTTGTCACTGGCATGGGTATGTTGTCACCGGTAGGCAACACCGTAGAATCTTCATGGAAAGCCCTTTTGGAGGGTAAGAGTGGTATCGTAAATATTGAACATTTCGATACAACCGATTTTTCAACTCGTTTCGCTGGCTTAGTAAAAGACTTTGATGGTAGTGAATACGTGTCTAAAAAAGATGCTAAGAAAATGGATTTGTTTATCCAATACGGCATCGTAGCAGGCATGCACGCTCTCAAAGACTCTGGTCTAGAAGTCACACCAGAAAACCAACACCGTGTCGGTGTAGCTATTGGTTCTGGTATTGGTGGTCTTGACCTAATCGAAGCGGGACATCAAGCGTTGGTAACTAAAGGCCCTCGTCGTGTAAGCCCTTTCTTTGTACCTTCGACTATCGTAAACATGGTTGCTGGCCAACTTTCTATTCTTGCTGGTCTTCGTGGTCCTAACATCGCAATCTCTACTGCATGTACGACTGGCCTTCACAATATCGGTCATGCTGCACGTATGATTGCATATGGTGACGCTGAAGCAATGGTAGCTGGTGGTGCAGAAAAAGCTTCAACTCCACTTGGTATGGCAGGCTTTGGTGCAGCTAAAGCGCTATCTACTCGTAACGATGAACCACAAAAAGCGTCACGTCCTTGGGATGTTGACCGCGATGGCTTCGTATTGGGTGACGGTGCAGGCATGATCGTTCTTGAAGAGTATGAGCATGCTAAAGCACGTGGTGCGAAAATTTATGCCGAGCTTGTTGGTTTTGGTATGAGTGGCGACGCTTACCATATGACTTCACCAAGTGAAGATGGTTCTGGTGGCGCTTTGGCTATGGAAGCTGCACTTCGTGATGCAGGCATTACTGGTGAACAAATCGGTTATGTGAACGCTCACGGTACCTCAACACCAGCTGGTGACGTTGCTGAGATCAAAGGCATTAAACGTGCTCTTGGCGAAGAAGGTGCGAAAAAAGTGCTAGTATCATCGACAAAATCGATGACAGGCCACTTGCTAGGCGCAGCTGGTTCAGCGGAAGCGATCATCACTATAATGTCTTTGGTAGATCAAATTGTCCCACCAACGATTAACCTAGATAATCCAGACCCTGAGTGCGATGTAGACCTAGTTCCACATACTGCACGCAAAGTTGACATGGAATATGCACTTTGTAACTCATTTGGATTTGGCGGTACTAACGGTTCATTGATTTTCAAAAAGATGTAACCCGCGGTAATCGTACAAGACACTTGTATTCAAACGGCTTGATGCTTAGCATTAAGCCGTTTTGTTTTTAAAGGAAGAACTATGTTTTGGCGTGATGGAAATCAAGTCGACCATGTTTCAGTTACGGACAGAAGTTTTCAATATGGTGACGGTTGCTTTACAACGATTCTGACTAAGTCAGGCAAACTGCAGTTGTGGGATCAGCATGTGAAGCGAATGGAACGGGCTCTACTGCGTCTGAAGATGGCACCCGTAGATTGGCAGCAGATGAAGGTTGAACTTGAGCGAGTTGTGTCACGCAAAGCAATGGCCGGCATCAAAATACATGTAAGCCGTGGTGAAGGAGGGCGAGGTTATAGCCCTAGTGTAAATCGAGGCCCCTTGATTACTCTAAGCCAGTTCGATTTCCCTGTTGGTTATATCGAATTACGTCAGGTCGGCCTTGAACTGTCACTTTGTGATGTCGCATTGGGGTTAAACCCGTTGCTGGCGGGATTAAAGCATAACAATCGTCTGGAGCAAATCCTTGCAAAGGAACAAGTTGAACGTAGTGATCGTCTGGACGGCATCGTGTTGGATATTAACGGCAACGTAATCGAAACCACAATGGCAAATATCTTTTGGTTTAAGGATGGTGTGCTTCACACGCCAAGTCTTGATATGGCCGGAGTAGAAGGCGTTATGCGTGAAGAAGTTTTACGAGTAGTAAATCAAGACGAGCTGCCAATCTTAATCGACTCGTTTAAGCTCAACACATTGATGTCCGCAGATGAGATATTCGTTAGCAATTGTATTTTAGGGGTTGCGCCCGTAACCAAAATTCAGGATGCTCAATTCCCTATTGGAAACATGACAAGACGTATTCAGGAGAAGTTAGGTCAGTGATAAAGAAGTTTTTGTTTACAGTGGTTGTTTTAGGAGCAATTGCTTTAGGTGGCTTTTTATATGTTAAACAGAGCGTAAACGAATTTATTGCTCAGCCGTTGAATATTGAACAACCACATCTTGTTACCGTGGAGCGTGGTAATAATCTCAATACGGTTATCTCAACATTTTTAGACGACCAGTGGATTAAGCCTACTCAGTTTGCATCTCTTGTTCGTCGTTTTCACCCGAACTTGACTCAAATAAAAGTGGGTACCTTCGAAGTCCTACCCGGGATGACGTTTGAGCAAGCACTCAACGCAATCATTGATGGCAAAGAATATCAACTCGCGATCACTTTTATCGAAGGGTCTACTTTCAAAGAGTGGCGAGAGCAGTTCAAACAAGCAGAATATCTTGAGCATCAGACTGATGCGTTAACAGAAGCTGAAATTGCGCAGCAATTGGGTATTGAACGTGAAAAGCTAGAAGGGCTTTTTCTCGCTGAGACCTATCATTATTCTGTTGGTGATAGCGATTTAGACATCTTGAAGCGTGCTCATCGAAAGCTGAATGTTATCCTAGAGCAGAGTTGGGACGCTCGACAAGACAAATTACCTTTAAAGAATAGCTATGAGGCGCTAATACTCGCTTCAATCATTGAAAAAGAAACGTCGGTACCATCAGAAAGAGAGCGAGTGGCGTCCGTCTTCGTGAATCGACTCAATAAGCGTATGCGACTTCAAACCGATCCTACCGTTATTTACGGAATGGGCGATCGTTATGATGGCAATATTAGAAAGAAAGATCTCCGAGAAGCAACTCCATATAACACTTATGTCATCAATGGCTTGCCACCTACGCCAATTGCTATGCCAGGCAAAGCGTCTATCCTAGCTGCAGTAAATCCAGAAGATAGTAATTACTTGTACTTTGTTGCGAGCGGTACAGGTGGACATGTATTTTCTAAAAATCTACGAGACCACAATAGAGCGGTCCAACAATACTTAAGACAATTAAGAAGTAAAAAATGAGCCAAGCAAAATTTATCGTTATTGAAGGACTAGAAGGTGCAGGGAAAAGCACTGCGATCAGTACGTTGCGAGCTGAGTTGGATGCAGCTGGCATTCAGGACATCGTTAATACACGCGAACCTGGAGGGACTGTCCTAGCAGAAAAAATGCGAGCCTTGGTCAAAGAAGAACACGAAGGCGAGCCGCTGCAAGACCGCGCTGAGTTACTGTTGATGTATGCATCACGTATTCAGTTGGTTGAGACAGTGATCAAGCCGGCCTTAGCAAAAGGTGCTTGGGTAATTGGTGATAGACATGACATGTCTTCACAAGCATACCAAGGCGGTGGTCGTGAAATTGACCAAGCTGTGATGACTTCCCTAAAGCATATTGCCATTGGTGAATTCAAGCCCGATTTTACTTTGTATCTGGACATCGACCCACGTCTAGGTCTTGAGCGTGCACGTGGACGAGGTGAACTCGACCGAATCGAAAAAATGGACATTAGTTTCTTTGAGCGTACCCGTGAGCGCTATCTTGAAATGGCGAATAATGATGAGTCAGTTGCCATTATTGACGCAAGCCAGAAGATTGAAGACGTA
The DNA here is from genome assembly GCF_022432925.1 of Vibrio sp. CyArs1. NCBI lineage: Bacteria > Pseudomonadati > Pseudomonadota > Gammaproteobacteria > Vibrionales > Vibrionaceae > Vibrio > Vibrio sp. CyArs1. The sequence continues at coordinate 127,819 of NZ_JAKRBO010000007.1, read as the reverse complement.
CAGCACTCGATCCAGCAAGCTGTGCGTACTTGGTTAGCAAAGCAAAAAGGGTAATCTATGCAAGTCTATCCATGGTTAGTACCAACTTGGTCGAAGCTTAAGGATAACCTTGAACGACAGCACGTGCCCGGAGCGATGTTGATTCAAGCTAAGGTAGGCTTAGCTCCGGAGTCAATGATTGAACGATACGTTGCAGGGCTGATGTGTCAAAACGACAAGTCTGAACCTTGCGGTTTCTGCCATTGTTGCGATTTACTTAAGGCTAGTGGACATCCTGATGTTCACTATGTGCTTCCCGAGAAAGACAAGAAATCATTATCCGTTGAGCAGATACGACAAGCAAACAAGTGGGCATTAGAGTCTTCTCAGTTTGGTCATTATCGAGTTATTGTTATTCCTCAAGCCGATCGTATGAATGCCTCGGCCGCTAATGCGCTGTTAAAAACACTCGAAGAGCCACCGGCGCAATGTTTATTTATTTTGTCGACTGAGAACACCAAGTTATTGCTGCCAACGATCAGAAGTCGTTGTGAAGTTTGGCATGTTTCATCGCCTTCCGAACAAATGTGTATTGACTGGGTTAGCCAAGAGATAGGAAAGTCCGTTCCTCGTCATTCGGCACTACTTTGCCATTTTGAACCTATTTCAACGCGTCAGTTTGTAGAGTCGGGACAAGATAAAGAGTATCAAGCGTTAATTGGAGCCTTCATCGGTTTTATTCGTAGTGATGGTTTAGATACTAATGAATTTATTACAACGCTAATGAAGAATAGTAGCGAGCTCTCTACCCAGCTCAATTGGTTGTGGCTACTTCTTAGCTGTGCTCAAAAATCTTCCTTAGGTATTGATATTCGAACGTCTTTACCTGAAGCGAGCCAAATTGCTGAAGTATACGGTTACGAAAGCCTATATACGCATTCTCAGTCTTTACAGGCCCTAAGCGAGCAATTACGTTCTTTCCCTGGCCTTAACACTGAATTACTCGTGGCCGATTGGCTTTATGGGTTGAACTAAGTCTAGAATTAGTCATCGCGCTATATTACGTTGAACGGGGTTGGTAATGCTAAAGCTCGTTCATCATTATCAAATTTAAGTTAGAAAATTATGTTTGTAGATTCCCACTGCCACTTAGACAAACTCGACTATGACGATGTCCATTTGGGCATTCAAGATGTTATTCAGAAAGCTAAAGCAGCGAATGTCGAGAAGTTGTTATCAGTGGGTGTGACATTAGGTTCATTTCCAAAGATGTTGGAATTAATCGAACCGTATCCAGAGGTTATGGCCTCTTGTGGTGTCCATCCATTAGACGTTGAGAGTGACTTCTCTCTTGAACTGTTTAAGCAATATGCCTCGCATAACCGAGTGGTTGCTATTGGTGAAACAGGGCTGGATTACCACTATCAACCTGAAACAGCCGCCCTTCAGAAAACCCGGTTTGAGCAACAGGTAGAGGTAGCGGTTGAGGTTAATAAACCTCTGATTATTCATACTAGAAACGCACGTGAAGACACTCTAGCTATTCTGAAAAATGGTTCGGCTGAAAAGTGTGGTGGTGTCATACATTGTTTTACAGAAGATTTGCCATTTGCTCAGGCTGCGATGGAGTTAGGCTTCTACATCTCTATCTCTGGAATTGTCACTTTTAGACAAGCCAAAGAGCTGAAAGAGGTGGTTAAACAGCTACCTTTAGAGCGACTGCTTATTGAAACGGATTCGCCTTACCTAGCTCCAGTTCCTCATCGAGGGAAAGAGAATCAACCAGCTTATGTAGTTGAAGTTGCAGCATACATAGCACAGCTAAAAGGGGTTTCACTTAAAGAAGTCGGTGAAAAAACAACCCAAAACTATCATGATCTATTTTTGCGATAAAAATTAAGTTTCTTGCTAGGAGTGATTAAAAAAGACGCAATATGCGTCTTTTTTGTTTTCAAAAATTGAAAAAGTCAAAAAAAGTTAATGTTCACCAAATCTGTTGAGAAAAAAGTAGTTAGTCTGCACAAACTGTAATTATGTTACGTAAAATAACTTAAGTGTGTATTTTATTCACTGCGTAAAATTAATTGATGCTAATATTAATATCAATAAAAACAATAGTTTATGTAAATTGTAAAGCATTACATTTTGGCCGATGAACTGTGATCTAAGCGTAGTTTTGAAACTAAATTTCGTAAGTGTGTAGAAACCATGAGGAGCATCAATATATATTTAGAGGCAGAAAATATAATTCAATTCGTGGTTACATTTTCTATGGGTGCTAACATTTAAGGCTACGGGGGTGTGCCGTTAGAGCCCATAAACTAATAACTTTATCAGGAGCATAAACATGTTTAAGAACCTTTTTGCTAACCTGCAAAAAGTTGGTAAGTCTCTGATGCTACCAGTATCGGTACTACCAGTTGCAGGTATTCTACTTGGGGTAGGTGCTGCCAACCTTGGCTTCATCCCAGATGTTGTTTCTAATCTTATGGAACAAGCTGGTGGTTCGGTATTTGGCCAAATGGCTCTTCTATTCGCTGTGGGTGTTGCACTAGGCTTCACTAACAACGATGGTGTTGCAGGTCTTGCTGCAATCGTTGGTTACGGCATCATGACTGCTACGTTAAGCGTTATGGCTGGCGTAATGGGTGTTGAAAAAATCGATACAGGTGTACTAGGTGGTATCCTTGTCGGTGGTGTGGCTGCTTGGGCATTCAACCGTTTCTTCAAAATTCAGCTTCCAGAATACCTTGGCTTTTTCGCTGGTAAGCGTGCTGTGCCAATCATCACTGGTTTCACTGCAATCGCACTAGGTATCGTACTGTCTATCGTATGGCCACCAATCGGCTCTGCAATCGGTGCATTCTCTCACTGGGCTGCTGAGCAAAACCCACAACTAGCATTCGGTATCTACGGTGTTGTTGAGCGTTCTCTAATCCCATTCGGTCTACACCACGTTTGGAACGTACCATTCTTCTTCGAAGCAGGTACTTGTGTAAACGCAGCGGGCGAAACTCAAAACGGCGTACTAACTTGTTACCTAGTTGCAGACGATGCATCTCGTGCTGCTGGTAATGGCTTCGGTCAGCTAGCGGGTGGTTACATGTTCAAGATGTTCGGTCTACCAGCTGCTGCAATCGCTATTGCACACTGTGCTAAACCAGAGAACCGCGCAAAAGTTATGGGTATCATGGCTTCTGCAGCACTAACATCGTTCCTAACAGGTATTACTGAGCCAATCGAATTCTCATTCCTATTCGTTGCTCCAGTACTATACGCAATCCACGCTCTACTAGCTGGTTCTGCATACGTTGTTGCTAACACTCTAGGCTTTGTACACGGTACTTCATTCTCACACGGCCTAATCGACTTCCTAGTTCTTTCTGGCCACGCTCAGAAGATGGGTCTGATGATTGGTGTTGGTCTAGTTTACGCGGCAATCTACTACTTTGTATTCCGTACCGTTATCACTGCAATGGACCTTAAGACTCCAGGTCGTGAAGACGAGTCTGAAGATGCAGCTGCAGCAGTTTCTGGTAACGAAATGGCTGGTGAACTAGTTGCGGCATTCGGTGGTAAAGCTAACATCACAGGCTTAGACGCATGTATTACTCGTCTACGTGTAGCGGTAGCTGACACTGAAATCGTTGACCAAGACAAGCTTAAGCAACTTGGTGCAGCAGGTGTAGTTGTAGTATCAGGTGGTGTTCAAGCTATCTTCGGTACTAAGTCAGATAACCTGAAAACAGATATGGACGAGTGGATTCGTAACCACGGCTAATCAACACGTCCAATAAAAATTGAAAAGGGAAGCATTTGCTTCCCTTTTTTTGATCGTATGGAGTGGAAATTCTTGCTCTCTGTTTTCCTTGTCATGACATTCGGACTACTTGCCTCTCTAGAATGCCGTTATTCCAACTTACATGCCAGAAGACACAAGCTCTCAGTTAAACAGAAGAGCAGGCATGATCAATCAGAGAGCAAACCTATGAAAATAAAATTCCCTTTGGTAGTGGTATTTACTATGGCTACCATTTCGTCATTCGCAACGTTTGCAAGCAATACTGCTGGCGGTGAAGAGCAATGGCAAATTGTTGAAGAAAATCAAACTGCAACTCCTGCGACAAGTAAACCGGCTCAAAGTAATCAAAAATCTAATCAGTCTAGAAGCTCATCGCGCAGCAGCGGTAACTCTGGCTTCAAGATCGGTATGGGATTGGATCAAGGATTAAGTATAGTTGGCCAAATCAATAATACCGTTAACTTTGCCGTGGGTAACGATGGCGTTGCTGCTGACTATATCTTTAGTCGTGGACAATTTGGTGGAGACGTACCGTTTAGCTGGTTTGCTGGCGTCGGTGGTCAAATTCAACGCTCTGATAAATTTGGACCGCGCGTGGCACTTGGCGTAGAACTCCCTTTTGCACGTAGTTGGGACGCTTACGCTCAATTAACCCCAAATCTGATGTTTGATAATAGTGATTTGAAGTTAGGTATTGGGGCGGGTATCGGTGTTAGGTACAGCTTCTAAATTGAATCATAAAAAATGCCAGCATTTAGATGCTGGCATTTTTGTTTAAAAATAAATTTTGGGTTATTTATCCATGGCTTTCTTAATGCAGTAGGATGCACCACCCCATGTGATACCAAGCCCTAAAACCATCATAAAGATTGCGCTGACTGTCATATTAAGCCTCTTTCTTACTGGTTAAATTAATCACAATTCCGACCACAACGAGTAGCCCCATGAGCCCCCATCCTAACAAAAGCAGATCCGATTGGTCGTAACCACCGTAGCCTTCGGTAAAGAGAGTCTTAAACTTCGTGGCGACGATAATTGCTAGGATGACAGGAGTAATGAATCGAAGGCATACGTCGAACCAAGTACCAATAGTGAAGTCAGATATTTGATTGACATAGTTTCGTACATCAGCAATTTTTAGCAACCAAGCCATAAGTATAATTTCGATTAGGCAGCTTGCTACGATACCAACGTTATTTGCGAAATGGTCGACAAGGTCAAGCAGTAGTAGACCTCCATTAGTGGCGAAGGCCATAGAGATAACTAAGCCTGCACCACAGATAACGCTTGCCGCTTTATTTCTACGCCACTTTAGCTTGTCGATGACGGCAGATGTCACTGCTTCCATAATAGAAATGTGTGAGCTTAAACCTGCAATCACAAGTGCGAAGAAGAAAAGTGGCCCTAGGATATATGGAGCTGGTAGTAAGTTAATCGCTGCTGGTAAAGTTACAAATGCAAGACCAACCCCTGCGGTAACGACCTCAGTCAAAGGTTTACCTTGTTCTTGTGCCATATAGCCCAAAACAGAGAAAATCATGATACCTGCTAGGATTGAGAAGCCGCAGTTAATAAGGACTGTCATAAACGCATTATTGGTGATATCTGACTTCTCGGGTAAGTAACTGGAGTAGGCGAGCATGATGGCAAAGCCAATGCTCAACGTGAAGAAGATCTGCCCATAGGCGGCTGCCCAAACTTTTACATCCCAAATCTTGCTGAAGTCAGGTTCAAACATATAGTTGACGCCATCCAGTGCGCCTGGAAGGAAAATCATACGACCGATCAGCAGTAATACCATGATAAACAGTATTGGCATCATGATTTTCGCTGCACGCTCAATACCAGATTTAACGCCGCCTGCAATTGCCGCATATGTAATGGCCCAAGCAATAAGCATCGACCCTGCTATTTTCCATTGAATATCACCAAGGTTACTCGGAGAGTTGTCACCAAGCTGCAAGTATTCACTGAAGAAAAATGCATTGGTATCAGTTCCCCAACTTTGCGTGAAAGACATACCGAAGTATGAAATAGCCCATCCAATAACCGCCACATAGTAAACGGCGATGGTCGCGGCGACACCCACTTGAAACCAACCTAGCCATTCAAATTTGCTGTTGATTTTAGCCAAGGTTGCTGGCGCAGAGCCGCGATACTTTTGACCCATACTGAACTCTAAGATCATGAAGGGGATACCGGCGGTAATCATGGCGAACAAATAGGGAATAAAGAACGCGCCACCGCCATTTTCATAAGCCATATAAGGGAAACGCCAGATATTACCAAGTCCAATGGCTGAACCTACCGCTGCAAGTATGAATCCCGCTCGAGATCCCCACTGTTCACGTTTCATAATTAACTCCTTTTAGTGAATCTTCTACATGGCCTCATCTATACTCAAATCCAATTATTATTCTGTAATGGAAATTTCTGCTTATTAATAAATATTCAAATGATATATTTTCTAATATGGTTCTTATTTTGAATATTACTCGGCACATGCTAATTTAAATAGATGATACGACTGGATTTTGTGCTTTCTAATGCTTACTAGTGAAACATTTAGCTACAAATTAAAATCAGAGTAACGCCGTTATTACTTGATCGCAATAGATTTCACTGTTCTGGCTTGGATTGGTTCTTGGTGATTAATATTGTATAGTGGTGTAATGTTAGCTTTATATACTAAATTGGTGGGAATATTGCGTTCTCTACTTCTTTTATCTTTTATAAAATACAGCGAAATATTCTTAATAATTTCCTGTGATTTTATCTTGTTACACGTTGCTGTGTAGCATAAAAGTTCTCGGAATGTATTAAAGTTGTTAACGGAAACGTTAGAATCTGAAACTGATGCCAAAGTTAGTTTGAAACTGATTCATCCATTTGGTTTTAAAACCGATAAGACAGCTTTGATCTTCTGTCGGCAAGTTACAAATAGATATAGTTTCGTTGCTCACCGCAGTTCCTTGCCAACGGATTTGCCCGTTTAAAGCGAGGTTCTTGGTTAGATGGTACTCCATTCCACCAAATATACTTGCCGCAAATCCAGTGTGTGACTTAGCCCACTCCCCAGAAGTATGAGAGGCACCAAGCCCTGCTCCGATATATGTAGAGGTTTGGTCGTTAACTCGATACTCGGCGCTACTTTGAAACTGGAGGTATTGAATTCGAGAGTCCAAGTTTAAGGTATCTAATGAAGAGTCTTGCTGAGAGTAAAAGACACCCATTCGTCCATTGCGGAACGGAAACTCAATTGCTAATGCTGCATTTGCCGATGGAGAAATATCATAACTCTCACCATTACCGTTTTCGGCAGCACCTCCCATCGAGTAGCCAATAAATGGTGTCACAATGACATTGGCACAACTGGAAAAGCTTAAGAGTGTTGTGGCAAGGGGGAGCAGTAAGAACCTGTATGTCATTTTTGCATTCCTATAAATAAGAACTGATTGGCTACAATTCATGTCTGGGATGTACTAGTTTTAATTATAGTGTGACATTAACGTCATAAATTTGAAGTGGTTACCTGTATATTGTAATTGTATGTCACAATAGTAATTAAAATGTTACAACTGGAGGTGTTATGGAATACGATCTTAAACTAGCTCTGACGATCACGACGGTTGCGTTCAGCACCATTGTTGCGTTTGGACTTATCGCGATCCTAACTGCATAAGATTTATATGGCGAATCTTGGGTTAATTACCAATACCCGAACCGTCATAGATGATGCTCAGTTACAAAAATATATTGGCGGTAAAACGGCGTTAGTTGCACAGGGAGGAGGCCAGCGAGGTATCTTCACATCTGGTGTGCTAGACGCCTTTTTGCTGTCTAATTTTGACCCATTTGATGAGTTTTATGGGACTTCAGCTGGCGCTTTAAACATTTGCGCCTACCTTTCTAGACAAGCCGGCCTAGGCAAATCTTTTATTCTCGACCTTACCACCGATCCACAGTTTTTTAATCTGTTTAGTTTTATTCGTCGCAAACAGTATCTCAACTTAGAATGGGCGCTCGACAGAATTTGTGAGTATCCGTATAAGCTAGATATCGACATGGGGCGAAGGGTCATTGGTCAGCGAAGAGCATTCGCAGCGGTCACCGATGTTTCGACTCTCAAAGATCACTATTTCCCAATGTTGCAAGATAATTGGTATCAAGTGCTGATGGCCACAAGTGCGATTCCCAATTTATTTGAGGGTTCGGTAACATTGAATCAACAAGCATTCATCGATGGAGGGGTGTCTGCGTCAATACCCGTTCAAGAAGCATGGCGACAAGAGAACCGTACGATCGTCGTAATTCGAACAGAAGAGTGTGGAGGTGAAGATACTCCAGTGGTGGATGATCAACCTGTTGCCACCGAACCACCAACTTGGTTCAGGGAGTCACTTAACGGCTTACAGCTACAGTGGCAAGAAAAAATACAAAGTTGGTCTAATGATTGGAATGGCTTCTTTGATAACCAAATATTAAAAGCTCAGGAAAGTAAGCATGCACAACATCTCAACCTAATTAACGGTGGTCGATGGCTGTTCGGCGCTGCAGATATTTACCGTCTCAGTCATTTATTCGGAGAAAAGTTTGATTCTGGGTTAGCCGATATGCTCATGGTGCATTACCAAACATATGCGTTAACTCAAGAGTTCTTGAAAACCCCTCCTGATGACTGCTTCGTACTACAAATTGCTCCAGAAGTTGCTTTAAAAACCGCTTCTTTAATGAGTGATCCTGAGGATATTCTACATGACTATCAACTTGGGCTCGATGCTGGATTCCGTTTTGTCGAGCGTTATAATCTTGCAAGTATCACTCAAGTAAACGCTTCAGAAACGTCTGACCTTTGGCTGCCATCTCAAACAGGTTAGTTATTGTTCGTCGTGAAAAAAGCGCTGATATTGTTAACAGCTCTTTAATCATCTATTGATTGTTTTTTATACGTCAGATTTTATTGATGCCTTTGCCAATCAATGTCGTATGGTGATTTGAGCCCCAAAGATTCATCTATATGCGTGATATTTGTCACGGCAATCCATTAAACTACTTCACAATTACTTCGCAAAGTAAAAAAATTAATAGGTTGTTGTTTTTTGGAGTGCAAAATGTACATGGCTCAACCCGGGCACATTGATCATATCAAGCAGATCAATGCTGGTCGTGTGTATAAACTGATAGACCAATTTGGGCCTATTTCGCGAATCGATTTATCAAAACTCAGTAGTTTGGCTCCGGCTAGTATTACTAAAATCACTCGTGAACTTATTGATGCACACCTAATACACGAAACCACCGTTCAGGAGGCGACCAGTCGAGGTCGTCCAGCTGTTGGATTGCAAACCAACAATCAAGGTTGGCAGTTCCTTTCCATGCGGTTGGGGCGAGGCTACCTATCTATCGCGTTGCACGAGCTTGGCGGCGACGTTCTTATCGATACCAAAATAGAAATTCATGAAGTGGATCAGGAAGATGTACTTGCGAGACTGCTTTATGAAATTGATGACTTCTTTGAAAGTTACAATGAGCAACTTGATCGTGTCACCAGTATTGCTTTGACGTTGCCCGGTTTGGTGAATTCCGATCAAGGCATTGTGTTGCAAATGCCTCATTACAATGTAAAGAACTTAAACATTGGCGAGGAAATTTTTAAAGCAACAGGATTGCCTGTTTTCGTAGCGAATGATACCCGTGCGTGGGCATTAGCGGAAAATCTCTTTGGGCATTCTCAAGATTGTGATAACTCAGTGTTAATCTCAATTCACCACGGGCTAGGTGCCGGAATCATATTAGATGGTCGTGTATTACAAGGTCGTCACGGTAATATTGGTGAGTTAGGGCATATCCAGATCGATCGCAACGGCGCACCTTGTCACTGTGGCAACAGAGGCTGCCTTGAAACTGTTGCTAGTTCACAAGCTATCAGGGACGAAGTCTCTAAGAGATTAGCGAAAGGCGAAGCGTCGGTTCTTTCTGAATGCGAAGACATTACAGTCGAAGCTATTTGTGAAGCGGCGGCGAATGGTGACGCTCTAGCGATTGGGGTGATAGAGAAATTAGGCGAACATTTAGGTTCTGCTATTGCTATTGTCATCAACCTCTTCAATCCTGAAAAGGTATTGATTGGTGGTGTTATCAACCAAGCGAAATCGATTTTATATCCCGCCATTGAGCGTTGTATCGCAGAGCAAAGCCTCCCTGTTTATACTCAAGATCTACAACTTGTCGAGTCTCGTTTTTATAAACAAGCAACAATGCCGGGCGCCGCTTTGGTGAAACAAGCGTTATATGATGGCTTGCTTCTGATGAAAGTGATTGAAGGATAAGGCTTTTCACCATTTTTGTAGACGGTCATACTTTTCTATACAAAGTCAGTAAACTTCTTGTGCTTCCTGCCGATTACATGAGATAAGAGTTTTAGTTCGTGTTATGCCAAGGAAGCCTCATGTCGAGCGTTTTAAGTTCAGTAGATCAGCGTACCCAGTTAGTGGGAGAAAATAGATTAGAGCTGTTAATGTTTACGCTTAACAGCCGTCAAACGTTCGCTATCAACGTATTCAAAGTAAAGGAAGTGCTAAAGCTTCCTGCCTTAACTCAGCTTCCTGGCTCTCATTCCAGTATTCGCGGAGTGGCTTCTCTGCGTGGCGAGTCCGTTCCGGTGATTGATTTACGTCGTGCTATCGGCTTTCCGCCAGCAAAAGACGGTGGCGACCAAAACCTGATTATTACAGAGTACAATCGTTCCGTTCAGGGCTTTTTAGTTGGTGAAGTGAAGAATATCGTTAATACTGCTTGGACAGAGATTCAACCCCCGCCTCGTACAGTAGGTCGTGCAAACTACCTTACGGCGATCACCAAGGTTGAAGAAAATCAGCAAGTCAATCTAGTTGAAATCATCGATGTTGAAAAAGTACTAGCAGAGATCATCGACTATGATGTGTCGATTTCTGAACATACCCTTGATCGCAGCTTATTGCCTCACTTGTCAGGTAAAAAAATCCTTATCGTTGATGATTCTTCCACGGCTCGTAATCAAGTGAAAGGTACATTGGATCAGCTTGGCGTCGAGATCATAGAGTGCTTTGATGGTGCGATGGCTTTCAACCTTCTCAAGCAGTGGTGTGATGAGGGCATTGATGTATGTAATGAATTATTGATGATGATTACAGACGCAGAAATGCCCGAAATGGACGGCTACAAGCTGACGCATGAAGTTAGAAGTGATCCTAGAATGCGAGATCTGTTTATTACTTTAAATACCTCGCTTAGTGGTAGCTTTAATGATGCGATGGTAGAGAAAGTCGGCTGTGACCGTTTTATTTCTAAGTTTCAACCTGATTTACTAGTTGAAGTTGTGCAAGATCGTATGCGAGAGACATTGTAATTGTTTTGCATCGCAAAATAATTTACGCCGTACGTTAAAAATGAGCTATAATTTGGTTGTATTATGGTTAAAGACCATAAGAGTCATAAATACAGTTTAACTACCAGCTAAAGGTTGTTCCATCAGAATGATTTGGTTAACTTCTAAGGTCTTGATGACGTTAAGTTTACTCATTTTCAAGGAATGGAAAAAAAGACGTACGGAAGCGGCAGTCGAAGCGGATCTATGATTCAATATGATTTAAAACGGGAGCAATAGCTCCCGTTTTTTCGTTCTATGTTTGCAATCAGTGGAACTCTCTTGACTGCACCTTAAGATCAGAAAGTTGCTCGGTCATATCGATCAAGCGTCCAGCTATTACGTGGATGACTTGCCCCTCACGTTCTAAAATCCCTTTCACCTTAAGGATTTTAGCGGTGAGGTACTGTTTTTTCTGAGCTCTTGCGGTGGCTTGCCAAACAACAACATTAATATTGCCGGTATCATCTTCGAGTGTAAAAAAGGTCACGCCTGCTGCGGTGCCTGGTGACTGTTTTCCAGTGACAGTACCCACTACGGTGACCAAAGATTTGTGTGGCTTCAGAGTAAGATCCTGCATACGAGTAAAGTGTCCTAACTTGCCAGCTTGGTCCAAGAGGGTGATGGGGTGTTGATTGAGGGACACGTTCATTGCAGAGAAATCCTCTAACATATCTTCAATTGGCGATGGCTGATGGGGGAGTGACGAATCATCACTCTTCTCCCCTTTAAACAAGGGTAAATCCTGTAAATTATCCATCATCGCCCATCGTGTAGCGTAACGATGCCCTGATATGGCTTTCAGGGCATTAGCTGAAGCGAGTATTTCCAACTCACGACGATTCAGGCCAAGCTGTTTAATTTGCGTGGCTGTCGTGAAGCCCTCGCGAGGCCTATGTTGTAGCAGGCGTTGCATACTCGATTCACTGAGCCCGTTAACTTGTCTAAAGCCAAGTTGTAGTACTAAGCCTTGTGGTGTCGATCTTAAATAGTGATGGTATTGCGAGTAATTGACGCACACCGGGGCAATAGAAACATGATGTCGTTTAGCGTCTTGGAGCAGTTGTGATGAGCTGTAAAAGCCCATAGGCAGACTATTGAGTAACGCGGTATAAAAAGCATCTGGGTAATAGTGTTTAAGCCAAGCGCTGCAATAAGCAAGCACAGCAAAAGAGGCTGAGTGACTTTCCGGAAAGCCATACTCACCGAATCCACATATTTGCTCAAATAGTCGCTCGGCAAATTCGGTCTCATAGCCTTTGGCCTGCATACCTTGAATCAATTTAGAGCGAAACTTAAATAAATCGCCATTTTTCTTCCAAGCTGCCATGGCTCTGCGTAGTTGATCCGCTTCACCGCCAGTGAACCCTGCTGCAACCATCGCAAGCTTGATGACCTGTTCTTGAAAAATAGGCACCCCTAGAGTGCGAGAAAGGACAGATTCGACTTCTTTGGAAGGGTAAGAAATGGTTTCTTCTCCGTTTCTACGCTTCAGAAAGGGATGAACCATATCCCCTTGTATCGGCCCGGGCCTCACAATGGCAATTTGAATGACCAAATCGTAATACGTAGCGGGCTTTAAACGTGGCAACATGCTCATTTGTGCTCGTGATTCGATTTGGAATACACCAATAGTGTCGGCGCGTTGAATCATGGCATACACATTAGGATCATCTTGTCGGCGAGTGATGTCTGCAATGGTCAGTGTTCGACCGTAGTGTTTATTGATCAGCTGAAAACATTTGCGGATTGCGGTTAGCATTCCCAAGGCAAGGACATCGACTTTGAGTAGACCAAGGCTCTCAAGGTCATCCTTATCCCATTGAATGACAGTACGTTCAGCCATGGCGGCATTTTCTACTGGAACCAATTCATAAAGTGGCCCTGATGAAATGACAAATCCACCCACATGTTGCGAGAGGTGCCGTGGAAAACCTGTGATCTCATTGACGAGCTCAATGAACTGCTGACCTTTCAGTGAATCAGGCTTCAGCCCTAGCTCGATAAGTTGAGCTTGCCAACCTTGTGAGCGATCACGGCGGTTGATGTTCTTGATGAAATAATCGAGTTGAGTGTCGCTAACCCCTAAGGCTTTACCTACATCACGCACAGCACTTTTAAAACGATAAGAGATCACGGTTGCTGCAAGGGCAGCACGCTCTCGTCCATACTTTTGATAGATGTACTGTATTACCTCCTCGCGGCGCTCATGTTCAAAATCAACGTCGATATCGGGCGGCTCATTACGTTCTTTACTAATGAAACGCTCAAACAGGACCGAGATTTGTCTCGGATCAACAGCGGTTATTTCTAAGCAGTAACAGACGATAGAGTTCGCCGCTGAACCTCGTCCTTGGTAAAGAATGCCTTGTTGTTTGGCAAACATGACGATGTCATGAATAGTGAGAAAGAAAAACGGATAATCCAGTTCCTCAATCAAGGCTAATTCTTTATTAATAGTTTGCTCTACATGTGAAGGCAGTCCTTCGGGGAATCGCTGTGCTTTACCACGCTCGACTAACTCTCTGAGATACCCCATTGGTGTTTTGCCGTTAGGGATAAGCTCACTAGGATATTCGTAACGAAGTTTGCTGAGCTTAAACTCACATAAGCTTGCAATATATACACTCTCGTTTAACCACTCAGAGCGATACAGTTTCTCCAATTTAGTTTTGGGTCTTAAGCTTCGCTCGGTATTAACCAGTAAGTGACTGCATACTTTTTCGATAGAGGTATTGAGTTTTATCGCGGTTAATGTGTGTTGCAGCGGAAGCCGAGTTGCGGTGTGCATCAAAACGCCACCACAAGCGGTAATGGGGAGCTGAAAATCAACAGACAGTGTCTCGCAATGTTGTATATAGCGATGTTCATTGGAAGTTAGGTGACGTTGTAAGCCAATCCAAAGACGCTGGTGGTGATACTGTACCAACCAGCGACCCCATCTCACATCAGACTCTCTGCCTGTCGGTAGCCATAGAATAAGACAATGACGTAATGACATGATGTCCCATTCTGATAGTTGGTAATCGCCTTTCTCGCAGCGCCGTCTAGCATTCGTTATAATACGGCAGAGTTCAGCGTAGGCTTCCCGTGTTGGACTAAGCAAAATGAACTGACACTCATCATTGAGCCAAAACATGCTACCGACGATTTGTTTTAGCGATAGACCATGCTGCTTAATGGCGGTATGAGCCCGCACTACACCTGCGACGGAGCATTCATCCGTAATAGCAATAGCGGAATACTGTAAGAACTCTGCTTGCAATACTAGCTCTTCAGCATGAGAAGCACCGGTTAAAAACGAAAAGTTGCTTTGGCAAAATAATTCGGCGTATTTCATATCTGTTTTACTTTTCCGGACTAACTGAATAACCCATGAATAAACCACTGTTTATCTTCGGTTCGAAACAACCACAACCATTGTCCTTGTTCGTTACGAGCAACGTAGTAATCACGCTTAATGTCATTACCATCCCACCAACCGCTGATGATTCTCTCTGGCCCTAAAATGACAGAAACACGCTGCTCTAATAAAACTGGCTTAGGGTAGAGCAAGCTAGGGCGGAGCTTTTTGAGTAAGTAGGTATTTACCTCGGCTTTATCATTGGCTGTTGGCGTCATAGGTTGGGTGGCAAATTCAGGTCTTGGATCGTCAGTGAGCTTGAGGGATGTGACCGCTTGTAAGCCAAGCTTGGCTTGTAAGGTCGATATGAGCTCAAGGCTAGTTTGACTTCCTTTCACACCATCAAAGAGATCGTGTTCATTCACCTGAGTTTCTTCAGCTCGAACGATAGAAAGCGTTAAGCCATTTACGGGACCATCAAGCTGGATACTCTCCAAAGTTAACCTAGAAAGTGCTTGCCATTTCGTGGCCAGGTAATCGCCTTGAGCGGAATGAAAAGTCACAGGCTTATCGCCATGATCTCGTTGATGTAACGTGAGCTGTAATTCAAACGCGACCTTGTCACGAAGCTTCAAAAATACCTCTAATTGCTTGAATAACCGCGTCAATGGTTTTTGCAGCCAGTCGATATTTTCAATATCAAACAGCAACTCCAGATATTGGCTAAAGTGCTCTGCAGGGTGGTAAAACTCCACAGGATGCTTAAATTGGCCAGTCAGTCTTCCTACATAGTTGACGAGGTCGATATCAAAACGTTTTGCTACTTCAGGTAAAGGTAGTACTAGTAAATCGTCGATGGTCTGAATGCCGACTCGTTGTAGTTTCTCTACTTGTTTATTAGGTAGCTCAGTACATGTTAAGGGGTAGCTCAGGATGGCTTGTTTCAGATGAGTGAGCTGTGGCTCAATCCAGTTTTTACCTTGCTTCGCCATTAACATCGCACTGAAAGGTGACTGGCCTGTAGAGTAAAACGTTTGAACCTCAAGATGGCTAAGGTGTGCGTATAGAGTCGACCAATAATTGTCGATGCCATCATAGAGTGAAAGCATATTAGTTACTTTGATTAACAATCCATTAGGCGGAAATAGGCAAATATCAGAGGTGATCATATACAACCATTGAGCGATATCATTCAACCGGTTAGCTTCCATTTCTGGGTCGTATGGGTGTACTTGAAGATCCTGGCAAAGTGCGGCTGCACTACCAAGCCCCATTCCTAATTTAACACCTTGTTCCAGGGCATACTGGTTGGCTTGAATGACTTCATGGCGGCGACCATCGACGATAGCAACAGCGACATCAGCATCATGGTGGCTGTCTTTATTATAAAATAGAGTGTCGAGTTGCAGAGTCGGGAAATGCAAATATAACCACAGTAACATCGTTGTTCCACTTATCCTTGTTGCTGCATTGGGAAAGGAATCACGGTAGAAGTATGAGGTTTTGTAGAAAGTGTTAACTCAGGCCAATAAGTGCTCATATCAATAACAAAACTGTCTCGAACAAAGCCGCCTTTACGTTTAGTGATAGAGATGGAAAGCCCTGTTTCATGAGGAGTCAAATTCAAACTCAAGGAGACGGGTAGTGAGAATACTTGTGATGTGCTTCCGGATAAGGCTGGCTTAAATAAGAACTGTAAGCAGTGTCCGACTTCACTAGCTACTTGTAAGCGCTTTGCTTGATGGATTTCGAGCCCATCTTGCCATAAACAGACACCACAACATGCGCCACTCTTTAAGCATTGCTCTGCTGCCCAGAGTGCGTGTTTCCCTGACTCAGGGTAAATCAGCAAGATCTTGGCAGGATCAATTCCTTGAGCGTATAGGTATTCCGCACATAGATAACCAGGCGGGTTGATGAACACCAGAAGTCGTTCTGTTGTTTGTGCTTGTGCGTAGGGCATTAATAGTCTCAGTTCACCGATACCAAGGGGTGATTGAATATCAATAACACCAGAAATTGGGAAGCCTCCACCTAAACGACGATCTAATTCAGCAAACCCTGTTGAATGACACTCACTGAAAGACTCGGCTCTTGCGCCTTTCCAAATCAATTGTTTACTTTGTAATTCGCTAATCAATTCATGCATAATAAATACCTGTATATATATACAGTATATAATAATTCTTAACGGCTGCAAGCCTTGTATTATCAGGAGGTACACGAATATTAGGAGACAGTTAACATAAACAAAGCGTTAGCCGAATTTAGTGGTAACAAAAAACACGAAAAAAGCAGTGTTCAGACTAGAGCAAATATTTTAATCTCAAAGGAAGATTGCACCATCGTCGGTTCGGATAGGAGAAGTGGTCGTGTTCAAACAAAATGAAAAATACTCGTTGATTGTACAAGGAGGCGGCCAAAAAGGGGCGTTTGCTGCAGGTGTACTTGATAAATTTATCGATGTGAATTTTGACCCATTCTCACTCTATATTGGCACATCGGCAGGGGCATTGAATGTCTCTTCTTTTGTCACTAAGCAACGTGGTCTAGGGCTAGATTTCATTATGAATTACACCACCCGAGACCGATTTTTCGACTTCAATAAGTTCTTACAAAAACAGCAGCCAATGGATTTGGACTGGGCGTTTGAGTTTGTAAACAGTGGTGAGTTTCCTTTGGATCTTGCTAAGGGTGAGCAGTACCTTGGTGAAGATAGAATCGCACTCGCTTGTATTACCGATGTTGAAGAGCTTAAAGATTACTACTATCCGATTTTTGCGGAGAATTGGTTTGATGTACTAAGAGCGACCTGTGCCATTCCAATGCTCTATTATCATGACATTGAATTTGATGGCAAAAAATGGGTCGATGGTGGTGTCTCTGCGACTATCCCAGTAGAAGAGTCTTACCGTCGAGGGATAAACAACATGGTGGTCATCAGTACCATTCCGCAGCCGAAACAGCAACATGCGGTGACTGCGTCAGTAAAAGATTCACTAGATAAGTGGAAGAAAGAACTTGAAGCAGGGTTGGATACTCACATTAACCACTTAAAAATCTCTGGCACTAAGGAAAAGTTGTCAGAATTCCATAAGAACTTTTCTGAGAAGTTAGAGAGCATTAAAGCGGATTATCAACGCTTAACAGGACCACGCTTGGAATCATACCGAGAGCAGAACAAACTCAAAGCGGCCGATAAACTTAAGTTATCTAATTGGATCCAAGACAAAGAAAAGCTTAGCCGACTGATCGACATTCAAAACAAGCGTGTACCTTTCAGTCGCAGCGGTACAAGTCATTTGGATATGTTGGTGTCTCACTATGCTAATCATGCGGAAGTGGAGCAGTTTCTGTTATCACCACCGGAGGATGTAAACCTATGGCACATTCAACCGAAACATGAATTATCGTCAAAAGGGTTGCTGAGCCAGAAAGACCAAATAATGGAAGATTATGAGCACGGTTTTGCAATGGCAGGGGAGTTTCTGTCTGAGCATCATAATGTGAGTCGTTGATGCAAATGGTGAATACCCGTCATTCTTAGATCTACTGAGAATGACGGATTCATGGAAAAATACTAGCTAACCACTCGCTTTGGCTGAGCGTCAATGCACTGACCATTAACGTCGGTGACACTAGGGTCCATCAGGTGTAGATACAATGGCATAATATCTTTCGGTGTTTTGAGCGTATTGGCGTCTTCTCCTGGATACGCTTTTTCACGCATACGAGTACGTGTAGCACCTGGGTTGATGGCATTGACTCTGATTTCAGTATCACTAAGTTCATCCGCTAAAATTTGCATCATGCCTTCTGTTGCAAACTTAGAAATCGCATAAGTGCCCCAGAAAGCACGACCTGAATGGCCAACGGTAGAGGAAGTGAAGATTACTCGTCCTGCCTCTGCTTTTTTCAGTGCAGGCAGCAAGGCTTGCGTCATCAGAAACTCAGACTTGACGTTAATTTTCATCACGTCGTCGAAGGTCTCTTCGTCAATTTGATCGAAAGGGCTTAATGTGCCCAAGACGCTGGCGTTGTGGAGAATGCCATCGAGTTTTCCAAATTGTCCTTCAATCGTTTCCGCCATATCGATGTAATTCTGCTTAGTTGCACCCTTTAGATCTAACGGGATGATAGCGGGTTGTGGGTAGCCTGCATTCTCAATTTCGTCGTAGAGGTACTCTAAATTCTTAACATTACGACCCAATAAAATGACTGTTGCGCCATGTTCGGCATAACTTAAAGCAGCTTGGCGACCAATGCCGGCACCAGCGCCTGTGACTAGAATAACTTTACCTTTTAGCGCCTCAGGAGCGGTTGAATATTCCACTGAACACTTCCTTAGTTTTGAATAATTCTTGGTAATCGTGACAAGATGGTTACAATACACTAATTCGTCGTACAGGGGATTAACACATTGGAATTTTTATTAGACTACGGATTATTTTTAGCCAAGATCGTGACTGTTGTCGTAGCGATTGTCGCGTTGTTGGTTATTGCTAAGTCAGTTGGTGGACGCTCTGGTGGCGCAAAAGGCGAACTTGAAATCACTAACTTAACTGAACAACGTAAACAAACAGTAGAGCAATTAGAACACCACTTACACGATGACGCGTTCATCAAAGCTCGTGATAAAGCAGAAAAGAAAGCGGAAAAAGAGAAAACCAAGCAGCGCGAGAAAGAGATTAAAAAAGCGTCAAAAGATGGTGAGCTTGATAGCAAACGCGAACCACACCTATTCGTTCTCGACTTTAATGGCAGCATTGATGCGAAAGAAGTGGCATCGCTACGTGAAGAAGTGAGCGCGATTCTGGCTGTAGCGCGTGATGGCGACGAAGTACTAGTACGCCTTGAATCCGGTGGCGGTATGGTTCATGCGTATGGTTTGGCATCTTCACAGCTTGACCGTATTAAAGCGGCGAAATTACCTTTGACTATCGCTGTAGACAAGGTCGCGGCAAGTGGTGGCTATATGATGGCGTGTATTGCTGACAAGATTGTCTCAGCGCCATTTGCTGTTGTTGGTTCTATTGGCGTGATTGCACAATTGCCGAACTTCAATAAGTTATTGAAGAAAAATGATATCGAATTTGAACAGCTTACAGCGGGTGAGTACAAGCGCACGCTGACAATGTTTGGCGAAAACACGGATAAAGCTCGTGACAAGTTCAAACAAGAACTAGAAGAAACGCACGGTCTGTTTAAAGACTTTATTCGCGAACATCGTCCGGCTCTCGACTTGGATAAAGTTGCGACGGGTGAGCACTGGTTTGGTACTCAAGCCAAAGAGCTAGGGCTGGTGGATGAAATTAAAGCATCGGATGATATTGTTATCGAAGCGTGTAAGGACAAAACCGTGTTGTCTATCCACTATGTTCAAAAGAAGAAGATCACCGATAAACTGGCAGGTGTAGCAGGCGAGGCTGCCGATAACGTGCTACTAAAACTGATTAGTCGCGGCCAAAAACCAATAGTATAAATACATTAAATGAATAGAGCGCCAACAAGGTTATTTGTTGGCGCTTTTTTATGTTTGAAGGTAAAGAAAATGGCATCTTGAGGCTATTGGGTATATAATTCTGCGCCGTAAAATTAAGAACAAAAATGAGTTGGACCTTCAAAGTCGAGCTTATGAAAAAACAACGTGGAGTAAAACATGTCCTCAAACACACCAGTGATTACTGTGGATGGACCAAGTGGTGCTGGCAAAGGCACACTGTGTATGTTGCTAGCTGAGAAATTAGGCTATCACTTACTGGATTCTGGGGCGATTTACCGCGTTTTAGCGTTAGCTGCAATTCATCATGGCGTGGATCTTGAGTCTGAAGACGCGCTAGTCCCATTGGCGATGCACCTAGATGTGCAGTTTGTCGCTGAAGGAGAACTGGTTAAAGTGATCCTTGAAGGTGAAGATGTGTCAGGTGAACTTCGTAAAGAAGAAACTGGCAATGCGGCATCAAAAATCGCAGCGCTGCCTCGCGTAAGAGAGGCTCTGCTACGTCGTCAGAGAGCATTTAATGTCGAGCCTGGTTTGGTGGCCGATGGTCGTGATATGGGAACTGTTGTTTTCCCTGAAGCACCAGTAAAAATCTTTCTAGATGCAAGTGCAGAAGAAAGAGCGCAAAGGCGTTTTAAGCAGTTGCAACTAAAGGGTTTAGATGTTAGATTTGACGACCTTTTGAGCGAGATCGAAGAACGAGACTATCGAGATCGTAACCGTGCGGTTGCACCTCTTCGTCCTGCAGATGACGCTCTAGTGCTAGATTCAACTTCGCTAAACATCGAGCAGGTGTTGGAAAAAGCGCTACAATATATCGAATCTAAACTCACGAAGTAGCCTCTATCAGGCATAGACTTGGTGAGCTTTGAGCCGTTGGTCGCAAGGATGATGACCGACTAAATTATCAACCCCATGCGGTAGGATGCCCATGGACGTTTACTTATTGAAGATTAAATAATGACTGAATCTTTTGCTCAACTCTTTGAAGAGTTTCTAAACGAAACAGAATTCCAACAAGGTAGTATCGTTAAAGGTACTGTAGTAGCTATCGAGAACGGTTTCGTTCTTGTTGACGCTGGTCTTAAGTCTGAGTCTGCTATCCCTGCTGAACAGTTCAAGAACGCTGCTGGCGAACTTGAAGTTGAAGTTGGTGCTGAAGTAGACGTAGCTCTAGACGCTGTTGAAGACGGTTTCGGTGAAACTCAACTTTCTCGTGAGAAAGCGAAGCGTCACGAAGCTTGGATCGTTCTTGAGAAAGCTTACGAAGAAGCTGAAACTGTTGTTGGTATCATCAACGGTAAAGTTAAAGGCGGTTTCACTGTTGAACTAAACGGTATCCGTGCTTTCCTTCCTGGTTCTCTTGTTGACGTGCGTCCAATCCGTGACACTGCTCACCTAGAAAACAAAGAGCTAGAGTTCAAAGTTATCAAGCTAGACCAGAAGCGTAACAACGTTGTTGTTTCTCGTCGTGCTGTTATCGAATCTGAAAACAGCGTTGAGCGTGACGAACTTCTTGAGACTCTACAAGAAGGTACTGAAGTTAAAGGTATCGTTAAGAACCTTACTGACTACGGTGCATTCGTTGACCTTGGCGGTGTTGACGGTCTTCTACACATCACTGATATGGCGTGGAAGCGTGTTAAGCACCCATCTGAGATCGTTAACGTTGGTGACGAGATCCTAGTTAAAGTTCTTAAGTTCGACCGTGAGCGTACTCGCGTATCACTAGGTCTTAAGCAGCTAGGCGAAGATCCGTGGGTAGCAATCGCTAAGCGTTACCCAGAAGGTCACAAGCTAACTGGTCGTGTTACTAACCTAACTGACTACGGCTGCTTCGTTGAAATCGAAGAAGGCGTTGAAGGTCTAGTACACGTTTCAGAAATGGATTGGACTAACAAGAACATTCACCCATCTAAAGTTGTTAATGTTGGCGACGAAGTTGAGGTTATGGTTCTTGATATCGACGAAGAACGTCGTCGTATCTCTCTAGGTCTGAAACAGTGTAAAGCTAACCCATGGCAGTCATTCGCTGAAATGCAAGCTAAGGGCGACAAAGTTACTGGTAAGATCAAGTCTATCACTGACTTTGGTATCTTCATCGGTCTAGAAGGCGGCATCGACGGTCTAGTTCACCTATCTGACATTTCTTGGAATGTTGCTGGTGAAGAAGCAGTTCGTGAGTACAAGAAAGGTGACGAGATCTCTGCAGTTGTTCTAGCAGTAGACGCTGAGCGTGAGCGTATCTCTCTAGGCGTTAAGCAAATGGAAAATGACCCATTCAATGCTTACGTTGCAGACACTAAGAAAGGTACTCTAGTAAACGGTACTGTTACTGCAGTTGACGCTAAAGGTGCTACTATCGAACTAGAAGAAGGTGTAGAAGGCTACATCCGTGCTTCTGAAGTATCACGTGACCGCGTTGAAGATGCGTCTCTAATCCTAAGCGTTGGCGACAGCGTTGAAGCGAAGTTCACAGGTGTTGACCGTAAGAACCGCGTAATCAACCTATCTGTTAAAGCTAAAGATGAAGCTGAAGAGCAAGAAGCAATGGCTTCACTGAACAAGCAAGAAGAAGGCGCGTTCGGTAATGCTATGGCTGATGCATTCAAAGCTGCTAAAGGCGAATAATTTACGCCATTAGTGAAAAAGGAGCCGTAAGGCTCCTTTTTTTTGTTTTTATCTTTTCAAAATATAGACTATTATCAATTTATACAGGCAGTTAGTGCACTGTTGTTGTAAAATGACAAATAGACCACTATTCACTGAATATAAAGATACTAAAGATAAAGAGTAACGAGGGTACCTACCTATGACTAAGTCTGAACTGATAGAAAGACTCTGCGCGGAGCAAACTCATTTGTCCGCAAAGGAAATTGAAGATGCGGTAAAAGATATTCTAGAACATATGGCCAATACGTTAGAGAGCGGTGACCGTATTGAAATCCGCGGTTTTGGTAGCTTTTCTCTTCACTACCGTGAACCTCGTGTAGGTCGCAACCCTAAAACTGGTGATAAAGTGGAACTTGATGGTAAATACGTACCACACTTCAAACCAGGTAAAGAGTTACGTGAGCGCGTGAACGACAGTCTGTAAATACTCGTTAATCGATAAAACGGCATACTTATTAGTGTGCCGTTTTGTTTTGTGGTCGAGTGAGCATAGTCGCTTAATTATCACCAAAGGTGCCTATGGAATAGTCTATATACTCTAATTTTAGCCACGATTAACAGAATATTGTTAGAGGGCATGGTGTGTGAATCCAATTTCCTGCATAATCGTAGCTATCCAATAACTGTGGTAAAAACGCATGAAGATTATAAAAATAGTTTTACTGATAGTACTTTTTTTAGTGACCTTAGCTCTTGGCTCACAGAACCAAGAAGTGGTGACTTTTAATTATTTGCTGGCCCAAGGTGATTTCCATCTATCGACCTTGCTGGGTAGTGTGTTTGTCGTAGGTTTTGTTATCTCTTGGGTTATTTTTGGCAGCTTACACCTCAAGTCTCAATTGACGGTACGCAAGTTAAAGAAACAGTTAGCGAAACAAAAACCATCAGAATCTAAAGAAGTGGTTAGCTCAAATAGCTAATCAAACACAAAGGGTTAGGGTCTATTTACTAAATGCTTGAGCTATTATTCCTGCTTCTTCCGATAGCTGCAGCCTATGGTTGGTACATGGGTCAGCGCAGCGTGAAGCATGATCGACAGGAGCAATCGCATCAAATATCTCGTCAATATATGACGGGCCTTAACCTATTGCTATCTGATCAATCGGATAAAGCGGTTGATCACTTTATCGAACTGCTACAAGTCGATAATGAGACTATTGATACTCACCTAGCTTTGGGTAACTTATTTCGTTCACGCGGCGAAGTAGACCGAGCCATTCGAATTCACCAAAACCTTATCTCCCGTTCTGGGTTGACCATCGATCAGAAAAACCTCGCTCTGCAACAGCTTGCTAAAGACTATATGGTGTCAGGTTTTCTTGACCGTGCAGAAAAGATCTTCGTTCAATTGGTTGATGAACCTGAACATCGTGAAGCTGCTCTAACGCAACTGCTGGCAATCTATCAGCAAACCAGTGAGTGGTATAAAGCGATTGAGTATGCCACAGCATTACAAAAGATGGGCAAGAAGCGAGTGAAGAACAGCATCGCTCATTTTTGGTGTGAGTTGGCTATGATCGAAAAAGCCGATGGTAATACTAATAAGGCGATCCAAAACTTTAAAAAGGCCCTTGCCGTTGACCCTAGGTGTGCTCGTGCCAGCATTTCATTAGGTAAACTTTATCTGGAAGATGAAGATTACGCTAAAACCGTGTCTTACCTTGAGTCAGTGCTAGAACAAGATAAAGACTTTATCAGTGAAGTTCTCCCTACCTTGGCTGAGTGTTATCACCACTTAGGGCAAGAACAGGGTTTGGTTGAATTTCTGAGAGCCAGTATTGAAAAAGGTGCCGGTGTTTCTGCTGAGTTGATGTTAGCGCAGCTAGTTGCAAACCACGAAGGAACGGAGGCCGCACAGGCGTTGCTTACTCGGCAGCTGGTTCGTAGCCCAACCATGAAAGGTTTCTACCGCCTGATGGACTATCATCTTGCGAATGCGGAAGAGGGCCGAGCGAAGGAGAGCTTAACGACTTTGCAATCACTGGTGGGTGAGCAACTAAAAACTAAGCCGCACTATCGATGCCGTAAATGTGGCTTTTCAACGCATTCGTTATATTGGCATTGTCCTTCATGTAAAGGATGGGGTACGATCAAGCCTATACGAGGACTGGATGGCGAGTAGCCTCCGACACAGAATTTTTAATGCAGCACTTATGTGCTGCTTTTTTTGAGTAAAACTCAACTTTCAACGAGGAGCGAAAATGATTGACCAAAAAGTGATTGTTGCACTGGACTATGATAACCAAGCCGATGCATTAGCTTTTGTCGATAGAATTGACCCAAGCTCTTGCCGACTAAAAGTGGGCAAAGAGATGTTCACACTATTTGGTCCTGAGTTCGTTCGAGAGCTTCATAAACGAGGCTTCTCTGTATTTCTAGATCTTAAGTTTCATGACATTCCTAATACTTGCTCGAAAGCAGTACGAGCTGCAGCAGAGTTGGGCGTTTGGATGGTAAACGTTCATGCTGGCGGTGGTGAGCGTATGATGGCGGCATCACGTGAGATTCTAGAACCTTATGGTAAAGACCGACCGCTGCTTATTGGTGTGACTGTACTGACGAGTATGGAGCAGTCAGATCTCGCGGGTATCGGTATTAATGTTGAGCCTCAGGAGCACGTTCTTCGTTTGGCTAACCTAACCAAAGATGCGGGCTTGGATGGGGTAGTTTGTTCTGCTCAAGAGTCAAGCATGCTTAAAGCACAACTTGGCAAAGAGTTTAAACTAGTTACTCCAGGTATTCGTCCAGCAGGTGCTGCAGTTGGTGACCAAAAACGTATCATGACACCAGATATGGCGATTCAGGCGGGCTCTGATTATCTTGTGATTGGTCGCCCAATTACTCAAGCAGAAAACCCTGCTCAGGTTCTAGCAGACATCAATGCGTCTTTGCGTTAAACCAAATTGCTAAGCCATTAAAAAGAAAAGAGCCAATGTCGATAAGATGTTGGCTCTTTTTTATGCTGCTTGCTAAATAGGCTTAAGAGGGTATTCCGCTATGGAACTTAAAGTCATTATCTGGAGACGAAATTAGCTCCGCCTCGATCTTACCAAAGTAAGCCACTCGTTCACTGATATCTTCACCGGCTACCTGCTCTGCCAACGTTAAGTAGTCTTGGTAGTGGCGCGCTTCCGAACGCAATAGTGATATGTAGAATTTTGCGATATCGTCATCCATGTGAGGTGCCAACTTAGCAAAACGTTCGCACGATCGAGCTTCGATATAGGCACCAATAATGAGCTTATCTACTAGGGTATTAGGCTCATAAGTTGCCATTTTCGACAGTAATCCTTTCGCATATCGGCTTGCGGGTATTGGTTCATAAGCAATACCACGCTGTTCCATGATTTCCAATACTTGATAGAAGTGGTGCAGCTCTTCCTTAATCAGTAACACCATTTTATCGATTAAGTTTTGGCTATAAGGTGAGTCGGACTTGGCGATAATGGACTTAGAAATATTGCTCTTACCACGCAGTGTTTCCATATTACCAATACGGCGATATGCAAACTCTTCATAAGGCTTAAACCAATCAAACAACACAGTTGCGCTTTGTTTATCTACTGCGTATTTGCGAATCAGGAACATCGCCGACTGGCCTGCTTTCAACTCACACAATAAGTGGTCGATAAGTATGGTAGGTAGGTTGTCGGGCTTTTTTGCTTCTTCAACCCACTCGTTAGGCGTTGGACATTGTAGAAACTGATTAATCGGAGAAAGAATCGCGTCTATTTGAGATGAAGTAATCATAATACTTTTCGTTGAGCTAATTGAAAAAGGCCGCCAAAGCGACCTTTTATGAACCGGTAAAGATTACCATTTTTTCTTTTCACCAAACAGTGCGTTGATGTCGTCATCACGCTCCCTATTGGTTTGTTGCTGTTTTTCTTCGGCTTTAGCTTGTCGGCTATTTTGAAGTTGCTCTAGCATTTCAGACAGCTTCTCTTTGGCTTGCATCGAGTAGTTGTCATTTTTTGTGCTTAGCGCATCAATACCTTTTTTAAGCAGTTGAGCGGCGGTACCTGGTTGACCTTTTGCGATAGATTCGTGAGCGCGTTTAACCACATTTTCGATATTGATTCGAATCTGAATGGTTTCGAGTCGAGCATTCTCAACCATATACGACTGTGTATCCATCCGGCCTTTATTGTGTTCAGTGCGAACAGTGTCTCGTAGGCGTTTAACCAGTTTAAGCATGATAATGGCTTGCTTATCGCTCGTTGGTACTTTAAACGATGTAGCGTCGTTACCTTCATAACTGTCTTGAATCTGCTGAACTTGACCTTTGGCAGACTCAACTCTTTGGGCAAGGTGTTTATTCTTAGGATCGAGCTCATACATGTTCATTAGAGCATCGAGAATGCGATTATGAAGGCACAGCATCAATTCTTTGCTGTAAGGGAGGTAACTAGCACCGCTTATCAGTTCTTCAGTAGCATCAATTAAGGCTACGTAGCGAGCGGATTCTTGACGTCGTGTCGCTTCCGCCTTTAATTTGTACTGCAGCATGATGTTGTACCCAAGGATCAGGACAAGCAACAGTGCAACCAGTGCGATGATTAAACCAATATTCATAACGTTTTGTATCTACAATGAGTTTCCCTACAATTCGATAAACAGGATACACCAAAGACAAAAGCATCAACACTGCTAAGTTGTCGATTCGGTCATAAAGCAAGGAATTCGATAGCTTTTCATCCAGCAAAAATGCAAATGAGCATTTTGTAGTCAAAAAAACTGTTAATCTTTCTAGTAATTCGTTATAACTAATAATTATATGCTTGTTTTGAGTTGTGATGGGCTCAATGCAATATCAACAGGGATGATGAGAAGCCGATGAAGTTACAGCAGTTAAAATACATTGTCGAAGTAGTGAACCATAACCTGAATGTGTCTGCCACGGCAGAGAGTCTTTATACCTCTCAACCGGGTATTAGTAAGCAGGTTCGCTTACTAGAAGACGAGTTAGGTATTCAGATTTTTGAGCGCAGTGGCAAACATCTTACGCAAGTCACTACGGCTGGTGAAGACATCATTCGTATCTCTCAAGAAATCCTTTCTCGAGTTGAGAGTATTAAAGCGGTTGCCGGTGAGCAT
Source organism: Vibrio sp. CyArs1 (assembly GCF_022432925.1). Classification (NCBI taxonomy): domain Bacteria; kingdom Pseudomonadati; phylum Pseudomonadota; class Gammaproteobacteria; order Vibrionales; family Vibrionaceae; genus Vibrio; species Vibrio sp. CyArs1. The sequence continues at coordinate 100,020 of NZ_JAKRBO010000007.1, read as the reverse complement.
ACTCACCCTGAAATGGGAACGCTTAATATCTCGACTACCCATACGCAAGCTCGCTATGCGCTTCCTGAGGTCATTAAAGGGTTTACGGCTCGTTATCCTAAAGTGTCTCTGCACATGCACCAAGGTACACCGTCACAAATGTCAGAGGCGATTGCCAAAGGCACCGCTAACTTTGCTATCGCGACAGAGGCATTGCATCTTTATCAGGACGCCATCATGTTGCCTTGCTACCACTGGAATCGCTCTATCGTGGTACCAAAAGACCATCCTTTGGCACTGAAACCACAGATCACCATTGAAGATTTAGCTGCGTATTCATTGGTAACATATGTATTTGGCTTTACGGGTCGTTCAGAGCTTGATACTGCTTTTAACAAGGTTGGATTGACGCCTAAAGTAGTCTTTACTGCAACTGATGCTGATGTCATTAAAACGTATGTAAGAATGGGGATTGGTGTAGGTGTTATTGCTAGTATGGCCATGGACGAATCGCAAGACACCGATCTTGTCGCCATTGATGCAAGCCATATATTTGGTGCTAGTACTACCAGTATTGGCTTTAGAAAAGGCACGTTCCTGCGTTCGTATATGTATGATTTCATGGAGCGTTTTGCTCCTCATTTGACTCGCCCAGTTGTTGAACAAGCCATCTCTCTTAAGTCCAATGTGGAAATTGAAGAGATGTTTAAAGATATCGACTTACCCGTTCGATAGCATAAACTCCTTTCGTTGTTGAAGACTTCCTCCTACAATCGGTGCGATTAACGCATTGCACCGGGAATAGGGGAACGCAAATGCATCAGTCGTTTGCAGACATCACTTCATTTCTTCTTCGTCATCAAAACTATTGGCGCCATGATCCTTTTCATCAAGTGATCTCTGAACAAGTATTATGGCGAGAGTCAGCGCCTCAATTGTTTGAATGGCTCCAAACACTGTCCCCGCAAGAGATACTGGAACTCAAATCATCGACTGAGTGCGCCATTGAAGCGTTAGAGCCGTATATTTCCGATGTTCGAACTGCTCATATCGCAATTGAACTCAGCTCAATGCATTCGGCAGAGGAGCTTGTGTTGCCAAGAGGTCTCGATGCCGGGATTCCTGGCCGTAAACTAGAACAAATAAAGCAGATGACAACGGCGTGTTTGAATGACCATGCTGGTAATGAATGGCTAGAGTGGTGTTCAGGGAAAGGATTTTTAGGGCGGTTATTGGCTTCAGAGTCGAAGCAGTCCGTTACAAGCTTTGAATTTCAATTAGCACTTTGTAAAGCAGGGCAGGAAGAAGCCGATAAACGCGCGTTACCCATGCGGTTTGTTCAAGGCGATGCTTTTTCTCCGCAATCTAAATTGGTCTTTAAGCCAACTCAACATGCTGTTGCGCTTCATGCATGTGGCGATCTACACGTTACTCTTGTTAAACATGCCGTAGAGCATCGTTTATCTGCACTGACGATATCACCGTGTTGTTATCACCTTATCCAAGGAGAGAATTACTCGCCATTGTCCAAAGAGGGGAAGGCCGCAAAACTGTCACTAAGTAAACATGAGTTGCGAATCCCACTTCAAGAAACTGTGACAGGAGGAGAGCGTGTTCGTCGTCATCGTGAACAAGAGATGGTGTTTCGTTTAGGCTTTGATGCTTTATGCCAGAGTCATAAGTTAAGTGAAGGCTACTTACCTATACCGAGTATAAAAAAATCGCAGCTATCGAGTGGTTTTAAAGCATTGTGCAAATGGGCGGCTAATAATAAGCAACTCGACTTACCTGATGTTGATTTTGGTCATTTTGAACAAATGGGTCACCAACGATATTGGCAAATGGAAGCATTAAGCGTAGTACAAGGCGTTTTCAGGCGACCATTGGAAGTGTGGCTGGCTTTGGACAAAGCCTTATATTTACAAGAGCAGGGGTATAATGTGGGACTCAGTACATTTTGTGAACCCAGTGTGACGCCAAGAAATATTCTGATTCACGCGAAGAGAGCGTATTAAAAAACGGGCATGACGCCCGTTTTTAACTTATTGAGGCTTAGAACATAACGTTCAAAATAGATGTGCGATTAGTTAAACATCGCAATAGCCGTTGCTGGCTCAACGTATTCTAGATCGAAGCTCTCTGCTACTTCTTTACAAGTCACTTTACCGTGAATAACGTTCAAGCCGTCTAGGAAGCCTTTGTCTTCTGTCAGTGCTTGTTGATAACCTTTGTTCGCCAATTTGATGATGTAAGGCAGAGTTGCGTTATTCAGTGCGAAGGTTGATGTACGTGCAACTGCGCCTGGCATGTTTGCTACACAGTAGTGAACCACATCATCAACAATGTAAGTTGGGTCCGCATGAGTGGTTGCGTGCGATGTCTCGAAACAACCACCTTGGTCGATAGCAACGTCAACGACTGCCGCACCAGGCTTCATCTTAGCGATATGTTCTTTGGTGACTAGCTTAGGTGCAGCAGCACCAGGTACTAAAACAGCGCCAATGACAAGATCAGCTTCTAGAACATGCTTCTCTAGAGCGTCTTCAGTAGAATAAACGACTTTTGCACGACCCTGGAATTCTTCGTCCAAAACGCGTAATGTATCAATATTGCGGTCGAGGATTGTGACGTCTGCACGCATACCTACAGCCATGCGGGCAGCGTTAGAACCGACTACGCCACCACCAACGACGACGACCTTCGCTGGTTCTACACCAGGTACGCCACCTAGGAGTAGACCACGTCCACCATTGGACTTTTCGAGTGTTTGTGCACCAGCCTGTATAGACATTCGCCCAGCGACTTCAGACATTGGTGCTAATAGTGGCAAGCGACCCATATTATCTGTTACAGTCTCATAAGCAATGCAGACAGCTTTGCTCTTGATTAGCTCTTCAGTTTGTGGAAAATCTGGTGCTAGGTGAAGATAAGTGAATAATATTTGTCCTTCACGTAACATAGCACGCTCGACAGCTTGAGGTTCTTTGACCTTTACAATCATCTCTGCTTTCGCGAAAACGTCAGCAGCGGTAGGAAGAATGGATGCGCCTACAGCGATGTAATCATCGTCTGAAAAACCGATACCAACGCCAGCGTTAGTTTCAACGTAAACATCGTGGCCGTTTGAGATTAGCTCTCGAACGCTTGCTGGAACCATACCAACACGGTATTCGTGGTTTTTAATTTCCTTAGGTACGCCAATTATCATCCTGACTCCTCATTATATTGTGGTTGTATTAACTGTTTGTAGGGTGTTATTGTCGAATTACGTACTAGTATAGAAGCTAATAAACAAAATTTGATACTGAATATTACAGAGTTGTAGTATATTTTTTTGCAAGGAAGTAACAAGGTGGAATAAAAAATGGCAGACAACTATAAGAAGCCGTCCAAGGAACTAGACCGAATTGACCGCAACATTCTAAATGAGTTGCAGAAAGATGGTCGAATCTCAAACGTCGAACTCTCTAAACGAGTGGGACTTTCTCCTACTCCGTGTCTAGAGCGTGTACGTCGACTTGAGAGACAGGGATATATTACGGGCTATACTGCTCTTCTTAACCCTCAATATTTAGATGCGTCACTACTTGTTTTCGTGGAGATTACACTGAACCGTGGTGCGCCGGATGTGTTCGAGCAGTTTAATACTGCAGTACAAAAGCTGGATGACATTCAAGAGTGTCACCTAGTTTCTGGTGATTTCGACTATCTTTTGAAAACAAGGGTGTCGGATATGGGTGCTTATCGTAAGCTTCTTGGGGATACCTTACTTCGTCTACCGGGCGTTAATGACACTCGTACCTACGTTGTAATGGAAGAAGTGAAGCAAACCAACCAACTTGTGATTAAAACCCGCTAAACTGTAGTTACAGTAAGTCTTACAGGAAGCTGACTAAAGTAATGAAAATCCATGCTTTATTCTCTACCTAGATTGGGTTTTAATCCTTGATGTGGTTAAATCAATGAATACACCGAGCGGCTTTTGCCGCTCGGGCTGTTTTCAATAATTAGATGTTGGTTATGTTCAAACAGGACAAAAAAAGAGTCGAAACGATTATCAAGACGAGCGAAGAGCAAGACGCGCTTCGCCTAAACGGATTTCAACGGCTGAGAGAGTGTTGCTTTATCTTGGCTGTGCTTACGTCCATCCTACTCGCTGTAGCGCTATTTACCTTTAACCCTGCTGATCCTTCATGGTCACAGACCTCATGGGGAGGAGACATTCAAAATGCAGGGGGTATTGTCGGAGCGTGGTTGGCGGACACCTTATTTTTTGTCTTTGGTTCTTTGGCATACCCAATACCATTCATTGTGGCTTTTAGTGCCTGGGTCTTTTTCCGCAATCGCGATGAAGACGATGAAATTGACTTGATGATCTGGGGAACGCGTATCCTCGGTCTGGTGATACTCATCTTAACCAGTTGCGGTCTTGCAGATATCAACTTCGATGATATCTGGTATTTTTCATCGGGCGGCGTAATTGGTGATGTTCTGACGAGCCTCTCTCTACCTACGCTTAACGTACTTGGCACAACCATTGTTCTATTATTTCTTTGGGGCGCTGGGTTTACGCTACTAACTGGTGTCTCATGGCTGAGTATTGTCGAATGGATTGGCGATTCTGTGCTGTCTATGTCTTCCAACGTCGTTAATAAAGCACGTGGTACCAAAGAAGAAGTGTATGAGCCTGTTTTATCGCAGCCTGAGCGAGAAGAGTCGGCTGAAGATATGCCACACTTCTCAGCAAAAGCGAATGAGTCTGAAACCGATAATGTAGATACGGTGCCGGTTGCGAAGAAACAATACAACATCCATGTACCAGAACCAGTTAACACTGTCGCGGCTCAACCCGCATCAAACAAAGAAGAAGAGTTCGACCCACTGTTCTCTTCGGATTGGCAACAGCTAGACACGGACACACAGCGTGTTGAGCCGACGATGACAATCCCTGAGTCTGAAGTTGAACCAGAGCCAGAATATCATCCTGCAGCACCGACTATTGAGCCTGTCACGCCTGTATTTGACGCACCAGTACAAGAGCAGCCATCGGTTCATTCTGAGACCAGCAACGAACCTCAGGTTGAACGAACTCGTCAATTGGGCGCTACTATCGAAGAACTCGAGATGGCGGCGCGCTCTAGTGATGACTTTGCTGCACAAGATAATGATGAGCCGGAATCGGATGCCTCTATACCACTAACCTCTACGGCCATTGGAGCAGCATTATCGTCTACCTCCGCACAGGCTGAAACTGCGACTGAGAGTGTCAATATTGATACCATGCCATGGGAAGTGAGTGAGTCGACAACGCAAGCTGTATCGGTGGACACAAATCGTGTTGATGAGGCGACTAACGTTGCTCCATCAGAGCCGGTGCCTAAAGCAAGTAGCGAGTTGGGGAATTTTGAGGAACTTGAAGTTGAACCGTCTCGTACCCATGTAGAGCCTACATTCGATATTGATGCGCTCGAGCAAGAGGAAACGTCGCACGCTTCAGTGCCTCAAGAAAGTAATGAGCCTGAACCTGAAGCCGTTGACCCAGATTCCGCTGCGTTCCAGAACTTAGTCGCAGATGCTCAAAAAGCACAAGTGGCTAAGATGAATCCGTTCTTAGTACAGCAAGAGCAGAATCTTCCTAAGCCAGCAGAGCCAATGCCGACCTTGGAACTTCTTTACCATCCAGAGAAGCGTGAGAATTTCATCGACCGCGAGGCATTAGAAAATATCGCTCGTTTGGTTGAATCGAAATTGGCTGACTACAAGATAAAAGCCGAAGTGGTGGATATCTTCCCTGGTCCAGTGATCACCCGTTTTGAGCTTGATCTTGCTCCGGGCGTTAAAGTGAGTCGTATTTCAGGTCTGTCGATGGACTTAGCGCGTTCACTGTCAGCAATGGCAGTTCGTGTGGTGGAGGTTATCCCTGGTAAACCATATGTTGGACTAGAGCTGCCGAACATGTCTCGTCAAACGGTCTTCTTCTCTGACGTAGTGGGCAGTCAAGCGTTTATTGAAGCGAAATCTCCTACTACAGTCGTGCTTGGTCAAGATATCGCAGGTGATGCCGTCGTTGCAGACTTATCGAAGATGCCTCACGTGCTGGTGGCAGGCACAACCGGTTCGGGTAAGTCGGTTGGTGTGAATGTTATGATTCTGAGTATGCTATATAAAGCGACACCAGAAGACGTTCGCTTTATCATGATCGATCCGAAAATGCTTGAGCTATCGGTCTATGAGGGTATCCCTCATCTGTTATCTGAAGTTGTAACGGATATGAAAGACGCCTCCAATGCACTACGTTGGTGTGTAGGAGAAATGGAGCGTCGCTACAAGTTAATGTCGGCACTAGGTGTGCGTAACATTAAAGGCTTTAATGACAAACTTAAGATGGCTGCTGAAGCTGGACATCCAATTCATGATCCACTGTGGCAAGCTGGGGACAGTATGGATCCTGAGCCGCCATTACTCGAGAAACTGCCTTACATCGTCGTTATCGTCGATGAATTTGCTGACTTGATGATGGTAGTTGGTAAGAAGGTTGAAGAATTGATTGCTCGTTTGGCGCAAAAAGCACGTGCGGCAGGTGTACACCTTATTCTTGCGACGCAGCGACCTTCTGTTGATGTTATCACTGGTCTTATTAAGGCGAATATCCCAACACGTGTGGCCTTTACGGTATCGACAAAAACAGACTCACGAACCATTCTCGATCAAGGCGGCGCGGAATCGCTATTAGGTATGGGTGACATGTTGTATTTGCCTCCTGGTTCAAGTCATACCACGCGTGTTCACGGTGCATTTGCATCGGATGATGATGTGCATGCGGTGGTGAATAACTGGAAAGCTCGTGGTAAACCTAACTACATTGAAGAGATTACCAGCGGTGAACAATCACCAGAAACTCTACTTCCAGGTGAAAAAATGGAAGGTGATGAAGAGATGGATCCGTTGTTCGACCAAGTAGTCGAGCACGTTGTTCAGTCTCGTCGAGGCTCGGTATCAGGCGTACAAAGACGATTTAAGATTGGCTACAACCGTGCCGCTCGCATCGTAGAGCAACTTGAGGCGCAAGGTATTGTTAGTGCGCCAGGCCATAATGGTAATCGCGAGGTACTCGCACCGCCGCCACCTAAAGATTAATGATGATTGATAAGCTCTGAGGAGACTACATGAAGAAATGGTTAACGCTCGCCGCTTTGAGCTTTTCCACGCTAGGTTTTTCTGCTCTAGCAACTGCGACGCCTCAGCAGGAGCTAAGCGACAGACTACAGCTAAACGACGGATTTAGTGCTACCTTCACTCAAAAAGTCACTAGCCCTGAAGGTGAGGTCGTGATGGAAGGCGAGGGCAACGTTGAAATATCACGTCCTAGCATGTTCCGCTGGGTGACAACCATGCCTGACGAAAATGTCTTGGTATCAGATGGCAACAACTTGTGGTACTACAGCCCATTCATTGAGCAAGTCAGTATTTACAATCAGGAGCAAGCGACCGAGCAAACCCCGTTTGTATTATTGACTCGTAATCGCGCCAGTGACTGGGACAATTACAACGTCAATCAAAAGGGCGATGTATTTACCCTGATTCCTACTGCTGTTGATTCAACACAAGGGCAGTTCCAGATTAATATTGATAGCAAAGGTATTGTGCATGGCTTTAATGTTATTGAGCAAGATGGTCAGAAAGGGACCTTTGCGTTTGACAACATTAAGGTAGGCAAACCTTCTGCCGATCGATTTACCTTTGTGATTCCTAATGGCGTCGAAGTGGACGACCAAAGGAACTAGGAGATTGCGTGAGTAATTTCAGTTTTGACTTTTCAGGGGACGAAGACTTTCGTCCCCTTGCTGCTAGAATGCGCCCAGAAAATGTTGAGCAATATATTGGTCAGCAGCACATTCTGGGTGTGGGAAAACCGCTTCGACGTGCGCTTGAAGCGGGTCAATTGCACTCAATGATTCTCTGGGGCCCACCAGGTACAGGTAAAACGACGCTTGCTGAAGTGGCTGCAAATTATGCGGATGCAGAGGTAGAAAGAGTCTCGGCAGTGACGTCAGGTGTTAAAGATATCCGTGCGGCTATCGAAAGAGCTCGCGAGAACAAGCTGGCTGGTAAACGAACGATTCTGTTTGTGGACGAGGTCCATCGTTTTAACAAAAGCCAGCAAGATGCGTTTCTACCTCATATTGAAGATGGCACAGTAACCTTTATTGGTGCGACCACCGAAAATCCCTCATTTGAGCTTAATAATGCACTATTGTCTCGAGCTCGAGTCTACAAACTGACGTCTTTGGACAAAGCCGATATTTTATTGGTACTGGAGCAAGCAAGAGATGATGAAAAGCGAGGCTTGGGAACTATCGCGGCAAATTTCCATGACAACGTTCTGGAGCGTTTAGCGGAGCTGGTTAATGGCGATGCGCGTATGTCGCTGAACTACCTAGAGCTGCTCTACGATATGGCCGAAGATAATGCACAGGGTGAGAAGGACATTACGTTAGCTCTATTAGCGGAAGTCGCAGGCGAGAAAGTCAATCGCTTCGATAATAAAGGCGATATCTGGTACGACTTGATTTCTGCGGTACATAAGTCCATTAGGGGGTCAAACCCAGATGCAGCGCTATATTGGTCTGCGCGCATGATAGCGGCGGGTTGTGACCCTCTCTATATCGCACGCCGACTATTAGCCATTGCGTCAGAGGATGTAGGCAACGCTGATCCTAGAGCGATGCAAGTTGCACTATCCGCATGGGACTGTTTTACTCGTGTCGGACCCGCAGAGGGTGAGAGGGCCATCGCTCAAGCGATTGTCTATTTGGCATGCGCTCCAAAAAGTAACGCCGTGTATACCGCGTGGAAACAGGCTTTAACTGACGCCCATAACCTACCAGAATATGAAGTCCCGCATCATCTTAGAAATGCACCGACTTCACTGATGAAAGATATGGGGTATGGAGCAGAGTATCGGTACGCTCACGACGAGCCGGGTGCGTATGCGGCTGGTGAACGATATCTTCCGCCCGAAATGGAAGGAACTCGCTATTATCAGCCAACAAATCGTGGTCTCGAAACCAAAATTGGCGAAAAGTTAGATTATCTGGCGGATTTAGACGCAAAAAGCCCACAAAAGCGCTATGAAAAGTAGTGGCTTTTAGTTATCTTTATCCGGTTAACAAATCAATATCTACAACTGGTTGGAAAGTAATCAGTTGTAGAGGTATTCACAACTAAAAAGCATAGGATTGGCAATGCTGGATTCTAAATTACTTCGTACAGAGCTGGATGAAACAGCTGAAAAATTAGCACGTCGCGGCTTTAAGCTAGACGTAGAGACTATCCGTAAACTTGAAGAGCAACGTAAGTCCATTCAAGTAGAAGTTGAGAATTTACAATCCACGCGTAACTCCATTTCCAAGCAGATCGGCCAGAAAATGGCTGCAGGCGACAAAGAAGGCGCTGAAGAGATCAAAAAGCAGATCGGTACACTAGGTAGCGATCTTGAAGCGAAGAAAGAAGAGCTCACTGCGGTAATGGCTCAACTTGAAGACATCACACTGTCTGTTCCTAACTTGCCAGCGGACGACGTTCCTCAAGGTAAAGATGAAAACGACAACGTAGAAATCTCACGTTGGGGTGAGCCTAAGTCTTACGACTTTGAAGTTAAGGATCACGTTGATCTTGGTGAGATGGGTGATGGTCTAGACTTTGCTAGCGCAACGAAGATTACTGGTGCACGCTTTATCGTTATGAAAGGCCAATTCGCTCGCCTTCACCGTGCAATCGCTCAGTTTATGCTGGATCTTCACACGGAAGAACACGGCTATACAGAAATGTATGTTCCTTATCTAGTGAATGCGGACAGCCTGTTTGGTACTGGTCAGTTACCTAAGTTTGGTAAAGATCTTTTCCACACTGAGCCACTAACTGAAAAAGCGAGCGATGAAGAGCCACGTAAACTGTCTCTTATCCCGACAGCAGAAGTGCCAGTGACGAACTTAGTTCGTGACACTATTTCTGAAGAGGCGGACTTGCCACTTAAGATGACGGCGCACACGCCTTGTTTCCGCTCTGAAGCGGGTTCTTATGGTCGTGACACTCGTGGTCTTATTCGTATGCACCAGTTCGATAAAGTTGAATTGGTACAAATCACGAAGCCAGAAGATTCAATGAACGCGCTTGAAGAGCTAACAGGTCATGCTGAGAAAGTACTTCAGTTGCTAGAACTTCCATACCGTAAAGTGGTACTTTGTACTGGTGATATGGGCTTTGGTGCTCGTAAAACTTACGATCTTGAAGTTTGGGTTCCTGCGCAAGAGACGTATCGTGAGATCTCTTCTTGCTCAAACATGTGGGACTTCCAAGCTCGTCGCATGCAAGCTCGCTTCCGCCGTAAAGGTGAAAAGAAGCCTGAGCTGGTGCACACTCTAAACGGTTCTGGCCTAGCGGTTGGCCGTACTATGGTTGCTATTCTAGAGAACAACCAAGAAGCAGATGGTCGTATCGCGATTCCAGCTGTACTTCAAAAGTACATGAGTGGCGCAACACATATCGGTTAATGATAACCTACTAATTATTAAGCCCAGCATTGCTGGGCTTTTTTATATCTAGAAGTCAACTTTCCCCTTGTGTAGGTATGCGACGTCTGATTTAACTATTACAACAATGTAATAGTCTTTCCTAATTTCGACTGATTATTAACCTAACCCCAATAGTTATAATGTCCGCCTTACCACGGTAAGTATTCATTTCTCGACCTAACTGAGGAGGGCATATGGCCGTAGGGTGGGCAAATGACGATAGTGTCAGCCAACAGATTCAAAATACCATTGACGATGAGATTTCACGGGTAAGAAGCGCGACGAGTCGCGGAGAAAGTGCGCTTTATTGTGATGAGTGTGGGGAGTTAATTCCTGAAGCGAGACGCATAGCGATAAAGGGTGTGAGATTTTGTATTCAATGTCAGCAATCGCTAGAGCACTTAACTCAACGTCAGGCGTTGTTTAATCGTCGGGCGAGTAAAGATAGCCAACTACGTTAATTATCATCGATATACAAAGCGGTTTGAAACCAAGCGTCAAACCGCTTTTCAGTACACGTTATCCTGCGCTTGATTCAACGAAGCAAGCTTCATTTTCCAACGCTAAATCAATCGCTTTAACTAAGGCGTCAATATGTTCCGGCTGGCTTATGTAAGGTGGCATCATATAGATCAACTTGCCGAAAGGTCGAATCCAAACCCCTTGTTCGACGAAATGCTTCTGAATCACTTCCATATTTACGGGGTGTTTGGTTTCAACCACACCAATTGCGCCAAGCCAACGCACGTTCTCAACTTGTTGGTGGCGAGTTAAGGAAGGGAGCAGCTCAGCAAACAGTGCTTCGATACTGCTGACTTGTTGCTGCCAGTAGTTCTCGGCAATGAGTTCTAAGCTGGCTGAAGCAACAGCGCAAGCCAAAGGGTTCCCCATAAAAGTAGGCCCGTGCATAAAACAGCCAGCTTCCCCGCCACATACAGTATCAGCGACATGCTTCGACGTGAGTGTAGCGGACAAAGTCATATAGCCGCCAGTTAATGCTTTGCCAACGCACATAATGTCTGGCTGGACATTGGCGTGCTCGCAAGCAAACAGCTTTCCTGTTCTTCCAAAGCCCGTAGCGATTTCATCCAAAATCAGCAAAATACCGTATTGGTCGCAAAGCTCACGTACTCGGGAAAGAAATTTGGGGTGGTAAATTCGCATCCCACCAGCGCCTTGAACAATAGGTTCAAGGATTACTGCGGCGATCTCGCGGTGGTGTAGGTCAATCTTTGCTTTAAAGTCGGCAATATCAGCCTCATCCCACTCTTCGTCAAAACCGATCGTTGGCGATTTCGCAAAAATATGCTCCGGAAGAAACCCTTTATACAAACTGTGCATCGAGTTGTTGGGATCGGTTACCGACATAGCCGCAAAGGTGTCACCATGATAACCGTGACTTAACGTCAGGAACTTAGGTCGGCTCTCTCCCTTTGCATGCCAATATTGCAGAGCCATCTTTAGACTTACTTCAACAGAGACCGAACCAGAGTCAGCTAAGAAAATGTGTTCCAGATTATCAGGTGCCAGTGCTAACAGCCGTTTGCTGACGTCGATTGCCGGTTGGTGAGTAATGCCACCAAACATGACGTGAGCCATCTTTTCACTTTGTTGAATCAACGCTTGATTGAGCTTTGGGTGGTTATACCCATGTATTGCAGACCACCAAGAAGACATGCCATCTACGAGTTCAAGGCCATTTTCTAGTTTAATAAGTACGTCATTAGCAGAGATGACGGGGTAACAAGTTAAAGGGTTAAGGGTAGAAGTGTAAGGGTGCCAGATATGCTGTTTATCAAACTCTAAATCCATGAAATAAGCTCTGATTGAAAATTAACCAAGTGTAAACTTGTTGATGTGGTCGGTGTTGACAGTGTACCGCTTGTCAGTACACTAGCCAAGACTAATTATAAGTGAGCAAAGGATAAACCAGTGGAAGTACGACACGATTGGACCCATGCCGAAGTGCAAGCGTTGATGAACAAACCCTTTATGGATCTGCTGTTTGAGGCGCAATTGGTGCACAGGCAGTTTCAACAAACAAATCACGTCCAAGTTAGCACTTTGCTGTCGATTAAAACCGGTGCGTGCCCAGAGGACTGTAAATACTGTCCCCAAAGTGCACGTTATAAAACAGACGTAGAATCTGAACGCTTGATGGAAGTGGAGCGTGTACTAGATGCTGCTAAAAAAGCGAAAAATGCAGGCTCAACGCGATTCTGTATGGGGGCTGCATGGAAAAACCCCAAAGAGCGCGATATGCCTTTGCTAACAGATATGATTAAAGGCGTAAAAGATATGGGTTTAGAAACCTGTATGACCTTAGGCATGCTAACGCCAGATCAAGCAAGTCACTTAGCTGAGGCTGGACTTGACTACTATAACCACAACCTTGATACCTCACCTGAATTTTACGGCAACATCATTACCACAAGAACTTACCAAGACCGCTTAGACACTCTTAGCCATGTTCGTGATGCTGGTATGAAGATTTGCTCAGGTGGCATTATTGGCATGGGTGAGAGTGCTAATGACCGCGCCGGTCTGCTGATGGAGTTAGCCAACTTACCAGTGCAACCAGAAAGCGTGCCTATCAATATGTTGGTCAAAGTAAAAGGCACGCCGTTAGAAGAAGTGGATGATGTAGAACCGTTCGACTTCATCCGTCTAATTGCGATTGCCCGTATTATGATGCCAAAGTCAGCAGTGCGCTTGTCTGCTGGGCGAGAAAACATGAATGAGCAAATGCAGGCCCTGTGTTTCATGGCCGGAGCAAACTCAGTGTTCTATGGTTGTAAGTTGCTGACGACCCCTAATCCAGATGAAGATACCGATCTTCAATTGTTTAAGAAGTTGGGTATTAATCGCGAAGAGACATCGCAAAAGCCAGATGAAATCCAAGAAAGCGAGTTACTAGATAGAGTAGTAGAGCGTGTTGCTGCGCGTCCAACAAAAGACGATTTGTTCTATGATGCGAGCGTTTAACCAGCGCATCTCGGATGCTCTAATGGAAAGGGAGCGGAGCAACTTGCTTCGCTCTGTCCAAACATTGGAGTCAGGGAATCAATCTGTTTTTCATAAAGACGGTCAGTCATTCCTTAACTTCTCTTCCAATGACTACTTAGGTCTAGCGTCAAGTTCTGAGCTAAAAGACAGCTATCAGCAAGCCATCTCAGAGCTTGGAGTGGGTAGTGGAGCCTCTCCTTTAGTGACGGGTTATTCCGCACAGCATGAGTCATTGAAATCTGCGCTTACTGAATGGTTGGGTTTTGATACTGCACTGTTTTTTTCGTCAGGTTATGCTGCCAATCAAGCGCTGCTGCTCACGCTATTAACTAAGGGGGATTTGTTACTTCAAGATAGACTCAATCATGCCTCACTGATGGAAGCGGGTATGCTTTGTGGCGCAGATATGAAGCGCTTTCGTCATAACGATCTTGCCCATCTGGAGTCATTGGCTAGAGCCGAGCGTTCAACACTCGCGGTCACCGAAAGTGTGTTTAGTATGGATGGCGATCTATCCGATATCGAAGCGTTTGTCGGAATTTGCCAAACGCGCGGTATGTTGTCGATGGTCGACGATGCTCATGGCATTGGGGTAATTGGCGACAATGGATCGGGAGCCTGTGGGATCAGTGAACTCAAGCCAGAGATATTAGTCGTGACGTTTGGCAAAGCGTTTGGTCTTAATGGTGCTGCAATACTTTGCTCAGAAGAAATGGGCCAATATCTAACCCAATTTGCTCGTCACTACATTTATTCAACGGCATTTTCAGCAGCTCATGCCCGTGCTCTGTTAAAGGCTCTGTCAATGATTCAAACGCAACATTGGCGCAGAGAAAAATGGATGGAATTGTCTACCATGTTTGAGGAGCTGTTAAGCGATTGCCCAGAATATGTTTCCACCTCTACGCCAATTAAGCCTTGGGTTGTCGGTGATTCAGTTCGCGCTTTAGCGCTTTGTTCTTCTTTAAAAGAAAAAGGTGTGTGGACCACGGCTATTCGTCCTCCAACGGTACCCAGAGAAAGAGCAAGGTTGCGTATTACTCTCTCTGCGTCGCATCAGCATCAAGATGTGCTAATGCTTGCCACCCATTTGACACGTTTTTCGGAGGCAGGATAAATGACCGAAGTGTTAGCTCATTTACATACTCCATTACCAAATAAAGATGCAATTTCCGCAGCGTTTGGACGCGCTGCGGAGCATTATGACCAGCATGCTGAACTGCAACGAAAAGTGGCGGACCGTTTGCTGGACAAACTGCCCAATGACTTATCTGGATGCCGAGTACTCGATCTTGGCTGTGGAACGGGATACTGCGCGCAGCAGTTACTGCGCAGAGGCGCTAACGTGGTCTGCGCTGATCTCTCTGCTGAGATGCTAGCAGAGGCTCAACGTCGTTGTGGTATCGAAAATGTGACTTATCAATTGGCAGACGCTGAGCAGCTACCTTTTACGTCAGCTGAATTTGACTATGTAGTCTCCAGTTTGGCATTACAGTGGTGTGCGGATTTGTCGATACCACTGCGAGAGATGAAACGCGTGACCAAAACTGGAGGCGCTGTATTCTTCTCATCTCTTGTCGATGGCTCTCTTAAAGAACTCAAGAGGTCATGGGGTAAAATTGATGCATATCAACATGTAAACGACTTTACGACGTTGAATCAGGTAAAAATTGCGTTAGCGCAATCTGGATGTCGTGACCATCAACTAGACTTGCCGGAAATGGTTATGTGGTATCGCACCGCACTTGGTTTGATGAAGGACTTGAAAGGCATAGGAGCCAATCACGTAGAAGGTCGCTCAAAAGGGTTTACTGGTAAACAGGCTCTCAAGGCACTTGAAATGGAATATCAAAAATACGCAAACCAAGATGGGTTGCTACCTGCTAGTTATCAAATTTGTTTGGGGTCAGTTGCATTATGATGAAAGCACTATTTATTGCCGGTACGGATACTGAAGTTGGGAAAACCGTTGTATCAAAAGCGATATTAAGTGCTGTAGGTGCACAAGGAAAATCAACGATAGGGTATAAGCCTGTCGCAGCAGGATGCGAAATTACAGAACACGGTCTGAGAAATTCAGATGCGTTACATCTTCAAGCGGCTGCGAATCAAGATATCGACTACGACTTAGTCAATCCTTATGCGCTTTCGTTACCTGCGTCGCCGCATATTGCTGCGATAGCCGATGATGAAGTAATTAGTTACGACAAGCTCTCTACAACCTTACACCAGCATAAAGAAAACAGTGACTTTGTGTTAGTTGAAGGCGCTGGTGGTTGGCGCGTACCAGTTTCGAAAGACGATTGTCTGTCGACTTGGGTTCAACAAGAAAAGTTGCCAGTTGTCTTGGTCGTAGGTATTAAATTGGGCTGTTTGAGCCACGCTATGCTTACTGCTGAAGCTATTAAAGCGGATGGTCTTGAATTAGTCGGGTGGGTAGCTAACCGCGTAAACCCTGGTGTGGAGCATTACGCTGAAATTATAGAGATGCTAGAAAACAAAATTGATGCACCCAAGTTAGGGGAGGTGCCTTACGTTCCTGGCTGTAAGAAGCGAGACTTAGGCAAATATATCAAGTTAGATGTACTCGAAAGCATATAAATGCAAAGGGCTGTCATTATGACAGCCCTTTTTAATTGGATAACATGTAGGAAGTTACTTATCTTCCGATAGGCCCATAAGTGCAGACTGAGTTTCCATAAGATGAATGTCTAGCTCAGTAGTGTCTTGAATACCTAGTTGCTCACGAGCTTCGTCTTCGCTGATACCGAGGTGGCAGCAAAGCAAATCAATTGCCATCTGAAAGTTGTTGTTCTCTACCATGGTATTTTCCTTTTCTACATGGAGTGTTCAATCTCACTGGACTTTAACTCGCACACTTATCACTCACAATACGACCAAAGTCTAAGACCTTTTCATCAATCACAATGAAATCTTAGCTCCATATTTTATATGCGTATAATTGCAATCATCGGTAGTTGATGTGCTTTTCTGTTATTTCATGGGCTTATAGTTTATGAAGTAATCAAGATATTAACTGTTTGTTTCAATTTAAAGCTTAACCTTGATTTTTAAATCTAAGACTATATGTATATAGTGAAATCGAAAAATGCCACACGGATCTCAAACTTGGGCCGTAGAACTTTGACTAAAACTATAAGCAAAATGGCATTTTCGTCATAATCAAGCTTCTTAATTTGGAGAAATGTGAATGAAGCGAGTATTACTCTTCCTAGCAACTAACCTTGCTGTGGTTCTAGTGTTAAGTGTTGTTCTTAACATTGTCTATGCAGTTACTGGCATGCAACCAGGCAGTTTGTCGGGTTTATTAGTCATGGCGGCAGTATTTGGATTTGGCGGTTCATTCATCTCTTTGATGATGTCAAAGAAAATGGCGCTACGTTCAGTTGGTGGAATGGTGATCGAAAGCCCTCGTAATGAAACAGAGCATTGGTTACTAGAAACCGTCGGTCGACAATCTCAGCAGGCGGGCATCGGTATGCCAACCGTTGCGATTTATGATTCTCCAGATATAAACGCATTTGCGACGGGTGCAAAGAGAGATGACTCTTTGGTGGCTGTATCTAGCGGCCTATTACACAATATGACACGAGACGAAGCAGAAGCGGTACTTGCCCACGAAGTTAGTCATATCGCGAATGGCGACATGGTTACCATGACGCTAATGCAAGGTGTCGTGAATACGTTCGTTATCTTCCTGTCTCGCTTTATTGCAAATATTGTTGCGTCAAACAATAACAGCGATGAAGGCGAAGGCGGCACTAACATGATGGTGTACTTCGGTGTTTCTATGGTGCTTGAACTGGTGTTTGGCTTCCTAGCGAGCTTTATTACTATGTGGTATAGCCGCCATCGTGAGTTTCATGCGGATGCGGGAGCGGCAAGTCTTGTTGGCAAACAAAAGATGATTGCAGCACTAGAAAGATTGAAAATGAGCCAAGAGTCTCATCTTGAAGGTTCCATGATGGCATTCGGCATCAACGGTAAGCGATCCATGACCGAACTTCTAATGAGCCACCCGCCACTAGAAAAGCGTATTGATGCGTTAAGAAATCAGCAATACTAATTCTTAGAACTTGTTAAAAAGCTTGGAAAAATTTCCAAGCTTTTTTTTTGATCCTTTCAAACCTCCCCACCGTAACACTTATACAAAAAGTTGTACTTTCCAGATCTTGTATAACTTTCAGGCTGTACTAGCTTGTACTTTAGAGACTTTTGAAAAAACGAATTAAGGGTTGTTATGAATATAGAAATGGTTAGCGAGGTGTATCAGAAGCTAAACAAGAACAACCTGCATCTTCTTGAACAGATTTATCACAAGGATGTGGTGTTTGAGGACTCAGCTCATCGCTTAGAGGGGTGGGATCAACTGTCCGCTTATTTTGACTCTTTGTATACCAACGTTATCAAATGTGATTTTGACATTCGTCATCATCAACAGGTAGAAGATTCAGGTTTTCTGACTTGGACCATGCAGTTACAGCATCCCAAGCTTAATGGGGGAGAAGCTGTAAAAGTAAATGGGGTTAGTCACATTCGTTTCAGCGGAGATCGAGTCATCTTTCACCGAGATTACTTCGACTTAGGGGAAATGCTTTACGAGAACATTCCTCTACTCGGTTTTGTTATTAAGAATATTAAACAGAGGTTGGGTAAGTAATGACGCACTCGCATCAATCCGTCTTCATTACCGGCGCGTCATCTGGCATAGGATGGCAGTTGGCTAATGATTATGCTGAAAAAGGTTATCTTGTCTACGCCTGCGGGCGTTCAGAGGCGAAACTTCATTCGTTACAAGCGGGCAGAGAGAACATCGTTCCACTTTCGTTTGACGTAACCGATAGGGAAGCGGTAGCACAGGCATTTAGCAAGATTGAACTAGTTCCAACGCTGTGGATAGTCAATGCTGGTGACTGCGAATACATCGATGAAGGGGTGATTGACGCAGCGTTGATAGAGCGAGTGATGACAGTCAATGTGATGGGGACCGTGAATGTACTAGAACAAATGCAGACAAGATTGTCTTCGGAACATCATGTTGTGGTCGTCAGTTCAATAGCGGGTGAGTTGGCTCTGCCTCGTGCTGAAGCTTACGGTGCTTCGAAAGCCGCTATCACCTATTTAGTGCGCACTCTACAGCTCGATTGGAAAAAAAAAGGGGTTGCCATCAGCTGTGTTTTCCCTGGATTTGTGAAAACCCCACTTACGGATAAAAACGATTTTGATATGCCGATGATGGTATCGGTAGAAGAAGCTTCAAACGCGATTCAAACGGGAATAGATAAACGGGCAGCTTACATCTATTTCCCCAAGCGCTTCACATGGATTCTTCGCCTCGTCGGTATCATGCCTTATGGCTTACAAACTAAATTAGTAACACGCTTGCTAAATCAATCGTGATAGATAAAGGACTTTCTTTCTATGAAAATAGCAATTATCGGTACAGGAATTTCAGGCTTAACGTGTGGTTACTATTTACATAAGCATCACGATGTAACCCTGTTTGAAGCCAATGATTATATTGGTGGTCATACCGCCACAGTGGACGTTGAGGTAAAGGGAAAGTCCTATGCCATCGATACTGGATTTATCGTTTATAACGATAGAACTTATCCCAATTTCATGAGAATGATGAAAGAGGTTGGAGTAAAGGGTGTTCCTACACAAATGAGTTTTAGTGTAAAGAACGCAGCCACGGGCTTAGAGTACAACGGTCATACGTTATCAACCTTGTTCGCCCAAAAACGCAACCTACTCAATCCAACCTTTTACCGCTTTATCTTTGAAATTTTAAGGTTCAATAAGCTTGCTAAATCGTCTGCAGAGTCAGACAAATCCCTGCTAGCAACTCAAACGCTAGGCGACTTTTTAAGTCATCATCGCTTCTCTGACTATTTCACTCAAAACTACATCCTGCCAATGGGCGCAGCAATTTGGTCTTCGACTCTAGCCGATATGAGAGCATTCCCGCTTGGATTCTTTCTGCGCTTTTTCCTAAATCATGGTTTGCTTGATGTTGTTAATAGACCGCAGTGGTATGTGATTGAAGGTGGATCACGCAGCTATATCGGTCCGCTTACGCAGGGCTTTGCCGATCAGATCCGGTTGAACTCTCCTGTTACCTCGGTGTCTCGAGATTCTGCTGGAGTTACGGTGATGTCTAATGGCAACTCAGAGCGTTTTGACAGAGTGATTTTTGCTTGTCATAGCGACCAAGCACTAGCGATGCTTGCTGAGCCGACACAATCCGAATTATCGATTCTTGGTGCTATGGAGTATCAATCAAATGAAGTAGTGTTGCATTGCGATGAAAGTCTACTTCCAGTGAGAAGGTCTGCATGGGCGTCGTGGAACTATGCGTTAGATGGCTCGGAAGATGAACAAATTCGATTGCCGACATTGACCTATGACATGAACATTCTTCAGCATATTGAATCTGATACGACATTTTGCGTGTCGCTCAATTCATCTAACGTGATTGACCGCTCCAAAATACTCAGAACCTTTAACTATAGTCATCCGGTGTTCACGACCCAAAGTATTGAAGCACAGCAACATAGAGAAAAACTGTGGGGACAAAATAACACGTGGTTCTGCGGAGCCTATTGGTATAACGGATTCCATGAAGATGGTGTGAAGAGTGCGTTGGATGTTGTTGAAGGTATTTTAGCCAGTGTTAACAATGCTTCCGCTTCTGTACGAGGAGCTGCGTGATGGTTTCCAACAGCCAACTTATGGTTGGGCACGTAGCGCATCGTCGCTATACGCCTACCAAACACCATTTAGATTATCCATTATTCATGCCTGCTATCGATTTAGATGAGCTTGACTCTTTAAAGCAAAAAGTTTGGGGTTTTGGGGAACGTTGGTGGCACTGGGCTCGATTTCGCCGAGAAGACTATCTAGGTGAAGGCGATTTGAAGTTAGCGGTGCAAGGTAAAGTTGAGGAGCTCACTGGTGAAAGAATCGAGGGTAGAGTGGTTGCGGTTTGCCATCTGAGATACCTTGGTCTGTATTTCAGTCCGGTCAACTTCTATTACCTATATGATGAAGAGAATAACTGGCGTTATCTGTTGGCAGAAGTAAGTAACACCCCTTGGAATGAAAGACATTATTACGCTATAGAGGCAGACAAAGGTGTAAATCATCAAAATTGGCGCCATGACAAGGCATTCCACGTCTCTCCGTTTAATCCTTTAGATCAGCAGTATCAGTGGCGTCTGAAGCCGTTAGGGCAGCGCTTGTTTGTGTACTTAGCGTGTCACAAGTCAGAAAAAGTATTTGATGCCACTTTGTCAATGAAAGGGCGTGCATTTACCTCGAAGAATTTAATCCGACAATTGGTCACAACCCCAATTATGACGGTGAAAGTCGTGGTGGGGATATATTGGCACGCCTTAAAGTTATGGCTTAAAGGAACACCCATCTATGACCATTCTAAACCCAAGAAGGCTTCGGCTCATCCTGCACCTTCTGACGAATTTTCGCAGCATACGAACTCAAAGAATTAGGGAGAATTCAACATGTTAAATACGACCTCAATAGAGGCGCCTAGAGCCCTAACTGGTTTACAAAAAACCGCGAAAAGTATTGCATTCAAATGTTTATACAAACTTGAGATTGGTTGTTTAACCATCATAGAGAGCTTTCAAGAAGAAGGAAGCGTCGGCAAACATGTTGGTGAACGCTTTGGTAAACCCAAAGATGGGGAACCGACAGCGATTATCGAAGTGAAACACCCAGAGTTTTACCGTCGACTAATTCAAGGAGGCAGTATCGCAGCGGGTGAAGCGTACATGGATGATTGGTGGGATAGTCCTGATTTATCCGCGTTAATGGAGTTGATGGCGGTCAACCTAGCCGCTCTTGACTCTATTGAAGATCAATCAAGTCTGCTCACGAAAGTGATGTATAAACTTGGGCACTGGGTGAATCGCAATACGGTTACTAAGTCAAAAGAGAATATTCAAGCTCATTATGACTTGGGTAACAGTCTATATGAGACATTTCTCGATGAGAGAATGCTCTACTCTTCGGGCATTTATGTAATCCCGACAGATACGCTAGAGCAAGCCCAACTCAATAAAATGGAGCGGCTTTGTCAACAATTGCAGTTAGTACCGGAAGATCACGTAATAGAAATAGGTACAGGTTGGGGCGGTATGGCGATTTATATGGCCAAAAATTATGGATGTCACGTTACCACAACCACTATTTCGGATGAGCAGTTTGATTACGCAAAACAGCAGGTCGAAAAAGCAGGACTCGAAGATAAGATTACTCTTTTGAAGCAAGACTATCGCTTACTCGAGGGAGAATTCGATAAGCTTGTTTCCATCGAAATGATTGAAGCAGTTGGTAAGCAATACTTAGTTTCCTATCTGCAAAAGTGCCAGTCTTTATTAAAACCTCAAGGTTTGATGGCGATTCAGGCTATTACTATTGCTGACCAGCGATACGATTACTATGCCGATAATGTCGATTTTATACAGAAGTACATTTTCCCTGGGGGCTTCTTGCCTTCCATCACAGCGCTTACCACTAACAGTACTAGACACACGGATCTCATCGTGAGAGATCTGTTTGATATTGGTTTGGATTACGCGAATACATTGGTGGATTGGCGTCTAAGGTTTGAAGCATCTTTAGAGAGAGTCAGAACCTTAGGCTACGACGAGCGATTTATTCGTATGTGGCGCTACTATTTTTGTTATTGCGAAGGCGGGTTTAGGGCGAAAAGTATCAGTACCGTTCATATTACCTTCCAGCGTGGTCGTTAATAAAACGTTTGATGCTAAATAATGGAGGTCACAATATGTCACCAGGGTGGAAACTTCTCATTATCAGTAGTTGGTTTCAGGTGATCTGGTTACTGTCAGTCATTGGTCAAACAAGGTTTCAGTGGCTAGCGTTGACATTGAGTATTGTGACCATTTTTGTTTCGTATCGAATGCTAAACCTTCGTTTATTGCAACTGTCGCTGTTGGTTGTCGCTGGCCTAGTTATTGATAGTCTGAACATGTTCGCTAGTCTACTTGTGTTCGACACTCACGTTTTGCCAGTATGGCTTATGGCGCTTTGGTTAATTTTCTCTTGGTATGCGTTTTATTTGAAAACTTTTTTGACGTCTTACCCAATTCTCCTCGTATCAATAATTGGTGGATTCGGTGGTGCGATTAGTTACTTGGCGGGTTTTAAGCTTGGAGCTGTAACCACGCAGTACTCGCTGCTGGTCACTCTCGGAATCCTTTTTATTGAATGGGTCTTAATCGTTTACTTAATCGTGCGATATCCAAGACCAAACGAGAGAAAGTGGACTCATGAGACATAGGATAATTTTGGCGACCTTACTGAGCTTGTTACTGAGTTCTCATAACGCAGTCGCCTCCAAAGATTCCCCCGTCAGTTATCAAGCGTGGGGCCAGTGGCAAGTCGTTGGGGAGGCGCAACTCAGTTGGTTGTTCTTTGACGTTTATCGTTCCCAATTGCTTGCACCTCAAGGCATTTACGAAGTGTCAGAAGACGTTTCTCCCCATCCCATAGCATTAAGAATTCAGTATCAAAGGGACATCAGTCGACAACAACTTTTAGATGCGACGCTTGACCAATGGCAAAAAATGGGTGTCGATAAAGTGACAAGAAATCAATGGATTGCCAAGTTATACGATATTTTTCCGAGTGTATCAGATGGACAGCAGCTCATTTATGTCAGTGATGGGACTTCGGGCAAATTCTATTATCTTACGAATCAGAAGCCGCTGCAGCTAGTAGGGTCTATTGATGATGAGTCGTTGAACGACGGCTTCCTTGGTATTTGGCTAGCTCCAAATAGCCAGTATCCGAAACTTAGAGCCCAACTTATAGGGATGAATAGATGACGTTATTTCGTTGGCTTATACTGCCTCTTGTACTCATGTTAGGTGCCTGTAGTGCAGACCTGTCAGATTATAAAAACAGTGAACCTAGATTTGACTTGTTCGGGTACTTTGAAGGAGAGACAAAAGCTTGGGGAATGGTTCAAGACTATTCCAATAAACAGAACCGACGTTTTGACGTCACTATTGTCGGCACAGTGCAGGACAACAAGCTTGTCCTGGTTGAAGACTTCGTTTTTGATGACGGGGAAATTGACCAAAGGATTTGGACCATTGAGAAGCTCCAAGATGGTTCTTATCGTGGGGTGGCCGACGATATCATTGGCGCGGC
Source organism: Vibrio sp. CyArs1 (assembly GCF_022432925.1). NCBI lineage: Bacteria > Pseudomonadati > Pseudomonadota > Gammaproteobacteria > Vibrionales > Vibrionaceae > Vibrio > Vibrio sp. CyArs1. The sequence continues at coordinate 76,234 of NZ_JAKRBO010000007.1, read as the reverse complement.
AACCGGCAAGGAAGAGGGTAACGCTTTACAATGGCAGTACGACTTCGAACTCAAGGTTGATGGCTCAACCTATACTGTGGCTTTCGATGATTGGTTGTATCGACAAGATGATAAACACGTATTTAACCTAACGAGTATCCGCAAGTTTGGTATCGAGGTAGGAAAGATCACACTGTTTTTTCAAAAACAGTAGGATTTGATAGAGTTGGTCCAGAACATTTATCGTTGATGATATCCACAAAAAAGGCTGCAATATAAGCAGCCTTTTTGAGTTTATGTACTGATTAATGATTACAGCTTATCGGTGAGCTCGATTGCTTGACCGATGTAGTTAGCTGGCGTCATTAACTTCAAGCGTGCTTTCTCTTCTTCTGGCAATTCCAGGCCATCGATGAAGCTGCGCATTGCTTCGCCATCTACACGTTTACCACGAGTTAACTCTTTAAGTTTCTCGTAAGGCTTTTCGATACCGTAACGACGCATAACGGTTTGTACTGGCTCTGCAAGTACTTCCCAGTTTTTGTCTAGCTCAGCAAGAAGTGCTTCACGGTTAACTTCAAGTTTGCTGATGCCTTTTAATGTCGACGTATAAGCGATAATCGCGTAACCACAACCAACACCTAGGTTACGAAGTACCGTTGAGTCAGTAAGGTCACGTTGCCAGCGAGAAACTGGTAGTTTCTGTGCTAGGTGAGCGAACACTGCATTGGCTAGGCCTAGGTTACCTTCCGAGTTTTCAAAGTCGATCGGGTTAACTTTGTGAGGCATAGTTGAAGAGCCGATTTCACCAGCAACAGTTTTTTGCTTGAAGTGACCTAGAGCGATGTAACCCCATACGTCACGGTCAAAGTCGATTAGAATCGTGTTGAAACGTGCAATCGCATCGAATAGCTCGGCGATGTAGTCGTGCGGTTCGATCTGAGTTGTGTATGGGTTCCAAGTTACGCCAAGAGACTCAGTGATGAACTCTTCGCTGAACTTGTGCCAGTCTAGCTCTGGGTAAGCAGATAGGTGAGCGTTGTAGTTACCAACCGCACCATTAATCTTACCTAGGATCTCTACAGCTTCGATTTGCTTGTATTGACGCTCCATACGGTAAGCAACGTTTGCCATCTCTTTACCCATAGTAGTAGGTGAGGCAGGTTGGCCATGGGTACGTGAAAGCAAAGGAATGTCACGGTACTCTTCAGCTAGTTTGCTGATCGCATCGATGATATTGCGGATCTCAGGAAGAACCACAGTATCGCGTGCTTCTTTAAGCATAAGAGCATGAGACGTGTTGTTGATATCTTCAGAAGTACATGCAAAGTGGATGAACTCGTTTACTGCGTGCAGTTCAGGAACGCTAGCGACTTTCTCTTTTAGGAAGTACTCAACCGCTTTTACATCGTGGTTAGTAGTACGCTCGATCTCTTTAATACGCGCCGCATCTTCTTCGCTAAAGTTAGCGGCTAGCTCATCAAGAAACTGGTTAGCTTCGACACTGAATGCTGGAACTTCTTTGATCGCATCCGTTGCTGCTAGTTTTTGCAACCAACGAATTTCAACGATAGAGCGGTACTTTAGTAGGCCAAACTCACTAAAGATGCTGCGAAGTGCAGTTGTCTTACTACCGTAACGGCCGTCTACTGGTGAAACAGCAGTCAATGCTGACAGTTCCATGATGTTCTCCTGAATTGGGTTTCTAAATTTCGTGAGCTTTATACCAATAACTGCGGCATTTGTCACGAACATTGCGCAAACGTTTGCGCTAAATTTATTTTGGTAGGAAAAAATAACTCGCGACAAGGTCGCGAGTCGATGATTACATTCTAGCGAGTAGAATCTGAGCTTGTTCGATCATTTTCTTACGACCGAACACGAGGTGACGTCGTTTGCCACCTACCTGTCGCCAAAGCACTGCGCTGCGGATACCTGACAACAGAAGCGCGCGCACCTTTTGTTGGGTGCCAGTTTGTTGAAGTACTGCCGGTGTGCCTGTGACTTGAATTCTAGGACCAATCGGACTAATGACATCTAAATACACGCTAGCTAAATTACTGATCATCTGCTCGTCAAGAAGCTCATAGTGCTCAAGTTGACGACTGACCATTTGTAATCTGTCACCAAGTTGAGACATGGCATCATTACGCCCATTTAGTTTACGCTCTAGTGCCATTAAGCTGATGATGTAACGAGTAATCTCACTTCCGCTTGGTGTGCTATCAATGCCTTTTACCAAACACTCGAGTCCAACTTTAAGGTCGGATTCAACACCAAATACATCTAACGTACTGGATGGGTTCATATTGGTAATAGCTTTGATAGAAGTTTCGAACGCGTCTGAATCACAGTAACCGTCTTTAGCAACTCGTTGAACAAGGGCAACGGCTTGGCAAATTCCTGCAAATGCTATTGTACGGTCATAAAGTGTATTAGCCACGTAGCTCTCCTAAGATAATAAACGAATAAATGTTAGATACGCTCTTCGATGATGCCGCCGCCCAAGCAAACATTGTCGCTATAGAAGACAGCAGACTGTCCCGGAGTGACAGCTACTTGTGGTTCATCAAAGATAACCTTAATGTTGTCATCGTCAATTGGGATAATCGTACAAGGGATATCTTGTTGACGGTAGCGCGTTTTCACTGTGCATTGCATTGGTTCTTTAATCGCTTCGCGACTCACCCAATGAAGTTGAGATGCACGCAGTCCGTTTGATTTAAGTAACGGATGATCAGCACCTTGAACCGCAATCAATACATTACGTTCAAGATCTTTTTCAGCAACATACCATGGATCTTCATTACCGCCGCCACCTTTTTGGCCCCCAATATGTAACCCTTTACGTTGACCCAATGTGTGGTACATCAGACCTTGGTGTTCACCAATGACTTTACCTTCCGGTGTTTCAATTTTACCCGGTTGTGCTGGCAAATAGCGAGACAAGAAGTCTGTAAATTTGCGCTCACCAATAAAACAAATACCTGTCGAGTCCTTTTTCTTCGCGGTAATTAAGCCTTGTTCTTCAGCAATGCGACGTACTTCTGGTTTCTCTAACTCGCCTACAGGGAACAAGCTACGAGCTACCTGGTCATGGCTTAATGTATAGAGGAAATAACTCTGGTCTTTGTTGCTGTCCAAACCACGAAGCATTTGTGGTTTTTCACCGTTTTCAGGGAAGGTACGGCTAACGTAGTGACCCATTGCGATATAGTCTGCGTCGAGAACTTCGTCTGCAAATTCTAAAAATGCTTTGAATTTGATTTCTTTGTTACAAAGAATATCTGGGTTTGGCGTACGACCTGCTTTGTATTCTGCTAAGAAATACTCGAATACATTATCCCAGTATTCTGCTGCAAAGTTGATCGTATGTAGGTGGATACCTAACTTATCACAGACCGCTTGTGCGTCGGCTAAATCTTCCGCTGCAGTACAATATTCCTCATTATCATCTTCTTCCCAGTTCTTCATGAACAGGCCTTCTACTTGGTAGCCTTGCTGTTTCAGAAGGTAGGCAGAAACAGAGGAGTCTACACCGCCGGACATACCGACAATCACTTTCTTTTGGCTGTTATCAGACATGTTAAAATACCACCTATATCAATTGGACGCAGATTCTAGCAGAAACCGAAGGCGCAATACAGATCCGCGAACTAAATCACACTTTCTAAGAGCATGAATGTGTGTACAAATAGAGTGAAAAACAAGGTCAGTGATAAAAAAAATTGTAGCGTAAACGTTTGCTAAGGTTGCCTATGTTGCCGAGGTAAACTATACAGAGTTAGAATTGTCGCCCTTACATTCCTGTTACGAAGATATCCTTATGAAATTCCCCGGCCAAAGAAAATCGAAGCATTACTTTCCGGTTCACGCTCGTGACCCATTAGTCAGCCAATCTCAAACTAGTAAAAAAATGTCGAGAACCCATATTATCGGTATTGACCAAACACTAGTTGATATAGAAGCGCGAGTGGATAGTAGTGTTATTGAGAAATTTGGGCTGAGCAAAGGGCACTCTCTGGTTATTGATGACCAAGCAGCTGAAAATCTGTATAACGAACTGAAACAGCAAGAGCTAATTACCAATGAATTTGCTGGGGGCACAATAGGGAATACATTACATAACTTTTCCGTGTTGGCAGATGACAAATCGGTATTGTTAGGTGTAATGAGTGCTGATATCCGAATCGGTAGTTATGGCTATCGATATCTATGTAATACTTCTAGCCGTATGGACTTAAACTATTTACAAGGCGTCGATGGTGCAATTGGACGTTGTTTTACGTTAATTACTGAAGACGGCGAGCGAACTTTTGCAATTAGCGAAGGTCAAATGAACCAACTTCGTGCTGAGAGTATTCCTGAGAAAATTTTTAAGAAAGCTTCGGCGTTGGTATTAACAGCCTATTTAGTTCGTTGCAAAGATGGTGACCCAATGCCGGAAGCAACCATGCAGGCAATAGAATATGCGAAGAAATACGACGTACCTGTGGTATTAACGTTGGGAACTCGCTTCGTTATTCAAGATGATCCGGAATATTGGCAAGACTTTTTGAAACAGCATGTTTCGGTTGTTGCTATGAATGAGGATGAAGCTGAAGCATTAACAGGTGAAAAAGATCCATTGGCTGCTGCGGATAAAGCACTTGATTGGGTTGATCTTGTTTTATGTACTGCTGGACCAATCGGTTTATTTATGGCTGGTTATACAGAGGATGCTGCCAAAAGAGAAACTTCGTTACCATTATTACCAGGGTGTATTGCTGAATTTAACCGATATGAATTTAGCCGACCTGCTATAAAGTCTGCATGTGAAAATCCTACAAAAGTTTATTCACATATTGCTCCTTATATGGGTGGGCCAGAAAAAATCAAGAATACCAATGGTGCGGGCGACGCAGCTTTATCTGCATTACTGCATGATATGGCAGCGAATAAATACCATAAAGAAAATGTGCCAAACTCAAGTAAGCACCAACACCCATACCTTACTTACTCTTCTTTCTCACAAGTATGTAAATACTCAAATCGAGCAAGCTATGAAGTGCTGGTTCAACATTCTCCACGTCTTTCTCGTGGTCTGCCAGAGAAAGAAGATAGCCTTGAAGAGGCATATTGGGAACGATAATAAAAAAGCGCCGAAAGGCGCTTTTTTTATAAATCTAATATTACTTAAAGATATTAGATTTCGAATTCTTCTAGAGATTTACCTGCATCTAGAGCAGTTTGGATTGCAGAAGGCGTACGACCTTGACCAGTCCAAGTCTTTTCAGCGCCACTAGCGTCTACATATTTGTATTTTGCTGGACGAGGAGCACGTTTACTCTTCGCTTTACCTTTAGATTCACCAGATAGTGCAGCGATAAGATCTTCAACGTCAATACCGTCTTGAGCAATCATTTGAGCGTACTCGCTTAATTTAGCTTCGCGTGCTTCTTTCGCTGCTCTTTCTTCTGCTTCCGCTTCTTGTCTTTCACCAACAACAGTAGTTAGCTTTTCTAGTGCTTCTTCTAGTTGTTCTATAGTTAGCTCACGAGCAAATGCACGTAGGCTACGAATATTTAGTAGAGTTTTGGTTAATTCAGACATGACAGTTCCCATGAGATTATTATTTGGTTCGGATTAATAATAAACAGCAAATATTGAATTGACAATATTTTCTTAGTGGATAAGAGAAGAAATATAATAATTCTTACAAAAACCTGATAATAGACGACGATAGAAGTACATAGTGGCGTATATAGCGCATGAAATTGGAACATTAATAATTACTGAATCTTGGTATGAACTACACAAAAGACGGACTTTGAGTGGATTTTGTTGCATATTGTACTAAGTATGCTTAGCCAGACTTATAGTTTATTTGTAAGTATTAAGGAATTGATTGAGATCGATATAAATGAACTTCTATAAAATTAAGTTGTCAGTGATGGTCGTTCAAAAAATGTTTATCTCTGAGTAGTTAATGGTCGATTTGAACCTTGCGCTATAACTAAGTTGCAACACTGTTTACAAGGTGATAGCAACATTCATGTTGCAATTGATGCTTCGGTAAGTACAATGACGTCCACCTAATGCAAAAGTAAGAACATTCTTTCAACATGCTAGCGCATAGTAGTGAATGATTTTTCTTTTGATGTAGAGGCGCGACTGCGAAAAGTCCTTGTCGTTGGGGTGATGCCAATGAACGACAACAAAAGGCGCTGTCGCCGAAGTGAGAGTTGATTATCAAGCGCTCTCGCTGGGGTTGTATCCGAAACGAACAACACTGCCATAGTCTATTATATTGTTAAACTATGGAGCGCTACTGTAGGGTTGGGTGAAGTGTTCACTTCCCTTTCGCTTAGTTCAACGTTTGCGTATGAACTTATAGATACGCATGTCTGCAGTAGATCTCTAACCATAATTAAAACTGGTTTTTGAAGATCATGAATTTAATCGATTTTGCTTCGTCACCATTATCACTGCTACCGCCGATCGTAGCTTTGAGTTTGGCGATTATCACACGTCGCGTTTTGCTTTCCCTAGGTGTAGGTATTGTATTAGGCGCTTTTCTACTTAACGATTACTCGGTAATGAATGCTGCAGGCTATGTCTATGACACAGTATCTGGCGTTGTTATTGAAGATGGTGGTCTAAACACCTGGAACATGAGTATCGTTGGTTTCCTATTGCTACTTGGTATGATGACGGCGTTATTAACGTTGTCAGGTGGTACCAAAGCGTTTGCTGAGTGGGCACAAGCACGCGTGAAAAGCAAACGTGGCTCAAAGCTACTTGCTGCATTCCTTGGTGTGTTCATTTTTGTTGATGATTACTTCAATAGCTTAGCAGTTGGCGCGATTTCTCGTCCTGTTACTGACCGCTTTTACGTATCGCGCGCTAAGCTTGCTTATATCTTAGATTCAACGGCTGCTCCTATGTGTGTGCTTATGCCAGCTTCGAGCTGGGGTGCATACATTATGACTATCGTTAGCGGTATTCTTATCTCACATGGTATTACTGAATACTCAGCGATTGGTGCGTATGTTCGCCTAATCCCAATGAACTTTTACGCAGTATTTGCGCTGTTAATGGTGTTCGCTGTAGCTTGGTTCCAATTAGATGTGGGCCCAATGCGTAAGCATGAGCTTCGTGCAAAACAAGGTCTTGGTTTTGATAAAGATAAAGAGAACGATTCTGCTGAAGCTCATGAGCTGAATGAAGAGTTGGATATTAAAGAAAGCGACTTTGGTTCAGTTTCAGATCTGATCCTACCTATTGTTGTCCTTATTGGAGCGATGGTAGCTGCGATGATCTTTACTGGTGGTCAAGCTCTGGCTGCAGATGGTGTTGCATTTAATGTTCTTGGTGCATTTGAGAATACGGATGTTGGTACTTCTTTAATTTACGGTGGCTCTGCTGGTTTATTAACTGCGGTCTATACCGTCGTAAAACAGAAGCTTTCTGCGGCTGATATTGCAACAACCATGTGGATTGGTGCTAAGTCGATGTTTGGCGCAATCTTGATTCTGTTCTTTGCATGGTCTATCGGTTCTGTCATTGGTGACATGAAAACAGGCGCTTACCTATCGTCAACAGTGCAGGGTAATATTGATGTCCATTGGCTACCAGTTATTCTGTTTATGCTTTCTGGTCTTATGGCATTTTCGACCGGTACATCATGGGGCACATTCGGAATTATGTTACCAATCGCAGGTGATATGGCGGGTGCAACGGATATCGCAATGATGCTTCCAATGCTTGGTGCGGTATTAGCGGGTTCAGTATTTGGTGACCACTGTTCACCAATCTCAGATACGACCATCTTGTCATCGACAGGTGCACGCTGTAACCATATTGACCACGTGTCTACGCAGCTGCCATATGCATTGTCAGTGGCATTTGTTTCTTGTGTTGGTTTTATCACATTGGGTATGACAACGTCGGTAGCACTTTCATTCGGTGCTGCAACAGTGACGTTTGTACTTGTCTGTTTCATTCTTTCTGCTTTATCTAAAGCAAGAATGGCTAAAGAAGCGAATGCGTAAATAAATTGCTTTAATATCAAGGAGCCTACCAAGGCTCCTTTTTTTATGTCTTTTGGCTTACTTCTGCCGATATTCGTAATAACAAATCATACTTGTTGGCGAGTACGAAAAAAAAAAGCGCTGATCTGCAAAATAGTGGTTGAAAATCATAATGAGCTTCGTTAGTGTGAAGGTACAGACACAAAGGACCTAAACATAAGTATGCTAAATTTTGATATGAACATTCATCATCACCATCATCACCCAGCTTAATCTTTCGGGAGATGAACGCATACCCGAGAGATAGGTAAAACTCTCGGAGGTTCGATTTAAGATTTAAAGAATTAAACCCTCGGGAGACCAAAGCTCCCGAGGGTTTTTTCGTTTTATAATTTAAAATCAATATCTTGCACAGGGATACAGCAATGCAAACACAACGCCTAAGAATCGCAATACAAAAGAAAGGTCGTCTTAGCAGAGAAAGCCAAGACCTACTAAAAAAATGCGGAGTTAAGTTCAACGTAATGGGTGAGCGTCTTGTTGTTCACTCGTTAAATATGCCAATTGATCTACTGTTGGTTCGTGATGACGATATCCCTGGTTTGATCATGGATGGTGTCGTCGATCTTGGCTTTATTGGTGAGAACGAGCTAGAAGAAGTTCGTTTAGACCGCAAAGCACTTGGTGAACCCAATGAGTTTGTAACGCTTCGTCGTCTTGATTTCGGTGGTTGCCGTCTATCTATTGCCATCGACAAAGATGAAACGTACAACGGTCCACAAGATCTAGCAGGCAAACGAATTGCGACCACTTACCCGCAATTACTGAAAGCTTATATGGATGAGCAAGGTGTAGATTTCAGTACTTGTATGCTGACAGGATCGGTCGAGGTTGCACCGCGAGCTGGTCTAGCTGATGCTATTGCCGACCTTGTTTCTACTGGTGCGACTCTGGAAGCGAATGGATTAAAAGAAGCAGAGGTGATCTTCCGTTCGAAAGCGACACTGATCCAGCGTAAAGGCGAGTTTGATGCTGATAAAGAGGCGCTTATCGAGAAGCTACTAACGCGCATGCAAGGCGTTCAGCAAGCGAAAGAGTCTAAATACATCATGCTGCACGCACCAGTCGCAAAACTTGAGCAAATCAAAGCGCTTTTGCCGGGTGCAGAAGATCCGACAGTATTACCTCTCTCTTCAGATAAAGAGCGTGTGGCGGTTCACCTAGTTAGTACAGAGAACTTGTTCTGGGAAACTATGGAACAGCTGAAAGAACTTGGAGCGAGTTCTATTCTTGTGCTTCCGATTGAGAAAATGATGGGGTAAGGCCATGAGAACTGTAGTTTGGCAATCATTAAGTCAGTCGCAACAAGAGTCTATTCTTGAGCGTCCTGCGATTACTGAAGGCGCAAATATTACTTCTGCGGTATCGGCGGTTATCGAGCAAGTACGTAGCGAAGGTGATAAAGCGCTGCTAGATCTTACAGAAAAGTTTGATCGAGTTCGACCTGACTCAATTCGAGTCTCTAACGAAGAGATTGAAGCTGCATCATCGCGCCTCTCTGAAACAATGAAACAAGCGCTTGAGCAAGCGTATTCTAATATCGCTAAGTTTCACAAAGCTCAGCGTCCTGAACCACTGCGAGTAGAAACTCAGCCAGGCGTTGTCTGCGAGCAAGTGACTCGTCCTATTAATACCGTTGGGCTGTATATACCGGGCGGCAGCGCACCACTGCCATCAACCGTGCTTATGCTAGGGGTTCCTGCTCAGATTGCTGGTTGTCGTAAGGTGGTACTATGTTCCCCACCGCCTATTGCGGATGAAATCCTCTATGTTGCCAAGCTATGTAAAATCGATGAAGTATATAACGTCGGTGGTGGTCAAGCCGTAGCGGCGATGGCGTATGGCACAGAGAGTGTTTCAAAAGTAGATAAGATCTTCGGTCCGGGCAATGCCTATGTTACCGAAGCCAAGCGTCAAGTGAGTAATGATTTCCGTGGAGCAGCGATCGATATGCCTGCTGGCCCATCTGAAGTGTTGGTTATTGCCGACGAAACAGCGGATGCTGACTTTGTCGCGGCCGATCTACTAAGCCAAGCTGAACATGGTCCAGACTCTCAAGTAGTGCTTGTCACTCCATCTCCAGTGATTGCAGACCAAGTAACAGAGGCGGTGAATAAACAGCTCAAGCAACTGTCGCGAGCTGATATCGCGCAGCAAGCATTAGGCTCAAGTCTCATTATTATCGCTGAATCGATCACTCAGTGTGTGTCTATTTCAAACTACTATGGCCCTGAGCACTTAATTGTCCAGACCAAAGCACCACGTGAACTGTTACCGCTACTTGATAACGCAGGTTCGATCTTCTTGGGCGATTGGTCACCAGAGTCTGCAGGCGATTACGCTTCAGGTACTAACCACGTACTGCCGACTTATGGCTACACTCGTACTTATTCAAGCTTGGGCTTAGCTGACTTTTCGAAGCGAATGACGGTACAAGAATTAACTGCCGATGGGTTACGAAATCTGGCTCCAACGGTTGTCACTATGGCCGAGGCAGAAGGGCTGGATGCGCACAAACGTGCTGTGACCATTCGTGTCGAGAAGCTTGCGCAGGAGAGTAACTAATGGAAAAGCTCGCTCGTAAACAAGTTCAACAGCTAACACCATATATGTCAGCACGACGTATTGGCGGTAGCGGTGATATTTGGCTCAATGCTAATGAATCACCATTTAATAATGAATATAAAACAGATTTTGCACGTCTTAATCGCTACAGCGAATGTCAGCCTAAAGCGCTAATCAAAGCCTATGCGGCATACGCTGGTGTTAAACCAGAACAAACACTGACTTCTCGTGGTGCTGACGAAGGCATTGAGTTACTTATTCGTGCTTTTTGTGAGCCGGGTGAAGATAGCATCTTATTCTGTCCGCCGACCTATGGCATGTACGCCATCAGTGCTGAAACCATTGGCGTTAACCGTAAAACGGTACCCTTGACTTCTGATTGGCAACTCAATTTGCCGGAAATCGAAGCTAATTTAGATGGCGTCAAAGTACTGTTCGTTTGTAGCCCAAACAACCCAACGGGTAACTTGGTTAAGCGCGAAGACATTATCGCTTTATTGGAGATGACCAAAGATAAAGCTATTGTTGTCATGGATGAAGCGTATATCGACTTTTGTCCGGAAGCGTCAACCGTTGATTTGTTGGCCCAATATCCGAACTTAGCCATCTTACGTACATTATCAAAAGCCTTCGCTTTGGCTGGTCTTCGTTGCGGATTTACGCTTGCCAATGAAGAGCTAATCAACGTACTGCTTAAAGTGATTGCACCATATCCGGTACCAATCCCTGTCGCGGAAATCGCGGTGCAAGCCTTATCGGAACAAGGGTTAGCGCGCGCTAAGTTCCAGGTGCTGGATCTCAATGCCAATCGTGCCTACCTACAAGCAGGTTTATCGACCTTACCAGGTGTTACCGTATATGAAGGTTGGGGTAATTATCTACTCGTTGAATTTGCTAATGGCGATGAGCTATTTAAAGCAGCGTGGAATACGGGAATTATTCTTAGAAATTCACCGATTGAAAACTGCGTAAGAATCAGTGTTGGTAATCGTGACGAATGTGAGAAGACATTGTCATTTATTCGCAATCAACTAGAACAAACAGCGGCATAAGCTAGCCATCAAGAAAAGGATTTATAAAGTGAGCAACCAACAGAAAATATTATTTATAGACCGTGATGGTACGTTAATTGTTGAGCCTCCAGTGGATTTTCAAGTTGACCGTTTGGATAAACTCAAACTCGAGCCGTTTGTTATTCCAAGTTTATTGGCTCTGCAAGACGCAGGGTACCGCCTTGTGATGGTGACTAACCAAGACGGTTTAGGTACTGCTAGCTATCCTCAGGAAGACTTTGACGCTCCTCATAATATGATGATGGAAATCTTTGAGTCTCAAGGCGTTAAATTTGATGATGTTTTAATTTGCCCGCACTTTGATGAAGACAACTGTTCATGCCGTAAACCAAAACTTGGTTTGGTTAAAGAGTATCTTCAAAGTGGCAAAGTGGATTTCAAAACCTCTGCTGTGATTGGTGACCGACAAACTGATCTTCAGCTAGCTGAAAATATGGCGATTCGTGGAATTCAGTACAATCCGGAGACCATGGGTTGGCCAAGAATCTTAAAAGACTTAACGGTAAAAGCACGTACAGCGGAAGTAATTCGTACTACCAAAGAAACGGATATCAAGGTATCTGTAAACCTTGATGAAGCGGGTGGTAATGAAATCTCAACTGGCATGGGCTTTTTCGACCACATGCTTGATCAAATTGCCACTCATGGCGGTTTCCAGATGAAGTGCATTGTGGATGGCGATCTGCACATTGATGACCACCACACTATTGAAGATACCGCTTTGGCTCTTGGGCAAGCTTTGAAAGAAGCGCTGGGTGATAAGCGCGGTATCGGTCGATTTGGCTTTAGCTTGCCAATGGATGAGTGCTTGGCGCAATGTGCCTTAGATCTATCTGGTCGCCCATATCTTAAATTTGATGCCAAGTTCTCTCGTGAGCAGGTGGGGGACTTGTCTACAGAAATGGTCGTTCACTTCTTCCGATCTTTGACTGACACGCTCGCATGTACACTTCACTTATCTTCTTCTGGCGATAATGATCATCACATCATTGAGAGTTTGTTTAAGGCCTTCGGCCGTACACTGCGTCAAGCCATTAAGGTAGAGGGTAACGAGTTACCAAGTAGTAAGGGAGTCTTGTAATGGCCAGCAGCAAACAGAATGTAGTCATTATTGATACCGGTTGTGCTAACGTCTCGTCAGTAAAGTTTGCTATTCAGCGTCTTGGCTACGATGTTGTTATTTCTAAGGAACCTCAAGTGGTTCTGGGTGCTGACAAGTTGTTTCTGCCAGGTGTAGGTACGGCAAGTGAAGCGATGAAAAACCTTCAAGAGCGCGATCTTATCGAACTGGTCAAGCAGGTCGAGAAACCAGTACTTGGTATTTGCTTGGGTATGCAACTGTTGGGCAAGCTTTCACAAGAGAAGGGCCAAAAGGCGGACGAGCTTGTTGAATGTTTGGGCCTTTGTGAAGGTGAAGTAAAACGTCTGGAAACAGGAGACTTACCTCTTCCTCATATGGGGTGGAATACCGTGAAGGCTGTGGCTGGCAATCCGCTGTTTCAAGGGATTGAAGAGGGTGAATACTTCTATTTCGTGCACAGTTTTGGGATGCCCGTCGGCGACTACACCATTGCTGAATGCGAGTATGGCAAACCGTTTAGTGCTGCGATACAAAGTGGCAACTACTACGGCGTACAGTTTCACCCAGAGCGCTCGTCCAAAGCAGGCTCAAAACTGATTCAAAACTTCCTAGAGTTAGTGTAATTCCTGACTAACAAGAAGTTATCGATAGAATTTATCGGCTTCACACGGTCGTGAGGCTTTGAAGGAAATGATTGTGATTATTCCAGCATTAGATTTAATTGAAGGACAAGTGGTTCGTCTATATCAAGGCGATTATGGTCAGGTTACTGAATATAAGGTCGATCCGATTGAGCAGTTCAACCTCTACCATCAAGCCGGAGCAAATTGGCTACACCTTGTCGATCTGACTGGCGCGAAAGACACATCAGCGCGCCAGCTTGATTTAATTGCCAAACTACTAGCAGGAACGCCAGCAAACATACAGATTGGTGGTGGTGTGCGCACTGAGCAAGATGTAGTTGATCTGCTTGAGGCTGGTGCTCAACGTGTTGTCGTTGGTTCGACAGCGGTTAAGCAACCAGAGTTGGTTAAAGGGTGGATGGAAAAATATGGCGCAGAGAAAATTGTGCTAGCACTCGATATTAACATCGATGAAACCGGTACACGCAAAGTCGCCATCTCAGGTTGGCAAGAAGACTCTGGCGTCACCATTGAAGCGTTAATTAATGATTATCTAACCGTGGGCTTAAAGCATGTGCTGTGCACTGATATTTCACGTGACGGCACATTAGCAGGTAGTAATGTCGAACTCTATGTAGACCTGTGCAAGCAGTACCCACAAGTGCAGTTTCAGTCTTCAGGTGGTATCGGTAGCCTTGCCGATATTGAAGCACTAAAAGGCACGGGCGTATCGGGCGTGATTGTTGGCCGAGCGTTATTAGATGGTAAATTTACCGCAGAGGAGGCATTCCAATGTTGGCAAAGCGAATAATTCCTTGTTTGGATGTCCGTGACGGTCAAGTGGTGAAAGGCGTTCAGTTTCGAAACCACGAGATTATTGGTGATATCGTTCCGTTAGCTGCACGTTATGCAGAAGAAGGTGCAGATGAGTTAGTCTTTTATGATATCACTGCCTCAAGCGATGGCCGTGTAGTGGACAAAAGCTGGGTAGCGCGAGTGGCAGAAGTGATTGATATTCCATTCTGTGTCGCTGGTGGTATTAAGTCTGCTGAAGATGCGGCACGTATCTTAGAATTTGGTGCTGATAAAGTATCAATCAACTCGCCAGCTTTGGCTAACCCTGAATTGATTACCGAGCTTGCCGACAAGTTTGGTGTTCAGTGTATTGTCGTCGGTATCGACTCCTACTTTGATAAAGAAACGGGTAAGTATCAGGTGTATCAATTCACCGGTGACGAATCACGTACTAAAGCCACTAAGTGGGAGACTCGCGACTGGGTTCAAGAAGTACAAAAGCGCGGTGCAGGGGAAATCGTACTTAATATGATGAACCAAGATGGGGTGCGAAATGGCTATGACATCGAGCAGCTTAATATGGTTCGCGAAGTGTGTAAGGTGCCTCTCATTGCTTCTGGCGGTGCGGGTGCGATGGAGCACTTTGCAGAGGCGTACAACAAAACCAATGTTGATGGTGCGTTGGCCGCTTCCGTATTCCACAAGCAGATCATCAATATCGGTGAGCTTAAGCAATATCTAAAACAACAAGGTGTGGAGATCAGACTATGAGTGAAGCAGCAGTAGCGCTCACCGAGCGTATCGACTGGGAAAAAGTAGATGGTCTTGTACCTGCTATTATTCAGGACTTTCAGTCTAGCCAAGTTCTAATGATGGGATATATGAATCCTGAAGCGTTGGAAAAGACCTTGGAAACTGAGCAAGTGACCTTTTTCTCTCGCACGAAATCCCGATTGTGGACGAAAGGAGAAACGTCAGGCAACGTACTCCAACTTCGTAATATCGCTCTAGATTGTGACAACGACACGGTACTCGTGAAGGTTGACCCAATTGGACCAACGTGTCACACAGGTACGACTACGTGTTTTGATGGTGACCCACAAGAAGAGTCTCAAATGGTGTGGCTTCATCAGCTTGAGCAATTGCTTGCCGCTCGAAAAGATGCGGATCCGCAATCTTCTTATACCGCGAGCCTCTATGCCCGTGGTACCAAACGTATTTCGCAGAAAGTGGGCGAAGAGGGCGTTGAAGTCGCGCTTGCGGCAACGTCGGGTGACAAGGCGGAGCTAATATGCGAATCAGCTGACTTAATTTATCACCTAATGGTTTTACTTCAGGACCAAGGTCTATCGATGAATGATGTGGTTAATAAGCTGAAAGAACGCCATAAATAATCTTTCAATCAATAAAAAGAGTCAGTAAGTTACCTTACTGACTCTTTTTATTTGTGGGTTAGTAGCCGAATGCAGGAGCAAGTACGTCATACATCAGTGGTGGAAAGTCATCCAATAAATGCAGGGTATTGTTATACGTGTATCCAGTGTCTAGATCGGTAATATCGACTCTAAAATAAAATCGCTCTGAATTCTTATAGACGTCCATATCAAAGTCTGTATTACCATAATAGTGTGTGCCATCAGAAAGGACTTTTGTATGGTCAGTAGAGATATTTAAAGTATGGACTAGTGAACGACATTTTTTGTCGGCGTCTTCGCATTGATAACGAATGTTGAAACTTGCCGCATCTTCCGCAATGTCTATGTTTCTGTGTGAGTGACCAATCGCGTCGTGATTAATCGCAGGCCAAATTTCGCTCAATCCAATTTTCTCGTCACTGACGACCCAAATAAAGGCATGTTCATAAAAATAATCAGGGTCAACTATACCTCGTGAAACGTAGTAGACAATGGTCAGCTCTTCTCCGTCCCATTGGCACGATACATGGATATTAATTTGAGGGTAATCGCCTTGATAGCGGCATACCGCTCCTAGTGATTCTAGTGACATACCAAACCGAGCTGATACTTCATTGAACCAAGCTATGGGGTAACCTATCGGGTGTAAGCTCTCCCGGTAAATGGCCTGGGTCACCAATATCTGGGTGAGGTCGGTCTGGTTCAGAGCCTTCTGGAAGGTGGACTGGTGGGGACTGTGGTGCGACTTCAGTCTCACTACTGGAAGAGTTACAACCTGCCAATAGAACTAATGGTAGTAGAGCGAAAATATATTTCATATCTGTTGCCTAATGTACTAATTGATTGGGCAAAGTTATAGCACTCAACTAGGAATTAGGCTGCTTAGCTCTGTTTATATCTATGATAAGCGGTCATTATTGGTATTGTATCTTATGGGATCAAGTATGGGAGTGACTCGACTTCTGCGCTTTGTTGAATTTCACATCAGGCAAAGGAACAATCGCCAATTTTAGATAGCAAGCTCCCACGCATAGACTAATTAATACCCCGATGGAGAGCTGAGAAAGCTCGTGTAGTGAAGATGTCACAATGTTATGCAGTAAATAGGCCGTAAGTGAAATAAAAAGTGACATCAACCATTTACTGTGGTCGTAGGGTAAAAATTCAAGTGATTGGCTAACCACATACAGCATGACTAATCTCGCGAAGTATGATGTTGCGAGAACAACTATCACCCCAACGAGTCCCCATATAGGTACCAACACAAAATAGCCAATTACCGCAATTGCGGCACAGATGCCTTGAATCCACATTTGTGCCTTACTGGAATCGCCACTGTAACATCCCAAATTTAAATAATCTCCGGCGTTTTTAATTACGCCGATGACAAGGAGTGCAACCAGAAGTGTACTTGCTGATTGATAGGTGGTTGGTAATATCAAAGTAACGAAGCTCGGTGCGGTTAGAATCATTACAGTAGCAAGCAAGATTGCAATGTTCACACCGAGAACTGCCTTATTTGCACACTCTTGTTTACCATTGGCTCCGTTTAGTATCGCTACTCGATTTGGAAACCACCACAGCGCGTAGGGCTGGAGAGCAAGCCCAAGTATTAGAGCAAATTTAGCACTGACGGCATAGATAGCAAGTTGTTCCACACCAACAAAACTGGCAAGGAACCAACGATCAAGCCCGTTAATCATATAAACTGATGCACCGCCCACCAGCACGGGCAAACCAAAACTCAAAATTAGACGTGACGAGCCTAGATAACCAAAACTCCCCATTTGACTCCATTGATACTTGAGCAAGCACATTAGCAGAAGCAAGCTAGAGCAGGCTGCTGATATTAATACACCATCGATACCATACCCTGCTTCGAGTAGAACAAAGGTCATCATCGCTTGAACGAGCGCTTTAATGACATTAAGAATGCAGAAGCGTTTCGCCATGGCATTCATACGCATTAATGTTAACGGGATGGATATTGCACCATCGATCATGGTTGGAATGAGCAGTAATAAAATTTGGTAGCTTTCGAAGTTAACAGGTAAAGCGTGAATCAACCAGGGGAGGGATATTCCAATGAGGCTACCGCCAACAATACAAACGATGATACTTAACGTAAAGCAATTTGAGATAAGCTGCTGCTTCTCGGCACCTTCTGAGGTACCAATATATCGATACATGGCATCGACTATGCCAAAACTGAATAGAATAGTACCTATGTCTGCGAGTAACACTAAAGCCTCCAGTGAACCATACTCGGCTAGCGACAACTTATGTGTGATATAGGGAATCATGATGAGTGACACCCCTTTCATCATCAAGATGCCGACGGCGTAGTAAGCGGATTGCTTCAGCGAGTTCATGATGCAGACCTACCTGGTTGAATAATGATGCTTTTACAGTCTCCTAGTAGACTGCGTAAACGTCGTTTTTCTGGAGCCAAGGATAGTGAGCGTAGGTCAAGTATGATCGCCAATAAAGGTTGATTAAGACAGCGGTGATAGTCTGCATAGCCTTCAAGAATGCGTGCTTTTGAACGTCTTAAAGCAGCGGAAGAAATATTCCAGTAGAGGTGAGCGGATGTGTACCTGTGCAAGATGGCTTCTAAAGATTTTAAGTTACGTAGTCGATTATCGTTAGTTTGAGTAGTTGACCCTTGTCGCATGACATAGCCTACTTCAATAGAGTTCAGTGCACCTAATGGGTGTTGCTCACAAATGCGTAGCCACAAATCGAGATCTTCTCCGTACTCTAAGCTGGAATCGAAAGGCGCGATGTCTCGAAAGATCTCAGCCTTAATCATTACCGTTGAAGTACCAATGACGTTGTTTTGAAGGACAAATTCCAAGGCATCGTCCATCACAATATGTTGACGACTGTCAGCTTGAAACTTATTCCAATAGCCAAAGCAGTCGATGATGGCTTCATATTGTTCGGTGACGTGTTGGTAGTTAGTAAAGGTAGCCGCAAGCTCTGGGTGGGTTTGATGAAAGTTGAGTTGCCTTTCTAGCTTGGTTGGCATCCAAAAGTCGTCAGCATCAAGAAAGGCAATGTATTCGCCGCTAGCTCTGCTAATTCCTAAGTTTCTAGCACCCGAAGCCCCGAGGCCTGATGTCGTGATTGTCTGCATTCGCGAATCATTGATGCTGCTAAGATAATGTGAGGTGCTGTCAGTACTATTGTCATCGACAACAATGATTTCTAGTTCCTGATGTGTTTGGGAAAACACACTTTCAATTGCTTTAGGCAAATACTTAACGCAATTGAAAGTTGGAATGATAATCGAGATTTTAGCCATATCCTTTAGCTCTCATATCTGCAGCGGTATACGACAAGTAGCACTATATATGCCAAGACTGATATTGTTTTAAAACATGTGCTTAGGATTACTTATTGCAAATTGATTGTTTTCAGTTAGCTAAGAAGTGTCAGATTCGGCAAATTGATTATCGAATTGCGAATAGAGCGATATTCAAGTGATAAGTGGTTGCTTAACAAGTCTTGTGTCTTTGGCGCGTATCTTGCTTTGAACAAAAGACATAGTTAGCTTTTGGGACGGAAGAATGAAGAAGACCGCGTTCATTGCGCCTACATACCCGGTGTTGAGTGAGACTTTTATTCAAACAGAAGTTGATTCGATTAGAGCTTGTGGACATCCCGTCTGTGTGTTTGCTTTTGAATTGGAACAAACGCAATCGACTTTCGATTATGACGTTATCAAAATCGGTGAAAATTTCTGTTTGTCGGCACTGTCGGAGTTTAGGTATAAAAATCTGTTAGCGGCAGCACAGTTTGTTCGTAATCAGAACTCACTGCCTAAGCGTTCATTATTCGTTTATGGCGCCAAGTTAGCCACTCAACTTGCTGAACATCATGTCGAGCACGTTCATGCTCACTTTTGCCAGCACACCACGGCACACGCCATTGTTGCAGCAAAGCTGCTGGGAATAAGTTGCTCTTTTGTTGCACATGGCCACGACGTTTATGAGTCCCCTTTTGACGTCGGAGAGAAACTTGCCGCCTGTGACTTCGCAGTCGCTGTTTGTCGTGACATGCTGGACGACTTTAAAAACATGGCAGGTAAAAATATCAAATTGTTACACTGTGGAGTGAAAACCGAGCAATTTACGTACTCGCCTAAATTACCTCGCCCCGAAATCTCACTTGTCTTTTTAGGTCGCCTAGTGGAGCAGAAAGGTGTGCAGCACTTGTTGGAAGCGATGGCTCCGATAGCCGAGAAACTCAATATTCTCCTCGATATTGTTGGTACTGGAGAGTTAGAAGCCGAGCTAAAGCAACAAGTACAACGACTTGGCTTGTCCGATAGAGTAAGCTTTTGTGGTGCAAAGCCCCACGATTGGGTGAAAAAGTCGCTGCCAAATTATGATTGCTTAGTCGCACCATTTTGTATGGCCTCTACGGGTAATGTAGATACGGGGCCTCTAGTCCTTAAGGAAGCTATGGCGGTAGGTACGCCTGTTATCACTACAGACATCATGGGGTGCAAAGAAATTGTGACGCCAGAGACGGGCTTCGTTGTCCATGAAAAAGATGTCACAGCGCTTAGGGCGAGCATTGTGCAGTTTTCTCAGCTCAGCTTTAGCCAAAGAGTGATGATGGGACGATTGGCGCATGAGCGCGTTCAAGTAAAGTTCAACGCGCTGTTACAGGCCAGAAAGTTGTCTCGTTGGATAGAGAATCCAGCTTAACGAATGTACCTTGCGTTGATGCTTACGTGCCAACGATGTAGTTGTCCGTTAGTTTTCTCTATCCATAAATCATTATGATATTGGTAGATGCGACCATTTACGATTAGGGTGAAACCATTGTCTTTGACGCTTTCTAACTTTGTGAATTGGTCGGAAGTGACCAGAAAAGGCTCACTGTTATCTATTGGCGTTGCGTCAGACAAGACAAAGTAGGCGTATTTAGGACCAGCATCGGGGTCGGTAGAATGAATTCGGTGCGCGACGAGCTTGAATTCATCGCTCAAAGGGGTGCTGAGAGTTTGTTTACCCATTGTTTCGTGGGTAGGTATAAACACCCATGAGAGGGTTGCGATGATGGCAAGTAAGACTACACCGAAAGCTAAGAGTAATTTGTTCATAAGATACGAGTTGAAACGAAGGATAAAGAACCAATGACAAGCTTACCATTGAAGGAAAGGTAGTGCGAAAAATTATCTGGTCGCAGGTAGGGACCCACGACCAGTAGAAAGGTTAGATAGTAGAATTATAAGGTTCCCGTTTAGGGCAAGTCCCAAGAATTTCCCTTCGTCCAGACTCCTTCACTTCTTCTAAAATAACATCGAACCCCCAAAGTCGATAAAGGTGCTTCAAAACTTCGTCATGGCCTTTATCCAGAGGAATGCGATTATGTGGAACATGTTGTAATGTAAGCGAGCGGTCTCCTCGAACATCCACATTGTAAACTTGGATGTTCGGCTCGAGATTACTCAGGTTGTACTGCGCTGCGAGTTTTTCACGTATCTGACGATATCCCATTTCATCATGAATAGCGGAGACTTCGACGAAGTTCTTTCGGTCATCATCGAGAATGGAGAAAAACTTAAACTCACGCATTAAATGCGGAGATAAATATTGGCTAATAAAGCTCTCATCTTTGAAGTTGTGCATAGCAAAATGCATAGCATCGAGCCAATCACTGTCGGCCAACTCTGGGAACCATTCTCTATCCTCGTCCGTTGGTTCTTCACAGATGCGCTTAATATCCCTAAACATTGCAAAGCCTAGAGCGTAAGGGTTTATACCACTAAAATAAGGGCTGTTATAAGCGGGCTGAGCAACCACACTGGTGTGGCTGTGCAAGAACTCGAGTATGAACTTGTCAGAAACCAGACCTTCATCATATAAGTGATTAAGAATTGTGTAATGCCAGAAGGTCGCCCAACCTTCATTCATTACTTGTGTCTGCTTTTGTGGATAAAAATATTGACTTACTTTACGCACGATCCTGACGATCTCACGTTGCCACGGTTCAAGTAATGGCGCGTTCTTTTCAATGAAGTAGAGGATATTTTCCTGAGGTTCACTAGGGAAGCGTACCTTTTGGTCTTCTTCAGGTGTTCGATTTTTAGGTACGGTGCGCCATAAGTCGTTGACCTGTGATTGCAAATAGGTTTCGCGTTCCTCTTGGCGAATTTTCTCTTCTGCAATTGAGATTTTTTCTGGACGTTTATAACGGTCCACACCGTAATTCATTAAGGCATGGCACGAGTCTAGAATTTGCTCTACCTCCTCTTCACCATACTTTTGCTCGCAGTCAGCAATGTATTTCTTAGCGAAAAGCAGGTAATCAATAATAGAACTAGCATCCGTCCATGTTTGAAATAGATAGTTGCCTTTAAAGAAGGAATTGTGACCGTAACAGGCATGTGCCATAACCAGAGCCTGCATGGTGACTGAGTTTTCCTCCATGAGGTATGCAATACATGGGTTGGAATTGATTACGATTTCATAGGCTAAACCCATTTGCCCATGTTTGTATCCCTGTTCTGTCTGGATGAATTTCTTACCAAATGACCAGTGATTATAGTTAATGGGCATCCCTATACTCGAATAAGCATCCATCATCTGTTCTGACGTAATGACTTCGATTTGGTTAGGGTAGGTGTCGAGACGGTAGTGCTCTGCGACACGCTTTATTTCTTTGTGGTAGCGTTCCAACATATCGAAAGTCCAATCAGGACCGTCTGGAAGTACCTTTGACTTAACTTTAGTATCTGTCGTCATATGCACGTCTCCCTATGCGGTCTCTTTTTGAAACAACTCCCTAAACACTGGGAATATGTCTTCAACAGAACGAATGTTCTTCATTGCAAAGTTGTCGAATTCATTCTCTAACTTTTCATATTCATGCCACAGTGTTTGGTGTGTCCTACGAGTAATTTCTATGTAAGAGTAATATTGGCAAGCTGGTAACAGTTTATTGACGAGTAATTCACGGCAACGAGGTGAATCGTCAGCCCAGTTATCGCCATCTGAAGCTTGCGCTGCATAGATGTTCCATTCTCCAAGAGGATAACGGTCTTCTACAATTTCCTTCATCAATTTGAGAGCACTTGAAACGATGGTGCCACCAGTTTCTTGAGAATAGAAGAATTCGTGCTCATCAACTTCTTTCGCTTGTGTATGATGTCGAATAAACACCACTTCAACGTTCTCATAGGTGCGTGTTAAGAATAAATACAGCAACACATAGAAGCGTTTAGCGATATCTTTGGTTGCTTGGTCCATTGACCCAGATACATCCATCAAACAAAACATCACTGCTTGGCTTGAAGGAACTGGACGTTTTTCATAGTTTTTAAAACGAAGATCGAAGGTGTCGATAAAAGGTACGCTATCGATTTTTTTGCGAAGCTCTGCTATCTCTTCTTTAAGTCGGTTTTCCTCAATTGGTTTAGCTGGCTCGCTCATCTGGACGTCATCAAGCTCTTTACAAAGCTCATCGAGCATACGTCGTTTGCCCGCTGTCATCGCGGTGCGTCGTGCTAACGACTGTTGTAAGGAACGAACGATGGCAATGTTAGAAGGCATACCAGCAGTTTGATAACCTGCTCGATGCGTTTTCCATTCTTTAATTTTGTTGATTTGATTCTTTTTGAGGTTCGGTAGTGCGAGATCTTCAAACAGAATATCAAGGTATTCGTCTTTAGAAATCTGGAACACGAATTCGTCTTCACCTTCACCGTCAGGACTTGCTTCCCCCTGACCAGAGCCACCGCCTTGTCCGCCTTTTGGTGGGCGTTCAATTTTGTCCCCTGTGATGAATTGGTCGTTACCAGGATGAACGCGCTCTTTCACGCCTCCTTGGCCTTGATGGAAAATCGGCTCACTAAGATCTTTTGCAGGAATCGAAACATCCTCGCCAGTCTCAGTATTGGTAATGGAGCGGCGATTGACGGCATCGGTAACCGATTCTTTGATTTTCTGTTTATGCCTGCGTATGAAACGCTGCCTGTTAACGGCACTTTTGTTCTTGCCGTTCAAGCGTCTATCGATAAATTGTGCCATGAGTTACTCCCTGTATTCCTCTCACCAAACAGCCTCCGAGCTTTCGCTCGGGGCTGAGATAAACAGTCAGGTGTACTTATGAGGATTTACGAACTCTCAAGTACCACTCAGACAGCAATCGTACTTGTTTCTCGGTGTAGCCTTTCTCCATCATACGATTAACAAAGTCGTCGTGCTTACGTTGGTCTTCGGATGATGTTTTCGCATTAAATGAAATAACAGGTAGTAGTTCTTCTGTATTGGAGAACATTTTCTTCTCGATAACCGTGCGAAGTTTTTCGTAACTTGTCCAAACGGGGTTTGAACCATTGTTATTAGCACGAGCACGAAGCACAAAGTTAACGATCTCGTTTCGGAAATCTTTAGGATTACTAATACCCGCGGTTTTTTCGATTTTTTCTAGCTCTTCGTTAAGTGAAGCTCGGTCGAATAACTGACCTGTTTCCGGGTCACGATACTCTTGGTCTTGAATCCAGAAGTCCGCATAGGTGACGTATCGGTCGAAGATATTTTGTCCGTACTCTGAGTATGACTCCAAGTAAGCGGTTTGAATTTCTTTACCAATGAATTCCACATAGCGAGGTACTAGATAACCTTTAAGGAATTCTAAATACTTCTCGCCCACTTCTTGAGGGAACTGTTCACGTTCAATTTGCTGTTCAATGACATAGAACAGGTGCACTGGGTTTGCTGCGACTTCAGATTGGTCGAAGTTGAAGACTCGTGACAGGATCTTAAAGGCGAAACGAGTAGACAGGCCAGACATGCCCTCATCGACGCCGGCATAGTCGCGGTATTCTTGATAGCTCTTCGCTTTAGGATCGGTGTCTTTCAATGTCTCACCGTCATAAACACGCATTTTCGAGAATAGAGATGAGTTTTCTGGCTCTTTTAGGCGCGATAGTACGCTGAATTGACCTAGAAGCTCTAGGGTACTTGGTGAACAAGGTGCTTTTGAGAGCTCACTATGATCAAGAAGTTTCTGGTAAATTTTAACTTCTTCAGAGACGCGCAAGCAGTATGGCACCTTAACAATGTAGACACGGTCCAAGAACGCTTCGTTGTTCTTGTTATTGCGGAAGGTTTGCCATTCTGATTCGTTCGAGTGCGCCAATATCATACCATCGAACGGCAAGGCTGAAAGTCCTTCAGTACCGTTGTAGTTACCTTCCTGTGTTGCGGTTAGGAGTGGGTGCAAGACTTTAATTGGTGCCTTGAACATTTCCACGAATTCCATCAAACCTTGGTTTGCGCGGCACAACGCACCTGAATAGCTATACGCATCTGGATCGTCTTGTGAGAAGTGCTCAAGTTGGCGAATGTCAACTTTACCAACTAGAGCGGAAATGTCTTGGTTGTTCTCATCACCGGGTTCAGTTTTAGCTATCGCGACTTGGTCTAAAATAGATGGCCTGACTTTAACAACCTTAAACTTAGTAATGTCGCCGCCAAACTCGTGTAAGCGTTTCGCTGCCCAAGGTGACATGATTGAGCGTAGGTAGCGTTTCTCAATACCATATTCACTTTTCAGTAGGTCTCCGTCTTCTGAAACATCGAACAAACAGAACGGGTGATCGTTGACCGGACTGCGCTCGCCGTTGGCAGATAACACGTAAATAGGCATTTTCTGCATTAATGCTTTAAGCTTCTCTGCAAGCGAAGATTTACCGCCACCTACTGGACCTAGAAGGTATAGTATTTGTTTTCTTTCTTCTAGACCTTGAGCGGCATGCTTGAGATAAGACACAATTTGTTCGATGGCATCTTCCATGCCGTAGAAATCTTCGAACGTTTTGTAGCGAGAAATAATGCGGTTTGAAAAAATACGACTTAAGCGAGGATCCTGAGCGGTATCAATAACCTCAGGTTCACCGATTGCGAGTAAAAGACGTTCCGCTGCATTGGCGTAAGCACTCTTGTCGTCTTTACATAGAGATAAGAATTCCTTGATAGACAATTCTTCATCTTTTGCGGCTTCGTAGCGCGCTTGATAATGATCGAAAATACTCATAGCTGATTCCCCTTAAACCTGCAAAGCTGACCATTGACAGATATACAATGCGACTCCATGTCATTTTTAAGACTAGTAGGGTTTTCAGATTTATGCTTATCAATTATGCATTTATTTACAAAACTTCCTCAATTTAGTCTGCTGATTATCCCCCAGTCTCAACTTTTATACGTGAGTCCCGATTATTAGATTAGACCGGTTGAGAGTAAGAAAAGTTGCTCAAAAAAAGCCCTCTGCCTAGGGAGGAAGAGGGCTTTTTGATAACTGATTGTTTTAACGCGTTAAAGTTAAGCGTTAAAAATCTGTCTGAATTCTGCTGCTGATAAGTGGTATTGACGTGGGCAATTTCGCCATGTCACTAACATACGACGATATTTCTCAAGCATAGGCACATGGCTATTGAAGTGATGATCGCCTTTGTCGAATTGTGGGTAAAGCCCTTCAGAATCGATTAGAAATCGAACATAATTAACCAATTGTGCTTCAGCTGCGATATCAAACCCTAAGAACTGCAAGCGACGCTGGTCTACATCGTTACGCTCTTCATCTGAAAGCATCTTATTGGATTCTTGCATTGCGTGGTACATTTCCATGATGTCGATTACTTCACGACACTCGTCTTCAACTAAACAGCCATACTCTTTGTTCATTTCACGCATTTGCAGTTCATAGCCACGCTCTACAATTGTTTGTAGGCGCTTGTACTTTTCTGCATTTTCCGGCGTTAGCTTAGCCATTAGGTAATATTGATTAGATAGGATTAGACGTTGAGCATTTGTCATTTCCATGGTGAAAAGCCTCACTAAAAAGTCATCATTATAAGTTTACGAATGAATTCGCTATACCGACAGGTTATCAGCTTCTCGATATTGTGTAACATGATCTCAACACGTATTTATTACAAAAAAACGCGCTTTCTAGCGCGTTTTTTTCGTGTCAAAAGATTTCCGAATCTACTGTTAGTATTTAACGGTATCAGTATATTGCAGAAGAATATTTTGGATGTTATCCATGACTTCTTTGGTCGGCGGTTGTGTCCCTTCAAGAGGGTACTCAAAACCGAGCGCTTCCCACTTATGTGCGCCTAACTTGTGGTATGGCAACAGTTCGACTTTTTCGATGTTGTCCATATCCTTAATAAACTCGCCAAGCATGTGAGCCGCTTCTGGATCGTCAGTATAACCCGGGACGACAACATAGCGAATCCATGTCTTTTGGCCAATTTTGTGTAGATAACGAGCGAAATCTAATGTGCGGCGATTAGATACACCGATGAAGTCCTGATGAATTTCATCTTTCATGTGCTTTATATCGAGCATCACTAAGTCGGTAGCATCCAAAACTTCATCGATAACATCAGTATGCTTACGGATGTAGCCGTTAGTGTCCAAGCAGGTATGAATGCCTTCCGCTTGAGCGGCGCGAAAGAAGTCACGGACAAACTCAGGTTGGAGCATGGCCTCACCGCCTGAACAAGTAATACCACCACCAGATGCATTCATAAAGTGACGGTAGGATTTTGCCTCGGCAATCAACTCGTCGACGGACACTTCTTTGCCGCCATGAGTATCCCAGGTATCACGGTTGTGGCAATACATACAACGCATGAGACAGCCTTGAAGAAAGACAATAAAACGGATCCCAGGTCCATCGACCGTACCGCAGGATTCGAATGAGTGAATGCGACCAGTTGTTGACATATGCTCTTCTCTACTTACTTATTTTTACGCGTCATTTTATTACAAAATGGCCCCCTACGACAGGAAAAGTGGTACCCCATTCATAGTCTGTATCGATCAAAAACCGACTTCTGTTGCCCATAGTGAAATAATGTTATAGCGTTGTTAATTATATTATTAATACATGGTACATAGATTGCTAGTTTGCTTACTTTAAACCAGTATCAACTGGTTGCGTCTGTTGTAGATAATATCGGTCAGGAGATCGACATGCTTATCGTCACAAGGGGAAATACATGGAAGTAGCCTTATCACAAAAACAAAAAACTGCCTTTTCGATGCTCACTCTTTGGTCAGGGTTCATCATTTTGGTGTTTTTTATTTTTAACTCACTTTCCAGTTTAAGCGAGAAATTCACCAGCAGTAGTGAAATGGAGCGAGCCAGCGCACATTTAGCCTCTACTCAAGTTTTGCTGATGGATACCGTTAATCGACGAACCACATTAGTAGCTGGTGGCATGGATGCGTTTGAAGATAGCATGGACCGATTGGAAACCAGTGCGGAGCAAGACCTAGCGTTCTTAAAGCAAGCCGGTTTGACTACTGAGAGTGATAATGTTTCCAATACGTTAGAGTCGTTTATCTTTAATTTGAGCCCTTGGCTGACCATCAAATCAGAGTTGGGTTTCTCCGTGAATGACGGATTGCTACAGCAGCTACAGCAGAATAACGCCAAGATCGATGCCGCTATCAAAGAAACAGGTATGGTGACGCTGACTTCAGATTTTCAGAAAGTAGTGACCAGTTTGCAGGAATACTTAATTCAGCCCAACGAACAAAACGAAAAAGGCTTTAAGCGAGCTCTTGCAGGATTTGTTAATGCATCAAATACCTATGCCATGTTGGAGCTTTATGAGAATGAAGTCAAAGCATTGGAACTCGGCTTCGCGCGAGTGGTTGAGCTGTCAGGTACTTTAGTTGGTTTAGAGAAGAAGTTAGACCAAGCTCAGGCGATTACTTTAGAGGCCTTTGATAAAGCCGCTCTAGCACTGAATCAACAAGCACTTTCACTAGGTAATCAAGCCGCCGATGTATCGAGCATGACTAAGGCTTCCGTCGGTATAGCTTGTGCTTTATTAGCGCTATTTACTACAGCTATCTTCCTCACATTAAATGTCTCTCTGGCTCGCTCGTTAAAGCAAACACTGTCGGCACTTAAACTAATAGAACAAGGTGATCTTTCGACGCGTCTTGCCGTGAGTAACAATCATCGTGATGAGTTCAACCAACTTAAGCAAGCCATCAATGTGAGTTGCGAAAACTTAGGGACTTTGGTTGACGGTGTGAAAACCAACAGTCAGCAACTATCGAACAGTTCTGGTGAGCTAGACAGCGGAATCAATCAACTAAGACAGCACCAAAGTCAAGTTATTGAACAAACGCAGTTATTGGCGTCCGCGACTGAAGAGGTGAGTGTTACCACACAAGAAATTTCTGGTTCTTTAGAGTATGTGGCAACCATTAGTAAAACCTCAGCAGAGTCTGCGCAAGCGGGTGGTGAAGTTATTGTAGATACCATCGCTGCTTTTGAACAAGTTGGCACTATTCTGGAAGAAGCCGCTACCCATATCGAACAGCTGGAGCAAGCTTCCCAAAAGATAGACTCAGTGATGGAAATCATTAATGGTATTGCTGAGCAAACCAACTTATTGGCACTGAATGCCGCGATTGAAGCGGCGAGGGCAGGAGAGCAAGGTCGAGGTTTTGCTGTGGTGGCAGATGAAGTGCGAAGTCTCGCAGTAAGGACAGTACAAGCGGTAGAGGAAATCTCTGGTACGATAGACACAATGAAACAGGAAAGCACGCAAGTTATTCAGTTTATTGCTCAATCTGACAGTTCCATGCAGTCTGGTCGAGAGCAAGGGAATCAAGCGAAAACCGCACTTGAAGAGATCATGAATAAGGCACAAGAAGCTAGTTCTCAAACTGAAGTGATTTTTGCCTCTGTTAAGGAACTTGCGACAACCTCGCAATCGATGGCCAGCAACATGGCGCAAATCAGTGACTCTATGGGTGAACTTGAGGCGAGTAGTCAGAGTCTGAAAGAAACCAGTGATGGGGTAGATAAGCGTTCTACGGAGCTCTATCAAGAATGTGAGAGATTTAAGACGGTATAATAAACGCTACGGTAAAGGAATATGTCGATGAAATAGGCACCTAGGAAGGTGCCTATTTCATTTTAGAAGAAAGCAAAAAGCGAAATTCCTCCATTGCCATAGATAGACTTTGACGCTTCTTTATATTCTGCGGACTTAGAACCGGCAAAGGCACTAATACCAACATAGGCGTTATACCACGTCACACCAAGAACTGCCTCACCTTGCCACGGCTGTAAAGTGACGTCGTAAGCATCACTTGGCTCTGGTATTCCGGGTCTCTCTCCTTGAATAGTAAGATCATTAAATCGGTAGCGAGCTTTTAAGCCAAAATAAGTAAACCAGCCTTTATTAGAGGCGCCGATCATCCCGGCCTTAAACGGGTTTTCTGTACTGATGTTTGCAGAACCGAAGTTACCTCCAAGTTCTGAACCAAAGCGAAACATCATCCCCGTGGAAACATCACTTCTAAAATTCCCTAGGTTTGTTTCGGTGACGTTTGAGACTTCCCATCCGGTATTGCCAAAAAGTGGCTCGCGTTTCCAATTTAGATGAGTTAAGTAACCAATACTGCCTGCGACTTGATCCTCAATCTGATATTCCCAGCCTTTTGGGTCTGCTGAACCCACAATCGAGTGCACCAACTGCTGCGCTTTATCGGCAAATGACCCTTCACCAGTGCTACCTAATGTGAGATTGAAACGCTGTGCCTGTTGAGGGTGCAAACTAATGTAATTCAATTCGCCATGGAAATAACCTGCATAGGGGCGGTCATTAGCCAGAGGTACAGTGGCTTCAATATCCGAAGGGGTCCACATCTTATGTCCAAGCTGAAATTCAAACTTATCAAGAGAAGCGCTTCCCCAATAAGACAGACTAAGCGGTTTGAATAAAGCCCAAGGGGTGATGGCGCTGCTGGTATAAGAAAGAAAAATACCGTTGGTATAGTCTTCGTCTGTGCCAAAGATACCGTCATTATCGAGTGAAAATGAGACGGTAGAGCGCTCAGAGGCTAAGACAACACTACTGACAAAAATCAAAGGTAAAATGGCGGCTGCTTTCATATGTGTCACTCTCTTCAAATACGGCTAGTAGAGATGTTTTATTATTAAGTTGAGTGTGACACGAAAGAAAAAGGTTAGTCAGTGATCTATAGATGAAAAAGTATCTCTATCGTAGCGAAATTGTAAACAATCCTTAACCAGTGAGAACTAAGTACTTTTTTGTAGATAGGAATCAAAATTAGGCAGAAATTAAAAATAGATAGAAATAAAAAAAACCTCGCCGAAGCGAGGTTTTTATCTCAATCAGTATAATCTTAGATTATAGAGATTCAGTGAACGTACGTGCGATTACGTCAGCTTGTTGCTCTGCAGTTAGAGAGTTGAAGCGAACAGCGTAACCAGATACACGGATTGTTAGCTGAGGGTATTTCTCAGGGTGCTTAACAGCGTCTTCTAGAGTTTCACGGTTAAGAACGTTCACGTTCAGGTGTTGACCACCCTCAATGCCAGCTTCGTGGTGGAAGTAACCATCCATCAGACCAGCAAGGTTAGCGCGTTGGCTGTCTTCTTCTTTACCTAGAGCGTTTGGAACGATAGAGAAAGTATAAGAGATACCATCTTTAGCGTGTGCAAACGGTAGTTTACCTACAGAAGTAAGTGAAGCTACAGCACCTTTCTCGTCACGGCCGTGCATTGGGTTAGCACCTGGTGCGAAAGGAGCGCCTGCGCGACGACCATCTGGAGTGTTACCAGTTTTCTTACCATATACCACGTTAGAAGTGATAGTTAGGATAGACTGAGTAGGCACAGCGTCGCGGTAAGTTTTCAGTGAACGGATCTTGTTCATGAATACTTCTACTAGTTCACAAGCAATGTCATCTACGCGAGCATCGTTGTTACCGAACTTAGGATAGTCGCCTTCGATTTCGAAGTCGATTGCAACACCGTCTTCGTCACGTACTGGCTTAACTTTAGCGTACTTGATAGCAGCTAGAGAGTCAGCAGCAACAGAAAGACCAGCGATACCACAAGCCATAGTACGACGAACGTCACGGTCGTGTAGAGCCATTAGTGCAGCTTCGTAGCTGTACTTGTCGTGCATGAAGTGGATGCTGTTTAGTGCAGTTACGTACTGCTTAGCTAGCCAATCCATGAAGTGGTCTAGTTTGCCCCATACATCGTCGAAGTCTAGAACTTCGTCAGTGATCTTAGGCATTTCTGGGCCAACTTGAATCTTAAGCTTCTCGTCCACACCGCCGTTGATAACGTATAGAAGAGTCTTAGCTAGGTTCGCACGAGCGCCGAAGAATTGCATGTGCTTACCAATAACCATTGGAGATACACAACATGCGATTGCATAGTCATCAGACTCGAAGTCTGGACGCATTAGGTCATCGTTCTCGTACTGGATAGAAGAAGTATCGATAGATACTTTTGCACAGAACTTCTTGAAGCCTTCAGGTAGCTGCTCAGACCAAAGTACAGTGATGTTTGGCTCTGGAGAAGGACCCATAGTGTATAGAGAGTTTAGGAAACGGAAGTTTGAACGCGTAACAAGCGTACGACCGTCAAGACCCATACCACCCATAGACTCAGTAGCCCAGATTGGGTCACCAGAGAACAGATCATCGTACTCAGGAGTACGTAGGAAACGAACCATACGTAGCTTCATTACGAAGTGGTCGATCATTTCCTGAGCTTCAACTTCAGTAATCTTACCTTCAGCGATGTCACGCTCAATGTAGATATCTAGGAAAGTAGAAGTACGACCTAGAGACATTGCAGCACCGTTTTGAGACTTAACAGCAGCTAGGTAGCCGAAGTAAGTCCACTGAATAGCTTCTTGAGCTGTTTCAGCTGGGCGAGAGATGTCGCAACCGTATTTCTCAGCCATAACTTTCATTTGGCCAAGTGCACGGTGTTGCTCTGCGATTTCTTCGCGAAGCTGCATAGTCATTTGAAGATCTTCGCCGTTCTCGAAACGCTCTTGTAGAGAAGCGAATTGAGCTAGCTTGTCTTGCATTAGACGGTCAATACCGTAAAGAGCCACACGACGGTAATCACCGATGATACGACCACGACCGTATGCATCTGGAAGACCAGTTAGAACGCCTGACTTACGGCATTTCATGATGTCTGGAGTGTAGATATCGAAAACACCAGCGTTGTGAGTTTTACGATATTCAGTGAAGATTTTCTTAACTTGTGGGTCTAGTTCGCGGTTGTACGCTTTGCATGAACCTTCAACCATACGGATACCACCGTTAGGGATGATTGCACGCTTAAGCGGCGCTTCAGTTTGAAGACCTACGATAGTTTCAAGATCTTTTTCGATGTAACCTGCATCGTGAGCAGTGATGGTAGAGATAACTGAAGTATCAAAATCAACTGGTGCGTGAGTTGAGTTTTCTAGTTTGATACCTTCCATTACCTTAGCCCAAAGCTTGTTAGTTGCTTCAGTACCTTCAGAAACTAGGAAAGACTCGTCACCCTCGTATGGAGTGTAGTTCTTTTGGATGAAATCACGAACGTTAACTTCGTTTTGCCACTCACCTGCAGCAAAACCTTCCCAAGCTTTAGCAAATTGCTCTGCCATGACATACCTACCTTTTTAGTAGAAAAAACACGTACTGTACGCTTTTACGCATGCTCACCGGAGGATGAACCAGTACACTTGAATAAAAATATCTATAACCACTTAGGGTTAGTATGGATATAGATATTGTCATTCCCTACGTTAAAATCAAGCTTACACTAAAAATAATTTGTAAAACTTAAACTAAATCAATAAAAGTTAAAAAAGTTTGATAAAAATATGGGCAGTGAATGTCACTGCCCAAATAATCAACTAGATATTATAGGAAAGCTGGAATGCCGTACTGGCCTTCTAACATACCTACAGCTAGCATCGCTACTAAGCAGATAACAAACACACCCACAGGGATGACAATCTTATCTACAAAAGATAGACGAGAAGCACGTTCTTTGTCACCAATTAGACCATTATTATCTAGGAACATGGTTAGCGCCCATGCCAACACTGGGTTAGCAACGACTGATGCAAAGATACAGATACCTGCCGCTTGTGAATCCTTAGTCTCTTTTACCATCTGCATACCAGCTTCAAGTAGAGGAAGGAATACACCCACTAGTAGCGCAACGCGCATTACTGGAGGCCATACTGCTACGTCCATTGGGAAACCAAGAATAGCAACAATGATACATAGAGAACCAAGTAGAATCGCACCTGCTGGAATTGGACGCTTAGCGATCGCAGCTGGGATCATGTAAGTACCCCAAGAAGAAGTGATGTTACCACCACCAACCGCAGTACCTACCATTTGACGGATAGAACACATAGTCATTGTGTCATCTACATCCATGAGTACTTTTTCAGTCTTACGTGGGTAGTTAAGTTCTTGGAAAATACGGTGACCAAGGAAGTCAGGTGACCACATCGCAACCGCTAGAATCGCAAATGGTAGAGAAGCAATAAAGTGTTGTAGGTTTGGAAGACCTAGCATCCAACCTTCTTCTGTACTGCCCCACCAGTAAACTGGATTTAGGTTAGGAAGACCCATTTCAGTTTCGAACGTTAAGTCGAAACCAGCACCTAGACCAAGGGCTAGTAGAAGACCCGTAACTGCACAAACCGGAATAGCAAGCCAACGCATGTTGATCTTAGCGAGGTAGGCGTACACAGCGATGTTGATGCCCAGTACGACCAAGCCAACATAACCCATGCTGCCTGCTTCAACACTCGCAGATTGCAAACCTACTGCCCATTCTTGAATGGAACCGATTTGGCTCATCGTACCGGTGAAGCCGAGGAAGATTAATAAGCCCCCCGCCGTGCCTTGGGAGGTGAGGTTTACAAGCTTTGAGCCACCTTTGAAGTAACTTAGCAATAGGCCGAACACACCAAGAAGGATTGCAAGAGCAAGAGGGTGAGCACCAGCAAGCGCGATAGAACCGATAAGTGGGATCATCGGACCGTGGTTACCAGCAAGGTTAGCTCTTGGGTTGATGAAACCTGATGCAAGAACACAGAAAAGAAGTGCTGGGATTAGCATTTCTACACGTGCAACTTCGATCGCAAACTCTTTCCCAAGGTTTACGTGATCCCAAGCAGCGGTTAGACCGTCAGCCCATGACATCATTACTGCAGAGTACATTGCAATAATGCCGATGGTACCAGCAAGAGCAGGTACTAAATCTTCTAGTTCAAAGCGGAAGTCACGGCCTGGTAGGTTTAAACCAAAGCGGCGCGGTTTCATGATTTGAAGTTCGTGGTCTAGGTATTCAGAGCGGCTGGCAAACTCAGATGCTGGACGGTGAAGCTCTTGATAGCTCTTAGTCTCGATATCCGAATCAGAATGCGCTTTGTTAACTGCGTCTGACATAGATTCCTCATATATATAAAAAGTTAGTCGTTTGGCTTGATAAACGAACTGGTTCACACCGACTTGGCTAGGCTGCTGCACGTTAACGACGTGCTAAGAATAGACGAGATTCCTAAAAATGGGGTGAATAATTCGTGCTATATCAATGGAGCCGAGTCTAACAAGCAACACTAAGACCTTGATTGATCTTGATCACTTTAAGAAAAAATGTGAAAGAAAACTACAACAGTTGTTTGAATCAGCGCACTTTATTAACAGTGAGCGTAAGCGACTTTCAATATGAAAATTTTATGAACAACATCATTTTTATCAATAAGTATTGGTTGCTCGGTTAGTTAACGGAGTTGGCATGGAGATTGCGATAACTATGAAAATGATATAGAGACGGCAACTTGTTGCCGCTTACGTACGGGTTAGGAACAAACGATGAATAAAATAGTAATGTTGCCATTAGTTGCAGCAATTTCGGGTGCAATGGTTGGTTGTGGTGGCGGCGGTGGCGGCGAGGATGCGCCACCTAGCCCAAGTTTAACTTACTACACGTTTAATTTTCTTAAGCCAGTGGAGGTCAACTACAACCCTAGTTCCAGTTGTAGAGTTTATGACATATATGAAGATAACAGCGGTGCCACTCCCGTAACGAAAGCTACGAATTATGTGTCTATTGGCACGTCTTTAGATGCTTTGGTCAAAGCTATTTATTCGGATTCAAATGGCAACCAATATGGAACTGCTGTATCCAGTTCAAAAGGGAGTTTGAGAATCGCACTAGAAAATATTCCTGATGACGGATTCGTGACGATTCAAGAGCAGTATGGAAACCAAATATTCGCTCAGTCTTTTTCGAAAGAGGTGTTAACCGCGGATGCAAGTATGCGAAGCATTGAGCTCTCAGTACTTAATCCGGTAGTACAAGGGTCGTGTGTGACAGGTGGTAATGATTCTCCAAGAACCATTTCTAATCTATCCTACGATAATGATGAAAGTGCGACTGGAAACCCAAATTTCCAATTTTACTTCGATTCTCAATTGGACACCAAAACGAGCACAAACA
The DNA here is from genome assembly GCF_022432925.1 of Vibrio sp. CyArs1. NCBI lineage: Bacteria > Pseudomonadati > Pseudomonadota > Gammaproteobacteria > Vibrionales > Vibrionaceae > Vibrio > Vibrio sp. CyArs1. The sequence continues at coordinate 40,279 of NZ_JAKRBO010000007.1, read as the reverse complement.
ACTCTCTTGCTTCCATAGAAGGTCTCAGTGGAGAGAGCACGATGATCTCACAATATAGAACAACAGATCGTAGTGAACTATTTCAATACGGCTTTAACGGTTGGAATAATAATGTGATGCAGTTTGCTGGTACTTCGAGCATTGCTAATGCAACCAATTCGCAGATTGTTTCTAGCAAAATTGAGCTGAATGCTATACATAATAACTTCATGTACGAGCTCGCAGAACTTCCTTTAAACGGCACTCAAGCTAATTATTACCACCCAGAAGAGCGTCTTGGTGAGTCTTGGACATATAACATAAGCGGTTCCATTGCAGTATCGGGTTGGGAGGCTAGTTATCAGGATGTAATTGGAACTACATGGTCTATATCTATTGATGACGAGAGTTTATTTATGTCCAACAACGCAAACAATGCTAAGCCATCTGTTTCGGACGAGGTAGTTGATGTTCGCCCAAGTATTGCTGTTGATTCAGAAAAGGGGCTCCAAAGAACAGCGTATGAACAAGGACACAATGGATATGTTGTTAAGCACGCGGTATATACGCATATTTCGCCGACTGTAAGAGTACCTCAGCTTGACCTGAGTGACTTTAGTAACAGTGTTGCAGATAGCTTAAGAATCACTTCAACATCACATATTTCTCAATCGTACTTGTTTACAGAAAAAGACAAAGATATGCCACTGGCAGATTTCATGACAGCTTTCCGTCACGGAGGCTCCGGTAACGTAGGTAAAGATAATATGAGCATCGTCAAGTCCCTGCAAGATTTGAGATACTCGGTAAATAACATTGCTCAAACACGGTCGTTTTATCTGCACCGCTACGATAATTAAGTCAGCCACCGTATAAACCACCAAAGCCTCTCACTGAGAGGCTTTTTTGATCTAACTATCAAAACACTCAACTAGTTCATTATCTTTACTAATGTACCATTAGATAGGCTTATATTCCGGCATTTAACTTGTTGGCAGAGATAAGGTCTAAATCACAGTTGATTTATGTAACATTTGCGCAATAAAAGCACCGGAAGAATAAAAAATCATCAATGACTAAATGTGCAGCATCCAGTAAAGATTATTCACAATTATAAGTTATAAACTCTTTAAATTGCATAAATCGTCAGATACAATCGCTGTGTTAAGAATGAAAACAGGTTAATAGTTTGTTGCAAACTGTACATTGTAGTGCTAGCTTGTATCGAACAAATAAAAGGTCGGAGTACCTTTCGCCTCTAACAATAGGCATAGCAGTCAATAATATACAGGGAGCACAAGCGCATGAATGATGTACCAGCGCTGGACATAAAAGAACTGCACAAGACCTTTGGTCAAAATGAAGTTTTAAAGGGGATTTCCCTTTCTGCACACAAAGGTGATGTCATCTCGATTATTGGCTCATCTGGTTCTGGAAAAAGTACATTTCTTCGTTGTATCAACCTTCTTGAAACACCCACAGAAGGCGAAATTTGGGTTAACGGTGAGTTAATCGAAATGAAGCGCAATCGTTCGGGTGAGTCTCTTCCTGCCAATGAAAAACAAGTTCAGCGAATCCGTTCTCGCTTGGCTATGGTATTTCAAGGTTTCAACTTGTGGTCTCATATGACGGTGCTGGAAAATATTATTGAAGCACCCGTTCATGTTCTGGGCGTGCCTAAAGCTCAAGCTATTGAAAATGCAGAACTGCTTTTGAAAAAAGTAGGTTTGTATGAGCGCAAAGATTATTACCCAGGACACCTTTCTGGTGGTCAGCAGCAACGTGCTGCTATCGCTCGTGCACTGGCGGTTGAGCCTGAAGTTATGCTTTTCGATGAGCCAACTTCGGCTTTGGACCCAGAACTTGTGGGTGAAGTACTGGGTGTAATGCAAGATCTTGCGGAAGAAGGTCGCACCATGTTGGTAGTGACTCACGAGATGGCGTTTGCCCGTGACGTTTCAAATCATGTGATGTTCTTACACCAAGGTCTAGTTGAAGAGCAGGGCGATCCCGCCAAACTGTTCACTAACCCTGAATCTGAACGTTTACAACAATTTATCTCATCCATCTACTAATATAGAGGGTGGCGTGTCGGAACCTAGGTTCCGAGAAAAATCAAACAAACACAACATTAATAACAAAAATCTCAATCACAGGAGTATGGAAATGAAAAAGTGGTTAATGGTAGCAGCACTTGCTGCAACGGCGGCAACTGGGGTAGCACAAGCTAAGGAATGGAAAACTGTGCGCTTTGGTATTGAAGGTGCTTACCCTCCATTTAGCTGGACTGAAGCTGACGGTTCACTAAAAGGTTTTGACGTTGATATGGCAAACGCATTATGTGAAGAGCTTAAGGCGAAGTGTGTGATCGTTCCTCAAGATTGGGATGGCATCATTCCTTCACTATTGGCGCGTAAATATGACGCAATCATCGCAGCAATGTCTATTACGGAAGAGCGTAAGAAGAAAGTTGACTTTACTGGTAAATACGCACAAATCCCTAACAAGTTTATCGCTAAGAAAGGCGCTGGCTTGGACTTTGATAACCTAAATGGTGCGAAAATAGGTGTACAGCGTGCAACTACGCACGACAAGTACCTAACAGATAACTACGGTGACCAAGTGGAAATCGTTCGTTACGGCTCTTTCGATGAAGCGTACTTAGATCTAGCAAACGGTCGTATCGTTGCTGTTCTTGGTGATGCATCAGCACTTGAAGAAGGTGTAATCAATAAAGATGGCGGTGACGCGTACGAGTTCGTTGGCCCTTCTTTGACAGATCCTAAGTGGTTTGGTGAAGGCATGGGTATCGCAGTTCGTAAACAAGACAAAGACCTAACTAAGCAACTTGATGCGGCTATCAAATCTCTACGTGAGAAAGGTAAGTATCAAGAGATTGCCGCTAAATACTTCAATTACGATGTATACGGCGACTAATCACTTAGCTTAAATAACGATAAGGGCTTGAGCTAGTCTCAGGCCCTTTTACTAAAAAGCGTGTCACAGGTGTTTTTTAGTATGACTTACCAACAAATTTGCTGTGCTGTTGGAAGGAACTATGCTCGATTTACAAGGATATGAAGCCTCAATATTAAAAGGGGCCGTACTGACCATAGAAGTGGCAATACTTTCGCTATTGCTTGCTATGCTCTTAGGTATGTTAGGCGCGCTCGCTAAGCTTGCTCCCTATAAGTGGGCACGTGCGATAGCGACACTTTACACTACCATTATTCGAGGCATCCCAGATCTCGTTTTAATGATGCTAATCTTCTTTGGCGGACAAATACTGCTCAATAACAGTTTGTACGCCGTCAACGAATGGCTTAACAACTGGTTTATGTCCAGCGACCCGAACCATGAGTGGACTTCATACTTACCTGACTATATTGATGTATCTCCATTCGTTGCAGGGGTATTAACTATCGGATTTATCTTTGGTGCTTACATGGCCGAAACTTTCCGCGGTGCAATCATGGCCGTTGATAAAGGTGAAATGGAAGCAGCGAAGGCCTATGGTATGAGCTCTGTCTTAGCATTTAGACGTATACTTCTACCTCAAATGATTCGACATGCTTTACCGGGTTTTGGCAATAACTGGCTGGTACTTCTTAAGACAACTGCACTAGTCTCCATCATTGGACTAGAAGACATGGTACGCGTGAGTTCATTAGCGGCAGGTTCAACCAAGATGCCATTTACCTTCTATATGTCGGTGGCGATTATCTTCTTACTGTTCACCAGCATCTCAACCGGTTTCTTAAAGCTGGTAGAGCGCAAATTTAGTATTCATGTGAGGTAGATATGGACTTTTCATTGATAGTAGAAAGTTTCCCAGTCTATCTGGATGGCCTTTGGACTACCGCTTGGTTGGTGTCGCTAGCCCTTGTGATTGGTTTGTGTGTGGCAATACCTTTAGCGGTAGCTAGAAACAGCACAAATTATTTATTCAGTTTACCATCGTGGGGTTTTATCTATTTCTTCCGTGGTACGCCACTGTTGGTTCAACTTTATTTGATTTACTACGGCATGGACCAATTCTTCCCAGTCAAAGATACGTTGTGGGAAAACGCATGGTTCTGTGCGTTAGTCGCGTTTGTACTTAACACATCAGCGTATACGGCAGAAATTATCCGCGGTGCGATAAATGGCTTACCAAAAGGTGAAGTCGAAGCTGCAAAAGCTTATGGAATGAGTCCTTGGAAGACCTATCGTCGCATTATTTTGCCAAGCGCATTACGTAGAGCCTTACCTGCATACAGTAACGAAGTTATCTTCATGCTTCACGGTTCGGCGGTAGCTGGTATCGTCACTATTATGGATTTGACCGGTGCTGCTCGCCTAGTGAACTCTCGTTACTATGCGCCATTTGAATCATTCCTGACCGCAGGTTTGTTCTATATGGGACTGACCTTCATTATTCTTTGGGTATTTAAGAAAGCAGAGAAGCGATTCCTAGCGTATATGAGACCACTAGAGTCACAGTGATGTAGTTATTCCTTAAGAAAGAATAATTAGAATTATTATCCCCGATTGTTGCAAAAGTGATCATCGGGGATTTTGTTTTTGCACTGCGCTTTGGGTAGATTCCTGCTCGGAGGCAGGAATGACAGGAAGTTAGGCGTCAACTAAGGCGTACGTCATCCCTGAATTTGCGCTAGCAAATGTCAGGGATCTACCGTTGTGGTGTAGTGGACTTTTTTGGGACTAGGTGCGCGCTTTGGGCAGGTTCCTGCTCTAGGCAGGAATGACGTTATAATAGCGCAAACTAGTGCTTGGCTTAGCCAAACACAGACCAAATTGGCGCGTGATCAGATGGCTTCTCAATGCCACGTAGTTCGTAATCAATACCTGCTTCTGAACACGTTACAGCAAGACTCTTCGTTGCTAATACCACGTCAATTCGTAGGCCGCGATTATCATCGAAACCGCGAGAGCGGTAATCAAACCATGAGAATTGATCATCGACGTTTGGATGCAACTGACGGAATGTATCTACGAAGCCCCAGTCGAGTAGGGTCTGTAACCACTCACGTTCAATTGGTTGGAAGGAACACTTACCAGTCTTGAGCCAACGCTTGCGATTTGGTTCACCGATGCCGATATCTAGGTCGATTGGACTGATATTGATGTCACCCATAACGATAAGCTTCTCATCATTACTATGGTGCTCATTCAAGTAGGTCATCAGATCTTTGTAGAAAGCTTCTTTATAAGGAAACTTGGTCTCATGGCTAATGTTATCCCCTTGAGGGAAGTAGCCATTTAACACGGTCACTTTGTCGCCATTAGCATCTTCGAATGTTGCCATGATCATACGTTTTTGATGATCTTCGTTGTCGGTAGGGAACCCTTTCTGGACCGAGATAGGCTCCTGCTTACACAGCATAGCAACACCATAGTGTGCCTTTTGGCCGTGGAAATAGACTTTATAGCCCATAGCCTCTACCGCTTCTACTGGGAAGGCATCGTCATGAACTTTGATTTCTTGCAAACCAATGACGTCTGGCTGGTGCTTATCAATCAAAGCTTGAAGTTGATGAAGTCGAGCGCGTAGGCCATTGATATTAAAACTGATGACTTTCATTTCTCACTAATCCTGTGATTTTTATATCAGGGTCAAAATACTAGCATTGAGCATCCTGAACGTACAACGCTTCAGTTGAGGTGAAGATGTAAAAATGATGTAATAAATCGCTAAATAAAAACGACAATACGTCGATAAAAAAACATACTGGCTCACGTTTGCAAAAAGGATGTACTATGCGAACTCTTTCCGTGCAGTGGAAAATCACGGTGTTAGCAGGCTGTTGCTTGCTATTTACTTCCATAGCTTTGATAGGCTTTTCACTCTATAACGCCATCAACAGCCAAAAAGCAATTCAGACACTCAGTTCCGAATCGGTGGTTGAAAAATCACAGGCGTTACTTGAAGCTCGTGCGGATATTAACGCACGAGAAGTCAAAGATTATTTCAATGAAGCGATTTACCGTGCGGAAATGTTGATCGCCAACGCTAAGTTTCAAAAGTATAACGCAGAAGAAAATTTCGTCTCCAGTGAGGATCTGCGAACGGCACTGGATGAAATGATTCGACGGGCCGTTATCGAGTTTCCTTCTATCCAAGGCGCATACTTAGTCTTCAAGCCAAATATGCTTGATGGAGAAGATTCAAACTATGAGGGAGCCGACTATGTTGGTTCTAATGAGCTTGGACAATTTGCGACTTATTGGCAAATCACTGAGACGGGTGAGAATGCCGTCCGCACGGTTCTAACTAAGCGTAAACTTGACGCTTTAGAAGATGGGGAACGCTTCTATTGTCCTCTCGCTACCGAAGCATCGTGTGTCAGTACCCCACGACTCAGTGCCATTGGTGATCAGCAACACCTCACTTCATCGCTATCAATTCCAATTGAAGTCGATAACATGTTAATTGGTTTTTTAGGTATCGACCTTAAACTGACTGAGCTCGCCAATACCGTTATGGAGTCAGATGCCAGCCTCTTTAATGGTAGTGGACACGTGAACATCATCAGCCTCGATGAAAGTGTAATTGCCAGTGACGATTCGAGTATTAAAGTTGGTTCTCCTTATCAAAGTGCCATTTTATCGTCAGAGCAGATTACAGACCTGATGTTTGGAGAAGAAGCTAGCGCTCAATGGAGTGCAGATGGTCAGTGGTTAACGGTATTTAATCCAGTCACTATTGCTAATCAGACATGGGGCGTATTCTTTGATATGCCTCGTAGCAGCGTTCTCAGTGATGCTATTGAGCTTGATAGCATTATCTCTAAGCAGTTAGAAGAAGGAATTGTATTTGAAGTCTTAGTGGGTGCTGGCTTTGTCATTGTAGGGCTCGTCATCATTGCTCTAATGTCGCTACGTCTAGTTAAGCCAATTAGAGAGGTAGTTACTCGCTTAGAGGATATTGCCAGTGGAGAGGGGGACCTAACGCAGCGTTTGGAAGTCAAATCGGGCGATGAGATAGGTCAGCTTGCAGAGCAGTTCAATGCATTTTTAGCAAAATTGCAAACGACGATCCAACAAGTTGCCGTAACCACTGAACGCATTGCTGGTACAGCTGAAAGTGCCAATGCCACAGCGGTTGCGACACGAGAGAGTAGTGAAGCTCAATTTAGAGAAGTTGACCTCGTTGCCACTGCGTCAGAAGAGATGACACAAACGGCGTCACTCGTGGTGCAAAATGCTGAGGTTGCGGTGCAAGCTGCGGCTTCAGCAAATGAGTCTGCTAGCCAAGGTCAGGAAGTCGTTGAACTGTCAGCCAGTGAAATGGTTCGTTTGGTTGAACAGATGAAAGCTACCGTTCCGGTGGTAGAAGAGCTAGCGAAGAACAACACTAATATCACAGAGATCCTCGCGGTAATTGAAGGCATTTCCGAGCAGACTAACTTACTGGCACTCAATGCTGCCATTGAAGCAGCGCGAGCAGGGGAGCAAGGTCGTGGGTTCGCGGTAGTTGCAGATGAGGTTAGAAGTCTAGCAAGTCGTACTCATGATTCGGTCGGCGAAATCCAAGAAGTTATTGAGCGTGTCCAGAAGGGAACACGCGATGTGGTGAGCGCGATTCAAGAAGGGTCACAACTTGCAGATTCTACGGCGACGCATGTTCAGCAAGCCGTGGCAGCACTGAGCAGCATCTTCGAGTCTATCTCTGCGATTAACGATATGAATAGCCAGATTGTTAAGGCAGCAGAAGAGCAGCAATCTGTATCGGCGGAAGTTAATCAAAACGTAAGTAACATTCGTGATTTAAGTGCTCAAATCTTAGAGAAGGCGGGAGACTCAGAAAAAGTGGGCAAAGAAATTAACCAGCTTTCTGGGGAGCAACAAGGGTTGATGAGCCAATTTAAGGTGTAACCGCTCAAGCTGAACATTAAGGTAATAACAAAAACGCGACCAAGTGGGTCGCGTTTTTATTTCTACAATCCCGCGAAGAAAGAAGTCTACGCAGGAAAGACATCATCAAGGAAACGTTATGACGCTTCCTCCTCATTAGCGTGCCCAAACATCTTAGCCGCATAGGCAACGCGCTCTTCTGGAGAAGGATAGGTGAACGGGTTTGGTTCGCCTAACGATTCGATGTGCTGAAGTCTTGGTAGGATACCGCATCCATTGGCGATTTGAATCGCAAGACCAGGACGAGCATTAAGCTCCAACACCATTGGACCTTCTTCCCTATCTAACACCATATCCGTACCCATATAGCCAAGGCCTGTCATCTCATAAGCACTAGAGGCAAGAGTAAGGAGTCGTTCCCAGTGAGGTACTGCGAGCGTTGCAAGCTCTTTGCCTGTGTCTGGATGGTGAGTTACAGGTTGGTCAAACTGAACAGCTCTAACCGCTTTACCGGTAGCGATATCGATACCAACACCTACTGCACCTTGGTGAAGGTTGGCCTTGCCGTCCGATGCAGATGTAGAAAGACGCATCATCGCCATCACTGGATAACCTTGGAACACGATGATTCGAACGTCAGGAACCCCTTCGTAACTGAAGCCTTCAAAGCAGTCATCAAACTTGATGAGGTTTTCGACCACTGCTACATCGTTCTTACCACCTAATGAAAACAGTCCCGCTAGCGCGTTACTGATGTGGCGTTCAACGTCTTCTTTGTTAATGGTGGAACCAGATGGTTTAGTGTAGACCCCATCTTTGTGCTCTGTGACTACTAAGATACCTTTACCACCACTGCCTTGAGCTGGCTTAATTACGAATCCTGGCCAGTCTTTGACCATCTCGTGGATGGTTTTAACTTCAACTTGGCTTCGAATAACGCCAATCAAGGCTGGCGTGGTTGCGCCAGCTTTTTCTGCGATGATCTTGGTTTTAAGTTTGTCATCAACCAACGGGTATTTAGAACGATCATTGTAGCGACCAATGTAACTATGGTTACGCTGGTTCATACCCATGATACCGCGTTCACGTAACTTAAAAGGACTGGTTAGCTTTCGTAGCATAAATTAGTCCTCCGTTAGAGGTTTGAAACGGCGTAGCTCAGTCAGACGGTAGCCTGTGTAAGTACCTAGCATTAGGATACCGCCAAGGATAACCAATTGCAGACCGATAAAGTTAAACGTTAGATGCTGTACATATGGGTTGGTCATCGCAAGATAAACCAGAACCGCTGTGAGTAGTGAGCCACCACCCTGCAGTACAACCTCTTTCGCGCCTTCCTCTTCCCACAGAATCGACATACGTTCGATTGTCCAAGACAGGATGATCATTGGGAAGAAGGTAATCGACAGACCTTCGGTGAGACCAATCTTGAAGGCAACGACGGTAAAGACTGAAATAATCAAAATAACGGTGATGATAACCGCTGATATCCTGGCAACTAATAGTAAGTTGAGTTTAGATAGATAGCTACGGATCACCAGACCAGTACCCACTATCAGCAAGAAGCCGACAATACCGGTGACTAACTGTGTTTGAACGAATGCTACGGCAATCAGTACTGGCATGAAAGTACCTGAGGTCTTCAGGCCAATCAGTATTCTCAGGAATACAACAATCAAGGCACCAATTGGTATTAGCATGATGGTCTTAAACATGGCTTGCTCTTCGAGAGGTAGGCTATGAATAGAGAAGTTAAGAAGACCGTCAGCATCAACTTTACTGTTTGTTGCTTCTTGAGGGGATACCTCTTGCGAAATCATGGTGAAATGAACTTTACTGTCTTTACCACCGACGACATCAAGCAAAGAGACGTTAGACTCATCCCAAACCAATAGGTTCTGTTGTTTTTTACCTTCGGTTGTTTCCGGAGAGAAAATTTGCCATTTTTTGCCATCCCATACTTGCAACATTTGTTGGCTGGATTGACGGCGACGACCATCTTCTAATTCAATAACACCGACAACTTTGCTGGGAACATCAGCATACGCAAGAAGCTTAGAGGCTGCTTGCAACTTAGTCATGCTGTTCAGAATGAGCGCCGAGTTTTGGCTATCACCATCGTTCAGTGCTTTGATAAGTTCTCGAGTGAAAGTGATATTGTCAGAAGAGCGAGAGGTGGCGCGTTCTACGAGGGCAATAGCAGCGGCTTCTTCTGGGCCATCAAAGGTCGGTTTAATGATTTCTTCTGTAGGAGGTGTCGAGTTAGCGAGCGCTTGGTCATCAACAAGAAATTGAGTTTTGTAGTAGATGGTTTGAGGACCTTGGGCTTGGCGGATTGACCACTCTGCTCGGCGTCCTGCATCAGAATCAACATACGAAACACCGTAGCCTGGTGAAGATGCTGACTCTCCAATGAGTGTAAAGCCTTCTTGAGTATAAGGTGCCGCTAAAGAAACTTTGGCGGGCTTGCCAATGGCGTTAAATTCAACTCTAGCTTCGATATCCCAGACTTGGCGAGTTTCACCTGGAGTCCATGGAACGCCGTACGTCTCGTGTCTGATGACACTAAGCGCAATACCTGCGGCAATCAGTAAGCCTACTGATAGGTAAAATGGAATACGTGAAGTCATAAACAACCTTATTATTGTAATTGCTTTCCCTGAAAGTGTTATTCAAAAGAGATTTATTTGTTAGATGAAAGTATATATTGCTGACTTACATCCACTAAAGCAATATCTTTGATAAATTCTCTTCCTAGTAGTATAGGGTGGGTCATTTGCGAGCGATCCGCCAGTGTAAATTGCGCTTTTTCATGGATTTTTCCTACACGGATCCACAATTCAACTACAGCTCTACGTTCCATTTCATCGCTGGTAGATTGGCGTATTTTAACGTATCGGAGTACAGGGGCTTCAATCCAACGTTTTTCCTGCTCTTTAACCTTGTCATTAACGAGGTGAAATTTCACCCATTGCTTCCCATCTCTCTCAAACGCTTGAATATCGGCAGCATTTAATGAAGAGGTTGCTGCTCCAGTATCGACACGCGCATCGAAGGTTTGTTTTAAAACATCGAGTTTTACTTTTTCAACAGAGCCTAAGATTACAGGGCTTGAAATTGAAGGCACAGCAACGATTGCTGGCAGAGGCTTGGAGTCATCAATTTTCTCCAGTCCTTCTACTTGATTGTTCTCTAGTACCTTAATTTGTTCATTAAGTGCGATTATTTCAGATTCCAAACTATCTATGTAGTCAGTTTGGTTGCTCAACTGCAGGTCGATATTGGTGAGGCGATTCTCGAGGCGTTGCTCGGACTGTTCGATTGCATTGAGTGTACTTTGGTGAAGTTCTTGGTGATTAATAGTGGAACAGCCGGAAAGTAAACCGATGGCGACAAGTGGTGCCAAGCGTTTGTACATCTTAAACCCTAAAACAGTAAATAATGGAACAGGAAGTGGTATGGATTTTAGCTGATCAATAAGGGAGTTTGATACTCCCTATTGTCAGAGCTCCGTTAGAGTTATAAACGTCATGTCAAAACTCGATAAAGTGAGACGTATACAACACTTACGATTGATTAATTGCTTGGATTATCAGCAATTAAGATAGCACGACGAGGAGCAGGGTAGCCCTCGACAGTTTTGCTAGGATCGTTCTGATCTAGATACTCAGGCAACGAGTTATGTGTCATCCATTCGGTAGTGCGTTGCTCACCGATTGTCGTCACGTTCTCATCAACGATACGTACATTTTCAAAGCCAACTTTCTCGAGCCAAACTTTCAGTGCAAGTGCTGACGGGAAAAAGTAAACATTGCGCATTTGAGCGTAGCGATCGTGCGGTACTAGGACTGCATTCTCATCACCTTCAATCACCAAGGTTTCTAAAATCAGCTCGCCACCCGGTACCAACTGGTTCTTTAGTTGAATAAGATGATCGAGCGGCGAACGGCGGTGATATAACACACCCATGCTGAATACCGTATCAAACGCTTGCAGTTCAGGAAGCTGTTCAATACCCAATGGCAGTAAATGAGCGCGTTGGTCGTTGCCCATCATTTTGCGAATCGCTTCAAATTGAACCAAGAATAGGTGTGATGGGTCAATACCGACGCATAGACGTGCACCTTCACCTAGCATGCGCCACATGTGATAGCCGTTACCACAGCCAACATCCAGCACAGAGCGATTCTTTAACGGTGAGATATGTGGAAGCACACGATCCCATTTCCAATCAGAGCGCCACTCAGTATCAATATGAATGTCATGAACATGGTACGGACCCTTACGCCAAGGGTGGAAAGTACGCAGTAAGCTCTCAAGCTTTTTCATTTCGCCAGTGGGCAGTGGCTCAGAGTTTGAAATCGTTACACTATCTTTCAGCTCTACGTTATCAGGCTGACCCACATCAATCTTTGCTAGGGCTCTTAACCAACGATCAAAATCGCCATGCTGAGCGTTTTGCCAGTCAGTCAGCTGTTGAGGCAACACATTAAGCCATGGCTGTAGGCGTGTATCTTGAGCAATAAGTTGGTAGAAGTCTGCAAAATTAAACATTGGATTCTCTAATTTTAAACTTAGCGATATCTCGCTAATGGTATATCTAGGTAATGGTCGTAATGCGCTATTTAATAGCAAACATAGAGCCGAAGTTGAAACACTGGAACCAAACTTCACAGCTACTAAAACCGATCTCTTCAAAGCGTGCTTTGTGCATTGCAATTGAGTCTGGGCGCATGACGTTCTCAATGGCGCTGCGCTTTTGGCTAATTTCGAGCTCGCTGTAGCCATTGGCGCGTTTGAAGTCATGATGCAAATCGATCAATAGTTCATTGGCGCTTTCGTCTTCGAACACATATTTCTCAGATAAGATCAAAATACCGCCCGGGCGCAAACCCGCGTAGATCTTTTCAAGCAGAGTTCGGCGATCCTCTGGAGATAAAAATTGAAGCGTAAAGTTAAGCACCACAACGGATGCGTCGGTGATATCAATATCACGAATATCAGCTTCAACGACACTAACTGGAGTATCAGAGCGGTAAGCATTCACATGAAGTTTGCAACGCTCAACCATAGCTGGAGAGTTATCGACCGCAATGATTTGGCAACCTTCTTGAGTAATGTTACGACGCATAGATAGCGTAGCAGCGCCCAAGGAACAGCCTAAGTCATAAATAGTGGAGTGAGGCTTTGCAAAGCGTTCAGCCAGCATTCCAATAGCAGAAATAATATTGCTGTAACCCGGCACGCTGCGTTGAATCATATCTGGGAAGACTTCCGCTACGCGTTCGTCGAAGGTAAAGTCACCAATTTTGTCGATAGGTGCAGAGAATATCGTATCTTTGTTCTGCATATCATTGTTCCCCATGCGGTCTCACTCAGTCCTAAACTTGGTTCAGCGCTTTGCTAAGTACAAGTTCAGAGGCAATAAAAAAGGCGCGCATTTTACGTTATTCATCAAGAAAAGTCATCCTACGTAGCTGTATCGCAACTTGTGTTAGGTCAAATCAGTGAGAGATAGACACACAGTAATGAATTAGAACATTGAAATTTGATGATCGTCGCGCAATGCTGGAATTGCGTTGAGTGGGGAAAGCGTTGTTTGTAGCGTCGCCATATGCTGGCTTAGCACTTCATAAAGCTTAATGGCAAGCTCAGGCGCTTCGACATTGTCAGGAGTATGAATCATAACGTAAGGCTGCTTACCTTGTTGAACCCACTCGGCAAGTTTGTTTTCCCAAGGCTTAAAGAAGCGAAGATTTTGTTCCATATCTGGGTGACCAATAAAGCGAATCATTGGATGTTCTGCGGTTGCAATAGCGTGAACAGGTACTTTTGGTTTCTTTTCATGAGCATCGATGACGGCAGGGGTATCCGGCTTGGCCGCGAAAACAGGACGACTATCCATAATAATGCGGTCGATATTTTGCTCCATTAACCATTGGTTAAACCGTCGTTCGTCATCAGATTTATTGAAAAATCCCAAATGGCGAACCTCAACCCCCAACGGCATGTCGCTAGGGAACCACTGGCAAAAAGATTGCAGTGATGCGAGTTGTTCGGGAGCAAAACTGCTCGGAAGCTGAATCGTCCACATACCAATTTTCGAGTGCAGCGGTTCCATAACTTTGAGGAAGTTGTTTAGCTCTGCTCGGCATTGAGTGAGCATTTGCTCGTGGGTGATCTGTTTTGGGAGTTTGAAGGTAAACCGGAAATCTTCAGGAGTCGCACGATTCCAGCTATCGACAGTAGAATTATTCGGTGTAGCGTAAAAGGTGGTATTGCCTTCCACAGTGTGAAAAACAGATGCATAACGCTCCAAGCGCTCATTTGGCTTGGTACCTTTACCATAGAATGAGTGCTGCCAATCACTGTGTGACCACATGGTTAAACCTAATCTTAACTTAAGCTCGCTCATCATCTTCCCTTGCTTTCGTTTCCATCTATGGCATCTCGTGTATTGATTGCAATGTTCTAGCTTCAGTCGTATCAACAGGATTTGTTGATATTTTATCCATTTCAAGAGTTCTAGTGCCGCAACTGGCAATTAAACACAACAATTCTGTCAAATTAGGTCGATTTTAGACGATTTTCCGAGTATAAATGAACCTTTGATTTTATGGGTGTAATGTAAGTTGGCTAGATAATAGTCACTCGCCCATACTATACGTTTCATTATCACTATTGGAAATTGGGAAATTCACTATGCGTAGCCATTACTGTGGTCACCTGAACAAGTCCCTTGCAGGACAAACTGTAGAACTGTGCGGCTGGGTAAACCGTCGCCGAGATTTAGGCGGTCTTATCTTTATCGATATGCGAGATCGTGAAGGTATCGTTCAGGTAGTCGTTGATCCAGATATGGCTGATGCTTACGAAGTGGCAAACCAACTTCGCAACGAATTCTGCATCAAGCTGACTGGTGAAGTTCGTGTTCGTCCAGAAAGCCAAGTTAACAAAGACATGGCAACTGGTGAGGTTGAGATCTTGGCAACTGGCCTTGAAATCATCAACCGCAGTGATGTATTGCCACTAGACTTCAACCAAACCAATACTGAAGAGCAGCGCCTTAAGTATCGTTACATCGATCTTCGTCGCCCAGAAATGAGCGATCGTATTAAGCTGCGCGCTAAAGCATCAAGCTTTGTTCGTCGTTTCCTTGACGACAATGGCTTCCTAGACATCGAAACACCAGTACTAACTAAAGCGACACCAGAAGGTGCACGTGACTACTTAGTGCCTAGCCGTGTTCACAAAGGCTCGTTCTACGCACTACCTCAATCACCACAGCTATTTAAGCAGCTGCTGATGATGTCTGGTTTCGACCGTTACTACCAAATCGTTAAGTGCTTCCGTGATGAAGACTTGCGTGCTGACCGTCAGCCTGAATTTACTCAAATCGATATCGAAACTTCTTTTATGTCTGCGGATCAAGTTCGTGAAGTGACAGAAAAAATGGTTCGCGATATGTGGCAAGAGCTATTGAACGTAGACCTAGGTCAGTTCCCAGTTATGCCTTTCTCTGAAGCGATTCGTCGTTTTGGTTCAGATAAGCCAGATCTACGCAACCCGCTTGAGTTAGTAGACGTTGCTGATCTACTAAAAGACGTTGAATTCAAAGTGTTCTCAGGCCCAGCTAACGACGAAAAAGGTCGCGTAGCGGTTATCCGTGTACCAGGCGGTGCTTCTCTAACTCGTAAGCAAATTGATGGTTACGCAGAGTACGTTGGTATTTACGGCGCGAAAGGTCTTGCGTGGATGAAGGTTAACGACCGTTCCGCAGGTATGGAAGGTATCCAGTCTCCAGTAGCGAAGTTCCTAAACGAAGAAGTGATCAACGGTATTCTTGAGCGCACTGAAGCTGAGTCTGGCGATATCATCCTATTTGGTGCAGACAAAGCGAACACAGTTGCTGAAGCAATGGGTGCACTTCGTCTTAAGATTGGTAAGGATCTTGAACTTACTGATGAGTCTAAGTGGGCACCACTTTGGGTTGTTGACTTCCCAATGTTCGAAGAAGATGACGAGGGTAACCTGCACGCGATGCACCACCCATTCACGTCTCCTCTAGGCATGACTGCGGAAGAGCTAAAAGCGAACCCAGCGGCAGCAAACTCAAACGCGTACGATATGGTTCTAAACGGCTATGAAGTAGGTGGCGGTTCTGTTCGTATTCATAACGCAGAAATGCAAGCAGCAGTATTCGAGATCCTTGGTATCGATGCAGAAGAGCAACGTGAGAAGTTTGGCTTCCTACTAGATGCACTTAAGTTTGGTACACCACCACACGCAGGACTTGCATTCGGTCTTGACCGCCTTGTTATGCTACTTTGCGGTACGGAAAACATCCGTGACGTAATCGCATTCCCGAAAACAACCGCGGCAGCGTGTCTACTGACAGATGCACCAAGTGCAGCAAACCCAGCAGCACTTGAAGAGCTAGCGATTGCAGTGACGGCGGCGAAAGAGAAGAAAGACTCTTAAGGTACGACGTGGTTTTTTAGTTAGGTCGCACGCCTTGGGTAGATTCCTGCCTGCGCAGGAATAACACATCAACCTTTGGTGTGCTCAAGCTATCGTCATCCCTGCGTAGGCAGGGATCTTCTAACTGCGAGCACCAAAACTAAAACCCAAGATCACAACATACCCAAAACTCCCGCAATAGCGGGAGTTTTTGTTTCCAAAATCTGTATAGTTATACCAACATAAAAAGTAATCCAACTTCATAGAACTCAAAGGATTTGTTATGGCAGGTCATAGTAAATGGGCGAATATTCGTCACCGTAAAGCAGCGCAAGATGCCAAGCGCGGCAAAATCTTCACTAAATTAATTCGCGAAATTGTCGTTGCCGCTAAAGAAGGTGGTGGTGAACCTGAAAACAACCCTCGTCTTCGTGCCGCTATTGATAAAGCACTCTCCAACAATATGACTCGTGATACGGTAAATCGTGCCGTGAGTCGTGGTGCGGGTGGGGAAGGCGATGACAATATGGAAACGATCATCTACGAGGGTTACGGTCCCGGTGGAACGGCAGTCATGGTGGAATGCATGACCGACAATCGTAATCGAACCGTATCTGGCGTACGCCACGCATTTTCTAAAGCAGGAGGCAACCTTGGTACTGACGGGAGTGTGAACTACCTATTCGATAAAAAGGGCGTCATCTCTTATGCTCCAGGTCTGGACGAAGACGAAGTGATGGAGGTCGCACTAGAAGGTGGGGCTGATGATATTGAAACCGGAGACGATGGCGCTATTGATGTTTACACCACACCTGCTGACTTTGGTGCGGTGAAAGATGCGCTAGATGGCGCTGGTTATCAAGCCGCCAATGCAGAAGTGACGCTTGTGCCGTCAACTAAAGCAGAGCTTGATGAGACGACGGCACCAAAATTACTGCGCTTGATTGACGCACTGGAAGACCTTGATGATGTGCAAGAGGTCTATCACAACGGTGATATCTCTGACGAAGTCGCAGCAAGCCTTGAGTAATTAACGAGAAGTCATGTCAATAATACTAGGAATCGACCCTGGCTCGCGTATCACCGGATATGGTGTAATTCGTCAGCAGGGTCGCCATTTGCAATACCTCGGTAGCGGGTGTATCCGTACATCAGAAGCAGAGTTACCGGGCAGACTCAAACAAATCTACGCAGGTGTGAGTGAGATCATTACTCAATTTCAGCCAGACGTGTTTGCTATTGAACAGGTGTTTATGGCTAAAAACGCTGATTCAGCGCTTAAGTTAGGACAAGCCAGAGGCAGCGCAATTGTTGCTGCCGTGAATAACGACTTGCCTGTCTACGAATACGCAGCACGCTTAATCAAGCAAGCGGTAGTGGGTACGGGTGGAGCAGATAAAGCACAGGTTCAGCACATGGTTATGGCGATGCTGAAATTGCCGTCCAAACCTCAAGCTGATGCGGCTGACGCCTTAGGTGTCGCAATCTGTCATGCAAACACCAACAAAACACTTGTCGCTTTAGCGGGTAAAGCAACAGGCGCAAAAAAAGGGCGTTATCGCTAATCAAATTAATCGCATGAATCCATCAAGGAAGTGTGGCGATATAAACGCCATACCGATAATTTTAACGATAGCCAGTCCACACTTTTAGAGCTTTTCGCCTAATTCACCTTGTTAATTATTTGTTAACTTCCTAATATTGGTCCGATGAGTTAATTCAAAGGACCAAATGTCCGAATAATCAAATAACAAGGAACTCCAACGGCATGTGGCATTATTTTATCAATAATTCGGATAGCCTTTCTCGTAACACCCTTCGTAAAGCGGAAATCACCGCGGTCTTCTCAGTTGTGGCTTTGGTGGTTGGTTTATACAGCGCGATTAAGTGGCAATCCAATGGCCACGCGTCTCTATTTCTCACCTCTATCGCGTTGATCTTAGTCGAAGTTATTGCTTTAGCAGTGCTTCGTTTTAGTAAGATGATCACACTTGCACTGAACATCGGTTTCTTTGGTATGGTGCTGCATGCGGTGAATATAATCTTCCAAAGCGGTGGAATCGTTGATTCGACGCAAGCGTTCTGGGCCCCGCTGTTGATCGTAGCCTTCTATCTTTCCGCATCTCGTATTATGGCATTAACGTGGAGCGTCGGGATTCTAGCGGTATCCGCTGTGATGACCTATTTGCATACTTCCGGCTATCAATTCCCAACGATTAACTTGTCGGCATCTAAGCAGAATATAGAGATTTGGTCTGGCATGTTACTGCCGCTATTTGTCATTTGCTTCGCGCAAAGTTTTACTTCAAAACAGAAAGAAAGTGCGATTTCACGCGCTGAAAAAGCGCAAAAAGAGAGTGCGTTACAAGCAGAAAAAGCGTCAGAAGGAGAGAAGAAACTTGATAGCATGCTACTCGCTGTTAACGAAAGTGTTCAAGAGTTAGATGAAGTGATTCATCAAGTGAACACGCAATCTACCCAACTGACAAGTAACGTACAGTCACTGAGCCTCAACAGCGCTTCTCAAGCCAGTGCCGCAGAGGAAATGAGTCAGCAATTGGAACAGCTGTCGTCGTTCACCCAAGAGTCGGTGAACTTTATGGAGCAAGTGATTACCCAAACCGATTCAATAAAGCAGCAAGCAGAGAGCAGCTCGGAAATGCTGAATGCTTCGACGCAGGCCATCACCAATATCGATAACAGTAATCAGAAAGTGGTGTCGGTTATTGAGCTGATTACTTCCGTGGCAGAGCAAACCAACTTGCTTGCGTTAAACGCTGCTATTGAAGCAGCTAGGGCAGGTGAACATGGTCGTGGCTTCGCCGTCGTTGCTGAGCAGGTCAGAGAACTGTCGTCTAAAACCAGTAATTCAGTGGATGAGATTCGCACTCTTATCAACAACAGTCAGCAAGAAATCAACTCCGGACAAAAAACCATTCAAACCACAGTCTCTGAGTTGAGTATGATGATAGAACAAGTGCAAACCATTTCTTCAGAAATTACCGAGCTCAGTGAGTTGGTCACTCAACAGAATTTAGCCATCGGCGAATTAGACCAAGCAAGCAGTGATGTGGCGGAGTCTGTTGTCGGCAGTAAAGCGATTGCCGAAGACATTCAAACGATTAGTGATCAGCTTGGTCAGCAAATCCATGAGGGCACTGAACTCTCCGAGCGCCTACGCTCTGTTATGCCTTAAATTTTACTTAGAATAACTGGATACCTATCCAGTTATTCTATATCCTAAGCCCTATTGCAACTAACATGAGACATTGAACTGTGATAGGACGATTACGTGGAACTCTAATCGAAAAGCAACCGCCAGAACTGTTAATTGAAGTGGGCGGCGTTGGCTACGAAATTCAAATGCCGATGAGCTGTTTCTACGAACTACCTGAAATTGGCCAAGAGGCGATCATTTACACTCACTTTGTAGTGCGTGAAGATGCGCAATTACTTTATGGCTTTAATACCGTCCGTGAACGTGCACTGTTCAGAGAGGTCATCAAAGCCAATGGTGTTGGTCCAAAACTAGGTCTTGGTATCCTATCCGGCATGTCGGCTACTCAGTTTGTTGCGTGTGTAGAACGTGAAGACATTTCTACTCTTGTTAAGCTACCTGGCGTCGGCAAAAAGACTGCTGAGCGTCTAGTTGTTGAAATGAAAGATCGTTTGAAAGGTTGGGGCGCGGGTGACTTGTTTACGCCTGCGACTGACGCTGCACCAGTTGATAGTGTTGGTGCTATGAATGCCGACAACGCGGAAGAAGAGGCGGTCAGTGCACTGCTTGCGTTGGGCTATAAACCTACACAGGCATCAAAAGTAGTTTCTCAAGTTGCGAAACCAGATATGACCAGCGAAGCGCTGATTCGTGAAGCACTGCGTGCTATGGTTTAAGTTGTGAGAAATTAAATCTCACCTTTATTAAATAAGCTGAATGAATAGCAAAGAGACAGCGTGACATGATTGAAGCCGATCGCTTAATAGCGCCTGAAAATCCTGTTTTCAAAGATGAGGACGTGATTGACCGAGCAATACGTCCTAAAAAACTGGCCGATTATGAAGGCCAAGAGCATGTTAGTGACCAGATGGAAATTTTCATCAAAGCGGCACAACTGCGTAATGAGGCGCTTGATCATTTGTTGATATTTGGTCCTCCGGGTCTAGGTAAGACAACCTTAGCCAATATCGTCGCCAATGAAATGGAAGTGAACATTCGCACCACGTCCGGTCCGGTGCTTGAGAAAGCAGGGGATTTGGCTGCGCTGTTGACCAACCTCGAAGAAAATGACGTCTTGTTCATTGACGAGATTCACCGTCTAAGTCCAATGGTTGAAGAAGTTTTGTATCCCGCGATGGAAGACTACCAACTGGATATCATGATTGGCGAAGGCCCTGCTGCACGCTCTATTAAGATTGACTTGCCTCCGTTCACTTTGATTGGCGCGACAACCAGGGCTGGTTCACTGACTTCACCACTTCGCGACCGCTTCGGTATTGTTCAGCGTTTGGAATATTACAAAATTGCTGATCTGCAAAAGATCGTGCAACGCAGCGCGTCTTGTCTTGGCTTGTCAATGGAACCAGAAGGCGCGTTGGAGATTGCTCGTCGTGCTCGTGGTACACCTCGCATTGCCAACCGTCTACTGCGCCGCGTTCGAGATTATGCGGAAGTGAAAGGCAATGGTCATATTTGTGCGGATATCGCAGACAAAGCACTGAATATGCTTGATGTCGATCATCAAGGTTTTGACTACATGGATAGAAAGCTCTTGCTAGCAATTATGGAGAAGTTCGCAGGTGGTCCTGTAGGTCTCGACAACCTAGCAGCAGCCATTGGTGAAGAGAAAGACACCATCGAAGATGTGATTGAGCCTTATTTGATACAACAAGGCTATTTACAACGCACACCTCGTGGCCGTATCGCGTCTGACCGAGCTTATTTACACTTCGGTATCGATAAACATTGATAATTGTCAGATTTCATCCAAATAGTTCCTTTTTGTGAATAATTATTAAGCCGCATTATTGTAAATTTATATTGCAAATATGCGGCTTTGTTTTATTTGTCATATCTATCGTTTTGTGTGATTTGAAGTCCAATTCTGTTTCATATAGCTAACACTTCACGCTATAATCCCTTGCTACTAAAGGGGTATTCCCAATTCTTCCTCCCCTTCACACTTCCCTTAATTTGCTTACATAAATTCATTGAAATTGATCTGCATCAATGTGATTAAAGATTGTACAATCAACTCTTTGTGTTTATTGATGTAAATCAAAGCAACTCTACAAATAAACCTTTTGAAACCGAGTCAATTTAACAGTAATATTAGCGCCAGCTATATTAGCGCAAGCTTAACAATTAACTAACCATTGAGGTACATTTTTGCAACAAGGATGATGATTTGCTCAACAAGTTTAATGTCTATTAAACAAAGTCCTTGAAGCTAAATGTAGAAAGTGTCGTTCAGCTGACACAAAAGGAGTTACCATGATAGACGTTGTTGATCTGTCGAGACTGCAATTTGCACTCACGGCAATGTATCACTTCTTGTTCGTTCCATTGACTCTCGGTATGGCGTTCCTGCTAGCCATCATGGAGTCCCTCTACGTAATGACCAATAAGCAAATCTACAAGGACATGACAAAGTTCTGGGGTAAGCTATTTGGTATTAACTTCGCTCTAGGTGTTGCCACCGGTCTTACTATGGAATTCCAGTTTGGTACCAACTGGTCTTACTATTCCCATTATGTTGGCGACATATTCGGTGCCCCGCTTGCTATCGAAGCCCTCGTAGCCTTCTTCCTCGAATCCACTTTTGTCGGACTTTTCTTCTTCGGATGGGATAGGCTCTCAAAACGTCAGCACTTAGCCGTTACATGGTTAGTTGCGCTTGGTTCGAACTTCTCTGCACTCTGGATTCTTGTTGCAAACGGTTGGATGCAACACCCAGTAGGCGCTGAGTTCAACTTTGAAACAATGCGTATGGAAATGGTGAGCTTCGCTGAGGTAGTACTCAACCCAGTAGCTCAGGTTAAGTTTGTTCACACAGTAGCATCAGGCTATACAACGGGTGCAATGTTCATCCTAGGTATCAGCTCTTACTACCTACTTAAAGGTCGTGATGTTGCATTTGCTCGTCGTTCGTTTGCTATCGCAGCTTCGTTCGGTATGGCATCTATCCTATCGGTAATCGTACTTGGTGATGAATCAGGTTACGAGCTGGGTGATGTTCAAAAAGTGAAACTCGCAGCTATTGAAGCAGAGTGGCACACTGAGCCAGCACCGGCAGCATTTACTCTGTTTGGCTTACCAAACCAAGAAGAAATGCACACCGACTTCGCGGTTAAGATCCCATATGTAATGGGTATTATCGCAACGCGTTCTCTAGATACTCCAGTAACTGGCCTTCGTGACCTACGCGAAGAGCACGTCGATCGTATTCGTAACGGTA
Source organism: Vibrio sp. CyArs1 (assembly GCF_022432925.1). NCBI lineage: Bacteria > Pseudomonadati > Pseudomonadota > Gammaproteobacteria > Vibrionales > Vibrionaceae > Vibrio > Vibrio sp. CyArs1. The sequence continues at coordinate 17,528 of NZ_JAKRBO010000007.1, read as the reverse complement.
TGTATGCGTACGAGCTGCTAGAAAAACTTCGTGCAGGTGACCGCAGCGAAGCTAACGTTGCCGCGTTTGATGAAGTGAAAGATGACCTAGGTTACGGTCTACTACTTAAACGCTACACAGACAAAGTTGTTGATGCGACTGAAGACCAAATCCAAGCAGCAGCGGATGACTCTATCCCTAAAGTTTGGCCACTATTCTGGTCATTCCGTATCATGGTTGCCTGTGGCTTTATCATGCTATTCGTATTCGGCGCAGCGTTTGTACAAACATGTCGTCAAAAAATCGAACAGAAGAGATGGATTCTCAAAGCAACGCTATTCAGTATCCCACTACCTTGGATCGCTATCGAGGCAGGTTGGTTTGTTGCTGAATACGGACGTCAACCGTGGGCTGTTGGTGAAATTCTACCGACTCACGTAGCCGCGTCAGCGTTAACGGTAGGCCAGTTATGGTCTTCACTGTTCGCAATCATCGCCCTCTATACTGTGTTCCTAATTGCTGAAGTTTACTTGATGGTGAAATTCGCACGTAAAGGTCCAAGTAGCTTGAAGACTGGTCGTTACCATTTCGAACAAAATGACGAAACGGTAGAGAACAAAGTTAGTCGCCAAGTAGAAGCGTAAGCAAGGAGAAAAAGAATGTTTGATTACGAAGTCTTACGACTCATCTGGTGGATTCTGATCGGCGTACTATTGGCTGGTTTCGCAATCACCGATGGATTTGATATGGGGGTAGGTGCTCTAGTGCCTATCCTAGGTAAAACGGACAGCCAACGCCGTGTAATGATCAACTCGATTGCCCCTCACTGGGATGGTAACCAAGTATGGTTGATCACTGCTGGTGGTGCGTTATTCGCTGCATGGCCACTTGTTTATGCAACGTCGTTCTCCGGTTTCTACTTTGCAATGATTGTGACACTAGCAGCACTATGGCTACGTCCAATCGGTTTGGACTACCGTTCAAAGCTAGAAGACACCAAATGGCGTAACGTTTGGGATATCGCTATTTCAATCAGTGGTTTTGTTCCACCAATCATCTTTGGTGTGGCATTTGGTAACTTGCTACAAGGTGTACCGTTCCAACTGAGTGAATTCATGATGCCAACGTATCATGGTTCGTTCTTTGGTCTACTAAACCCATTTGCGCTACTTTGCGGTCTAGTAAGCTTGTTCATGATCTTGCTACAAGGCTCAACTTGGCTACAAATGAAGACAACAGGTGATATCCATACTCGTGCTCGCAACACAGCACAGCTAATGGGTCTATTGGTTGTTGCGGCTTTTGTAGCAGCAGGTTTCTGGATTCAAAACATCGATGGCTACTCAATCGTAAGCGCAATTGACGGCAATGCAGCATCGAACCCACTTAATAAAGAAGTGGTTCGTGAAGCAGGTGCGTGGATGGCGAACTTTGAGAAGTACCCACTACTTTGGATTGCTCCAGCACTAGGTGTGGTGATGCCTCTACTAGCAGTACTGGCTTCGCGTCTAGAGAAATGTGCAGTGTCGTTCATTGCTTCTTCTCTAGCGAACGGTGGCATCATCTTTACGGCTGGTTTTGCAATGTTCCCATTCGTAATGCCAAGTAGCCTAAACCCTAACCATAGCTTGACTATGTGGGATGCGACTTCAAGTGAGTTGACTCTGAACCTAATGACAGCAGTAGCGTTCGTAATGGTTCCAGTAATTCTTAGCTACACAGCTTGGACTTACTACAAGATGTTTGGTCGTCTTGATGACAAGTTCATCGAAGAAAACAAAAATTCACTTTACTAAGGAGCATTTGATATGTGGTATTTCGCTTGGATTTTAGGTGTATTACTTGCGTGTGCATTTGGCATCATCAATGCTCTTTGGCTAGAGCATAGTGAGATGATGGACGAAGACAGTGAGTAACCTTAACCAACAGTTAGAGCAACTTCACAAACCAGTAGATAAGACGCTATTGCGCGTCTTATCCCTGATACTCGGCTTTGTAAATGTCGGTTTGTTTATGTGGAGTCCAGACCAATACGATGACGCCATTGGTGGCTTCTCGCCATTCTTAGGATTGCTATTTGTATTGTCTGTCTGTGCCAGCATGGTGTTTGGAGTCGGATTCCGACCGAGGTTCTGGCTCTGGCAAGCGGTGTTCAGTCCGTACTTGTCACTAACTGTGTTGAGTTACTTAACGTTAATGTACGTTATCTAAAGAAAACCCGAGCTATGCTCGGGTTTTTTACCTTTTGAAACAAACAAACTTTCGAAACTGCTAATAACTTCATCAGTTGAGTGTAAATTTTGGCACTTTATTCAAAATTTTTTGTCAGCTCTTATAACAAACACAATCACTTGCGTTATATTAGAGCGCAGTATTCATTAGGAAGTTACCAGTTTGTCTCAGTTATCACCGTATTTCGAATTCCCCATCACTGTCTATTATGAAGACACCGACGCAGGCGGTGTGGTCTACCATTCGAATTATCTCAATTTCTTTGAACGCGCCAGAACCGAGTTGCTTCGTAGCAGAAACGTACACCAACGTCAGTTGCTTGACCAACAAGTAGGTTTTGTCGTTCGTCATATCGATATTGATTTTATCCGCGGTGCACGGCTAGACGACCACCTCACAGTGAAGACACATATTTCTGAATTCAAACGAGCGTCATTAACATTTCAACAAGAAATTGTTGATGAGCAAAATGTGACAATTGCAAAGGCTCTCGTTAAAGTGGCATGTATCGATAATATAAAAATGAAGCCGAAGGCTATCCCTTCGACTATCTTATTGGAGTTAAAAAACAGTGACGGCTGATATTTCGTTTGTGGACCTCATTCTAGAGGCAAGTCTACTGGTTCAATTGGTAATGTTGATTCTGCTTGGGATGTCAGTCGTATCTTGGGCGATGATCATCAAACGCAGCAAGGTGCTAAAACAGGCTACTAAAGACTCAGACGAGTTTGAAGATAAGTTCTGGTCAGGTGCCGATCTTTCGCAGATCTACCAAGATGTGAAAAAAAGAAAAGACGACCTTTCTGGTACGGAAGAGATTTTCTATAGCGGCTTCACTGAGTTTTTAAGACTTCGTAAATCTAACGCTGAATCACCGGCTTTCATTATGGAAGGAACGGGGCGTTCGATGCGTGTTGCGGTTTCTCGCGAAGTAGAAGATCTAGAGACAAACCTACCATTTTTAGCAACCGTTGGTTCTATCTCTCCATATATCGGTCTCTTTGGTACCGTTTGGGGCATCATGCATGCGTTCATCGCACTGGGTGAAGTAAAACAAGCCACACTAGCGATGGTAGCACCTGGTATCGCAGAAGCACTGATCGCAACAGCAATGGGCCTATTCGCAGCTATCCCAGCAGTAATGGCGTACAACCGACTCAGCAATAAAGTAGGCAAGTTGGAGCACAACTACGCGACCTTCTCAGAAGAGTTCCACAGTATCCTGCACAGACAAGCAATGGCGGGTAGGGAGCAGTAATGGCTGGCTACCAACCAAAGAAACGCAAGCTGACATGTGAAATTAACGTCGTTCCGTATATCGACGTCATGCTAGTTCTACTTATCATTTTTATGGTGACATCACCCTTCGTCACTCAAGGTGTGGATGTAGAACTACCAAAAACGTCCACCGCTAAACCAGCAACAGAGCTAGCCGGTGACAGCGACGCAAGTTTTATCATTGTTGAAGTCGACCGTGATGGGAATTTTGGTTTGAGCGTTAATAACGAAGATATGCAAAGAGGCCTTAGCTTACAAGACATTATTGTTCGCGTTCGAGCTGAACTGTCGATCAATCCAAACTCGCCAGTGGCAGTAGGCGGTGATGCAGCTACCCCTTACGCAGAGGTAGTGTTGTTGTTAGATGAGTTAAGTCAGGCCGGTATCCCAAAAGTGGGCCTACTAACCGATATCAGGGAATAGCCATCGCAACGGTATGAAAAGCAATAAGAAGAATAACTCTAGCTACGGAAAGCCAATAGCGATCTCTTTGTTTGCTCACTTGATGCTGGTTGTCGCTTTATTGTGGGGGACAGACTTCACAATGAACAAAGCGGAGCCAACAGGCATGGTGCAAGCGGTGGTCATCGACCCTGCTAGAGTGCGCCAACAAGCGCAAGAGATTCGCAAGCAGCGCGAAACCGCAGCTAAAAAAGAACAAGACCGCCTTGATAAGTTACGCCGTGAAAGTGAGCAACTGGAGCGTAATCGCAAAGCAGAAGAAGAGCGCATTCGCAAGTTAAAACAGCAACAAGCGAAAGATGCTCAAGCAGCGCGTGAGGCGGAGAAACGCCGCGAAGTGGAAAGGCAGCGCGCTGCAAAAGCTGAAGCTGAACGTAAAGCCAAAGAAGAAGCTGTTCGTGTTGCTGAGCAACAACGAGTCGCTAAAGAGGCGGCGATAGCTAAGGCCGAGAAAGAACGTTTAGAAAAAGAACGAGCGATCAAAGAAGCACAACAAAAAGCCCAGCGTGAGAAAGAAGCCGCTGAGCGTGCCGAAAAAGAACGTATTGCTAAAGAGAAAGCCGCCAAAGAAGCAGCAGAAAAGGCCAGAATAGAGAAGGAGCGTTTGCAGCAACTTGAGCGTGAGCGCAAGGAGCAAGAAGCCGCTCTAGATAACATTTTCTCTGGCCTTGAAAGTGAAGCAGCTCTGAATACTAGTGCGCGCTCAAAACACGTTGCATCAGAAGTACAACGTATGGGCGCCATCTACACTCAGCTGATTCAACAAAAGCTGCTTCTAGAGGACAGCTTTCGGGGAAAGCAATGTCGAGTTAACTTGAAACTGATACCTGCGGGTAACGGCGCTATCGCTGGTCAAGTTGCAGTACTCGATGGAGATAGCAGACTTTGTGCCGCGACTAAGCGTGCGATAGCTCAGGTTGGGACCTTCCCGCTTTCAAAAGAAGCGGATGTGAACCAACAACTTAAAAATATTAATCTGACCGTAGTTCCAGAGTAAAAAGGAAGACCTCGTGATTAAGCGAATACTATTAGGAATGGCATTAGTGCTGAGCTTCGCTGCTCAGACTGCAAATGCCGCTTTAGAACTTGTCATTACCGACGGTATTGATTCCGCAAGACCTATCGCTATTGTCCCATTTAAATGGGAAGGTGAGGGAAAACTTCCTCATGATGTTTCGGCCGTGATTGCATCAGACTTACAACGAAGTGGTAAGTTTAGTCCTGTAGCAACTAGTAAAATGCCGCAAACGCCATACGATGCGTCAGACATTAACTTTGAAGCGTGGACATCCATTGGTGTTGATTCGTTGCTAACGGGTACCATCGTGAAAAACGCAGAAGGTAATTACGAAGTAAGCTACCAACTGGTTGATGTGGTGCGTGGTCAATTGACTGGCGGCAAATCAAAGGCTCTAAGTGGTGATGGCCAACTGGTTCTGTCGAACGACCACGTCCTATTCAAGAAGAAAGCAACCGTTCCAGGCAATCGCCTACGTGAATATGCTCACCGCATTTCTGACCTTGTTTATGAAGAACTAACTGGTGAGCGTGGTGCATTCTTAACGCGAATCGCTTATGTCGTTGTTAATGACAAAGATCAGTACCCATATCAAATGCGTATTGCTGACTATGATGGCTATAACGAGAAGCTTGTTCTACGTTCTAAGCAGCCACTAATGTCTCCGGCTTGGTCTCCAGATGGGAAAAAACTTGCCTATGTAAGTTTCCAAAACGGGCAAGCTGAAATCTTCATCATGAACATCTACACCGGTAAGCGTGAAAAGATTACGTCATTCCCACGTCACAATGGTGCGCCAAGATTTTCTCCTGATGGCAAGACGTTAGCGTTAACACTATCAAAGACTGGGCAACTGCATGTATATACGTTAAATCTTGAAACAAGAAAACTGCGTCAAATTACTAGCGGTAGGTCAAATAATACGGAACCGTTCTGGAAACCAGACGGCAAATCCCTTATTTTTACGTCGGATAGGGGTGGTAACCCTCAGATTTATGAAGTAAATTTGTCCGACGGTAAAACCAAACGTATCACATGGCAGGGTAGACAAAACCTCGGTGGGCAGATCACCCCTGACGGTCGCTACCTCGTGATGGTAAATCGCTCGAACTCTGGATTTAATCTTGCAAAACAAGACTTAGAGACAGGTTCAGTGCAAATCCTCACGAAAACACTGCTAGATGAGTCACCAAGCATCGCACCAAATGGTGGCATGGTGATATATAGCTCTATTTATAACAAAACTAACGTCCTTTCTATGGTCTCCATCGATGGACGATTTAAAGCTAGATTACCGGCTACAAATGGGCGTGTAAGAGCCCCAGCATGGTCACCGTTTTTATAGCAATTAAATTTTTAGGTTAAGGAAATAACAATGCAATTAAACAAAGTTTTTAAGGGGTTGCTAATCGCACTGCCAGTTCTTGCGATGACAGCATGTAGCTCAACTGATGACGCTGCGTCATCAACAGGTGCAGAAACTTCTAACCAACAACAGCAAGAAACTGTTGTTGCTACTCCAATCGATGAGAATGCACAACTTTCTGAGCAAGAGCTAAAAGAAAAAGCGCTTCGTGAAAACCAAACTATCTACTTTGCGTTCGATAACTCTACAATTGCTGGTGACTACGAAGATATGCTTGCAGCACACGCAGCATACCTAAGCAAAGACCCATCACTAAAAGTGACTATCGAAGGTCACGCTGATGAGCGCGGTACTCCTGAGTACAACATCGCACTAGGCGAGCGTCGTGCACAAGCTGTAGCTAAGTACATCCAAGCTCTTGGTGTACAAGCTGACCAAATCTCTATCGTAAGCTACGGTGAAGAGAAACCACTAGTACTAGGTCAATCTGAAGACGCGTACGCGAAAAACCGTCGCGCAGTTCTAGTTTACTAATTCAATCTGCTTAAGATTGTTGAGTCGCAGCCTTTGCGCTGCGACTCATTGTTTTAAGCCACGGCAATTGAGGTAATAACCTTTATGAACAGTAACATTAAGCGCGTTGTTACGCTTACGTTACTAGCCGGCGCAGCAAGCACAGCTTACGCGACAAAAGCACCGGTTACCGACTTGAGCGCAACATCTTCCTCGGCAACTGCTGCCTCTATTTCAGCAGCCCATGCTGCAACCAATGAAACTGACGTTCAACGTTTAGAACGCCTGCTTCAGAACCGAAACCGAGTTCAGTTGCAAATGCAGCAACAGCTCGATGAAATGACGCAAGAAATCGCAACTCTACGTGGTCAGCTAGAACGCAATAGCTACGATATGGAGCAAATGTTGCAGCGTCAAAGAGAACTATTCATTGAGATCGATAAACTTCGCTCTCAAGCAAGCACGGCCGCAGTCCCAGTTCCTGTAGCAAAAGACAGCACAGCACCTCAAGGCAAATTCAGCACAGACGCTGATGAGCAAACTGCCTATCAAAATGCTGTAGACCTTATCCTGAAAAAACGTGACTACGCCGGTGCTATCGAAGCATTCAAGCAATTCCAAAAAGACTATCCAAACTCAACCTTTATGCCGAACACGCATTACTGGTTAGGTCAGCTTTACTTTGCTAAACGCCAAGATTCAGAAGCAGAAAAGAGCTTTAAAGCGGTATTAGGCTTTAAAGAATCCAACAAACGTGCAGATGCACTAGTTAAATTGGGCGACCTAGCGAAGCGCGGCAACAAAGCAGCAGAAGCGAAAAAGTACTACGAGCAAGTAATTGCTGAGTACCCAGGTAGTTCTTCTGCAAAAGTTGCTCAGTCCAATTTGAAGTAATAATCAGACAAGTGCGTTGTCGCTTTTATAGCCGGGCGCCTGCACTGGCAGGCATTTACCTAAAGCGCTCCCAACCACCAGGGATCGTCATTCCTGCGCAGGCAGGAATTTACTAAAAGCGCGTTCAGTACTCGCTGAAATAAGACCCCTGCCTCCGCAGGGGTGACGACCAATACCATATTAACTGCTGTGGCAGTTGTGGATATAACTGTTTTATCTTCCAACCTCAACGCTTCTTTACAACCCATCACACTCTTAGCCCGATACGGCCACTTTCTATTCAACTTTGGTCGATTACCTCAGGCCTGCCTTTGTCCTTGTAGGAATATCCGTGTACAATGCTCGGACTATTTGGAAGTAGCATAGAGCATGCGCTATGAGCCACATCTTAGACACTATTGATACGGTATATCCGTTTCCCCCTAAGCCTGTTCCTCTAAGTGATGACGAGAAACAGCAATACATTGCAAACATCAAAACGCTATTAAAACAAAAAGACGCGGTTTTGATTGCACACTATTACACCGATCCTGAAATCCAAGCTCTTGCAGAAGAGACGGGTGGTTTCGTGGGTGACTCTCTTGAAATGGCGAAGTTCGGTAACCGACACGATGCGTCGACGCTGATCATTGCTGGCGTTCGCTTTATGGGCGAATCAGCAAAAATCCTAACGCCAGAAAAACGCATTCTGATGCCAACTCTAGAAGCGGAATGTTCTCTAGACCTTGGCTGTCCAGCGGACAAGTTCACTGAATTCTGCGATGCGCATCCTGACCACACGGTTGTGGTTTACGCCAACACCTCTGCAGCCGTAAAAGCACGAGCTGACTGGGTTGTGACATCAAGTATCGCCCTTGAAATCGTCGAGCACCTAGACGCTGAAGACAAACCAATTATTTGGGGTCCAGATCGTCACCTAGGTTCGTACATCGCGAACCAAACTGGTGCGGACATGCTTTTATGGCAAGGTGAGTGTATCGTCCATGACGAGTTCTCTGCCAAAGCATTGAAAGACATGAAGTCAGTTTATCCAGACGCAGCGATTCTAGTACACCCGGAGTCTCCGGCTAGCGTCGTTGAACTGGCGGATTCTGTTGGTTCTACCAGCCAGCTAATCAAAGCAGCCAAAGAGCTACCGCACAAGCAAATGATTGTTGCGACTGACAAAGGCATTTTCTTCAAAATGCAGCAAATGGTGCCAGAGAAAGAACTTATCGAAGCACCAACAGCAGGCGCTGGCGCAACATGCCGCAGTTGTGCACACTGTCCTTGGATGGCGATGAATGGTCTACGTGCAATTGAAAAAGCACTGAAAGATGGCGGTGAAGAGCACGAAATCTTCGTAGATGACGAGCTACGCGTTAAGTCGCTGATTCCTTTAAATCGCATGTTGGACTTTGCTGAGCAACTGCAAATTAAAGTGAAAGGCAACGCGTAACCACTAAAGTTAACGCCGTTCTCAAAAAACCAGTCTTCGGACTGGTTTTTTCGTATATGTTGTTCGCCATTTTCATATATGCTTAACACATGATCCGTCTACGAATAGGGAAGTCAGTGGCGATTTGGTTACAACTCAGAAAATGGTTTCATTCTCATCTGTTCGAACTCAGGTTTAAAAGCTTAGCGGCCGCCATTTTGCTTTATGCTGGCTTATCATGGGTATTACTCAGAGCCAGTGGCGAAACCGACCTGACGGTTCCTATTTCTCAATTCATCTATTTTATCGTCGTTACCGCTTCAACCGTTGGTTATGGCGACTTATCTCCAACGACAGAAGCAGGTCGTTGGGTAGCTATCTTATTTGTCATCCCTGGGGGACTGATGTTGTTTGCGGCGTTACTTGGCCGCTTAGCAGCACTCGGGCTCGATTCTTGGCGTTCTGGACAACTCGGTAAAAGGAAAGTAACTGTGGAAAATCATATTCTAATGTTGGGTTGGAATGGTCAACGTACTATTCATCTTATTCGTATGCTGCAACATGAAGAGACGGGTCGCAGACCTATAGTGTTGTGCAGTCGTTCGGATATCGAAAACCCGCTTCCCGGTGAGATTTCTTTTGTCAAAGTGAACAGCTACACCGACGGACGAGAAATGGAAAAAACCAACATCGAAACCGCTAGTTGTATTCTTATTGATAACCCCGAAGACGATATAACCCTCTCTGCGGCGCTTTATTGCTCAAACCGCAACCCTAATGCTCACCTGCTGGTTTATTTCAAAGACGAAGCGCTGAGCGACCTTCTACATCAACACTGTCCAAACTCTGAATGCATCCCAGCTGTAGGAGCGGAAATGCTTGCTAAGGCCGCGGTTGACCCTGGTTCAAGTGCCTTACATCAAGAGCTATTAAGCTCAACACGAGGCATGACACAATACTCGGTTCACTACCCAAACGATGCTCCAGACTCATCGGTCGAAGCCTTGTTCAACTGGATGAAAGTGGAGTACCAAGCGACTTTAATCGCAGTGGATGTAGGAAATGGCATCATTCTTAACCCCGATCTCGAACAATCCATTTCCGCTGGCAATAAATTGTTCTATATCGCCGACGAGCGAATTGACAATTTTTCTTGGAAAAACCTCTAGCCACAAGCCTATGTCATCAAATTGTTCATCGATATTTGAAATGTGAATAATTTGAGAAAGAAAAATATCTTGATACGGAAATGTGTTCTGTTTATTATGCGCGCGCTTTTTTTAAAAAATGAATGAACGTTCATTCATTGGTTATGGGAACCTTACAATTCATGCGCGTAAACTTGCTGTCGCTACTTGTCCTTTCTGCTATTGCACCATCTATTGTGGCCGCGAAAGAAGATGTCGTTATACCTAGCTATGCTCAACTTGAAACCAAGAAAGAAGACATGGTGTTCGAACACGACGTTACTAAAGCAGACGCTAAGGTAGACGAATACGATGACGCTATCTCAAAACTAAAAGACGACAATACCGATAGCCGCTATTCAGAGACCATCTCAGATCTAAAGTACGCAAAAAAATACTACCGTGAAGTGAATGGGTTACCCATGTTCAGCTTCCTAGGTGGACCTGCATTTACTCCGGAACAAGGTGTGCTTGTTGCGGTAGGTGGTTTGTATTCATTCAAAACCGACCGTGAACAGCAACAACTCCAGCGCTCAAGTGTCTCGGCATTTATCATCGGTAATTATGTTGATTCGGAAGTGGGCTATGGTTTAAGAGCTAAACATGACCTGTTTTGGAATAACGATGATATTCAATTCCAAGGCGCATGGAACGCAGGTACTCAAGGCAAACACTATTGGGGTATCGGCTATGATGCCGCGCAACAGTTTGATTTTGGCGATGTTACTCAATACAAAGCCAACACCAACAATTATAAAGGCAATTTGATCTTTCGAATTGTCGACAACTGGTTTGCAGGCCCCGCAATTAAGCTGAATTACTTTAGTCCAACCACCGAACCTGATTCGGCGATATTGGATGAGAACTTTAACGAGTTCAAAGATAAACCTTTTACATGGGGTCTAGGTGGCAGCATTCAATACGATTCTCGTGACGTTGCCGTTAACCCTTGGAGTGGTTCTTTGTTTAGAACAGAGGTGCTGCTGTATAGCGAAGCACTAGGCAGTCAAGCTGAGTACCAGAAACTGGACGTGGAATATCGAACTTTCCACAGTTTCCAGAAGGGTCGAGTGTTGGCAGTGTTAGGTCGATTCCAACAAGCTTTTGGTGATACTCCGTATTACGACATGCCTGAACTAGGCGGCGCAAACTCGATGCGCGGCTACTATCAAGGCCAATATCGTGACAAGGTGACGGCAGAAGTAACCGCAGAATACCGACATACATTCCGTCGAAGCTCAGGCGCGCTATCTAACCATGGCATTACCGCATGGACGGGGGTGGGCTCGGTGGGAGAGTCTGTCGAAGATTTGTCGGGACACGCTATTTTGTCTTATGGCATTGGCTATCGCTATGAACTTCAACCGCGCATGAATATCCGCCTTGATTTAGGGATGGGTAAACATGGCTCGGCATTTTATTTCAACTTTACTGAAGCTTTTTAGGTAAACCGTTTTGATTAGATTACTAACCATACTCGTTGTTACATCTCTTTATATGGTATCAAATACTGTATATGCGGCGAGTGATGAACTGAAACAACAAGTAGAAAGAGAGAAAAACCAAGCGCACTGGAGTGGTCTACCGGTTTGGGGTGAGCAGGCTCGTGACCTAGGTTATGAGTTACCGATTCCCGTTGGTTTTGGCATCTATATGAACTCTCAAGATGTTGAGTATGTGGCGACGGATGATTTCAAAATTGACGCAACAGGCGGGCTACTTGGCGGTCGTAACAAGCCTAATCATTATGTCGTACCAGCAGATGATGTATCGATTAAAGGGTCTGATAAGAGTGTTCAGCTTAGACTCGACGCATGGGTATTTCCATTCCTAAATGTTTATGGCTTAGCAGGCTATACCGAAGGAAATAAGGAGATCAGCGCCGATCTTTCCAATGCAACACGTAATGGCAGACCGTTTCCTGTACCAGCGACCATACCAATCAACATCGAATATGAAGCTTACAACTTAGGTATTGGTGCGGTACTTGCGACGCAGTTTGAAGTGATCGATGGATTCAACCCGATTATTGTCACGGCAGCGGGTGCGGTAACTAATGCTTGGACCACCACTACAGACAGTACCATTTTAACCAAAATCGGTGCGGTGCGAGTTGGTCAGCGTTATGACGTACCTTACGGTAAGCTAACGATGCTATTGGGTTATCAGTATCAGAGCATTGAGCAGAACGTGACAGGTAGCTTAACCGACTTGCAAGTTGGTGGTTTGAACCTTGCTGATGAACTGCGCTTTGACGTAAACCTAAAAAGCAAAGAAACATCCAACATGTCACTCGCAGCAGTCTACGACTTTGGCTATGAGAAAGAGTGGAATTTGATGGCGGAATACAGCTTTCTGAACTGGAATCAGCTAATTGTGTCGATGGGTTATCGTTTCTAGAAATGATAAAAAGCTCCTCATAATGAGGAGCTTTTTGCATTACTGCTGCTCAGCCAGTACCGCGCCTTTTTGCGTAATGCCACAAAGCATCATTGGCATGGCATTATAGATTTCAGCAAACTGCTCCAAACCTTCAATACCTTGTGCTTGTAGCGTTGCGATAGATGTCTCTGGGTCGTAAAGCATACTCAATGACAGTAGCACCCCGCCTAACAGAGCGTTGTCTTCACTGTGCTCTGGCATGATGGTTTCCCAGTCATCTCTAGCCAATTGCCAACCTTGAAGAACACCTTCGCAGAAGTCTTTGGTTGCCAACGTCACGATCTCTTCTTCGTCTAGCTCACAACCTTCGGGCCACTGCCATTCGCCGTCTAATAGAGCAGGGCGGAAGTCATTCCACAAGCCAATAATTGCTTGTGCATAAGTTTCTAACTGCTCACCGGATGTGAATGGTGCTACTTCCTCACCACCCCACAGAAACGGTAGCCACTCTTCAGGTGGTAACGTATGTGGCGCAGCGGCCATCGAGGTGACAAAGCCTTGTGTTTGCGCTTCGTTAAGAAGTTTACCTTCTAACTCAGGAAGGGAAAGTATGTCTTTTAATGTCAAAATGCTTTACCGTAAAGGCGAAAATGATGCTTAATAGTAACAAGCTACAGACGAATAAAATAGACGAAATTATCTGAGTCGAACAAGAAGAAAAGGATCGCTTCTCTAGTTATGGTTATCAACGAGTCTCTCAAAAAGAAAAGTGTCGTCGCGCTAGCGCTGTACCTAGCTCTGTTTATCGCGGTATTCGGAAGCATCACCTATATGGTGGTGGAGTCTCCAGTTCGAGCCAAGCTAGAAGAAAACCTCGATATCAAAAACGAGTTTCTCGCCGCCGAGATCTCAGCGCCACTTTCCAGCTCTGTGGGTGTATTGAAAAGCATCGTCGCTATGGCGCAGTCCATTGAAAACCGCACCGCACTCGATGAGGCACTCTGTCAGGTATTTAAGCTCAATGATGGCATCGCCGTGAGTGGTGGAATTTGGCCTGAACCGTATTCGGTAGACCCCAACATTAAACTCACCAGCCTGTTCTATAACCGTACCAGTGATGGAACGGTGGATAAAATTGATCTTTGGAACAACCCCGAAGCTGACGGCTATCACCTAGAGCCGTGGTACACCTCAGTAAAAAATCAGCCCGTGAATACTATTACATGGTCTGAGGTGTACATCGATCCTTATACCCACGTGCAAATGATAACGGCCTCGGCCCCTTATTACTTAAATGGTCAATTTGCCGGAGTTGCTACCGTCGATCTTTCATTGGAAAACCTAGTGAAATTCGTCAAAAGTAAAGCAAGAGAGCACGATCTTGGGGTGATCGTGCGCGATACGAACAATCATGTGATTACCGAGCACAACTTCAGAGTAGGGCGTGATATCTACGTCAGCCAGCGTCAATTTGGTGATTTTGATTGGAGTCTAGAAGTCGTCAATGCGAGACGACTGGTATCTGATCAAGTGTCAGACATCGTAATGGCGGTCGAGTTGGGTATCGTGCCTGTCATGCTGCTTTGTTTGATGTTTGGCTATTATCTTATTAGCCAATATCTCATTAAGCCGATTACTGATATTGCTAAGAAAGTCGATGAGTCCAAAGAGGGCGGCAGTATCGATATTAACTATCAAAGTCCGGACGAGATTCGCTACCTTATTGACACCTTCAATGAAAAAACCATTTATTTAGACCAAGAACGCGTCAAAGCACAGGCTTCCACTAAAGCAAAAACGGCGTTCCTAGCCACGCTCTCCCATGAAATCCGAACACCGATGAATGGCGTATTGGGCACCGCTCAAATCCTGCTTAAAACCGACCTTAATCTAGAGCAGCGTAAACTACTCAAAACCCTTTATGATTCAGGTGATCATATGATGTCTCTGTTGAATGAGATATTGGATTACTCGAAGATTGAGCAAGGGCACCTTGAGCTTGAAAATCGTCCATTCCCGCTAAGCTCCATCATTGGCAGTATGCACAGCGTGTATCACACCTTATGTAATGAGAAAGGGCTACGTTTTAGCGTCTTCTCGGAAGTTGATGAAACTCGCTGGTATTCCGGCGATAAAGCGCGCCTGCGCCAAATCCTATTTAACTTGCTCAACAACGCGGTTAAGTTTACTTCGCAAGGAATGGTGGAAGTCTACTTGTCTGAAGAAGTGAATGATGGAGTGACTGCGCTCGTTATCCGAGTTAAAGACACTGGAATAGGAATCTCACCCGATGCGCAATCAAGAGTATTTAAGCCATTTGAGCAAGCCGAATCGAGCACCACGCGCCGCTTTGGAGGTACTGGGCTTGGTCTTGCGATAGTGCAAGAGATTACTCACTGTATGGGAGGCAACATCACGCTCACCAGTCAGGAAGGGATGGGATCTGAGTTTACGGTTCGCGTCCAACTTGAACCATGCAAACCAAAAGCGTTAGATGTCCATATTGAACGTCACCTCGACTATCGTGGACTCAAAGCGCTTATCGTCGAGGATAATCGCACCAACACCATCATTATCGAGACCTTTATGAAGCGTAAAGGCTTTATCACTTCTTCGGTAGAAAACGGCGAACTGGCACTAAAAGCCGTCTCAACCCAACAGTTTGATCTTATCTTAATGGATAACCATATGCCTGTTATGGATGGGGTAGAGGCTATCGCGGGTATCCGTAATATGCTCGGCCGTGAAAAAGATACCTTGATCTTCGGTTGTACCGCCGATGTCTTTAAAGAGACTCGAGAGCGCATGTTAGGCGCTGGCGCCGACTTTATTGTTGGTAAGCCCATTGATGAAAGAGTATTAGACGATGCTCTGTATCAATACGCCAACAAGCTATTCCAGTTTTCAAGCAAACGCCGTTCGAACGTAGAGCCTCTGCGTTAACCCTTCGTAGTGACGCTGTTATTGGCGTCACTGCACCTTCCTAGCTTGTTATTCAACTCATTAGATTTCATAAAACACCCATTTCGGCACCATCCACCCCGTAAGCCTGAGTAAACTCTGCTTAGCCAAGAGCATCTAATTGTTTAGAGCTGTAACTATTGTACATAACGTGCCACTAACTCACTGAATATCAGTGGCATAGTCAATAAATGTAATCAAATTACAACAAATAGCGAGTTTATCTAGTTTGAACTTCAAAATTGGTGATTAATTTACCAAGTGACTTCAAATACGGTATGTAAAACTACTAAATTGGTGTTCTAATAGCGACGAAATCTAGATAGTAAAAGATATCTAGTTATATGAATTGCCAAAAGCATTTTTTGATAGTTTATTATTCCGTGAGATTCCTGAATTGAAACCCAAAGCTCCTTTTTGTATTCGTAACGCCGCAGCAGACACTTTTGCTATGGTCGTCTTCTGTTTCGTCTCTGGCATGCTAATCGAAGTATTAGTATCTGGCATGACGTTCGAACAGTCACTGGCATCACGTTTACTGTCGATCCCCGTTAATATTGCAATTGCATGGCCATATGGCGTTTTCCGTGACTGGGCACTAAGACAAGGCGCGAAAGTATCAGGTTCGGGCACCATGAAGGCCATTTCAGACCTGATTGCCTATGTAGCATTTCAGTCGCCAGTATACGCAGCGATTCTATTTACTGTAGGCGCATCGACTGACCAAATCATCACCGCAGTATCGAGTAACGCAGTAGTATCATGCGGAATGGGCGTACTTTACGGCTACTTCCTAGACCTATGTCGCCGCTGGTTCCGAGTACCGGGTTACTACCAAAGCGTCTGATTTGCCGATCATTTGATCGAATTAATCACAAAGTAAGCAAACAATTAAAAAAGAGCGCTTTTTTCCCGATTTGCACTTGACCCCATCAAGGATAATCATTAAATTAGCGCCTCGTTAGCCAACAGCGCTAACAAACAATACGGTGAGTTGTCCGAGTGGCTGAAGGAGCACGCCTGGAAAGTGTGTATACGGCAACGTATCGAGAGTTCGAATCTCTCACTCACCGCCAATTTCTTGAAGAAAGACGTCCTAGGGCGTCTTTTTTTATACCTATTATACTTCTAAATCAACAATTTATCGTCCGATAACGTCCAAAGATGTCCTAGTTCGTTCACCATTTTGGGGTATGACAAAGTGTATGTTTTAATCTTTCCCGACTTCGGGAATATACCATTTGAACCTAATTTGCTTAGCTCCTATTCAAGTGATTAGGAACTTAGGAATTACATGAGTTACAGCTTTGATTCTCAATAAATCAATAGCTTAGGGTTAAGTGGTATGACGCGAAAAACTTAACTTTTTCTGAGTGTAGCTCAGTCATACCAGGGGGCAATATGTCGCACTTAATACATCGCCTGAAAGACAAGGAAATCGAACAAGCACAGGGCCGAGATCGAATCTATCGTTTACCTGATGGTGGTGGTCTCTATCTACTAGTGAAACCCAACAACCTCAAATACTGGGAGTTTCGTTACATAAAGCCAGGTACAAAAAACAGAACCTTCTTGGGATTGGGTAGCCTCGACATGCTCAATGTTGATGGTGCTCGTGACAAAGCGTTTGAGATGCGCAAACTTCTGAAGGAAGGTATTGACCCTAAATTAGACAGGATCGAGAAGAGGACCCAGATTCAACAAGAGCAAGGCTCTGTTGCTTAAATCGAGTTCAAGGCACAATGCTTCTAAAATGACTACATCTCAAACAATATACTGACTTTCTGGCATACCTAGCCTAGTGAGTTTGTTCAACGCTTTGATCATCGCGTAAGTTTC
>NZ_JAKRBO010000006.1:0-385677 GCF_022432925.1 Vibrio sp. CyArs1 | reverse complement strand
CTCTAAAATACAAAACGCCCGATGAAGTTCATCGAGCGTTTTAACTAAAAGTGTCAACCCATATCAGGACGGGTCACTCAAAGTTGAAAAGAGTTGTTAAATCTGATGTTGAACCCCATTGATAGTTTTGAATTGGGTTATTCATTCTGAAGAAAGCTGGTAACTGTTTCATTCGAGTGCCTTACCCCCATTTATGTGGGGGAGGGTGTGATTAACTATTAAAGGTATGACTGTTTTATTTTGATGATAACTTTCTCGATACTTGACGGTTGGTTATCGAGCGCTATCATTGGTCGGTGCCAAGCGCCGGCAGGGAAATAGATGAGTTCACCTTCGTTAAGGGTGATGAAAACTTCGCTTGGGCTAATAGATTTCAGCTCGCAATCATTTTCGAATGTATTTTCGTTCATAAATGCTTTAGAAGCCGGCTCAATAGAGAAACCGATGTTTTCTTGGCCTTTGAGAACGATATGCACGTCAGCGTAATCTTTGTGGACCTCTGTTAGAGAGTTTTCCATGATTCGTGTTTCGCCATTCACACGGTTTACGAAAAACTCTTTACCGTCGATCTCATGAACGCCCTCTTCAAGTTTAACAAGGTCTAGTTGTAGTGCTTGTTTAATCAGTTGACTTAGGCGTTCGTTGTCTAGGTCGTTTGTATTGGAAATCTTGATCATCTTAGTTACCAGAATAGTTCGTGTTTGTTGTCTAGACGCATTATTGCTTCGAAGTAGAAATAATCGCCGTAAGGTAACATTGCGCGTTCTTCATTGCGCTTAACGAAGTAGGCACCGAAGTCGAGAAGACCTTGTGCTTTCTCGTTGTCGAATAAAGCGCAATTTTCAGTTAGACCATTTACCATTTTAGTTGCAATATCTTTATATAGTGTGCTGTTTTCGTCGTCGTATTGGGTCCACGCAGCTAGACCTGCTGCCATGATTGCTGTTGCAGATGAGTCAATGATTTCACCGCGATCGTCAATTGGTGCAGTGTAATCCCAAGGGCAAAGGTACTTATCGTTTAGGTTCACGATGGCGTACTTGATAACTTTTTGCGCTGCGATTAGGAATCTCTCATCTTTCGTATAGCGATAGATTTGAGAAAGGCCATGGATAGCCCAAGATTGACCGCGAGACCAGCATGAGTCATCCGAATGACCTTGTAGGGTTTCCCCTTTTATTGGTTTTTGCGTTGCTGCGTCAAACTGGAAAGTGTGGAAAGTGCTCCCATCTTTGCGGATCAGGAGTTCTGTTGCTGTAAGTGCATGAGAGAATGCTACGTCATAGTAAGATTGGATACCGGTCTCTTGATGTGCCCAAAATAGCAATGCTAGGTTTTCAAAGCTATCGATTAGCATACGACCTGCAGCCAGTTCGTTGCGGTTTTCAATGTTAATGTCAGTCAATGGCCAAGCTTGCAGGAATTTACCGTGACATTGATACATTGAGCGTAATGCGTCGGCGGCTTTGATGCCTAACTTGCGAGCATCTTTGTCGCCTGTCATTTTGTAATCAGCGACTGATGATAGTGAAAACAGAAAGCCCATGTCGTGGTTAATGAGTTCTGGATCGTTTAGTGTGTGCTCAAAGAAGCCTTTTCTCATACGTGCCTGGTTAGCAAACTTTTGATCGCCTGTTAGTAAGTATGATAGCCACAGTTCGCCAACATAAAAGCCTGCCACCCAATAACCTTGTTCACACATGCGCCAAGTTAGATCTGGATTGCCAAGTTTAGGGTTCTCATTACCAATGTTGATAATGTTGTCTGAGATTTTCTTGATGATTTTTGATTTCAATTCATTCATTACATTAGTCCAAAGAATTTAGGTAGTAGAAGGCTGATGTTAGGGATGTAAGTCACCAACATTAGTGCGATAAGTAGTGCGAAGAAGTAAGGTACTAGTTTTTTGATTACTGGTTCAACGTCGACATTAGCAACAGATGAGCCCGCAAACAGTAGCGTGCCTACCGGTGGCGTACAAATACCTAAAGAAAGGTTGAACACCATTAGTACACAGAAATGAACAGGGTCCATGCCCAGTGAGGTTGCTACCGGCATTAGGATTGGCGTAAAAATTAGGACGGCTGGAGTTGCATCCATGAATGTGCCAATTACAAGTAACATTACGTTAATAACAAGCAGTACTAGAATTGGATTAGGAATGCCGTTTAGGAATTCTTTAACAAGGTCTGGGATTCCTGTGAAAGCGAAAGACCACGACATGATGCCTGATGCTGCAATCATAAACAGTACTGGAACTGAACCTTTTACTGAATCAATGATAACTGTCCAGTAGATGTGTTTTGGTGCACGGTATGCAACGGCAAGGATGATGGAATATAACGACGCTACTGCACTTGCTTCTGTTGCTGTGAAGATACCTGAAAGGATGCCGCCCATAACAATAAATACAAGCATCAATACAGGGACTGCTTCTAGCGTGATTTTGAACCCTTCCTTCAGCGTTGGCATTTGAGTCACCGGGTAATTGTTTTTCTTCGCGTAGAAGATGGCAACAACCATACAAGCTAGGCCCATAAGTAAGCCAGGGAGGTAGCCAGCCATGAATAAAGCTGAGATTGATGTGCCGCTAACAAGTGAGATGATGATAAATAGGCCACTTGGTGGGATGAGCATGCCTGTCGGGGCTGAAGCTATGTTAGTCGCGGCAGCGAACGCTCGGTCGTAGCCTTGTTTTACTTGAGTGTTTGTTAGCGTCGTACCCATGGCAGTAGCTGAAGCAATTGCCGAACCTGAAATGGCGCCAAAGATCATGTTGCCTAGAATGTTGGTTAATGCCAATGCGCCAGGAATGAAGCCGATTAACATTTGAGAGAAGTTAATAAGTTTGTCGGCTATACCTGCTCTGTTCATCATATTGCCGGCAAAAATGAAGAAGGGAAGGGCGATTAGAGCAAAGCTATCAAGTCCTGAAAACATCTTTTGTGTTGCAATGAACACTGAGCTCTCAAGAGGAATGAATGGGGTGATGGAGAGAAGCGCTGCCAGTACCATTGTGATGCCGATAGGCACGCCAAGGACAAGAAGAGTGATAAACGTAACACCGAGTAATGTTACAGAAAGCTGCATTACATCCATTATTTATCTCCTTGTTTAGTGATGGTTTCTTTGATTTTGTAAAGGCAAATAAGTGAACATATGACGCCAGAAATAATGAATGTTGCGTAGATAACCCCTAGTGGTAGTCCCAGGATTGGTGAGATTTGAGTCATGTTCGATATGGTTGCGATGTACCCGCCATAACAAAAAACGCCAACATTGAAAATTAAGGTAATTATCTGAATGAACAGTTTATTTAAGCTTTTGGCGGTGCCTTTAAGTGAATTGCTCACAAGTTCCATGCCAAAGTGCATGTCGTTTAAGGTAGCGTATCCGGAGCCTAGGATTACCAATACGATAACCAAAAAGCGTAGGGATTCATCAGTAAACGTTGCGGGGTCGCTTAGGACGAATCGAGTGAATACTTGCCAGATGGTTAGGAATAGCATAAGGATGAATATGCTTCCTAAGATCAGTTCGTAGCCTTTATTGATTTTCTCTTTCATGGACAACTCGTGCTATTGGATCATTAAAAAAGGGGCCTTAGCCCCTTTATAGGTTGGTGCTTATTTTGCTGCGTCGATTTCTTTCAGCAGGGTTTTTGCGTAATCGCTTTCTGCTTCAAGTTTTGTGTACAGAGGTTGCACTTTTTCAATGAATGGTGCTTTATCAACTTGGTTGAATTTCACCATGTCGCCAGCTTCTTCTACTGCGTGATCAACCGCTTTTTGTGCAAGTTTTACTTCGTATTCAGATGCTTCTTTTGCAGCGCGCTCTACGATTGCTAGTTCTTCTGCAGACAGCTTAGCTTTTGCTGTTTTAGAAATAAGAATGAACTCAGGGTAGTTGAAGTGCTCGTCAAACGAAAAGTAGCTGGAAACGTTGCCGTGACCGTGTTCTGTTAGTGCTTGAGGAGCGTTTTCTGCGCCGTCAATAACTCCTTGCTGTAGAGCTGAGTAAACGTCGCCCATTGGTAGTGGCGTTGGAGATGCACCTAGAAGGTTCATGGTGTCAATCGCCATTTGAGAGTTCATTACACGAATTTTTAGACCAGCTAGATCTTCTGGTTTAGTGATCGCTTTTTCTTTGGTGTAGAAAGAGCGTGCGCCAACAGTGAAGTATGTTAGGGGATAAATGCCATCTTGCTCCATTGCGTTAAATAGCGTCTTACCTGCGTCACCGTTTAGAGCGCGGATCATGTGATCTGTGTTGTCAAAAACGTACGGTAGCGTCACTGGTTTTACTGAGTCAGTGAAGCTGTCTAGGGTTGCTGAGCCAACACGAGCCATGTCGATAACGCCTTGGCCTAGTTGTTCGATATTCTCGCGTTCTGTACCAAGGATGCCGTTAGAAAAGATTTTGATGGTAACTTCGCCTTCAGAGTACTCGTTTACTTTGTCTGCAAAGTAGTAAAGACCTTTAGAGTTTGGAACACCTTGTGGCATCGTGTCAGCTAGGCGTAAAGTCGTTGCGTAAGACCCCATTGAAACCGTAGAAGCAATAAGAGCGGAGATGGTTAGCAGTTTAGTTTTTAGTTTCATGTTGATCCTTCTTTTAAACTATTTGTTTGAGTGTTATTGGTTGATAAATTATTTCATTTGGGGAAGCATCGCAGCGCCGATCACGCCACTTGAATCACCATGCATTGCTTTTACAACGTGAGTATTTGTTTTTTTATTGAAGGTGTAGTTTGAGATTTTGCTCTCAATCATTGGGTAAATCACATCTTGATTTGAAAGGCCGCCGCCAAGAACAACCATTTCCGGGTTAATTACATTGACTAGGTTTGCAATGATTCTAGCAATTTGGTCGGTTAGTAGTTCAATGTGTGATTTTGCGTCAATGTCACCTTTAGCTGCTTGCTCGAAAATCTCTTTCGTGCAAAGCGGGCGGTATTTTTCTGAAAATGTTCTTTGGAATCCAGTTCCTGATACGAAAGACTCGTTGCAGTTCAGAGACCCGCAGTAGCATTCAACTTCTCTACCATCAATTTGTGGACTGAAGTGAGGGAGAGGGTTGTGACCAAGTTCGCCACCAAGTCCGTCATTACCTTCAATAATGGTCTTATTTAGGATTACGCCACCGCCACACCCGGTTCCAATAATGATTGCAACACAGCTCGATTCTGCTTCACGTGCCGCGCCCGTTTTGAATTCAGAAATTGCTAAGCAGTTTGCGTCATTAGAAATTTTTACCGGAAGTTTTGGAAATATCTTGCTGATATCACTTAAGAATGGCTTGTCGTTCAGATAAAGAATATTAGCACCCTGCATTAGGTTAGTTTTCTTGTTAACTGAGCCGCAACAGCCAATACCAATAGATTTTACGTTGTTGTTAATGAGTGCGTTTATTACGCTTTCAACGGCAGTAATAAAGTCAGAATAGTTACTTTTGGGAGTCGGAACTCTGAGTCGGTCTTCGACTGTTAGTGTGCTGGCATTAACCAGCACACCTTCAATTTTAGTTCCGCCAATATCGAGACCAATTAGCATAGACCTTTCTCAATTAGTTGCTCTAGCTTAGCCATGCTCTCTATTGATACAGAATTTAGAGGGCGACGAACATTCGCGTTTTTGATGATACCTTTCGCTTGTAGAACGTATTTTAGTGAAGGAATAACACCACCTTCTACTAATGTATCGATAACTATATTTGCTTCACGTTGAAGCTCAGTCGCTTTAGAAACATCATTGTTTAGCATTGCTTTGTAGATATCAGCGATGCGGTTTGCTTGAACGTTGTAAGTAGAACCGATGCCGCCTTTCGCACCAACAGCAAGACCTGAAACAAGGATTTCATCAAAACCGTTGTATACCGTTGTTTCTGGGTTGCAGCGTGTGATCTGTTCCATTTGGTAAAGGTCTGCAGAAGTTTGCTTTAGTGCTATAACACCCTCAAGGTTGATGAGTTCTTCAATTTGATCTCCGGACAGGTTAACACCAGCGAATGCAGGGAAGTTATACACAACCATTGGTTTTCCTGACGCTTGGATAATGTCTTGGTAGTGTTTTTTAAGTTCGTTGAAACCTATTGGGTAGTAAAAAGGTGTTACCGCAGATATTGCATCATAGCGAGTGTCAGCAATAGAGCGAGCAAGTGTCTCTGATTTTTTAGTAGAGATGTCGCCGATGTGTGCGATCAATTTTTTGTCTTTACTTGCGTCTTTAGCCGTTACCTTGAGAGCTTCAATGCGTTCATCAGTAGATAAAAGAAATGCTTCAGCAGTGGAACCGCCGACATATAGACCATCTACGTCAGTACTACAATTGAATTCTGTCAGTGACTTCATGTCATCAAAGTTGATGCTTTCATCGTTATTGAATGGTGTAAGTGTTGCGACAAATAGGCCATTAAGATTCATTCTAACTTTCTCTTGGGTATGTTCGTTTATGGAAGTCATTATAAAGATCGATTTATCAAACGCAGTGACAGGTATCACAATTACGCCATTAACCTGTTATACCAGTATGCCTTGAGATGCTTGTGACTTTGTACTAATATGTATTTTTAGGAGCGTAATGGAACACTTTTAGGTGTGTCGTATTGGATATTTAGGCTTTGTAAAACTATAAATAGGATACTTGATGAAGTCGTTGGATATTAAACCAATGAGAAAGCAAAAGCTTTCTGATGCAGTTGCAGATGAATTAGAACGATTAATAGTGACAAAGACTCTTAAAGAGGGCGATACCCTCCCTTCAGAGCGTGATCTTATGTCTTCATTTGAAGTGGGACGCCCTTCAGTGAGAGAAGCGCTCACGAAACTTTCTCAAAAAGGTTTAGTTTCAATTAAAAGCGGTGAAAAAACACGGGTAAGTCGTCCCAAAACAGAGACTATTCTTTCTAATGTATCTGGTTTAGCAATTGGACTACTTGCTCAAGATGAGGAGAGAAGTCAATTCGAACATTTAAGACAGGTCCTTGAGGTTTCCGTTGTTCGAGAGGCTGCAAGAGTACGAACACGTCAAGATCTTGAGAAGCTGGAAGCGATATTAGAAAGAAACAGGTTGTGCTGTGAAGATTATGATAGTTTTGTTGATACTGATATTGAATTTCATTTGACCATCATTTCGACACTTAACAACCCAATGCTGACAACTTTATATAATACGTTGATTTCTTGGCTGATGAAAACAAGAAATTCAGTCGATTATGTTCCTTTTCATAAACGAAATTATGAAGAGCACGTAACTATATTTGAAGCGCTCAAGTCGGGTGAAGCAGACAAGGCAGAGCAAGCGATGAAGAATCACCTCAATACTGTAATGAGAATTGAAACTAGTTAGAACCCGTGCTACCTGTAGTTTTGCATTAGGACAATTTTATGAGATTAACTCGTTTAAAAGAAGTGATGAAAAGGGTTGGTTCAGTTTAGTAAATCGACCATCTGTAAAATGATGGATAATGGAGTGTTTCCACCATGTGTATCCCATAGTGAGCAGGCCTCAGCATAGGTGGTACATGAAGTAGACAAGTGGATAGAGAGCCGAGCAGAGAAATGACATGAGCCAGTAGCAAAAGCTGCTGGCTTTATGCTGTTTAGAAAGTTGATGATTAGAATAAAGAGGTCTTGCTTCAACTACTTAATCTTAATCTTGGTAACTGCATCTTTAATTAATTGGCCTAATTCTCCCCATTGCTCATTATCAATAAGAGATGTTGGTACCATCCAAGTACCACCACATGCAAGTACTGCTGGAATTGATAGATAATCATCAATGTTTATTAAGCTTACACCTCCAGTAGGCATAAATTTTACAGGATAGACCGCTGTTAGTGCTTTCAACATGCCAACACCACCTGATGGTTCAGCGGGGAAAAATTTCAATGTTTTAAGGCCGAGTTCCATTGCTTGTTCAACTAAGCTTGGGTTGTTAACACCTGGAATGATTGGCATATTCTTTTGTTGACAATATTTAACTGTTGTAGGGTTGAAACCAGGACTTACGATGAAATCAACACCAGCACCAACGGCTTGATCAACTTGCTCTGATGTTAAAATCGTACCAGCACCAATTAACATGTCGGGATAAGCCGCTCGTATAGCTTTAATTGCACCCACAGCAGCTACAGTGCGAAAAGTGATTTCCACACAAGGCATGCCGTTTTCCATTAATGCTCTTGCAAGAGGAAGAGCATGTTCAACTTTATTTAGTGCAATTACTGGAATTATTTTTAAGCTGGCAAGTTGTTGATCTAAATCAGACATTTTAAGTCCTTAAGTATTGTAAGCTGATCATCAGGTGACCAGATTTTAGAAACAAATCTTTGTAAATTTCATTATTACTTACCCAAAGTAATTGACGTTGCTGCAAATCGATAAGTGAATAAGGCTCTATGGTGGTAGCTTATTCATAACTTCTCTTTATAGAAATAAGGACAGAGAACACTGTCAATAAAGCTGCAACTTCAAGTACAAAGAGTGTATTTATAAGTCAGTATCAGGCATTGCTTCATTTGGAATAATCGCACCATGATATTGGATAACCGTACCTGCTACTTTATGCCCTGATTTGGCAGAGACTTTTGCACTATGGCCATTTAAACGCTTAGCTAAATAGCCAGCACTAAATGAGTCACCCGCTGCAGTAGTGTCAACCACTTTGTTAACTGGTTTTGTCGCAACGTATTGAATGCTATCTTCCTCTACAACAACACAATCTTTACTACCACGTTTAATTACAATCTCTTTAACACCTTGACCTTTAGTACGGGCAATGCATTGTTCGATATTGTCGTCACCAAATAGATCTTGTTCATCATCGAATGTCAGTAAGGCAATGTCACAGAACGATAGTATTTTAAGATACTCTTGTTGGGCTTCTTCAGCTGATGCCCACAATTTTGGACGGAAATTATTATCAAAAATAACCTGACCACCATTGGCTTTGAGTTTTCCAAACAGTCTGAATAATCGCTCTCAACTTGGTCAAACATGTATTTTGCCGCGGCATCATTTCGCCAATAGTAGAAGCTGCGCTCCCCTGTCGCATTAGTTTCAATGTAATACATACCTGGTTGCTTATCTTGCAAGCGAAATATATGCGAAGTATCAATGCCTTCTTGTTGCCAGTTATCTAGCATATTTTGGCTAAAACCTTCACAACCGAGAGCAGTAACATAACTGACCTGCATCGATGTATTTTGAGTTAAACGCGACAGGTAAAGAGCGGTATTGAGTGTATCACCACCAAACCGCTGAGCTAAACCACCGTCTGACTTTTGCAATTCAATCATACATTCGCCAATCGCGGCAATATTGAACTTTTCCATTAGCTCACCATCATATTCTTCCGATATTACGACGAAAAATCGACACAAAAGCCTGCGCTTTCGCTTCAATTTCAACATCTGACATGTTTGGTTTATATAAAGCCGAGCCTAAACCAAATCCTACCGCTCCAGCCTCCATAAATGGATACATGCTATCTTCTGTCGCATCAATACTACCAACAGGCATACAAGGTGTACCTTCAGGCAATACTGATAGTAATGCTCTAAATCCGTCTAAGCGTAGAGCTGAAATAGGGAACAATTTCAATCCAGTGGCACCTGCAGCTAACGCATCAAACGCTTCCGTTGGCGTAACGACACCAGGGAATACCGCACAACCTGCCGCTCGACTTATCTGAATTACCTCAGGGTTCATATTGGGTGTTACTACTAAGTTTGCCCCAGTTGCAATCACATCTTGCGCTTGCTTGACATTGGTCACGGTGCCCGCACCGATAAGCATGTCGTTAAGGTCAAAGTGTGTTACTAAGAGGCGAATACTTTCTAATGCATTTGGGCTATTTAATGGCACTTCAATCATGCTAAAGCCCTGCAATTTCAATAATGAAGCAACGCGTACCACATCATCCGGCTCTATGCCTCTTAAGATCGCAATAAGAGGTAAGTGCCGGCTTAAATCAAAATATTTCATGAATACACTCCTTGATTTTTTGAATTCCAGTAATAAAACACATATCTCCTTCAAATGTTTGAGCTCGAATGCCTAGTAACTGACAGGCATGTAAATATCGTTCACTAAGGTTTTCGCCACCGACAATATAAACTCGCTCATTGACAAACATCAGTTCATGACCAATCAGCAGGCCAGAAATGAAACTGTGAACATGGTAAGGAGCAATGTTGTTAAACAATAAATGGGTGCGAGCAGAAAATATTTGCGTCAATAAAGAATGTTTGTTTTGAGCTTGTAAAACCCCCCGCTCAAACGTACCTCTATCTTCTATTTGCTCGGGTAACGACTTACCTAAGATAGAATGTTGCACCAGTAGAGAGAACATTTCTCCAGTCATATAAGTCGAAAGTTGGGTGATATTTTGCTGCTCAATCGACACATGTTTACTGTGAGTACCGGGTAATAAGGCATAAAACGCGTCTTGGTCGCACAAACTTTGCAGACCAAAAACTTGAACTTCTTCCCCACGCATTACATCGATAATGCCAGTCGTGTCAGTATGACTTACACCAGGAACAATATAAGCTGGCGCCCCCCAAGGTAGGGTAAAATGGTGCAGATTATCCGCTAGTGAAGTAATAGAAGCTTCTGTTTCGACATAACCGGCATCAACCCAGCCATTAGCAGAACCAACCATGCCGGCCATAAAAATTGGGTAGGTTTGATAATCATCAAGCCAATTGACTAATATTTCAGCCAGACTATCTGCGAATCGCCTCTCCTCGATACTCAGTAATCCCATTTTTTTTTCAATTTTATCGGTACATTGTCCAGCATGAGTTATCGCAAATGCACGAAAATTAGTTGTGCCCCAATCAATAATCAAATATTCAATATCACTCATATGT
Source organism: Vibrio sp. CyArs1 (assembly GCF_022432925.1). Classification (NCBI taxonomy): domain Bacteria; kingdom Pseudomonadati; phylum Pseudomonadota; class Gammaproteobacteria; order Vibrionales; family Vibrionaceae; genus Vibrio; species Vibrio sp. CyArs1. Next base: position 374,802 of record NZ_JAKRBO010000006.1, on the reverse strand, counting down.
AAACCTCAAAAGGCCACGTTACATGACCTTTTTGTTTTTATTATGCTTATGCTACTTTTTCTGCGCGAGCTTCAGCTTGAATATCAGACTCACCAGATTCCATCGCTTGACGCTGTTTATTGATGATCGCCAATGCTTCTTTATCTGACACTGTGTTAGCTGGTGTGAGTAATGTCATAATCACCCCACCGACAAGTGCAGCAATCACGGAAGGAATAGATGGGTTCCCCCAATAAGCACTCCAATCAGCATTCAAGATAATGCTTACAGAACCAATAGAAGCACACACTAAAGTAGCAATTGCACCCTGCCAGTTATAACGTTTCCAGAAGCGACCTAAAATGCCACATACAAACATACCAGACATGACTGTCGCAATCATTTTGGTGATATAGCTAATGATGTCGTTTGAAGTCAATGCAAACAGTAAGGCAATACCGATAACCGCAACTAAAGCAAAGCGAGAGTATTGAATCGCCTTCTCTTTGGGTGGCACTTTACCTGTAACCATACTCCACACATCACATAACAGGATAGATACACCGGCAATCGCATCAGAGCTTGCGCTCGACATAGTTGCAGACAGACCAGCAATCAATACAATCAACGCCACACCGACTGGCAATACCGTTGCTGCTAAGAATGGGAAAGCAAAGTTACTGTTTTCTAAACCTGGGTCAATCACGTGAGCAGCCATACCAATAATGGCTGGGATGATAGAAAACATCAGATACAAAACACCAGAAAGAATGAATGACTTTCTTACTGTTGATACATCTTTAGCTGAATAAATACGCTGACGGTAAGATGGAGTAGCCAATACGCCGACACCAACTACAAAGGCCAAAGAAATAGCAGGCCAGAAACCCAGTTTATCAATGGCTAAGAAACTGATCGCAGCAGGATCGATGCCGTTATATAGATTCTCTAAACCACCAATATAGTCAACTGCGAATACAGCCATCAAGATAAAACCAAAGAATAATATCAAGGCTTGAATGGTGTCTGTCCACACAACTGCGGTATAGCCACCAATTACAACATAAATAGCAAACGCGATAGCAATTAAAATTTTCGCAGTATTTAAATCAATATCGGCAATCCAGGCGAGATATAAACCACCACCAAGAATATGTGCGCCTAACCAACCAATAGAAGCAACAAAAATTAAAATGCCTACGACATTTTTAACTAGCTTATTACCGCCAACATAATAAGAAAGCTCTTCACTCATGGTCATGAATTTTAATCTACGTACCGGTGCAAAAATAAAAGCCAATAATAAGATGCCAATGGCACCACCAACACCGTAAAGTGCTCCAGCCCAACCATTTGAGTAACCAAAGCCGACCGCCCCCATACTAGATCCGGTGCCAACCATGGTGGCAACCGTTGTACCTAGCACCAAGAATAAAGGTAGGCCACGGCCACCTAATAAAAAGTCTTCACCGGATTTTTGTTTACGTGAAACAAACCATCCAAGCCAAATACAAAAAATCACATATATTGCAAAGCCAGAGAGAAACAGTGTACTGTGCATATTAACCTCCGTGTTTTTTAATTCACGTTTATTTAATTATAAAAATCAGAGTGTAGGAATCCAAAGGCTCAAAGAATGAGCCTTTAATTATTTGATTTAAATTATCTTTTTTGTTTGATTATTTAACTTTGTAACAAGTCAAATCAACTTCAACTTTTACATCAACTACTAAATCAGCTACCATACAAATACGTGCAGGTGGGTGCTCTCCAAAATACTCTTTAAATACTTTATTGAACGATTGGAAATAACGCGAGTCGGTTAATACTACTTTCATGTGAACAATATCTTCTTTGCTATAGCCAGAATTGACCATGATGTCCAAGCAGTTTTCAATCGCTAATTTAGATTGTTCAATAATACCACCTTCAACGACTTCACCATCTGTCATTGGTGTTTGACCAGAAACGTATAACCAGCCACCAGCTTCAACTGCATTTGAAAATGGTAAGTGTTGACCACCCGTACCTGATTTACCTTCTGGACCGTAACGTGTAATTGACATGTGAGTTACCTTTATGTTGTCTTAATATGAAGCACGACGAAGAAATTGTCCGTAACGCTTTGATTGAATATTTTTGTGTTGGTAAGCCAAGCCACCATTTACAAAAACACTATGAATACCTTCGGCTTTTCTCTTAGGCTCAGAGAACGTTGCCACATCTTTAATGGTGCTAGCATCAAAAAGGACAATGTCTGCAAATGCCCCTATTTGAATAACCCCGCGGCCAAGTAAGTTGAATCGTTGAGCTGATTTACCTGTCATTTTACTTACCGCTTCTTCAAGTGAGAATAATTGCCTTTCACGTGAATAGAAGCCAATGACTCGTGGGAAAGCCCCCCATAAGCGAGGGTGTGGGTGAGGATCATTTGGCAAGCCATCAGAGCCAATCACCGAATGCTTAGATTGCAATACACGTTCCACATCCTCTGGGCACATATTGTGATACACTGCACCTGCAGGTTGCAGCATTTTTGCTGTTTCCATTAAGGTTTGATTGGTTTCCTCGGCAATTTGATGCAAGGTTTTTTGTGCGTGTTCTGGGTGAGTTTCCGACCAAGTAATAAATATCTCGAACTCATCCGTCACTTGCTTAAGATCTAATGTGGAAGAACTAGCTGAATAAGGGTAGCAATCGCAGCCCACATTCTGCTTTTTTGCGGTGTCATCAAGTAATTTAAGTGTTTCGTTGGTTCTACCCCAATTGCCAGCTCCGGCACATTTCAGGTGAGAGATCACAACGGGTACCTTATTCACACGGCCCACTTTAAATGCCTCTTCCATAGCATCTAAAATCGGCTCAAATTCAGAGCGCATGTGAGTTGTATAAATAGCTTGATGTTCCGTTAACTCAGTGGCTAACTCTTCCACTTCACTCGAAGATGAGTCAAATGCTGAAGCGTAAGCAAGTCCAGAACTTAACCCTAAAGCCCCCTCTTGTAATGACGCTTTTAATTGTGAACGCATCGCTAAAATTTCTTGTGTATTGGCAGGCCGATACAAGTCATTCATTGCGTTATTACGTAATGTTGTGTGCCCTATCAATGCCGCTACATTGACCGCAGGTTGAGCTTGTTCTACCGCTTCAACGTAATGCTTGAATGTCGGATATTTAAAATCTTCTTTACTACCAAGAAGATTCATTGGATCTGGCGGTAGATCTTGTAAATCAGCAGGAGAAGCGCTGATACCACAGTTTCCGACAATCACAGTGGTAATACCTTGGGTGATTTTAGGTTCACACTCAGGTTCACGAATCACATTGGTATCATCATGAGTATGAACGTCAATGAAACCAGGTGCAGCTGTTAAACCTTTACCATCAATAACAATTGCAAAGTCATTTTCTAAACCATTGCCAATGCGAGCAATCTTATCGTTAACAATTTCAATATCAGACAAAAACCGAGGCGTTGCCATTCCATCTACTACAGATACATTTTTGATTAAATACGTCGTCATCTGAATGCTCTTTATTTAAATCTAATCACCGAGAGGCTGGCGATCGCCTCCTAAGCGATGATTGTCAAGGTTAATTTTGATTCGCCTTAATTTGTCTCTCGAACGTTGCTTTTGCATCACCGCTAATCGGTAAGCCAATATATCGATTGCAACCATCATGGCGTAACGCGAAGTAGAAGGTTTATAAATAAAATCCCCTTCCTCGTTTAAAATCTGTAAAGTTACATCGCTGACTTTGGCCAATTCTGAATCAGGTTTTGTAATGGCAATGATCTTGGCGCCATATTGTTTGGCGATAACCGCAGCATCTATGATTTCTTGCGTGTAGCCCGATGCCGACATCACTACAAATACATCGTTTTTATCAATGGTGGAAGCTACCATGCGACTTAACAAACCATCGTTATAAGCGGTAACCACAAAACCTAATCGGAATAACCGAAATTGTAGTTCTTGCGCCATAATGGTCGAGCCACCCCCCATTCCAACACTTAATACTTGTCTTGAGCCGACAATCAATTCACATGCTTTATTTAGCGCATATTCTGAGATGGCATTGCGGTTGGCATGAATAATATTCTTTGCACTTTCGTAAATACCTCCAATACCACTTTCATCTGGTTTTTCATAGATAAAACGCTGACCAATGGCTAACGATTTAGTGATTTTCATTTTGAGCTCTCGAATATTCCGGCAGCCTAATGTCTTACTAAATCGTGTGACTGAAGCCTCACTAACTTCCGCTTGCTCTGCCAACTCGGTAATACTGGCACTAGCGGCAAATTCCAGATCATCAATAATCGCGTGAGCGACTTTTTTTTCTGTCCCTTTTAATTCCGGATAAACCTCATTTATTCGAGAGACAATATCGATTTCAACATTCATAACGAGTTCCAAACTGTGGGATCAGTATCCCTTTACTTTGACTATATTTCTGTGAGATAAAACTCATAAAGAGAGATTATTTATGAAAATTTCTGTCAGAAAAATTTTAACTATCAGTTAAACTTCAGCAAAATCAAACATTTACATAATGATTGAAAATACATGAGAATAAAATAATGCAATATAAATATGAAAATAACAACCAAAAAGAAACAATGAAAAGTCAAAAAGGTATGCCTGCTATCTATCATGAAGACTATGGTTATAGCTTAATAAACGAAGAAGTGAGCTTGCCTTGTGCAACGTTGAAAATGAGCGCAATCGAAAATAACATTGCTTGGATGAAACACTTCGCTGAAACCTTTAATGTTCAGCTCGCGCCTCATGGTAAAACCAGCTTAACTCCGGCCATTATCAGCAAGCAACTCGCCGCAGGTGCATGGGGTATTACCATGGCGACCATTCAGCAAGCCTATGTCGCTTATCAGTGCGGAGCTAAAAATGTCATTCTAGCCAATCAATTAGTTGGAAAGTCGAATTTTGAACTTGCTCATCAATTGATCACACAAAGCGATTGTCAACTATATGTCTGTGTCGATTCATTAAAAAATGCTCAAGCACTGGCTGAATTTTTTGTTGATAAGAACAGCTCTCTTAACGTATTACTTGAATTTGGAGTCGAGGGCGGTCGTTGTGGTGTCCGAACAGCAAAGCAAGCCATTGAACTTGTCACTTTCATCAAAAACACTGATTCCCTTTCTCTACAAGGTATTGAGTTTTATGAAGGCGTCATTCATGGAGACAATGAAGAGCAAGAAATCCGCGACTTGTTACAAGAAGTGTCGAGGTTAGCTCTCGAATACCAACAACAAGCCCTCTTTGATACTGAGCAGCCAATTTTAACTGGCGCAGGCTCTGCTTTTTACGACTTAGTTACTGAGATGATGGCTAGTATTCCGGATTCGTTTAATAAAATCATTCGCCCTGGTTGCTACATATCTCATGACCGTGGTATTTACCAAACAGCACAAAGTTTAGTCCGTGAACGTTTAAGCCGCTCAACTGTATTAGCAGAAACATTACCAGGTGATTTGATATCGGCTATTGAAGTGTGGGCTTATGTACAGTCTCGCCCGGAAGTCAATAAAGTCATCGTAAACGTAGGTAAGCGCGATGTCGCATTTGATGCGGATTTACCGATGCTTGAGCGAGTCTACCGTGATGGTCAGTTGATTACTTTTGATACCTCTAGCATTACAACAACCGCAGTAATGGATCAACATATGTTTATGCAGGTGGAAGCCGATTGCCCATTAGAAGTGGGAGATATACTGGTACTGTCAACTTCTCACCCATGTATCACCTTTGATAAATGGCGCTACGTTGCTCTTACCAACGATCAAGACCAAGTTACAGAATGGGTTAAAACGGAATTTTAATTAGTCGATACAGCGCCAGTATGAATCAAATGGAAAATATTCATTTCAACAGTGTTTTTGCATAGATATTGCCATGTGGTGGCACAACAATTAGGTTGTGTCATTCACGTTTAAAATCATAAGGAAAAGAGTTATTTCAATTCCATGTTATATATTCAAGGCGCCACTCAAGGGCTACATCACTGCCAGTGCTTGCACGGCCGATTATTACGTTGAAGGTCATGAAGATGAAATGCTGGATAGAACCGCAGAGGAAGGTGATATTTAAGAGTTTTAGCGAGTGCACGGCATTGTACGTAACTTCATTTAGGATAAAGCACCATACCATCTATGCGACGATATTGGTGTTGATTGATAGTCGTAGCCTTAAGCCTACACTTCGTTATACAACAACCAACTGGAAGTGATATAACCAAATCATTTACTAACTGCGCTTCTTGACCATTTGAATTAATGAAGAGAAAAATAAAGGAGGGGGCGAAAAGCACACAGAGTAAGTATTGGAGGAAACAACGGCTCAGTGATTTAGCCATCACGATCATTATGATATGAGCTGTTTCTATTTCACTAAGAGCGCTGTACGAATTTATCGACTTTATATTCCTACTTGCCCATACACCATTAAGTGTGGTTAAAAATTAATCATTTCTGCTACTTCAGGGGTGATATGGCTTACTGGGGATTCCATTTTATTCTCCTTTGAATAAATTAGATTGGATATTTCCTAGAGTGATATATATGTGAAATTGTTTTGGATGGATAACAATTAAACGGATATTTGTACTGTTTAATTGCTCGGGGAGTTGTCTTAATATAACTTATGGGTGAGAATGTGAATCGATATCATTGGTATAAGGTATTTAACCTAGTTTTTGCTCAGGGAAAGAGGAATTGAATTTAGTGAATAATCTAATGCCCCGTACCCTTATCCGTACCTTTTGTGTTTTTATCTATCGCTCTAATGTGTTTAAGTTGTTGTTATTTAAGCTCTAAGGGCACGCCAGCTTCCATGTGATGAGTATTTGGAAGCTATATTACTTTAAGCTGCTTTGTTCCAGTAACCGAAAGGCTACCTTGCGCAGCTTGATCTATGTGACCACTCCACCAGCTCATCATTGGTCGGCGACGATCTAAGTAATCAGTACGGTTGTAGGCGCTGCGAACTTGGTTGTCATCAACATGGGCTAGAGCTGATTCAATCAAATCTCTATCAAAACCTTGTTCGTTTAGTGTGGTACTCGCTAGCGAACGTAAGCCGTGACTAACTAACCTCCCCGCAAACCCCATACGTTTGAGTGCCATATTAGCTGTTTGGCTATTACATGGCTTCTTAGGGTCTCGGTCTGAAGGGAATATAAACTCTCTGCGCCCACTGATTGGCTTCATTACTTCCAGTAACTCAAGCATTTGCTCTGTTAAAGGAATACGATGTTCTCTGCGTTTTTTCATTCGCTCTGCTGGAATGGTCCAAATCTTCTCATCCCAATCAATTTCTTCCCAGCGAGCTCCAGAGGCTTCACTAGGACGTGTTATTGTGTGAAGTTGCCATTCAATCAGGCAGCGCGTTGTACGTTTGATGCTGGCATTAGCGATTGCTCTCATAAGTTCAGGTAGCTCTGCAGGCTTTAGGGCTGCCATGTTCTCTTTCTTGGGCTTTTTGAATGCAGCTTTGATACCTGTTAGTGGGTTGGCTTGCACGAGTCCACAGTTGGTCGCATAGTTCATTACTTCGTTGAGGCGCTGAGCAAGACGTTTGACGGTCTCTAAGCTGCCTTTGGCTTCAATTGGCTTGAGAAGCTCTATAACTTGCGGAGCGTTGATTTCACGGACGGGTACATCAGATAGGTGAGGGAATATGTGCAACTCAAGAGAGCGCCATATATCGACGGCATAGTCGGGAGTGACATCATCTTTTTTGATTTCAAACCACTTGGTCGCCACATTGAGGAAGGTGTCTTCATGAACAGCTTTTAATTCTTGCTGGTGGCGCTTTCGCTCTTCTTGAGGGTCTATGCCTTGAGCTAGGAGTTCTTTCGCTTCCATTGTCAGCTTGCGAGCATTGGCCAAGGATAGGTCAGGGTACTTGCCGAGACTCAGGTTAGCTCGTTTGCGATTGGTTGGCCGATAGTAATTGAGTATCCAGTGCTTTGAACCATTCGGTTTGATGCGCAAGCGAAGTCCTTCGCCATCGAAAAGGTTGTATTCCTTATCGGTTGGCTTTGATGCTTTGATTTCCTTGTCGGTAAGGCGTGTTGTTGTTTTTGCCATTGTGGGTACACCATATTGAACTCTTAAATTCAGTGTACCTTGTGATGTACCTAAAGATCAAAGAAGTCATGGGATAGTATAAGACGCCAAAGTACGCTAAGTCATTGATTTTACGTTGTTGTAGGCACAAAAAAAGACGCCCTAGGACGTCTTTAAATGTAGATTTGGTGGAGCTGGCGGGAGTTGAACCCGCGTCCAGAAACCATTCATCATTGGTACTACATGCTTAGTCGATCTTTAATTTCACCACCAACCTGCGAACCGACACGCTAGTTAATGGCTAACCTGAATTATAATTCGCCGTTCATCTCTCAGGTGGGAAAATCCGGGCTAGCGCGTTTGGGTTTGATCTCTCGTTATTCCCCGTCTTACGTGCGGAAGCTAGGGCGAGAGAGCTCTGAGCAGGTTATTAAGCTGCTAGTGCGTAGTTTTCGTCGTTTGCGACTATTTTTTTGCGGCTTTTTACGTGGCCAACCGCCCCACGGCATGCACCTCAGACTGCAAAATTCCTGTCGAATCCTAAATCAGCCCCAAAGTGTTCCTTGCATAGTACCAGAAAAGCTTACGCTGTCTAGCTTTGCAAGTTTAAGTGGTCACTATTAACGCAAATTACTCTTCATAATTCGTGCTTTATCGCGAGCCCAATCTTTTTCTTTAAGATCAGCACGTTTGTCGTGAAGCTTTTTACCTTTCGCAACACCGACTTTGAGTTTCGCCCAAGAGCGAGACCAATAAAGTGCAGTCGCTACTAATGTCATACCATCACGGTTAACCAAACCAATAAGTTTGTCTAGTTCACGACGGTGCATCAGTAGTTTACGAACGCGAGTCGGTTCAGCCACGATGTGTGTAGATGCTTGGTTAAGTGGAATGATAGACATGCCACTGATGTACGCCTGACCATCACGGATATAGACGTAACTTTCTGCGATATTAGCTTTGCCTTGGCGAAGTGATTTTACTTCCCATCCTTGCAGCTCAATGCCAGATTCAATTTCGTCTTCGATGTGATATTCGTGGCGAACTTTTTTGTTCTGAGCGATGGTATTGCTACCCGCTTTTTTCTTTGAATTCTTCTTTACCATAATGGAGTCATTATAAGGTCTGTTTTTGGATTAAGGAAAGGCTTTTATGTGCTTGATTGATAAATTAGCAACAAGGGTGTGTGCTTGATTATGACGAAACGTAAGGTCGAGTAACTTGAGCTAACTCAAGGTAAACAGTAGAATCGGAGGCAGCCTTTTATTTTGAGGAAATTTTATGCAACAAGTGACGCGTTCAGCATTGGTGATGTTTAGTGCTGATCAAATGTTTAACTTGGTCAATGATGTTGACAGTTACCATGAGTTTTTGCCTGGTTGTTCTGGCTCTCGAGTTTTGGAGTTATCGAACTCAGGTATGGTGGCGTCGGTCGATGTATCAAAGGCCGGGATCAGTAAAACCTTTACGACAGCGAATACCTTGGTGCATGGCAGCGAAATTTTCATGGAATTGGTCGATGGTCCATTTAAGATGTTGAAGGGCGTTTGGTCCTTTATTCCTCTTGATGATCAGGCCTGCAAAGTGGAGCTGAAGCTAGAGTTTGAATTTTCGAGCAAAATGATTGAATTGGCGTTTGGTAAGATTTTCCACGATGTGACTAGTAATATGGTCAATGCATTTACCAAGCGTGCCAAAGAGGTGTACACCTATGAGTGCTGATAGTCAGCTTATCCATGTCGAAGTGGTGTATGCACTACCTCACGAGCAGCGCGTGTTTCAACTGGTTGTAAATCACGAGTCAACGGTCGAAGAGATCATTCAAAAGTCAGGCGTTTTAGCGGTTTATCCTGAGATTGATCTTGAAAACAATAAAGTGGGTGTGTTTAGTCGTAATGTTAAGCTGGACGCGACAGTACGAGATAAAGACCGTATTGAAATCTATCGTGCGTTGCTAGCTGATCCGAAAGAAATTCGACGTAAGAGAGCAGAGCAGGCCAAAATGGCTGGAACCGCTGACCCAGTTACTGGTGGAAAACCTGCTGCGCAGAGAAAGTCTGAATCTACATCCAGTTAGTGGTGACGTTTAAAAGACTCAAATAGAAAAGCTCGCTAAATGCGAGCTTTTTTGATGTCTAGTTTAGGCTTTCGTAGAACTGGTCACTGGCCTCATAATCGCCAGAGATACTGGTGAGAGTGCCTGTTGCATCGAAGTTGGCAACCAGATTACGTTGCACTGGATCATCGTGACCTTTCGTTGCATGGTAAATGTAATACCAAGTATTTGGGTAGCCATTTTCAATCAGCATAGGTGAGCCAAGTACGAAACGAACTTGTTCTTTTGTCATGCCGAAGCGTAGCTGTTCAACAGCCGTTTGCTCAACAAAGTTACCTTGGTTGATATCGATACGATAAACGATTTTTTCGATCACTGAACATCCTGTCAGCATCGTGAGCGCGAGTGGTAATGCGATAAACCACTTTTTTAATTGCATAGCTTTAATTTACGACTTTGATTTTTGAGACTGCAAAGATAATAAACAAGGATGAAGCAGAAGTAAAAACTTGTCTGTCTTAGATTGTAACTAGAGACGCTATTTTATGAGTTAGCTTACAATCCTTGTTTAAAAAAACAATCCGATGGAACTATCGTGAAGTCCCGCAATCACGCCGCAATTAATAGCTCTTTCGCATTGGCCAGTGTGCTATCGGTAATCTGGCTACCGCCCAGTAACCGTGCTAATTCACTGATGCGTTGTTGTTCGTTTAGCGTCAACATACTGGTCTCAGTTTTGTTGGCTTTGGTAGTTTTCGTAACAAACAGCTGTTGATGGCCATGGCCCGCAACTTGAGGTAAGTGGGTAACGCACAGTACCTGAGTTGATTCTCCGAGCTTACGTAACATTTTGCCTACGACTGCTGCTGTTGGACCACTGATACCCACATCTACTTCGTCAAAGATGAGGCTAGGTGTGTCAACTTTTTGTGCAGTAATGACTTGAATCGCGAGTGAGATTCGAGATAGCTCACCACCAGAGGCTACTTTCGCGATTGGTTGCATTGGTTGACCTGGGTTGGTGGAAACAACGAATACCACGTTATCCATACCTGTTGGTGAAGGATGCTCTTGCTGGAAATCAACAGTAATGGCGAACTTGGCCTTCTCCATGCTCAATTCATGCATGCTTTGTGAGATCAATTTGTTGAGCTCTTTCGCGTAGCGTCCACGAGATTTACTTAGCTTTTCACATGAGCGCACGTAAGCGTCGAAATGTGCAGAGACTTCTTCCTCCATTGCCGCTAACTTTTCATCGGAGCAGTCTAGTGCTTCAATTTGCCCCAGAAGATCTTGATGATGTTGGTACAGCTCTTCGGGCATCACATGGTGTTTTCGAGCCAGAGACATAATCTTTGAAAAGCGTTCTTCTACATAGGCCATACGTTCAGGGTCAACATCAATCTTATCAAGGTAACTGCGCAGCTCGGTATTGGCCTCCTCTAACTGAATCATGGCTTCTTCAATCATATTGGGTAGGGCAGTCAATTCGGTGTCTAACTCGGCAAGTTGAACCAGTTTACTGCTCACAGTTTGAAGCATACCTAATGCATTGACTTCTTCACCTTCATAGATGATATCAATGGCTTGCTGACAGGTGATTGCCAACTCTCCGCTATTTGATAGACGTTTATGTTCTTGTTCTAATTCGGGAAACTCTTGTTCGCCAATCGCTAGCTCATTAAGTTCTTTTATTTGGTACTCTAAAAGTTGAAGCTGAGCGAGGTTATTAGCACTGTTTTCTTTTAATTGGGAGAGTGCAATATCGGCACTGCGCCATGCTTGGTATTTATTGCGAACTTGTTGCAATAAATTAGTGTGACCAGCGTATTGATCTAGCAGTGACAATTGGTAATCGCTTTTCATCAACTGGTGATGAGCGTGCTGACCATGGATGTTGATTAGAAGCTGCCCTAGAGATTTTAATTGCGATAACGGAACAGGGCTGCCGTTGATGAAGGCACGCGAACGACCTTCTTTGGTAATGGTGCGTCTTAAAATACATTCAGTGCCATCAAACAAGTCATTATCTTCCAGCCAACGTGTTGCTTGTTGGTTGTTTTCGATAACAAAAGCCGCGGTGACTTCGGTTTTATCTTCACCAGCGCGAACGGCTCCTGCTTCCGCTCTGCCACCTAAGCAAAGTCCTAGTGCATCAATCGCAATCGATTTACCTGCGCCAGTTTCACCGGTGATGGTTGTCATACCTGTACTGAGTTCTAACTGCAGAGATTTTACAATGGCAAAATTATTAACACTTAGATGAGACAGCATTTTTAGTTACCTGTTTAAATGAACATTACTGTATGTAAATTCAGTATATACTGTTTCTTTATACAGTAAAGTTGTACAGGTGTTTTTTTATGTGATTGAACGCACTGTTGTTGAATTTGTCGTCAATGTTAACGCTAGATACGAAAACCCCAGCATTATGTGCTGAGGTTCATCAATATGATTTTTAAAACAATTTGCTTGACCAGCCAAGCTTGTTTCTTAGGACGTGGTAATAGCTATAGTCTTTAGGGTGAATCAGTTTCAGGCGATTTGGGCTTTGGTAAATATGAATCTCGTCACCTGGTGAGACAGGTAAGGAGATTTGCCCGTCACAACTGACTTCTTGAGTGCCTCGGTTATCGGGGGAGACAATCAGCTTAATGCGACAATTTGCATCGACAACCAAAGGGCGACTAGAGAGAGTGTGAGGAAACATCGGCACCAGCGAAATCGCATTTAGGTTTGCGGACAGAATAGGACCGCCTCCTGAAAGCGAATAGGCTGTTGAACCCGTTGGTGTAGAAACGATTAGCCCATCAGAGCGTTGGCTAAATGCAAAGGTATCATCTATGTATACCTCAAACTCGATCATATGTGCGACTTGTCCAGGGTGAAGGACTGCTTCGTTGAGAGCGGCATTATGACTCTTTATCTGGCCATGACGATGAATTTCGGCTTCAAGAAGAAAGCGCTCTTCTTCACGAAATTCCCCTTGAAGTACGGCCTCAAGAGAGGTTTCAAACCCTTCTGGATTTAAATCGGTCAAAAACCCTAAGCTACCTCTATTGACGCCAATAACCGCAACATCGAAGCGCGAGAGAACTCGTGCTGCTCCGAGCATGTTACCGTCACCTCCAACCACAATGGCTAGATCAGCTTCACGTCCAATACGGACTAGGCTAAAAAAGTGTTGTCGTGGGATATCGACGAGAATGTCGATAAGCCGGTCGTCCACCAATACTTTGTAGCCTTTAGAGGTGAGCCAGTGAAACAGTTCTTTATGGGTCTGAACGGCTTTCTGTGCTCTTGGTTTGCCTATGATGGCGATCACCTCAAAGGGTTTTTTCATATCACTTCCAAACTAATAGTGCTTGAATCACAAATCTTCATCCCCATAATATACCCAAAGTATGTATATATGCAGTGTTTGGTATGATTTTGATCCAAGTTTTATGGGCAAGTCATATTCTACATTGCCTTGAATTGAGTATTCCGGAGAAACCATGAGCAACGAAGAAAATAAGGTAAACCAAGAAGAGCTGCACACGCAAGAAGCGGAAGCGAAGCAAGCTGACGCTGATGTAGTTGGTTCTGACGCTGATGTTGAGTGGAACGAAGAATCCGAGCAAGATATTCAAGAATCGAAAATTGCTCAACTAGAAGCAGCTTTGCTAGCGAGTGAATCGAAAGTAAAAGAGCAGCAAGATGCTGTGCTTCGTGCAAAAGCAGACGTTGAGAACATGCGTCGCCGCACAGAACAAGAGATCGATAAAGCACGTAAATATGCACTGAATAAGTTTGCTGAAGAGTTGCTTCCGGTAATTGATAACCTTGAGCGCGCTATCGCTGCTGCTGACACAGAGAATGAAGCGGTAAAACCGATTGTTGAAGGCGTAGAGCTAACTCACAAAACGTTCGTTGATGTGGTAGCTAAATTTGGCTTGAAAGAAATTAACCCTGAAGGTGAAGCGTTCAATCCAGAGCTGCACCAAGCGATGTCTATTCAGGAAAGTGCTGATCATGAACCTAATACCGTAATGTTTGTTATGCAAAAGGGTTACGAGCTAAATGGCCGCGTGATCAGACCAGCTATGGTAATGGTGTCTAAATAACAAGCAAACAGTTAGGGATTGACACTAGAGGTTTATCCCGCTTGTTTTTGATTTATAGAGAAATGAAGCCTTATGGGCTTCATTTTTTTTAGTTATTTGTTCTAATTACCTTTGAAAAAATAGGTGATAGTATTTTAAATTTTGGATAACAAAATGTAAAATTAATGCTTTATTTTGAGCTTCAGATCTGTAAGATGCCCTGAGCTTTCTACTAATAAGAAAGTAAATAACTATAAAAACACAGGGACTAAACACAACATTCTGGAGTTTATGAATGAATAAATCACTATCCCAAAAGATCTTTATAGGTCTATTTGCTGGCCTGCTAATTGGTACAGCGATTCAATACTTATTCGCAGGTGTCAGCATTTTTGACCAATACCTACTTGGCTTTGCTGAAGGTGTGGGCGGCATGTTCGTCTCGCTTATCAAACTGCTTGTTGTTCCACTCGTATACGTTTCTATTGTCTGCGGTATCGTAGAACTTAAAGACATCAACTCTTTTGGCCGTTTAGGCGGTAAAACTTTTGCGCTTTATATTCTTAATACTGTAGTCGCTATCACTTTTGCGTTAACAATCGGTATGATCGTTCAGCCGGGGGCGGGTGCAAACCTTGGTGGTACAGTAGCTCAAGCCGTTGAGATTACGTCAACCACAACCCCTGATATCTTCTCAATGATCACTAATATCGTTCCAAGCAATCCAATTCAGGCGTTTGCAAATGGCGATATGCTGCAAATCATCTTTATGGCAATTTTGACAGGTCTTGCCATCCAAGCATTGGATAAGAAGGGCGGTCCTGCTGTGAATGCGTTCAAAGTAGCGAACGACATCATGATGAAGCTCATTGGTCTAGTCATGGGTCTTGCTCCTTATGGTGTGTTTGCTCTTATGATTCAACTAGGTGCAACTCTAGATGCTGGTACGCTAGCTTCAGTGGCAGGTTATGTGGCACTGGTTGTTGGTATCCTTGTGCTTTGGATTTTTGTTGTGTATCCATTAATGGTGGGCGCAACAACCAAGATGACTCCTTCACAGTTTATTCGTGCGACTCGTGAGCAGGTACTGTTCTCACTATCAACAGCAAGTTCGAACGCTACGATTCCAGTAACGATGCGTACTTTGACTGACAAAATTGGTGTGTCTAAATCGGTAGCTGGTTTTGGTGTTCCACTAGGTGCAACGATGAACATGGCAGGGGCGTCTATTTATATTGCTATCGCAACTATTTTTATCGCTAATGCGTTTGGTCAGCCAATTCAAATGAGCGACTTATTTACACTAGGTTTCACAGTTCTACTACTTTCTATTGGTGCTGGTGGTGTTCCTGGTGGCGGCGTTGTCATGATCGGCGTTATCCTGCACCAACTAGGTTTGCCACCAGAAGGTCTGGCTATTGTTGCTGCAGTTGACCGTATTAATGATATGTTCTGTACAAGTTCTAACGTTGTTGGTGATACTGCAGTTAATACGATTGTAGCGGGTAGCGAAAATGAGCTTGATGTTGAGCAAGGTTCGGAAGCTCAACTTGCTGAAAGCCGTGCTTAATCACGTTATTTAACGATTTGCAAAGCGGAGCCTTAAAAGCTCCGCTTTTTTTATTGATAGTCATGCTTTCAAGAGGTTAGTTGCCCCTTTTATAGACAGTTTTTAATTTCTTCGGCAAAAAACTTAATTTTTTTTACCTTCCTCCCTTGAAAAGCATTTTGCAGCCCTTATTTAAGGTTCATACATAAAACAAACCTATTGCGAGCGGGTGTATTGCCGGCTCAACGCTCCATACCGGAGCTTGCAAACGAAACAATAGAATTTATTCGGAGATAGCCTGATGGGTAAAATCATTGGTATTGACTTAGGTACTACTAACTCTTGTGTTGCTGTTCTAGACGGCGACAAACCACGCGTAATCGAAAATGCTGAAGGTGAGCGTACAACCGCATCGGTTATCGCTTACACAGACGGCGAAACGCTAGTAGGTCAACCTGCGAAACGTCAAGCAGTTACAAACCCAGAGAACACGCTATTTGCAATTAAGCGTCTTATCGGTCGTCGTTTTGAAGACGAAGAAGTTCAGCGTGACATCGAAATCATGCCTTACAAAATCGTTAAGGCTGACAACGGTGATGCATGGGTAGAAGCGAAAGGCCAGCAAATGGCTGCTCCTCAAGTATCTGCTGAAGTACTTAAGAAGATGAAGAAAACTGCTGAAGACTTCCTAGGTGAGGAAGTAACTGGTGCAGTTATCACAGTTCCTGCTTACTTTAACGATGCACAGCGTCAAGCAACGAAAGATGCTGGTCGTATCGCAGGTCTAGAAGTTAAACGTATCATCAACGAACCAACAGCAGCAGCACTTGCTTACGGTCTAGACAAGAAAGGCGGCGACCGCACTATCGCAGTTTACGACCTTGGTGGTGGTACATTCGATATCTCTATCATTGAGATTGACGAAGTTGAAGGCGAGAAGACATTTGAAGTTCTAGCAACTAACGGTGATACACACCTTGGTGGTGAAGACTTCGATAACCGCATGATCAACTACCTAGTTGAAGAGTTCAAGAAAGAGCAAGGCATCGATCTTAAGAACGATCCTCTAGCAATGCAGCGTGTTAAAGAAGCAGCAGAAAAAGCGAAAATCGAGCTTTCTTCTACTTCTCAAACTGACGTAAACCTACCTTACGTTACTGCAGATGCAACTGGTCCTAAGCACATGAACGTAAAAGTGACTCGTGCGAAACTAGAATCTCTAGTTGAAGACCTAGTACAACGTTCTCTTGAGCCACTAAAAGTTGCTCTAGCTGATGCAGACCTATCAGTAAGCGACATCAACGACGTAATCCTAGTTGGTGGTCAAACTCGTATGCCTATGGTTCAAGCGAAAGTGGCCGAGTTCTTCGGTAAAGAAGCTCGCCGTGACGTGAACCCAGATGAAGCAGTAGCAATGGGTGCTGCAGTTCAAGGTGGTGTACTAGCTGGTGATGTGAAAGACGTACTTCTGCTAGACGTTACTCCTCTGTCTCTAGGTATCGAGACTATGGGCGGCGTAATGACTAAGCTAGTTGAGAAGAACACTACTATCCCAACGAAAGCGAACCAAGTTTTCTCTACAGCAGAAGACAACCAGAACGCGGTAACTATCCACGTTCTTCAAGGTGAGCGTAAGCAAGCGATGTACAACAAGTCTCTAGGTCAATTCAACCTAGAAGGCATTCAAGCTGCACCTCGTGGTATGCCTCAAATCGAAGTAACTTTCGACCTAGATGCGGACGGTATCCTACACGTATCTGCGAAAGACAAGTCGACTGGTAAAGAGCAGAAGATCACTATCCAAGCGTCTGGTGGTCTGAGCGATGAAGACATCGAGAAAATGGTTCAAGAAGCAGAAGCTAACAAAGAAGCGGACAAGAAGTTCGAAGAGCTAGCAACTGCACGTAACCAAGCAGACCAAATGATTCACGGTACTCGTAAGCAAGTAGAAGAAGCTGGTGAAGCGCTACCTGCAGAAGAGAAAGAGAAGATCGAAGCAGCAATCACTGAGCTAGAAGAAGCTCGTAAAGGTGAAGACAAAGAAGCAATTGACGCGAAAGTTCAAGCGCTAATGGCAGCGGCTCAGAAGCTAATGGAAATCGCACAACAGCAAGCTCAAGCACAAGGTGCGGGCGCTGAAGCTGGCGAACAGCCTAAGCAAGACGACGATGTTGTTGATGCTGAGTTCGAAGAAGTAAAAGACGAGAAAAAATAATTTCTCGTCTCTATAAAGCCCAATCTCGGCGTCGGAAATGCTCATTTGCGCTTTCTCTATGAAAACTAAGCAAACTGCGCGTTTCCTCCTTGAGCTTGAACTTTATAGCTTAGAGAATTCAGTGAACTGGTTTCTCGAAAAGTGATTTATGCGGGCGTTTGGGGTAACCTTTACGCCCGCAAATTTGTAAAAAGTGAGTTTACGAGAGTCATGTCGCTCTAGATAAGGACACCAATCTTTATCTAGAACGATACAATCCCCAAACAGCGTCGGGCTGTTTGTCGAAGTAATTGGTAACAAGCAATATGTCAAAACGTGATTTTTACGAAGTATTAGGCGTTGATCGTGACGCATCAGAGCGCGACATCAAGAAGGCGTACAAGCGTCTTGCGATGAAGTATCACCCAGATAGAAACCAGGGTGATGAAGCCGCTGCTGAGAAATTCAAAGAAGTAAAAGAAGCGTACGAAATTCTTACCGAGCCGCAAAAGAAAGCGGCTTACGATCAGTATGGTCATGCAGCCTTTGAACAGGGTGGTATGGGCGGTGGCGGCTTTGGTGGCGCTGGTGCTGATTTTGGTGATATCTTCGGTGATGTATTCGGTGATATCTTTGGCGGTGGTCGCCGTGGTGGTGGGAGTCGTGCACAGCGTGGTGCTGATCTACGTTACAACATGGAACTGTCACTGGAAGAAGCGGTTCGTGGTATCTCTAAGGAGATTGAAGTTCCAACGCTCGTTGAGTGTGAGACTTGTGACGGCAGCGGCGCGAAGAAAGGCTCTTCGCCACAAACTTGTGGTACCTGTCATGGACACGGTCAAGTTCAAATGCGTCAAGGCTTCTTTGCGGTTCAGCAAACCTGTCCTACTTGTCATGGCCAAGGTAAGATCATCAAAGACCCTTGTAATAGCTGTCATGGCCAAGGTCGTATTCAGAAGACTAAGACACTTAATGTTAAGATTCCAGCTGGCGTAGATACCGGCGATCGCATTCGTCTATCTGGCGAAGGTGAAGCGGGAGAGCATGGCGCACCAGCAGGTGATTTGTACGTTCAAGTGCACGTGAAAGAGCATCACATCTTTGAACGTGAAGGCAACAACCTATACTGTGAAGTACCTGTGAGCTTTGCTCAAGCGGCATTAGGCGGCGAAGTGGAAGTTCCTACCCTTGATGGTCGTGTAAGCCTTAAAGTGCCAGAAGAAACCCAGACAGGACGAATGTTCCGTATGCGCGGTAAAGGCGTGAAAGGTGTTCGTGGCGGCGGTGTAGGTGACCTTATCGTGAAGCTTGTAGTTGAAACACCAGTTAAGCTAAGTTCTCGTCAAAAAGAGCTACTACGTGAATTTGAAGAGTCATGCGGTGGTGATGCTGCTAATAAGCATAAGCCTAAATCAGAAGGTTTCTTCAATGGCGTTAAAAAGTTCTTTGATGATCTAACAAGTTAAGATTATTCAAACTATTACTAAAGCTCGCGACCAGTCGCGAGCTTTTTTATTGCCCCCAACACGCTGCAGGGGTGGTCACACCTAAGGCGTTTAATGTCATCGACTTATCATCATCCAGACAGCTATCTTTCGTTTGTTGTTGTGATGATTGAGCCGTTGCCTTAATGATGTAGGCAACGGTGCTGCCAGCAGTTATTTCAAACCGATATCGCGTCGTTTGTGAGTCACAGATCGAACAAGTGCCGGCAGAAACGATTTGTTCGAAATGATAGCCGTTGTCATAGCGGCGTTCTAGTTCGTGTTGAATAGCGAGCATATCGCTCAGCGCTACCATACGATGACTCTTCCTAACTTGTTGCAGGTAACTTGGGTAAGCAATACCTGTGATTACTGCAAGTATGGCTAAAGTAATAGCAACCTCGACCAAGGTTAAACCACGTTGAAGTCTGTTACTTTTATTGCATTTCATTTTTCTCCTTAGCCCTAAATAACTCATTTCATTTACTTTAATAGTTTTCGTGGCTGCTAGATTTAACGCAAGTCTTAGTCGTCATTTGTAGGTGGTTTCATTCTTTTTTGGGAAAGATCTCGCGGCTTCTCACTCCTTGAGTTGGTTATTGCAATAGCGGTTCTTGGTGCTCTGCTTTCTGCTGTAGCTCCTACCTTTCAAGACGCTTCTAAGAAACTCAAAGTAACGCGAGCCGCTAATGAGCTATATGCTCTGTTAATGCAAACAAAGGCCGAGTCAATTGCACAGAACACCCCGTTATGGGTTCATTTTTCGGGGTTCTCAGAGCATCTAGAAACGGAGTACTGGAGTGTTGAAGTGACGAATCGTGTTGATATTAATGATCCCGATGCCAGGTTGTTAAGGCAAATAAAAGGCGAGGTGTTTAAAGGCATTGGATTATCACTCAATCATTCTAACCATCGGATTAAGTTTGATAACTTGACGGGAATGGCACTGTCTAATGGCACTATCAAATTACAGCCCTACAGTGATGAGGAGTCTTATATCAATATTCGGACTCACAGTGTTTCTGGTCGAGTGATTGTATGTGATGTTGGCGAGATCCAGTTTGGCTTTGGAGCCTGTCCTAAATGAGAAGTGCCCATAATCTTGTACGTGGAGTCATGTTGATAGAGCTTGTCATTGCAATGGCTCTGAGTACGCTAGTGCTATCGGCACTTGTAACCTTCTACATGTCTATCCAACGTCATGTTATCGAGCGCTCGCAGTTACTTATTCTTCAGCAAGCACTGTCAACAACAGCACGGCGAATTCAAAATGACCTTATACGCTCTGGTGCAAATGGCATTAATAATGCGACGCTGAATCCTCAAGGTTCAACACAAACTGTATACGTATCTAACAATGGCATGTCGGTTCAATATGCTTATTGGGATGACAGAGACTCCAGTGTGACCAAACCAATTGAAAATGTAGTGTGGCAATTTGATGCTGATAACCAAAAACTGAAGATTTGCCGTTCAGTTTCAAGTTTGGCATCGGGTGCAAGAGACATTAGTTTTTCCTCCATCTCGGGATGTACGTCCGTATTCGAACCAAACTTGGTGGCGATTTCACGCTTCGAGCTAATAAGCGGTGACGTGGGCTCGTCGAGTAGTACCAATCAGTACCTTAAATTGGAGATGGAAGGACACTTAAGAGCAAAACCTTCTGTCATCGCATCCATTTATCGAGACTTCATGGTAAGGAATGGTCAATGAGAGTCAGATATCAGTTAGGAGCGATCACTTTAATGATGACTTCAATATTGCTGAGTTTGGCTTTGATGTTGTTTATTGGTATGTATAAGACGACATTTTACGAGATCAAGCGTGCACAAAACGAAATTACCTCTCGAAAGTCTTTCTGGCTCGCTGAAGGTGGGGTGGAATGCGCAATCGCTCAGTATTTCCCTTCGCAGAAAATCCCTGCAAGCATTCAGGTTTGCGATGACACATTATCCGTGACAACAAAATTGTGGTCAGACAGCATAACTGGTGATGTATTGGCTTCAGCGACATCAGGAAACCAGACTATCAGCCGGCGTTTTGCTTCAGCAACTTCCAAATTAAAGTCAGGGGCAATACAAACTTCTGCAAGTATTAAAATCAAATCGTCCTTGGTGATCAATACGCCAGATCCTGGTATGGAAGTGGATGAAGGCTGGGAATGTGCGGCATTTCGCTTCAAAGGTCACCTTTCAGTAAAAGGTTCATTAATTAATCGCGGATTGAGTGATGGTCCAGTGCCTAGTGAAGAGTTTATGAGTCATAAGAAGTGTTTGCAGGAGCACTTAACTACTGTCGTCGGTGATTGCAGCTCTTCTTCAAATCCCAAATGTTTTGCTAACGATTTTGTTCAAGACGACCAGTTTAGCGTATTCGAAGATTTTTTTGGTGTTCCTCGTCATCAACATGATGCAGTGAGAACCAACGGCATGTTTAGAGAGATTAACCTAGAAACTCAAACGGCAGAAGGCCTTTGGGAACGAAAAAACTGTGGAGAAGAGATACTCCAGCAGCTCCGACAGAATAACTTACATCTTTGGATAAATGGCTCATGTGTCATATCGGATGATTACTTAGCAGATATTAAAGTGCTATCGGAAGCGAGTGACGGCATTACGTTACTAGTTCATGAAGGTATATTTGCGATACAAGGCGCAGCAAGCATTAAAGGTGTTTTGTTTCATTTCAATCAAGACTTTGAACCTTCAATTGAGCAATGGCAACAGTTAGGAATAAGCGACAGTATTACGACACACTTTCCTGAAGATCAATCACTTGCGGCTTATTACCAAGACGGCAGTTTTATGATTACTGGAGGCGCATTTTTTGATTACTCCAATGTAGAACATCTTGCATTATTCCGAGATTCCTTAAGCTTTCAATACAATCATGATGTCATCACTCATTCTAGTTCTTCATCCTCCAGTTACCTATGGAAGAAGGGGGCGTGGCGTGATTTTTAAACAGAGTGGCATCAGCATCATTGAAGTGTTAGTCGCATTGTGCCTTTTTGGAATTAGTGCGTTAGGTCTGGCGAAAATGCAAGTCGACATGGAGCAGCGCTCAGATTTTGCTTATCGAAGTACTCAAGCGCTAGCATTAGCGGAATCAAAGCTAGAGTGGTTTCGAACTCGCGGGGCTGACTCCTCAGTTTCCAATCGAGTTGTTGCAGATTATATGACGGATATTGTTGACGGACAGGACCACTCACATCCAGTGTTTGATGTTAAGTGGACTGTCTCGAAAGTAGCTCTGAATGGAAGCATCAAGACGGTTGAGGTTGAAGTATTTTGGGTTGATCGATTGGGAGTGAAACGCAATGTTGCTCTGGTTACTCAGATTTCCCGCTGTAGTGAGTTTGACTAATTCTCTTGCCTCTATCGTGTCATTTTTCCATTAAGTAAATGAACTGAGAGTCATAGCCAAGGTTTGCGTTATTGTCGCAAGCATTAGGCGCTTAGATGATGGTGAAAATATAAGCTATGTTTATATAATCGGGTCTTTTGCGTGCTAGTTAGATAATTGTTTTGCATTTGTGCATTAACATGTTGGTTAAATGTTATGTTAGTCGGTGTTTTTTGCAAAATAAGTCTACAAATATGGAAAAAGTTCCAAATTATCTACTCTTTTCATCTTTTTTAAATAAAATGGTCACGCAAATATAATCTTCTCGCCTCGCGCGATGAGACCAACAAATAACAACATCACACACGGAGTTACCATGAGTAACCATTCTATTAATCAAGCGCCAGCTCCAAAGCCGAGTGGAATGGATCGCTTTTTAAACTTTATTGAGAAAGCAGGTAACAAGATCCCAGATCCTGCTATCCTTTTCTTCTGGGCACTGGTTATTGTTTGGGTTGCGTCAGCACTTTTATCTAACGTCAGTTTTGATCTGATTAACCCACGTACAGGTACTGCACTAGAAGTTAATAACCTACTTACTGGTGAAGCACTGGCTAGCTTTTTAGCTAATATGGTGACAACCTTCACTGGCTTTGCGCCGTTAGGTATCGTTCTTGTTGCGATGCTAGGTGTTGGTGTTGCTGACTCTTCAGGCTTTATTACTACAGGCCTTAAGAAGATGCTTAACTTCACACCAGCTAAGCTACTAACACCAATGCTAATTCTTGTTGCTATTGTCTCGCACACAGCAGCAGATGCAGGTTATGTACTGGTTATTCCTCTAGGAGGTATCATCTTCCACGCAGCCGGCCGTCACCCATTAGCGGGTATTGCAGCAGCATTTGCTGGTGTATCTGGTGGTTTCTCTGCGAACTTTATCCCTTCTGGTATCGACCCACTACTTGCTGGTTTCACGCAGACATCTGCTCAAGTTCTTGATCCTGAGTACATCGTTAACCCTCTAGCAAACATTTTCTTCACTGGTCTATCTTCAGTGATTATTGTTGCTATCGGTTGGTACGTTACAGAGAAAATCATCGAACCGCGTCTTGCGAATACACCTGTAGATGAAGATGCAGAAGAAGCACCTGACCTAGGTACATTTACTGAGACAGAATCTAAAGCGTTCCGCGCTGCTGGTTGGTCAATGGTTGCTGGTATCGCGCTATTAATCGCAGCGATCATTCCTGAGACATCGGCACTGCGTTCACCTGAAGGTGAGATCACTGCGTTCTCTGCGCCATTAATGAAGTCGATTGTTCCTCTAATCTTCATTCTATTTATCATCCCTGGTTACGTATATGGACGTGTTTCTGGCACATTCAAGAACAGCAATGATGTAATCAAAGCGATGTCTGACACAATGGCGACAATGGGTGCGTACATCGTAATGTCATTCTTCTGTGCACAGTTCCTAGCTGCGTTTGGTCAATCAAACATTGGTACTATGCTAGCGCTTTATGGTGCAGAAGGTCTGAAAGCGATGAACCTTCCTGGTGAAGCGACGATTGTTGGTATGATTCTGCTAACAGCGTGTGTAAACCTGCTTGTTGGTTCTGCATCTGCGAAATGGGCACTGATTGGTCCTATCCTTGTTCCAATGCTAATGGCAGTAGGTATCTCTCCTGAGCTATCTCAAGCGGCATACCGTGTAGGTGATTCTGTTTCTAACATCATTTCACCACTAATGGTATTCTTCCCTCTAGTTGTGGTTTACTGCCAACGCTACGTTAAGTCGACGGGTATCGGTACGCTTGCGTCACTAATGATGCCGTTCTCTATTGCAATGCTAATTGGTTGGACAATCTTCTTGCTAGCTTACTGGGCACTAGGTATCCCTCTAGGTATCCAAGCGCCATACACTTATACAATGTAAGTTGGTAGACAGTTAGAACAAAGCCCACCCTTTCTATAAAGGGCGGGCTTTTTAGTTTAAGTAATAGCTAAAACTTAGTCTTTCAAGAATCCAGCATGAAAGCGTAAGTGATCTTCAATAAAACTCTGAATGAAGAAATAGCTGTGGTCATAACCAGGCTGCATACGAAGCTTTATATCACTACCAGAAATTTCTGCCGCAGCTAACAACAGCTCTGGCTTTAGCTGCTCTTGTAGGAATCCGTCGTCTTCCCCTTGGTCTACTAAAATTGGCAGCGTTGCCATCTTAGCTTTAAGCAACTCAGCACTGTCATACTGTTTCCAGTCATCCGTATTGTTACCAAGGTACTGACTCAGTGCTTTTTGGCCCCAAGGGCAGTTCATTGGATTACTGATTGGGCTAAATGCCGAAATAGAGCGATATCTATCACTGTTCTTTAATCCAATCGTTAGCGCGCCATGTCCGCCCATGCTGTGTCCAGAAATGGATCGAACCTGTGTGACAGGGAAGTGCTGTTCGATAAGTGATGGCAACTCATCGACGACATAGTTGTACATTTGGTAGTGTTGATTCCAGGGTGCTTGTGTGGCATTTACATAGAACCCAGCGCCTAAGCCGAAGTCGTATGCACCTTCGGCATCATCAGGTACATCTTCACCGCGAGGGCTAGTATCAGGTGCGACAATGGCAATACCGAGTTTTGCCGCCATGCGGAAAGCGCCTGCTTTTTGCATGAAGTTTTCGTCGGTGCAGGTTAAACCTGAAAGCCAGTAGAGGACGGGGACTGGATTATCAGCACTCGCTTCTGGTGGTAAATAGATGGCAAATCTCATCTGGCAGCTTAATGCCGAAGATTGGTGATGGTATTGTTTGTGCCACCCACCAAATACTTTGGCTTGGCTTACATTTTCTATGGTCATTCTATCAACCCAATTTAAAAGCAAGGGCTCTAGTACACTAGAGCCCTGAATCATTAATAGTGAATAACGGTACGAATACTTTCGCCTTTGTGCATTAATTCGAATGCTTCGTTAATATCTTCCAGTGGCATGGTATGAGTGATGAACTCTTGTAAGCCGAACTCACCTGCCATGTAACGGTTAACGATTTCTGGTAGTTCACTACGGCCTTTAACACCACCGAAAGCACTACCACGCCATACGCGACCAGTCACGAGTTGGAACGGACGAGTTGAGATCTCTTGACCTGCACCCGCTACGCCGATGATAACGGATTCACCCCAACCTTTGTGGCAGCACTCAAGTGCTTGACGCATCACGTTTACGTTGCCGATACATTCGAAAGAGTAATCAACACCACCATCTGTCATCTCAATAATTACTTCTTGAATTGGCTTATCGAATTTTTGTGGATTGATCACGTCAGTCGCGCCAAGTTGCTGAGCAAGCTCGAATTTGCTTTCATTGATGTCAACACCAATGATTTTGCTAGCGCCAGCCATACGAGCACCAATGATAGCTGATAGCCCGATGCCACCAAGACCGAAGATAGCAACAGTGGCGCCTTTCTCCACTTTTGCTGTGTTCAGTACCGCACCCATACCGGTAGTAACACCACAACCAAGTAAACATACTTCCTCTAGAGGCGCTTCTTTGTTTACTTTAGCCAGAGAAATTTCTGGTAGTACGGTGTATTCAGAGAAAGTTGAACAACCCATGTAGTGGTAAATCGGTTGACCGTCTTTGTAGAAACGAGTCGTACCATCTGGCATCAGACCTTTACCTTGAGTCTCACGAACTGCTTGGCAAAGGTTAGTTTTACCTGATTTACAGAACTTACATTCGCCACATTCTGCTGTGTAAAGTGGAATAACATGGTCGCCAACTTCAACACTTGTTACACCTTCACCAACCATTTCTACAATGCCGCCACCTTCGTGGCCAAGAATGCTTGGGAAAATACCTTCTGGATCATCGCCAGATAGAGTGAATGCATCGGTGTGACATACGCCAGTAGCAACGATTTTTACGAGTACTTCACCAGCTTTTGGAAGCATTACATCCACTTCTTCCATTTTAAGTGGTTGGTTAGGGCCCCAAGCAACAGCAGCACTTGATTTGATAAATTGTTCAGTCATGGTTATTCCTTATTATTACAAGGTCACAAAATTAACTAACGGCTAACTTGAGTAAGACTAGTTCACTTCACGCCGTTTGCATCAGATGGGACTAGTATATTTATTTCTTAAATAATGATAATTAGCATAAATTGAAATACACTATTACATGAAAGTAATAGTGAGGGTTGAAATGGCAAATTGGGAAGGGATCAATGAGTTTGTAGCAGTGGTAGAAACGCAGAGTTTTACTGGTGCAGCAGACAGGTTGGCAACATCAGTAGCCAATATTAGTCGCAGAGTGAATGCGTTGGAGGAAAAGCTCGGCGTAAAGCTATTTGTTAGAACTACTCGCAAGGTTTCAGTAACGGAAGTGGGGGCGACTTACTATCAACACTGTAAACCTCTTGTTGATGGACTAGCGTTGGCAGAATTAGCGATTACTCAGTTGCAATCGACGCCTAAGGGTAAAATAAAGATGACGGCGCCAGTCACCTTTGGTGAGCAAGTTCTTGCTCCGTTGATGCACGAGTTTCTGTTGATACACCCACAAATTGAACTGGACTTGATTCTGTCTAACCAGAAAATGAACTTGGTGGAAGAAGGATTTGACCTAGCCGTTCGTCTTGGTCGACTCGAAGACTCTTCTATGATGGCCAGAAAACTACTCGACCGTCATATGTTTGTGTGTGCAAGTCCAACCTACCTTGAAAACCATGGTGAGCCTCACACTCTGTCGGAATTGAAAAGGCATAGCTGTTTACGAGGTTCAACAAAGTACTGGCGTTTCGATGAAAAAGGGTCTGAGCGTCTTATTCACGTTGAAGGTCGAGTTCAATGCAACAGTGGTTATGCGCTCGTTGATGCGGCTTTAAAAGGATTAGGCATAGTGCAACTTCCTGATTACTATGTGCAGCCGTATTTGGAAGCTGGGGAGCTGGTGGAAGTGCTGACTCCATATCGAGGTGATCGTGAGGGTATTTGGGCATTGTATCCACAGAACCGAATGCTCACTTCGAAAGTTCGAACGTTAATTGATTACTTATCAGAAGCATTAAGCCGAGAAAAACATGACTGATGAACAAATGACCTTTGAGTTTAATGATGAAGACCGTCATTTTATGCAACGCGCGATGGAGTTGGCGAATCATGCTGAATCTGAAGGGGAAGTGCCTGTTGGAGCGGTATTAGTCAGAGGTGGGGAGATTATCGCTGAAGGATGGAATCAATCTATCGGTAATCACGACGCGACGGCGCATGCTGAGATGCAAGTGATTCGTAAAGCAGGCCAGAGCCTAGAAAACTATCGACTGCTGGATACGACATTGTATGTAACGCTAGAGCCATGTCCAATGTGCGCTGGAGCTCTGCTGCATAGTCGTGTAAAGCGGATTGTATTCGGTGCACCTGATTTAAAAGCTGGCGCAGCAGGGACGGTATTAAACTTGTTTGAGAGCCAAGCATCGTATCACTACGCCGATGTTGAATCTGGGTTATTAGAAGCGGAATGTCGTCATCAATTGCAGGCATTTTTCAAACGCAGACGCAAAGAAATAAAACAAAAGAAGCAAGAGAAGCGTGATGAACAGATGAAGGGTGAGGAGTAATTTTTAGCAAACATCTGCTGGGCAGATGTTTGCTGTCTGTGCTTTATGGAGTGAGTAACTGCATAAAAGCTCGGTGACGCCAAATAACTTTCTTTTTATTATTGGCCATTTTTCTTTTGCGGCGGTTTGCTGCCACCGTCTTATTAAGGTGTTTAGATTGCATTCTTTTCCTTGCAAGCATAAAACTACCTCCTATCACGAAAGATAAACCTCTCCGATCTGTATCTAGACACAATCATTGCGTAATAGATTTCCTTATCAATGGATCGATGCCGGAGTACGAAACACAATCCACCGCCCAACCTTGTCGTAGGGTGATTTCGATTATGCTGAGTATTTGCAGAGGGCACGACAGTACCTTGCGATAGAAGAGATTATCTCGCCAAGCGAAGCGTTGGCGAATGATCAATCTCAAAGTTTAATGTAAGGGCTTGAGAATAAGATTTCAAGTATGCGATATACGATCACATTCGCATACTTGAAGATTCCTGATAGTTAACGTCCTGAGTGTCCAGTTTTCTGTGCTGACGTTGAGCTAACCGCTCCTTGCTCTGACGCGACAGCGCCGGATACTGGAGGCAGGGCTGGGATGACGATTAAGTCTTCAGTACTGATTTCTTTATCAGCCTCAACGGCTATCTGTTTGTCGATATGACCAATAATGCTTTGATAGTAGCGACGAATATTCTCGACATAATTTCTTGCTTCATCACCGCGAGCATAGCCGTAACGTGTCTGGCTGTAATATTTCTTTTGACGTAATAACGGTAAACGATCTTTCACATCCGCCCAAGCATCAGGATCACCACCCTGTCGTTTTGTCAGGCGTCTTGCGTCCATCATATGACCGAAACCGACGTTATAAGAGGCGAGGGCAAACCAGATTTTCTCATGTTCCGCGATAGAATCTGGAACACGATCAACAATTCGCCTTAAGTACTCCACACCACCACGAACAGACTGTTCTGGATCCAAGCGGTTGGTAACACCAACACTTTTCGCCGTCGGTAATGTAAGCATCATCATACCGCGAACACCTGTTGGCGATTTAGCCACAGGATTCCAGTGAGACTCTTGATAGGCAAGAGCCGCGATTAAGCGCCAATCAAATTCGTTCGAATATTTCTTGAAGAGAGGCGACCACTTAGGCAATTTGCCATCTAAAGCACGAATAAACGCGCGAGTATCGACGTAGTCGAAGACACCAATGTGTCCGATATACTTCTCTTCTAAATTCGCCAGCTCACCTGTCTGTTTCAAGCGGCCAAAGAATTCGATCAATAACGCGTACAAACTCTCATCTTCTGACTTTCGCATATACCAAGAGATCGGTTGATCTTCGGTCATTTCAAACGCCAATGCGAGATCAGGATAAATTCGTTGAGAAAGTGACAGTTCCACAGAGTCTGCCATGGTGAATTTAAGTTGGCCTTCAGAAACCTGCTTTAGTAGGTCATTGACGTCAGCATTAGCATCAATGTAGTAGCGGAACTCAGGGTTCTGGTTAGCGACATTCGCTAGTGTTTGCTCAAAGTGAGAGTCTTTTACTATCGCAAAGACCTCTTCACCATCGGCTTTATCGATTAACTCTTGCTGGTTGTTTAATAATTGCTCTAAGTTTCTTGGTCGCCATTGACCCTTCTTATAGACCACCTGTTGGCTTACGTAGTAATAGGCAGGGCCTGCACGAAAGTGCTTGATACGCTCTGGAGATTGGCTTAGTCCGGCGGCGATAATATCGATTTCACCTTTTTGCAAAGCTGGAAATAGACTTGCTTGGCGGTAAGCGGGTTTCATTTCCAACCGCACACCCAGTTCGTCGGCAAACTGTCTTGCAAGCTCGTAGTCCAAGCCAGTTGGACCATCAGGGCCAATGTAATAAGAGAGTTGATTATTGAGTGTACCGACACGAAGGACACCGCGCTCTTTAATGTTCTCTAGTTCACTTTTGGGATCAGAGTCGATTTGGCAGCCTGCCATTCCAAGCGTTAACAGACAAACGGATAGTAATTTGAGCCAGCGTAAATTTAACCAATAAACAGCAGATGGATTTTGCATTAATTCATTTATCTCACAACGATAGTGCTGCCTTTATACCAAAGCTAGCGAGCTTGGCAAAGCAAGAAGGCATAAACACCCGAGAGTGGTCACTTTATCACCATGACGATATCGTTTGCTGCAGATCTAAAAAAAATGACGAAAACGTTTGCGTTAGCGGTTACGTCACAAAAAAAAATCCTCTATAATAGCGCCGCATTAGAGCAGGATAAATTGTTATAAGTTCAGAAATACAATCTAACTATTTGAATTTATACTAATTTCACCTCAATCAACTGCATAAGAGACCTAAGCACATGAGAATTTTGCGTGGTTCCCCAGCTCTTTCTGAGTTTCGTGTTAACAAGCTACTAGAGCTTTGTCGTGAACTAAACCTACCAGTAACAGGTATTTACGCTGAGTTTGCCCACTTTGCCGACCTAACGGCAGACCTGGATGCGTCTGAAGTTGAAAAATTAGAGAAGTTGCTGACTTACGGTCCAACTATCGAAGAGCACGAGCCAACAGGCACACTGCTTCTAGTGACACCTCGCCCTGGCACCATCTCGCCATGGTCTTCTAAATCTACGGATATCGCCAATAACTGTGGCCTAGACAAAGTGACTCGTCTAGAGCGCGGTACGGCATACTATGTAGAGACATCAAGCGAATTGACTGAGCTTCAACTTGTTGAGCTTAAAGCGGTGATCCACGACCGTATGATGGAAGTGGTTTTCTCTGACTTCGAATCAGCGGCAGCACTGTTCCAAGTAGCAGAGCCAGCACCGGTAGCTGATGTTGATCTACTAACAGGTGGCCGCAAAGCACTAGAAGAAGCGAACGTGACGCTAGGTCTTGCACTTGCAGAAGATGAAATTGATTACCTACTTGAAAGCTTTGTGACTAAGCTAGAGCGCAACCCAACAGACATCGAGCTGATGATGTTTGCGCAGGCGAACTCTGAGCACTGTCGTCACAAGATCTTCAATGCAGATTGGACTATCGACGGCGTGAAGCAAGACAAGTCGCTGTTCAAGATGATCAAAAACACATTTGAAACGACACCAGACCACGTTCTATCTGCTTACAAAGATAATGCCGCAGTAATGGAAGGCTCTGAAGTGGGTCGTTTCTTCCCAGATCCAAAAACACGTCAGTACGGTTACAACCACGAGAAAGCACACATCTTGATGAAGGTGGAAACACACAACCACCCAACAGCGATTTCTCCGTGGCCAGGTGCCTCTACAGGTAGCGGCGGTGAAATCCGTGACGAAGGCGCAACAGGTATTGGCGGTAAGCCAAAAGCAGGTCTTGTAGGTTTTACGACTTCTAACCTTCGCATTCCTGGCTTCGAACAGCCTTGGGAAACCGACTTTGGTAAGCCAGGTCGTATCGTTAACGCATTGG
The DNA here is from genome assembly GCF_022432925.1 of Vibrio sp. CyArs1. Lineage (NCBI taxonomy): Bacteria > Pseudomonadati > Pseudomonadota > Gammaproteobacteria > Vibrionales > Vibrionaceae > Vibrio > Vibrio sp. CyArs1. The sequence goes on along the minus strand of NZ_JAKRBO010000006.1, from coordinate 342,948 downwards.
ATATCATGCTAGAAGGTCCACTAGGTGGTGCGGCGTTTAACAACGAATTTGGTCGTCCAAACCTACTTGGTTACTTCCGTACTTACGAAGAAAAAGTTACATCACACGCAGGTGAAGAAGTACGTGGTTACCACAAGCCAATCATGATTGCCGGTGGCATGGGTAACATCCGTGACGAGCACGTTCAGAAGAAAGAGATCCCAGTAGGTGCAAGCCTAATCGTACTTGGTGGTCCTGCAATGAACATCGGTCTTGGTGGCGGTGCAGCGTCTTCTATGGCGTCTGGTCAGTCTGCTGAAGACCTAGACTTTGCCTCTGTTCAACGTGAAAACCCAGAGATGGAACGTCGCTGTCAAGAAGTGATCGACCGCTGCTGGCAGCTTGGTGAAGACAACCCAATCGCATTTATCCACGATGTGGGCGCGGGCGGTATCTCAAACGCACTTCCTGAGCTTGTTGATGACGGTGAGCGCGGCGGTATCTTCCAGCTACGCGACGTACCAAACGATGAACCAGGCATGAGCCCACTTGAGATCTGGTGTAACGAGTCTCAAGAACGCTATGTAATGGCGGTAGCGCCAGAGAACATGGAAGCATTCGATGCTATCTGTAAGCGTGAGCGCGCACCATACGCGGTAGTGGGTGTGGCAACTGAAGAGCGTGAACTGAAACTTGAAGATTCACACTTCGACAACACGCCAATCGACATGCCGATGGACATCCTTCTAGGCAAAACGCCGAAGATGCACCGTGATGCGAAAACACTGAAAGTAGACAGCCCTGCGATCTCTCGCGAAGGCATTGAAATGAACGATGCGGTTGATCGCGTTCTTCGTCTACCAACGGTTGCAGAGAAAACATTCCTAATCACCATCGGTGACCGCACGGTTACAGGTCTTGTTGCTCGTGATCAGATGGTTGGTCCCTGGCAGGTGCCGGTAGCAAACTGCGCAGTAACAGCAGCAAGCTACGACACTTACCACGGTGAAGCAATGTCTATGGGTGAGCGCACGCCAGTTGCTCTACTAGACTTTGGCGCTTCTGCTCGTCTAGCGGTAGGTGAGTCTCTGACTAACATTGCAGCGACAGACATCGGCGATATCAAGCGTATCAAGCTGTCAGCTAACTGGATGTCTCCAGCGGGTCACCCAGGTGAAGACGCAGGTCTTTACGAAGCGGTGAAAGCGGTAGGTGAAGAGCTATGTCCAGCTCTGGGTCTAACGATTCCAGTAGGTAAAGACTCAATGTCGATGAAAACTAAGTGGAATGAGAATGGTGAAGACAAAGAAGTCACGTCGCCACTTTCACTAGTTATCACTGCATTTGGTCGTGTGGAAGACGTTCGTAAGACGGTCACGCCGCAGCTTCGCACTGACAAAGGTGAGTCGTCACTGGTTCTTGTTGATCTTGGTAACGGTAAAAACCGTCTAGGTGCAACGGCATTGGCACAGGTTTACAAACAGCTTGGTGATAAGCCAGCAGACGTTGACAACGCAGAGCAGCTAAAAGGCTTTTTCGATGCGATGCAAACCCTTGTTCGTGATGACAAGCTAGTGGCTTACCACGATAAAGGCGATGGCGGTCTATTCGTAACGCTTGCTGAGATGGCATTTGCGGGTCACTGTGGCGTGAAAGCTGATATTGCTGGTCTATCTTCTGCAGAAAATGGCGAAGATGCACTAGCGGCACTATTTAACGAAGAGCTAGGTGCAGTTGTTCAGGTTAAGAATGACGACCTTGAGGCGGTGAAAGCGGTTCTAGCGGCTAACGGCCTAGAAGCATGCTCTCACGTAATTGGTAGCGTTGAAGCGTCTGACGACTTCGTTATCACTTCTGGTGATGCGGTTGTTATCAAGCGCTCTCGTACTGAGCTACGTACTATCTGGGCTGAAACTACGCACAAGATGCAGTCTCTACGTGACAACTCTGCGTGTGCAGACCAAGAACACGAAGCGAAGAAAGACAATTCTGACCCAGGTCTAAACGTGAAACTGAGCTTCGACGTTAAAGAAGACGTTGCAGCGCCATACATCGCAACAGGCGCTAAGCCTAAGATGGCAATTCTTCGTGAGCAGGGTGTTAACTCTCACGTTGAAATGGCAGCAGCGTTTGACCGCGCTGGCTTTGAAGCAACAGACATCCACATGAGCGACATCCTGACGGGTCAAGCAGTTCTAGAAGAGTACCAAGGTCTAGTGGCTTGTGGTGGCTTCTCTTACGGTGATGTTCTAGGTGCGGGTGAAGGTTGGGCGAAGTCTATCCTGTTCAACGACCAAGCGCGTGACCAGTTCCAGAACTTCTTCCACCGTGAAGACACCTTCTCACTAGGTGTGTGTAACGGTTGTCAGATGCTATCGAACCTAAAAGAGCTGATTCCAGGTGCAGACTTATGGCCACGCTTCGTTCGTAACGAATCTGAGCGCTTTGAAGCTCGCTTTAGCCTGGTAGAAGTTCAGAAGTCTGACTCTATCTTCTTCGATGGCATGGAAGGTTCTCGTATGCCAATCGCAGTTTCTCACGGCGAAGGCCGCGTAGAAGTTCGCGACACTGACCACCTATACGCGATTGAAGCTTCAGGTACGGTAGCGGTGCGTTACGTTGATAACCACGGTAACCCAACGCAGCAGTATCCAAACAACCCTAACGGTTCACCAAACGCAATCACAGGTCTAACGACTCGTGACGGTCGTGTGACTATCATGATGCCGCACCCAGAGCGTGTATTCCGTACGGTTGCTAACTCTTGGGCGCCAGAGTCTTGGGGTGAAGACAGTGCTTGGATGCGCATGTTCCGCAACGCTCGCGTGAACGTTGGTAAGTAATCGACCAAGGCAACAGCCTCAAAGGTCGCAACCCAATAGTTAATGAAGTCCTCAGTGGAAACACTGGGGACTTTTTCTTATAAAAACTCTGAGCGTCAGCGCTCGATTTGTGTTCTAATACCGCGCTGGCTTAGGGATGGCCAGCATTACATTGCTGGAATATCCCTTAACAAAGTCTTTAGGAAATACATAAATGTCTGAAAATAAAAAATTTACTATCCGTCTAACGGAAAAGCGTAACGGTTGGTCTGCAGAGATCATTCGTCAAGTAACGTCTCGTCGCACTGTTGTTTCAAAGCGTGAGATGGGTTTTGAGAGTCAAGAGCTGGCTCAAGCTTGGGCGGATAAAGAGCTAGCTGGTTTCATTGAAAACCAAGCAAAGCGCAATGAGCGTAAAGCGGAAGCACGTGCTGTTAAAGCTGCTGCGGCTGTTGCAAGCGAAGAATAAGAATTTATGTACCTAAGGTCGGTTTAGGCCTTAGGTACTTTGTTACTTTATTGACTGATTTGCGCATTCAGTTGTGCTACTAACCCCTCTTCTAAACCTAACTGGTTCGCCAGTTCTTTCAAATACGCTTTTTCCATAAAGTTTTGTTCATCCGCGACTAATAGGCTCGCTAAATAGATTTCAGTACCATGCTCGGGAGAGACGGCTAGCTTAGCAATTTCGCTTGGATCGAGAGGTTTTGCCATTTCAGTTTGAACAAGTCGATGCACTGATGGGTCTGCATCTAATCCTGTCAGAGCTTGTTCAATCTTCGCCATTTCTTGCTCATCAATATGACCATCTGCTTTAGCTGCGGCTATCATGGCTTTGAGTACCGATTCATCGTGCTGGTTAGTCTGAGTATAATTAGCCGGTGTTGATGAATGTGTAACTGTAGTAGCATCGGAGTTTCCTCCGTTGTTATTGCTGTAGTCGTTGTAAAGTTTATAGGCTAGAGCTCCAAGCGCTGCTGCACCGCCAACACCTAAGGCTTTCTTACCCATTTTCTTCGTTTTCTTAGAGCCCATTAACATGCCAAGAATACCGCCGCCTACAGCTCCTGCTCCTAACGCTCCCAGAGTCTTTTTGTCACCAAGTGCGTTACTTAAACTGGATGAAGATTGGCTTGCTTTTTGAGTGGCCTGTTTTGCTAGATCTGAGTTGAGAGCTTGATTAAGAAGTGCTTTCAAGTCCATCTTGTTCTCCTGGTACTTACCGATATAGGTCATAGTAAAAGAGGGAAGATGAACAGAATATGAAGGTGATAAAAAAGGCCGCGTAAGCGGCCTTAAAGATAAAATTTAGCTCGTCTGGCGTAGAGGACCAGTCGCGATAACGCAGTATTACGCTAGCTGCGAAGTAACGTGCGCTACGATTTGTTCCATGGCAACTGGAGTCTTATCACCAGTGCGACGGTTCTTATACTCGAAGTTACCTTCGTCCATGCTGCGGTCGCCAATAACGATCGTATGAGGAATACCGATAAGTTCGATGTCAGAGAACATTACGCCTGGACGTTCTTTTCGGTCATCAAACAGAACTTCGATACCAGCAGCAGTTAATTCAGCGTATAGCTTTTCTGCTGCTTCTTTAACGCGCTCAGATTTGTGCATGTTCATAGGAACTATAGCTACTTGGAATGGAGCAATCGCATCTGGCCAAATAATGCCGTATTTGTCATTGTTTTGCTCAATTGCAGAAGCAACTACACGAGAAACACCGATACCGTAGCAACCCATCTCTAGAATAGTATTTTTACCATCTGGACCAAGTACGCCACAGTTCATTTTCTCTGAGTAGTTTTTGCCAAGCTGGAAGATGTGACCAACTTCGATACCACGCTTAAGTTGGATAGTACCTTGACCACATGGGCTAGGGTCACCTTCAACAACATTACGTAGATCTTCAACTTTACCTAACTCTACATCGCGGCCCCAGTTGATGCCAAAGTAGTGTTTGTCATCAATGTTTGCGCCCGCACCGAAGTCACTCATTACTGCAACAGAGCGGTCTACGATAAATGGCAGTTCAAGGCCAACTGGACCAAGAGAGCCAGGACCAGCACCAATAGCAGCGCGAATCTCTTCTTCAGTCGCCATTTCTAGTGGTGAAGCGATTTCAGCCAGTTTCTCTGCTTTGATCTCGTTAAGCTCGTGGTCACCACGAATGATCAATCCAACAAGTGGAGCATCGATCTCTTCAGAGGCTTTTACAAACAGTGTTTTGACCGTCTTTTCGATTGGTAGATCGAACTGTTCTACAAGCTCAGCAATAGTTTTTGCATTTGGTGTATCAACCAATGTCATCTCTTGAGTCGGTGCTGCTAGATCCATTGCTGGTGCTACTGCTTCCGCTTTTTCGATGTTAGCAGCGTAGTCAGATTCAGAAGAGAAGGCGATGAGATCTTCACCGCTCTCTGCCAATACATGGAATTCATGTGAACCGTTACCACCGATAGCGCCAGTGTCTGCTAGTACTGGACGGTAGTCTAGACCCATGCGATCGAAGGCTTTGCAGTACGCCTCGTGCATCGCTTGGTAAGATTTTTCTAGACCTTCTTTATCGATATCGAAGCTGTATGCATCCATCATTGAGAATTCACGTGCACGCATAACACCGAAGCGAGGGCGACGCTCATCACGGAATTTAGTTTGAATCTGATATAGGTTCAGCGGAAGTTGCTTATAAGAGCTTACTTCGTTGCGAACAAGGCTAGTGATAACTTCTTCAGCCGTTGGGCTAAGAACAAACGGACGCGTGTGGCGATCAGTGAAGCGAAGTAGTTCCGCACCCATCTTTTCAGATCGGCCTGTTTCTTCCCATAGTTCAAACGGCTGCACTACGGGCATCAAAGTCTCAACTGCACCTGCATTATCGATCTCTTGGCGAACGATGTTTTCGACTTTACGCAGAACACGTAGACCCGTAGGTAGCCAAGTGTATAAACCTGAAGCTAGTTTACGAATCATACCTGCACGCAGCATTAGCTGGTGACTTACAACTTCTGCGTCGTTTGGTGTCTCCTTCAGAGTAGAAAGAAGATAGTTACTGGTACGCATTTATGGGTATCCGTTCATTATGTTAATAGAGAATTTGGGCAGAAGACCCAAATTGAGTTAAGCCGCTTATGATATCAGCCAATTCGCTTTCTACAAAGAGTCAATGGAAGTTACCAAGGCTAGTTGCGCGATTATTTTGAATTTTACGTTCCAATCGAAGAGTCTGACTCCGTATTCCTTATTATCAACCTTACTTTTTTTGTAAGCAGGTCGAGGATCTTGAGCGAGTACCTCTTTGATGACTTGCGTCTTATAGGCAACCTCCTTGTCCTTAGCTAGTTCCTCTAATGCGATGTCTGAAAACGCGACTTCTATCGATTCAGGTTCAGATTCCGCATAGCCACCGATGGCATCAGGGATTGAGTCTGAATAAGGGATATAAGGTTTGATATCGACGATTGGGGTGCCATCGACAAGATCAACACTGCCCACATCAATAAAGACTTGTGAACCTTGCTGACGAATACCTTTCAGTTCAACTGAAGACATCCCGATACCATTGGGACGAAATGTCGCGCGGCTGGCTAATACTCCGACTCGTTCATTGCCTCCTAATCGAGGCGGTCTCACTGTAGGTTTCCAGCCTGCGGCAAGGTTTTGGTCAAAGAGAAACAGCAACCAAAGGTGAGAAAACTGTTCAAGGCCGCGAACGGCTTCTAGACAATTGATGTCACCCTGCAACGCAATTGTTGCGGTGGCGCTCGAGACTAACCGAGGTTGTCTCGGTACAGCAAACTTCTCTTTGTAAGGAGAATGAATGATGCCAATTGGCTCCAATGAGTAAGTCACGAATTGAGTCCTAGTTCACATAAATCACAATCCATCATTTCAGAAGCGGAGTGTGTTTTCAATGATGATTTAGTTGAGCTTTTTTTATCCCTAATCGGTTGTCGATATTACAAAAAGGTAAATATGTCACGAGATTGTTATTTTTTGTTTTATATTTTTGTCATTATAAGTTGTTGTGTTTTTGCTAAATAACTGGATGTAAATTGCGCATTATTTACAATTAGCAACATTTTCGGCTTTTAATGTTGAGCTCCCTCACGTACCCTGCGGCTGCTTTTTTACAAAGTTGTCAGGAATCGACCATGGCTTTGTAAAGAATGCTAGGACAAATAAAAAAGGAGGGGACAGATGAGTTCATCTGCCACAATGAAACACAACAAGCCAAAAAAGCCTCTATTTACCCGTTTTCTTGACGCGGTAGAGTACTTGGGGAATCTATTACCCCACCCAATCACACTGTTTGCTATTTTCTGTGTTGCTATCTTAGTTATGTCAGGCATCGCCGGCTACTTTGACGTAGCGGTTGCCGATCCGCGCCCTGAAGGCGCTGCTGGTCGTGCAGCAGACGGCATGATTAAAGTAGTGAGCTTATTGAACGCAGAAGGCTTACAGCTAATCGTGACAAACTTAGTGAAAAACTTCACAGGTTTTGCGCCATTAGGAACCGTTCTTGTCGCTATGCTGGGTGTGGCAATTGCTGAACACTCTGGCATGCTATCTGCCGCAATGCGTGGTCTTGTTATGGGTGCGTCTCAGCGCATGGTAACAGTAACCGTTGTATTTGCAGGTATTATTTCTAACACTGCTTCAGAGCTTGGTTACGTCGTACTTATTCCATTGGCAGCGATGCTGTTCCACTCTCTAGGACGTCACCCTCTAGCAGGTCTTGCAGCAGCGTTTGCTGGTGTATCTGGTGGTTATTCAGCAAACCTCTTAATTGGTACTGTGGATCCACTACTATCAGGTATTACTGAAACTGCCGCTCAAATGATCGATCCAAACTACACCGTTGGCCCTGAGGTGAACTGGTACTTTATGTTTGTGTCGACCTTCTTCATTGCGATTACAGGTGCATTTGTTACCGAAAAAATCGTTGAACCTAAACTGGGTAAATACAATGAAGAAGAAGCAGCAGAAGATCTTTCTAATGACAGCATGGGTTCACTGACTGCAGTAGAAAAGAAAGGCCTGAAAATGGCAGGTATTGCAGTACTGGTTGTAAGTGCAATCATTGCATCAACTGTTGTTCCTGAAAATGGCGTGCTTCGCACTGCTGATGGTCAGGTTGCAGGTTCTCCGTTCTTGAAGAGTATCGTAGCATTCATCTTTGTCTTCTTCGCGATTCCGGGCTTTGTCTACGGTAAAGTGACTGGTTCTATGAAGAATGACCGTGACGTGATCGATGCGATGTCGAAGTCTATGTCTTCGATGGGTATGTACATTGTATTGGTGTTCTTTGCTGCGCAATTTGTTGCTTTCTTTAAGTGGACAAACTTTGGTCAGGTATTTGCTGTAGCGGGTGCTGACTTCCTACAGACTATCGGTCTAACAGGTCCTGCTCTGTTTTTTGCATTTATCCTAATGTGTGGCTTTATCAACCTAATGATTGGTTCAGCGTCTGCACAGTGGGCAGTAACAGCACCTATCTTTGTTCCAATGCTTATGTTGGTTGGTTATGCTCCTGAAACCATTCAGGCGGCATACCGTATTGGTGATTCAACTACCAACATCATCACACCTATGATGAGCTACTTTGGACTGATTCTGGCAGTGGCAACACGCTATATGAAGAATCTAGGTATTGGTACGCTAATCGCAACTATGTTGCCGTACTCTATCTGTTTCTTGGTAGGTTGGAGTTTACTGTTCTACATCTGGGTATTCTTACTAGGTCTACCAGTAGGTCCAGGTGCAGCAACGTTCTATACGCCTTAATAGATACGCCTATAAAAAATGCTCCCTTAGGGGAGCATTTTTTTTGATTATTTTAACTTTTCTAAATCCGCTTCAATCTCAGCAATTTTGCTAGAAACGACTTTTTCTAAGTGGCGAAGATCGGTGAGGATTTTCTGCTTAACATCGACTTCTGCGACTTCTACAGGTTTGGTTAGTTTATTTAATTCATCAATCACAAGCGTGAGATTGCGGTTAATTTCGGTGACTTCTTTGTAATTGCCACTGCTGCTGTTAACGCGAACATTCTTTACTTGTCTTGGATACTTAAACTTAACGCTTTTGGCGAAGAGCTCGCCCTTTTGTTTATGAAAGTATATCTTCAACACATCCTTGTGCGCTTCTTGTCGTAGTGAGTAACGCTCAATTTGTTTAGGATCGTGAATGCCTAAACCTGTGAGGTTTGGATACATAAGTTACCTCTTATTGCAGTGTGTTTTCTCTACAACTGTAGCAGGCAATTAATGTGGTAGATAGCTGATAATTAGACAAATAAGAGAGAAATGTGGACGAGATCGCTTAAATGATGCGCAATTTTAATTTAGACAACTGGCCACGACGGTGTGGCCAGTCATTATTACTAACAACTATTTGCTAACTAGCAATTTGTTCTGAAATTGTGTCATGTAGTTTTTGTTTTAGCTGGCTCTGTTCCTCTTCAGACAGTCTGCCACCCGTTGCGCTTGTTAAGATAAATAAGTCTTCTGCACGTTCACCAATTGTGGTGATTTTCGCCGCATGTAGATTAACGCCAAGCTGGGCAAACGTCGCTCCCACTTTTGCTAGTAAGCCTGGGGCATCCAAAGCGACCAGTTCCATCAGTGTGCGCTTTTTCCCCTTAGTGGGCAAAAAGTCGACCTGAGTTTTTACATTGAAATGCTTTAGGTTTCTTGGTGCGCGACGCGTTTTTACGCGGGTAGGGCGTCCATCCTCCAAGACATGAACCAAATGTTTGATCACCGCAGAGTGTCGCTCTACATCAATGGCATCACCATGTTGATCAAGCACCATAAAGGTATCAAGGACGAAACCGTCCTTACTGGTCATGATCTGTGCGTCATGCACGTTAAAATTGCGGCGATCGAGTTCTGCAACCACTGTGGCAAATAATGCAGGCTGATCTTGGCAATATACAAAGACTTCAGTGCCGCCACGTGTCGCATTCTTACTCATCAGCACTAGCGGCTTAGTAGGATCATCGGCATTAAGGATATGTTCACTGTGCCAGGCAATCTGCTTATGAGTATGTCTTAGGAAATAGTCAGCCTTGAATCGTTGCCAAAGTACTTCGATCTCTCGAGCGTTAAAGCCTTGCTTACGTAGAAGCGCTGAAGAGAGTTGTTGATTGTGTCGAATACGGTCACGAACATCGACGGGATTCTCTAGGCCTCTTCTAAGTGCTCGCTGTGTGGAGTAGAAGAGCTCAGCAAGCAAGGTTCGCTTCCAACTGTTCCATAACTCTGGGTTCGTGGCACAGATATCGGCAACAGTGAGGCAGACTAGATACTCGAGGTATTCTTCATCGCGAACTTTTTTAGCAAATTCGATAATTACATCTGGGTCGTAAATATCACGACGTTGAGCGGTAACCGACATCAAAAGGTGATTTTGAACCAACCAAGAGACCAGTTTGGCTTCCGGTTTAGACAAGCCGTGTTCCATACAGAAATCATACGCTTCGACAGCGCCGATCTCAGAGTGATCGCCCCCTCGACCTTTACCGATGTCATGAAAAATGGCAGCGAGGATAAGCAGTTCTTTTTTCTGCATACGAGGATAGACCTCGCAGCAAATGGGGTGCTTGGAGTAGTTTTCCTCGATGCTAAAGGTGTGGATATGATTCAGTAGGCGGACACTGTGTTCGTCAACGGTGTAGACATGAAACAGGTCAAATTGCATTTGTCCGACGATCTGACTCCACTGGGGCAGGTAGGCCGATAAAACCCCTAGCTTGTGCATCAAGCGAAACGCTCGGTGCAGCGCGTTCGGGTGGCGAACCAGATCCATAAACTTCTCTCTTGCTGCCGGAATGGTGTGCAAAAACTTGTTTAATCGACGTCGAGCAGTACGTAATTGACGCAATGTTGCTGGGCTGACGCCTTCAATACTCGAGTCATTAGCGATATGAATAAACATATCTAAGATGGTTTCTGGCCTAGCTTGAAACAGCGCAGGCTTTCTTGCTTCTATGAGTTTGCCCCTCCGCTGGAAATCATCGTTAATGACGATAGCGTCTTGAATCTTACCTTTATTGACGATGGCTTGATCAAACAGTTTCAACAACATCTTATTCAGTTCAGCGACACGTCGTAGTGTTCGATAGAACTCTTTCATCATCATCTCGACCGCTACGTTGCCTTCACCAACAAAGCCTAAGTTCTCGGCCACTTGAGCTTGATGAGCGAAGGTTAGCCGATTGTCGTAGCGTCGTAGTTCGATGTGTAGTGCAAAGCGCACGCGCCAGAGAAAGTTCTGGCACTCGACGAGTTCTCGGTACTCTGCATCGGTGAGGAAACCAAATCGGCTCATCTCGTACAAGGAAGTAGCCCCAAAGTGGCTGCGCGCTACCCAACTTAGAGTATGGATATCACGCAATCCGCCCGGGGTGGATTTAATATCGGGTTCTAGATTGTAGGTGGTGTCGTGGTACTTGGCGTGACGAGTGCGTTGTTCTTCGATTTTTGCGTGATAAAAGGTTTCTGAGGGCCAAAATTCTTCGGAATCAATCTGGCTCTTAAGTAAGGAAAAGGTGTCTTCGCTGCCACATAGCAAACGCGCCTCTTGAAGATTCGTCGCAACGGTTAAGTCCGACTGGCCGATTTCTAGGCATTCTTGAACGGTTCTTACTGCGTGACCGACTTCTAATCTCAGATCCCAAAGTAGGGTAATGAATTCACTGATGGTGCTTTCAAGGTTCGCTGGAAGCTTTTTGCGCGAGACTACCAGAATATCGATATCCGATAGCGGGTGCAGCTCGCCGCGACCATATCCACCTACAGCCACTAACGCTAGGCTGGTTTGGTTAGCTAGACCAGTGAACTGCCATAACCGGTTAAGTAGCTGGTCAATGTAATCTGAACGACCTAGGACCAAATCGGTAATAGGGTGGTGATTTAAGAACTCCTGTTTCTGATGTTCAGAAAAGGTTTCTAATTGTGACTTTAACTCGCTGATCGTGAGTTGTTCGTCGCTTAGTGTGGTTGGGCTCTGAAAAGTCATGAGTGCGATCCGTGCAAGCAAAAAAGTTTCTAACTACGGTTATACCAAAATGATTCAGATAAAAAAATATCCCCAGTGTTTGGGGATATTGTTGAATCGAAGCGGAATGGCTAGATATTGTTCATGTGACGAGGAATAGATTCGTCGCTACGTAAGGTCAATACTTCGCAACCTGTTTTGGTTACCACAATCGTATGTTCCCATTGCGCGGAGTTTTTGCCGTCGCCAGTGTAGACTGTCCAATCGTCTTCTGCGTCAATGCTGCAGCCAAATTTACCAGCATTGATCATTGGTTCAATAGTGAACACCATACCTTCTTTTAGTACACGGCGGTCGTTGTTTTTGTAGTGAACCACTTGTGGCTCCTCATGGAACTCAGAACCGATACCGTGGCCACAAAAATCCTTCACGATAGAGAACTTATTACGTGGGTTGTTCTTGTTATTCGTTTTAATGAATTTTTCAATCTCAGTACCGATAGCACCAACTGTGGAACCTGGTTTGACGGTCTTCATGCCCAGATACAGTGCTTCTTGAGCAACCATACATAGGCGCTTATCAGCAGGTGAAACATCACCGACTAAAAACATTTTTGATGTATCGCCGTGATAACCTTCTGGACGAGTGTCTAGTGAGGCATTTTCATCGTTAGGAATAATAACTGTCACGTCCACGTTGACGATATCGCCATTTTTTAGAACAGCCGGTTTTAGTTTACCTGTAGTACCCATTGCGTCTTGTTCTGCTGGGATACCGTGACAAACAATGTGGTTGATCGATGTGCAGATTGATTTTGGATAACCGTGATAATCAAGTGGGGCCGAGTAAGCGCCACGCTCACGAGTGAAATCCGCACAAATTCTATCGAGCTCTTCCGTCGTTACCCCTTCTTTCACGTGAGGTTCGATCATTTCTAAAAGCTCTGCTGCAAGCTTACCTGCGATACGCATTCTTTCGATTTCAGCTTCAGTTTTGATTTTGATAGACATCTGTGTTCTCTGCTTTCTAAATTGACGGGTTATTCTATCAGTGGCGAGATTAAGCGCAACAAGAATAAAACTCGTTTGTAGTTATGTACGTGATTCATTTTAGTTGGGTTTAGTTAAAAACTCACTGCTGTGATGATTGTACTTTGTACATTTATTGCGATTTTTGTAGAAATCAGTGGCCAAATTATGGTATAAAGCGCGCCGGAAACAGGACTTAGTTTCTTCGAATCGGCGAGCTCGGTTTTGTTCCCATTAACTTTAATTTAAATCACACACATTTCGTCACATGTTCCGGGGTGCTTGAGTAATCATTCATACCAAGTCGGATTCATGGGAAATGTGGAGGCCTAACCCCATAGAGGAATTTAAAATGGCAACTGTATCAATGCGCGATATGCTAAAAGCTGGTGTTCACTTCGGTCACCAGACTCGTTACTGGAACCCAAAAATGAAGCCATTCATCTTTGGTGCTCGTAACCGCGTACATATCATCAACCTAGAAAAAACTGTACCAATGTTCAACGATGCACTAGCTGAGCTAGCTAAAATCGGTGAGAAGAAAGGTAAAGTTCTTTTCGTTGGTACTAAGCGCGCTGCATCTGAAGCTGTTAAAGAAGCTGCAATCAACGCTGACCAGTTCTACGTGAACAACCGTTGGTTGGGCGGTATGCTAACGAACTACAAAACTGTTCGTCAGTCTATCAAGCGTCTAAAAGATTTCGAAGCACAAGCTCAAGACGGTACTTTCGAGAAACTAACTAAGAAAGAAGCTCTAATGCGCACTCGCGAAATGGAGAAGCTAGAGAAGTCTCTTGGTGGTATCAAGAACATGGGCGGCCTACCAGACGCTCTATTCGTAATCGACGCTGATCACGAGCACATCGCTGTTAAAGAAGCAAACAACCTAGGTATCCCAGTATTTGCTGTTGTTGATACTAACTCTAACCCAGACGGCGTTGACTACGTTATCCCAGGTAACGACGACGCAATCCGTGCAGTACAGCTTTACCTAAACGCTGCTGCAGACGCGGTTAAAGAAGGTCGCAACAAAGACGTTGCAGCTGTAGCTGACAAAGACGGTTTCGTAGAAGAAGCTGAATAATAGCGGCTCGAAGTCACACTTAGTTTCGAAGACATCTAGTCTTCATATAAACTGAGTTATAGTTAGCATCAGGGGCCGAATGAGAGCCCCTGATTTTTACCCTAATCAGAATCAACTGAGGAATAGAGAATGGCTGTTACTGCTGCTCTAGTTAAAGAACTGCGCGACCGCACTGGCGCAGGCATGATGGAATGTAAGAAAGCGCTTGTTGAAACTAACGGCGACATCGAACTAGCAATCGAAAACATGCGTAAGTCTGGCGCTGCTAAAGCTGCTAAAAAAGCAGGTAACATCGCTGCTGAAGGCGCGATCATCATTAAAGAAGAGAACGGCGTTGCTGCTCTTCTTGAAGTTAACTGCCAAACTGACTTCGTTGCTAAAGATGCAAACTTCACAGCATTTGCTGAGAAAGTAGCTGACGAAGCTCTAGCAACTAAAGCAACTGCTGAAGAGCTAGTAGCTAAGTTCGAAGACGAGCGTGTTACTCTTGTTGCTAAGATCGGTGAAAACATCAACATCCGTCGCGTACAGTACGTTGAAGGCGCTGCTATCGCTACTTACCGTCACGGTGAGAAGATCGGTGTTGTTGTTGCTGGTGAAGGCGACGCAGAAACTCTTAAGCACGTTGCTATGCACGTTGCTGCTTCTCGTCCAGAGTTCGTTAACCCAGAAGACGTACCTGCAGACGTAGTAGAAAAAGAGAAAGCTGTTCAAGTTGAAATCGCTATGAACGAAGGCAAGCCTGCTGAGATCGCTGAGAAGATGGTTGTTGGCCGCATGAAGAAATTCACTGGCGAAATCTCTCTAACTGGTCAAGCGTTCGTAATGGAGCCAAAGAAAACTGTTGGCGAAATCCTTAAAGAGCGTGGCGCATCAGTAGCTACTTTTGTACGTCTAGAAGTTGGTGAAGGCATCGACAAGGGCGAGCAAATGAGCTTCGCTGACGAAGTAGCAGCAGCTCAGAAAGGTTAATCCTTGATGATTTGTTGATGAAAAGACCGTGGCCTAGGCTACGGTCTTTTTACGACTAGGCTATCTGTCATTTTTTAGCCGTCATGAGTTGAGTCTATACTAGTCTCAAGCCATGACCGTTAATCGATAACTCTTTGGAAGGTATACTTCATGACAACGAACCCTAAACCAGCTTATCAACGTATTCTGTTAAAACTTAGTGGTGAAGCGCTACAAGGCGAGGAAGGCTTTGGTATCGATCCAAAAATCCTTGACCGTATGGCACAAGAGGTTAAAGAACTGGTTGAACTGGGTGTTCAAGTTGGTGTAGTCATTGGTGGTGGTAACTTGTTCCGTGGTGCAGGCCTTGCTGAAGCAGGTATGAACCGTGTAGTTGGTGATCACATGGGTATGCTAGCAACGGTTATGAATGGCCTAGCTATGCGTGATGCACTTCACCGTGCGTATGTGAATGCACGTGTTATGTCTGCTATCCCTCTTAAAGGTGTTTGCGACGATTACAACTGGGCTGATGCTATTCGTGAATTACGTCAAGGCCGCGTGGTGATTTTCTCAGCAGGTACTGGTAACCCATTCTTCACAACGGACTCTGCTGCGTGTCTTCGTGGTATCGAAATCGAAGCTGATGTTGTGCTTAAAGCAACAAAAGTAGATGGTGTTTTCACTGCTGATCCAGTGGCTAACCCTGATGCAGTTTTATGTGATAAGCTTTCTTACAGCGCAGTTCTAGAGAAAGAGCTGAAAGTAATGGACTTGGCGGCATTCACATTGGCTCGTGACCATAAGATGCCAATCCGCGTATTCAACATGAATAAGCCAGGTGCATTGCGTCGTGTTGTGATGGGTGAAGCAGAAGGCACACTTATCAGCGACGCAGAATAAGAGTACACTCTTAACCAGAATTATCGAAGGACATAGCCTGAAAGCAGACTGGCTTTCAGGTTACTATTATTTAAGGTGATATTGTGATTAACGAAATCCAACAAGACGCTCAAGAGCGCATGGCAAAAAGTGTTGAAGCACTTAAGAATAACCTAACTAAAATTCGCACAGGTCGTGCACACCCAAGCCTTCTTCAAGGTATCTCTGTTGAATATTACGGTGCGCCAACACCTCTAAACCAAGTAGCAAACGTCATTGCTGAAGACGCGCGTACACTTGCTATTACAGTATTCGATAAAGAGCTTGCGCCTAAAGTTGAAAAAGCGATTCTGACTTCTGACCTTGGTTTAAACCCAATGTCTGCGGGTACGGTTATCCGCGTGCCACTTCCACCGCTAACAGAAGAGCGTCGTAAAGACCTAGTGAAGATCGTTCGTGGTGAAGCTGAAGGCGGCCGCGTTGCAATCCGTAATATTCGTCGTGACGCTAACGGTGACTTGAAAGCGCTACTGAAAGATAAAGAAATTTCTGAAGATGAAGATCGTAAAGCACAAGATGAGATTCAAAAGCTTACCGATGCAGCAGTGAAAAATGTTGATGAACTTCTTGCAGCAAAAGAAAAAGAGTTGATGGAAGTCTAATATTTCACCAATCAGTTCTAGTTTGAACGCTGTGCTGACAGCACAGCGTTTTTTTATGCTACTCTGTCCGACCCGAATTATAACTATACTCTTTTATGCAAAACTCACACATCTTCAATGATTCCCTTCCAAAACATATTGCTATCATCATGGATGGTAATGGACGTTGGGCAAAATCTAAGGGAAAACCACGCGTTTTCGGGCATAAAAAAGGGGTTTCTGCGGTACGTAAGACCATTTCTGCCGCTGCAAAACTGAATATTCAAGCAGTGACACTGTTTGCCTTCAGTAGTGAGAATTGGCGTAGACCTGAAGATGAAGTCGGTCTGCTGATGGAGCTGTTTATTACGGTTCTGTCGAGTGAAATCAAAAAGCTTCATAAAAATAACTTACGTCTTCGCATCATCGGCGACAAATCACGCTTTAATGACAGATTACAAAGAAAAATCGCTGAAGCGGAGAAATTGACAGAAAACAACACTGGTACTGTTATCAACGTCGCAGCAAACTACGGCGGTAAGTGGGATATTTTACAAGCAACCAAAAGGTTAGCTGGACTTGTAGAACAAGGAGAGCTCTCTGCGGATGACATTACTGAAGATATGATTGGTCGTTGTGTCACTATGTCCGATCTCCCAGATGTCGACCTTTTGATTCGTACTAGTGGTGAATGTCGCATTAGCAACTTTATGCTTTGGCAAATGGCGTATGCCGAAATGTACTTCACGGAAGAGTACTGGCCAGAATTTGACGAGGACAGCCTCATTCAGGCAATCACTTGGTTTGTGAATCGCGAAAGGCGCTTCGGTTGTACCGGAGAACAAGTCAAAGCGTTAATGGAAGCCAATTAAGGACGATTTAATTTGAAACAACGAATTATTACCGCCCTAATACTAGCTCCGCTGGTGGTTTGGGGTATTTTTTCACTGCCATTAACGTGGTTTATCGGTTTTGTTGCGGCAGTCACGCTTGTTGGCGCATGGGAATGGACTCAATTTACTCTTACCCGTTCTCGGCTACTCGCTTTAATTCCTTCTGGCCTTGCAGTTGGACTCTCTTTATTTATTGTCCCGTCTGACATTGTCTCTTTGAACCAGGTAGATTCATCACACCTTTTATTGCTAGGTATTGGTTTTAGCTGGTGGCTTATCGCCAGTGGTTTAGCGATGTCCTATCCTAAGTCTGCAGGACTATGGGAGCACTCTAATGTACTCCGACATCTATTTGGTCTGCTAACTTTGCTGCCATTTTTGTGGAGCATTGTTATCCTGAGAGGACAGCATTACTACCTAGACCCTTATTACGGCTCAAAACTGGTTCTGTTTGTCTGTTTGATCGTTTGGGCTGCCGATAGCGGCGCTTACTTTGCTGGAAAAAGTTTAGGTAAACGTAAGATGGCCCCTCATGTAAGCCCTAATAAGACGATTGAAGGTTTGATTGGCGGCATTGCTGCAGCTTTGGTTGTCGCATGGGGAAGCTCATTACTCTTCGATATTCAGTTTACGAGCTATGTCAGTATGACTATCATTACTCTTGCCACAGTTGTTATTTCAGTGCTTGGCGACTTAGTGGAAAGTATGTTTAAACGAGTGTCGAAGATAAAAGACAGTAGTAACATTATTCCGGGTCATGGTGGTGTCCTCGATCGTGTGGACAGTCTAACCGCAGCGTTTCCTGTATTTGCTCTTCTTTATCTCATTTTCTAATCTTCCCAACCAGAGAATAAGTTCTTATTCTCTGGTTGCTTATAAGCGGTTGTAATAGCATGCAAAATCTAACCATTCTAGGCGCTACTGGTTCTATTGGAGCAAGCACTCTAAAAGTCGTTTCAGAAAACCCTTCATCTTTCGCCATCTATGCTCTTGTTGGTGGTAAAAACGTAGCCAAGATGGCTGAGCTTTGCTCCATTTGGAAACCCAAGTTTGCGGTCTTAAATGAGGAGGCAGATGCATCAGAGCTAAAGCGACTGCTTCCTCGTGATACGATAACCGAAGTACTGTTTGGTCAACAAGCGATGTGCATGGTATCGGAATCCAGTGATGTCGATGTTGTAATGGCTGCTATCGTCGGTGCAGCGGGCTTGTTACCTACGCTTGCCGCTGTGAAAGCGGGCAAACGCGTCCTGTTAGCTAATAAAGAAGCGCTGGTCATGTCTGGTAAGCTATTTATGGACGCCGTGTATGAATCTGGCGCTCAGTTGCTGCCTGTTGATAGTGAACATAACGCCATATTCCAATGTTTACCTGCAAATATTCAAACCAATCTTGGGAACTGCCAGTTAGCTGAAGCGGGTATCAATCATATCCTTTTAACCGGTTCGGGTGGTCCTTTTAGATATACAGACGTTTCAACGCTTTCTTCAGTAACACCTGCGCAGGCAATCGCTCATCCAAATTGGTCAATGGGGCCAAAAATTTCTGTTGATTCAGCAACAATGATGAATAAGGGTTTGGAATTTATTGAGGCTCGCTGGCTATTCAATACCAATCGAGAGCAGCTAAAAGTAGTCATTCATCCTCAGTCGGTGATTCACTCTATGGTGCAATACAATGATGGTTCGGTCATAGCACAGATGGGACAGCCAGATATGGCAACGCCGATTGCTTATTCGATGTCTTATCCTGAGCGAATCCCTTCCGGAGTAGCTCCTCTTGATTTTACGACAATCGGTGAACTGAGTTTTATGGCTCCAGACTATGCCAAGTATCCTTGCTTAGCGTTAGCAATGGATGCCTGTTTTGAAGGACAACATGCAACGACGGCTATCAATGCCGCGAATGAAATTGCGGTTGAAGCCTTCTTGTCGGAAAAAATCCGTTTTACTGATATTAGCGTGGTAAATGAGCGCGTTATGTCGAAAGTCTGTTCAGCAAATGAATTTATACAATTAGATAACTTGGAAACTATTCTTGAGCTAGATAGAATGGCTCGAAACTATGCACGAGAAATCGTGCGTTCGATTTAGTGAGAGAATTTTTGATATGACGGACATCCTTTGGAACTTCGCGTCCTTTATTGTTGCGCTAGGGATTCTAGTCGCCGTACATGAATACGGTCACTTTTGGGTAGCGCGAAAGTGTGGTGTGTATGTCGAAAAGTTCTCGATTGGTTTCGGTAAATCGATTTGGTCGAAAATCGGTAAAGATGGAACTGAATATAGTATCTCTGTCATTCCTTTAGGCGGCTATGTCAAGATGCTCGATAGTCGAGTCGATGAAGTCTCTGAAGCCGATCACAAGTATGCCTTTGATAAAAAGCCTCTCTGGAAAAGAACCGCTATTGTAGGTGCAGGGCCAGCTTTTAACTTCTTTTTTGCGGTGTTTGCTTACTGGCTGGTGTTTTTGATTGGTGTGCCTGCGGTTAAGCCTGTTATTGGCGAAGTTACCCCACACTCGATTGCTGCCCAAGCTGGACTGACTTCCGGAATGGAGTTCAAATCCATTGATGGTACGCCAACGTTGGACTGGGAATCGGTTAATTTGGGGCTAGTGTCGCATATTGGCGATAATCAAATGACGGTCACAGTTTCATCAGATAGCCAAATAGGAACGGACAAAAAATTAACAATTGATTTGTCGGACTGGAACTTTAATCCAGAAACAGAGTCTGCTATGGGGACGCTTGGTTTTAAACCGTATACCCCAGAGATTAAAACAACGCTGACAAATGTAAGTGAAGACGGAGCCGGTGCGGCAGCTGGCCTTCAGGTTGGTGATACTATTATCTCGGCGGGAGAGCAAGACATCTCTCAATGGCAACAAGTTGTGGATGTGATTCAAGCGAACCCAAATAGTCCAGTGACTATACAAGTGCTGAGAGACGGTGAGCGATTAACAACAACATTGACTCCTGGGTCACGTGAGCTAAGAGATGGCACGGTTATTGGCTTTGCGGGTATCGCTCCAGAGATTGGTGAGTGGCCTGCGAGTTATCGCTTTGACCTTCAATACGGGCCGGTTGAAGCGGTAGGTAAAGCTATCGCGAAAACGGGACAAATTATCGAACTTACGATCTCTATGCTGAAAAAGCTGATCGTGGGTGATGTTGGCCTAAACAATCTAAGCGGACCTATTTCGATTGCGAAAGGGGCAGGTACAACCGCAGATTATGGACTGGTTTATTTCTTAGGCTTCTTGGCGCTGATTAGTGTCAACTTGGGTATTATCAACTTAGTACCATTGCCAATGCTTGATGGAGGACATTTATTGTTCTTTGCAATTGAAGCAGTAATTAGAAGACCTGTACCAGAAAAAGTACAAGAAATGGGGTATCGAGTGGGAGGGGCTATTATCTTCTCATTGATGCTGATAGCAATTTTTAATGATTTTACACGCCTTTGATATCAGAATTTAGGCAGCGGTATTAGCAAGGATTAATTAGAGCAGGTATGGCGATTAAGCATATTCTATTCGCATCTCTACTAGCGACCAGTGTGTCGGCGAATGGGGCTGAGGATTTTGTTGTACAGGACATTCGAATCGAAGGTTTGCAAAGGGTAGCACTAGGTGCCGCTCTTTTGAAAATGCCTGTACGTATTGGTGATTCGGTAGACAGTAAAGATATCTCAGAGATCATTAATGCCCTCTATCAATCGGGTAACTTTGAGGATATTAAGGTACTTCGTGATAAAGACGCACTGGTGATACGTGTCAAAGAGCGCCCAACTATTGCGAGCATCTCTTTCTCAGGTAACAGCGCGATAAAGGAAGAGCAACTACAGCAAAACCTTGATGCGTCAGGTGTTATTGTCGGTGAAGCTCTAGACCGCACAACGTTAAGTAATATCGAAAAAGGTCTAGAAGATTTCTATTACAGTGTCGGTAAATATAACGCGAAGGTTCAAGCGGTGGTTACACCGTTGCCACGTAATCGTGCTGACTTGAAGTTTGTATTCTCTGAAGGTGTTTCGGCAAAGATCAAACAGATTAACTTCATTGGTAATACTGTCTTTAGCGATCAGGAATTACTATCACGTTTTAACCTGAATGTAGATGTCGCATGGTGGAATTTCCTTGCGGATGATAAATACCAAAAGCAAGTTCTCGCAGGCGATATTGAAGCCCTCAAGTCGTTCTACCTCGATCGAGGCTACTTAAAGTTCAAAGTCGATACGACTCAAGTATCGATTTCTCCTGACAAGAAAGGCGTTTACATCACACTAGGTATTGATGAGGGTGAACCTTATCAAGTAAAAGATGTGAAGTTCCGTGGTCAGCTAATTGGTAAACAAGCTGAGTTCGAAAGTATGGTTCCATTTAAGGATGGTGATACTTATAACGGCTCTAGTGTTACTGCATTAGAAGAGAACATTAAGCGCGTCTTGGGTGAAGCTGGCTATGCTTACCCGCAAGTACGCACCATTCCAGAGTTTGATGATGAGAATAACCAAGTTTCTTTGGTCATTAATGTTGAAGCTGGAAACCGTATTTATGTTCGCGATATTCGATTCACAGGTAACAACTCCACCAAAGATGAAGTGTTACGTCGTGAAATGCGTCAGATGGAATCGAGCTGGTTGAACTCGAAGTCTATTGAAACCGGTAAAAACCGTCTGAACCGATTAGGTTTCTTTGAAACGGTTGATGTTCAAACAGTACGTGTTCCTGGCACTGATGATCAAGTAGACTTGGTATACGATGTCAAAGAGGCAAACTCAGGAAGCATTAACTTTGGTGTCGGTTATGGTACTGAATCAGGTATTAGCTTCCAGGTTGGTCTTCAGCAAGATAACTTTGCAGGTTCTGGGGACCGAGTTGGTATCAGTGCGATGACCAACAAGTATCAGAAAAACGTAACGTTGGATTATCGCGACCCATACTGGAACCTAGATGGTGTCAGCCTTGGTGGTCAGATTTTCTACAATGAGTTTGAAGCCTCGAAAGCTGGTATCGTTGACTATACCGATCAAAGTTATGGTGGTACGTTGACTTGGGGTTTCCCGGTCGACGAACTTAACTACCTAGAGTTTGGTGGTGGTTATACACATAGTCGATTGGGTAATATCAAAGAGTACGTTCAAATTGAGAAGTTCCTGCAAGCTCAAGAGAAGAACCGTGATTCAGAAGGTAACTTGATTACGGATGATTTCCATCTAACGGCTGCATGGACTCGAAATAATTTAAACCGTGGACGTTTCCCGACCGCAGGTAACCATCAAAAACTCTATGGTAAAGTGACGGTTCCTGGATCGGATGTTCAATACTTCAAGACTCAATATGACATAAGACAGTATTTTCCTATTACTGAAAGTCACAATTTTACGTTATTGTTGAAAGGTCGCTTAGGTTACGGTAACGGTTATGGTCAAACCAATGGCAATGATAACTTGCTGCCGTTTTACGAGAACTTCTATGTGGGTGGTTTCTCCACACTTCGAGGTTTCCGTCAGAACTCAGTAGGCCCTAAAGCAGTCTATAACGATCCAAATGGTGGTGGTTGCGGTAATGTAGGTGGGAATAACCCGTGTTACTCAGCGACTGACCAATCAGTGGGTGGTAACGCGGTAGCGCTTGCTAGCGTTGAGTTGATTGTCCCAACTCCATTTGCTTCGGATGAGTTCCGTAATCAAATTCGTACCAGCGTGTTTATGGATGCAGCAAGCCTTTGGGACACAGAGTTTACTTATGTTTCACCAGACCCTAACATGCCTGGAAGCCAGTATTATTACGATTACTCGGATCCGTCGAATTACCGAGCGTCGGTAGGTGTAGCAGTACAGTGGATGTCTCCAATGGGACCTCTAGTATTCTCACTCGCAACGCCAGTTAAGAAGTTTGAAGGCGATAAAACCGAAGCCTTTACCTTCACGATTGGTAATACTTTCTAACTATATATTTTGTAACGAAAATAGTTTCTATACGAACAGAGGAATCGACCTTGAAAAAATTAATGAAAGCGGCTGGACTTGGCCTAGTTATCCTTACGTCTTCACTGTTTGCAAACGCAGCAGAAGCGGCGCAGAAAATTGGCTATGTGAATACGCTTCAAGTTTTCCAAGCACTTCCACAGCGTGAAGCAACACTGCAAAAATTACAGAATGAGTTCAAAGACAAAGCTGCTGAGCTACAAGCGATTCAAGCGGATGCAGCTAAGAAGATGGAAAAACTTCAGCGTGATGGTGAGCTACTAGGTAAAGATGAAATCGAGAAACTACGTATCGAGATTGGTCAGCTAGATAGCAAATACAAGATCAAAGGCCAAGCTCTAGAGAAAGAGAGCCAGCGCCGTGAAGCAGAAGAAAAACAGAAGCTGTTCAAGACTATCCAAGAGGCAGTTGAAAAAGTAGCGAAAAAAGAAGGCTACGACATGATCATCGATATTCAAGCGGTTGGTTATGCAAAAGAAGAGTTCAACATCTCGAAGAAAGTTATCGACTCACTTAAGTAACAGTATTGCAGTAGGTTAGACATGACAGCATTGACGTTAGCACAATTAGCGGAGATTACTGGTGGAGAAATCCATGGTGATGAGAACACGCTAATAAGTGCGGTAGCGCCTATGAATAGCGCTGGTGAGGGACAAATTACTTTCCTTACTAATGTGAAATACGCGAAGCATCTTGGTGAATGCCAAGCATCGGCAATCATGGTGAAAAGCAGTGAGTTGGAGCATTGCAAAACTAATGCTCTAGTGGTTGCTGATCCTTATGTGGCATATGCTAAAGTAGCCCAAGCGCTAGATACGACTCCAGCTCCAGCTGCACCTGGTATTGCGCCAAGTGCGGTAGTCTCTTCAGAAGCTAGCTTGGGTGAAAATGTATCTGTAGGCGCCAATGCTGTGATTGAAGCCGGAGCAGAACTTGGCGACAACGTAATTGTTGGCGCGGGTTGCTTTATCGGAAAAGGCGCTAAGCTAGGTCGCAATACTAAGCTTTGGGCTAATGTATCGATTTATCATGATGTAGTGCTTGGTGATGATTGTTTAGTGCAGTCAAGTACTGTCATTGGTTCTGATGGTTTTGGCTACGCTAATGAAAAAGGCGAGTGGGTCAAAATTCCTCAAGTGGGTACCGTGCGAATTGGAAACCGTGTCGAAATTGGTGCTTGTACCACTATCGACCGCGGTGCGCTGGATGACACTATTATCGAAGACAATGTGATCATCGATAACCAAATGCAAATTGCTCATAACGTGCACATCGGATATGGCACAGCAATGGCTGGTGGTACTATCGTTGCTGGTAGCACCAAAATTGGCAAATACTGCCAAATTGGCGGTGCGAGTGTTCTCAATGGACATATCGAGATTGCCGATGGTGTTATTGTTACTGGTATGGGAATGGTTATGCGTAGCTTGCCAGAGAAAGGCATCTACTCATCAGGCATTCCACTACAAACCAACAAAGAGTGGCGAAAAACGGCTACTCGAGTTCATCGCATTGATGAGATGAACAAGCGCCTCAAAGCAGTTGAGAAACTGCTAGAGCAAACAGAAGACTAACTTCTGTGGCTTAAAAATGAAGGCTCGCTTAGGCGAGTCTTTTTATGTGTGTCAGATAACGCTAGGTTGAGCAATGCTCCCCCGAACTGACACTAAGTGGCATTTGGGTATATAATGCCTCTAGTTAGAAAAAGAATTGATAATAGGATTTTTACTTTGAGCACTGATACAAAAACAATGACAATCACTGAGATCCAGGAACTGCTTCCTCATCGCTATCCGTTTCTGTTGATCGATCGCGTTACCGATTATCAAGAAGAAAAGTATCTAACCGCTATTAAGAATGTGTCTGTGAATGAACCACAATTTACAGGGCACTTTCCGCAGCTACCTGTATTTCCTGGTGTGTTGATTTTAGAAGCTATGGCTCAAGCAACGGGTCTACTAGCATTTAAATCGTTTGGTGCGCCAAAAGGCAATGAGCTGTACTACTTTGCGAGTGTCGATAAAGCGAAGTTCCGCAAGCCAGTTGTACCAGGTGACCAATTGATTATTGAGGTAGAATTCATCAAGGAACGTCGCGGTATCGCTGCCTTTAACGGCGTGGCAAAGGTTGATGGAGAGGTTGTTTGTTCTGCTGAGCTAAAGTGTGCTCGTCGAGAGTTTTAATATGATTCATGAAACCGCTAAGATTCACCCTAGTGCCGTTATAGAAGGGAACGTCACTATTGGTGCAAATACCACAGTAGGTCCTTTTACCTATATCTCAGGTGATATCACAATTGGTGAGAACAATGAGATTATGTCGCATGTTGTTATTAAGGGTCATACGACAATAGGTAACGACAACCGAGTATTCCCTCAAGCGATCATTGGTGAAGAGAACCAAGATAAGAAATACGGTGGTGAAGATACGCGAGTTGTGGTTGGTGACCGAAATGTCATCCGTGAGAGCGTACAAATTCATCGTGGTACTGTTCAAGATAAGACCCAGACAGTGGTCGGTAATGACAACCTTCTTTGTGTGAATGCTCATATTGCGCATGATGTGATTGTGGGCAACCACACGCACATTGGTAACAATGCCATTCTCGGTGGTCATGTAACGGTTGGTGATCATGCTGGGGTTATGGCCTTGTCGGCGATCCACCCATTCTGCACAGTTGGTGCATACGCTTATGTTGGCGGTTGTTCGGCAGTGGTACAAGATGTGCCACCTTACGTTCTAGCGCAAGGCAATCATGCAACACCGTTTGGTCTTAACTTAGTTGGATTAAAGCGTAACGGTTTCGAGAAGCCAGAGCTACGTGCTTTGCAAAAAGCGTACAAAGAGATCTACCGTTCAGGCAAGACACTGGCAGAGGTAAAGCCTGTGCTTGAGGAAATGGCGCAAGAGTGGACATCAGTTCAGCGTTTTGTGGATATTTTGGAAAGCTCAGAGCGTGGTATTATCCGCTAACGTTGACCACGTAAGTATAAAAAGATCGCTAATCAGTTAGCGGTCTTTTTCTGTTTTATGGTATTCGAGAAATTTGGCGAAAATAAGGACTGGTAATGGAACGACCATTGCGAATTGGTATCGTAGCTGGCGAACTTTCCGGAGATACTCTGGGAGAGGGCTTCATCAAAGCAATAAAGCAACAATATCCAGATGCCGAGTTTGTTGGTATCGGTGGCCCTAAAATGATTGCTCAAGGTTGCGAGTCTCTTTTCGATATGGAAGAGCTTGCGGTCATGGGATTGGTAGAAGTTCTTGGGCGCTTAAGAAGGTTGTTACATGTTAAAGCAGAGTTGGTGAAATACTTTACTCAAAACCCAGTAGATGTGTTTGTCGGTATAGATGCCCCTGATTTCAACCTGCGTCTCGAATTGGACCTTAAACAAGCTGGAACAAAAACGGTACACTATGTCAGTCCTTCTGTTTGGGCGTGGAGACAAAAGCGCATTCATAAGATTGCCGAGGCGACTAACCTCGTACTTGCTTTCTTGCCATTTGAAAAAGCCTTCTATGACAAATTCCAAGTTCCTTGTGAGTTTGTCGGCCATACTTTGGCTGATGCCATCCCTCTAGAATCGGATGCACAACAAGCTCGCGAGCTTTTAGGATTAGCGCCTGATAAAAAGTGGCTAGCGGTCTTGCCTGGTAGTCGTGGCAACGAATTGAAGATGCTTTCACAACCGTTTATTGAAACTTGTGTGAAACTTCATCAAGACAACCCAAACCTCGGTTTTGTGGTAGCAGCGGTCAACGAAAAGCGTAAACAGCAGTTTATTGAAGCTTGGCAGCAAATTGCACCTCAACTTGAATTTCACATTGTTCAAGATACTGCACGTAACGTTATAACTGCTGCAGATGCTGTATTATTGGCGTCTGGCACCGTAGCTTTAGAGTGCATGCTACTTAAAAGACCAATGGTCGTTGGTTATAAAATGAATGCAATAACCGCATTTCTGGCCAAGCGTTTAGTGAAAACCAAATACGTTTCCTTACCGAATATTCTCGCCGATGATGAGATAGTAAAAGAGTTTCTGTTAGAAGCTTGTACGCCGGAAAACTTGTACAATGAGCTCACCAAGCTTCTTAATAGTGACAACATTCCGGTGATTGCCAAATTCACGGAAATGCACCACTGGATTTGTAAAGATGCCGACAAACAAGCGGCAAATGCAGTGTTAAATCTAATTGGAAAGTTATGACAACGAAGAAAAAAAGTGCTGAGCTTCCCCCCTTTGATTATCCGCAAGGTTACTCACTAGTCGCGGGTGTGGATGAGGTAGGTCGAGGCCCTTTAGTGGGTGATGTCGTCACAGCCGCGGTTATCTTGGATCCCAACAATCCGATTGAAGGATTGAACGACTCAAAGAAACTTTCCGAGAAAAAACGACTCGCCCTTTATCCTGAGATAAAAGAAAAAGCGCTGGCATGGGCAGTTGGGCGTTGTTCTCCAACAGAAATCGATGAGTTAAACATCCTACAAGCGACCATGGTAGCAATGCAGCGTGCGGTCGCTGGACTGCAAATGCAACCTGATATGGTGCTTATTGATGGCAACCGAACGCCAACGTTACCAATGGATGCTCAAGCGGTTGTTAAGGGAGACTTGCGTGTCGCAGAAATCAGTGCCGCATCGATTATCGCTAAAGTCGTTCGCGACCAAGAGATGGAAGAGCTTGATCAGCAACATCCACAATTTGGTTTTGCTAAACATAAAGGCTATCCAACGAAAGCGCATTTTGAAGCCATTGAACAGCATGGCGTCATTGCAGAGCATCGCAAAAGTTTCAAGCCAGTCAAACGCGCATTAGGTATTGAAGACTAGCACGCATTAGTCGTTTTAAGGATCGTGATACTACGATTCGTTAGAGTATGATTCGCCAAATATTCGTCATGGCAATTTAGGATTTATTATGTCAGACCCCAAGTTTATACACCTTCGAGTTCACAGTGACTTTTCTATGATCGATGGCCTGTCGAAGGTGCCACCATTAGTTAAAAAAGTGGCAGAGATGGGTATGCCTGCAATGGCACTGACTGATTTTACTAACCTATGTGGGTTAGTGAAATTTTATGGTAACGCGCACTCCTCAGGGATTAAACCGCTGATTGGTGCTGACTTTGCCGTTCAGTCTGACGAATTTGGAGATGAGTTAACTCGCATTACAGTATTGGCAGCGGATAATACTGGTTACAACAATCTGACTTTGCTTATCTCAAAAGCATACCTTCGAGGCCATATCCAACATCAACCTGTGATTGATAAGGCGTGGTTAGTCGAGTTATCTGAAGGGCTTATCGTTCTTTCTGGAGCAAAAGAGGGTGACGTAGGTAAAGCGCTATTAAAAGGCAATACAACACTTGCTAAGCAGTGCGCTCAGTTTTATCAGACGCATTTTCCAGATCGCTACTATTTAGAACTGATTCGTACCGGACGACCCGACGAAGAAAGTTACCTGCATTTTGCCGTAGAGTTGGCCGAGGAGCTCGATCTTCCGGTTGTCGCGACCAATGAGGTCGTGTTTGTCGACAAAGAACTATTTGATGCTCATGAAATTCGTGTTGCTATCCATGATGGTTACACGCTTGATGACCCCAAACGTCCCAAAAAGTACAGTGCTCAACAATATCTTCGTAGTGAGGAAGACATGTGTGAGTTGTTTGCGGACATCCCAGAAGCACTTCAGAACTCAGTAGAAATTGCTAAGCGCTGTAACGTGACAGTGCGCCTCGGTGAATACTTCTTACCTGCGTTCCCAACTGAAGGTATGAAAGAGACTGATTTCTTGGTGATGAAATCAAGAGAGGGTCTTGAGGAGCGTTTGGAGTTTTTATTCCCAGATGAAGCGGTGCGAGCAGAGCGACGTCCAGAGTATGATGACCGACTACAAATTGAGCTTGATGTTATCAACCAGATGGGATTTCCTGGTTACTTCTTGATCGTTATGGAGTTCATCCAGTGGTCAAAAGATAATGCGATTCCAGTAGGACCTGGACGTGGTTCAGGTGCTGGTTCATTGGTGGCCTATGCTCTTAAAATCACCGACCTTGATCCGCTTGAATACGATCTTCTTTTTGAGCGATTCTTGAACCCTGAACGTGTCTCCATGCCCGATTTCGATGTTGATTTCTGTATGGATAAACGTGACCAAGTGATTGATCACGTAGCCGAAATGTACGGTCGGGACGCGGTATCGCAGATCATTACCTTCGGTACTATGGCTGCGAAGGCGGTTATTCGTGATGTGGGGCGTGTATTGGGTCACCCGTTTGGCTTTGTTGACCGCATATCAAAACTGATTCCAGCTGACCCTGGCATGACGTTAGAAAAAGCCTTCAAGGCGGAGCCTGCATTGCCACAGCTTTATGATGGCGATGAAGAAGTTCGAGACCTCATCGATATGTGCCGCATATTGGAAGGGTGTACTCGGAATGCCGGTAAACACGCGGGTGGGGTAGTAATTTCACCGACTACGATTACTGATTTTGCACCGATTTATGCCGACTCTGAGGGACATTTCCCTGTTACTCAGTTTGATAAGAACGATGTTGAAACGGCAGGCTTGGTTAAATTCGACTTCTTGGGTCTGAGAACATTAACGATTATCGATTGGGCGCTTGGACTGATTAACCCTCGACTCGAAAGAGAGGGTAAAGACCCAGTTCGAATTGAGTCGATACCACTTGATGACCCGGCTTCATTCCAGCTGTTACAGAATTCTGAAACCACTGCGGTATTCCAGTTGGAATCGCGAGGTATGAAAGAGCTTATCAAGCGTCTACAGCCGGACTGTTTTGAAGATATCATTGCATTGGTGGCGCTATTCCGTCCAGGTCCATTGCAATCAGGCATGGTTGATAACTTCATCGACCGTAAGCACGGGCGAGAGGCGGTCTCCTACCCAGATGAAACGTGGCAACATGAATCTCTAAAAGAGACTCTGGAGCCTACGTACGGCATCATTCTTTATCAAGAACAGGTTATGCAAATTGCACAGATCCTAGCGGGCTATACGCTGGGAGGTGCGGATATGCTGCGTCGTGCAATGGGTAAGAAAAAGCCGGAAGAGATGGCTAAGCAGCGTGCCGTCTTTGAAGAAGGGGCGATAAACAACGGCGTTGATGGCGAACTTGCCATGAAGATCTTTGACCTGGTAGAAAAGTTTGCGGGTTATGGTTTTAATAAATCTCACTCAGCGGCATATGCACTGGTCTCCTATCAAACGCTTTGGCTGAAAACCCATTACCCTGCTGAGTTTATGGCGGCGGTTATGACCGCCGATATGGATAATACAGAGAAAGTTGTTGGTCTCGTAGATGAATGCTTCCGCATGAAGCTCAAAGTGCTACCACCTGATATTAATGCTGGTTTGTTCCGCTTTAATGTTAACGAAGAGGGCGCGATCGTTTATGGTATTGGCGCGATCAAAGGGGTTGGTGAAGGTCCTATTGATGTCATTATCGAAGCTCGTAATAAAGGTGGCCATTTCCGAGATTTATTCGATTTTTGTGCTCGTATTGACATCAAGAAAGTCAACAAGCGAGTCATTGAGAAGCTTATTATGTCGGGTGCACTTGACCGACTAGGGCCACATCGAGCGGCGATGATGGCATCACTGAACGATGCGGTTAAAGCGGCGAGCCAACACCATCAGGCTGAAGCCTTTGGTCAGGCTGACATGTTTGGTGTATTGACTGATGCGCCAGAAGATGTGGAGCATAAATATACTCAAGTTCCACCATGGCCAGAAAAGGTATGGTTAGAAGGTGAGAGAGAAACTTTGGGGCTTTATTTGACGGGGCACCCAATAAACGCCTATCTTAAGGAACTTACCAAATACACCAGTTGTCGATTAAAAGACGCAACACCAACAAGACGCGATCAATCGTTGACGGTCGCAGGTTTGGTGATTGCTGCTCGGGTAATGACAACCAAGCGTGGAACACGTATCGGACTGATGACTTTGGATGACCGAAGCGGTCGTATGGAAGTGATGTTGTTCTCAGATGCGCTAGATAAATATGCTGAATTGTTAGAAAAAGATAAAATAGTGGTCGTTTCTGGACAGGTCAGCTTTGATGACTTCAACGGTGGCCTTAAAATGTCTGGCCGCGAAGTTTTAGATTTAGGTAGCGCTCGTGAGAAATTTACACGAGGCGTATCCATTTCGTTGTTAGAGCAACAAATAGATGAGCGTTTTTACCAGCGCTTCACAGAAATATTAACCCCACACAAAGCTGGGACAGTACCTGTTAATATTTACTACCAGCGTGCCGATGCACGCGCAAAACTTACGCTAGGAACAGAATGGCGTGTAACGCCGAATGATGCGTTACTAGAAGAATTACAGCAGTTACTTGGTAAAGACCAGGTTGAACTCGAATTTAACTAATTGAGTCCCAGAGCAAAAAGACTTGGGGCTGAATCGATAAGGATTCACAGATGAGCTTGAACTTTCTTGAATTTGAAAAGCCAATTGCCGAACTAGAAGCAAAAATCGAAGCATTGCGTGACGTTTCTCGTCATGGTGGTGATAGTGCAATTGACTTAGATAAAGAAATTGAACAACTAGAGAAAAAGAGCTTAGAGCTTAAGAAAAAAATCTTTAGTGATCTTGGGGCATGGCAAGTGGCACAGCTTGCGCGTCACCCACAGCGTCCGTACACGCTTGATTATGTAGAGCATGTATTTACTGAGTTTGATGAACTGGCTGGCGATCGCGCGTTTGCGGACGATAAAGCTATTGTTGGTGGTATGGCTCGCCTAGATGGTCGTCCGGTTATGATCATTGGCCACCAAAAAGGCCGTGAAACAAAAGAGAAAGTGAAGCGTAACTTTGGTATGCCAAAACCAGAAGGTTACCGTAAAGCACTTCGTTTGATGAGAATGGCAGAGCGTTTTAATATGCCAATCATCACTTTTATCGATACTGCGGGTGCTTACCCAGGGGTTGGCGCAGAAGAACGTGGTCAATCAGAAGCGATTGCGATGAACCTTAAAGTCATGGCTGGTCTAAAAGTGCCAGTCATCTGTAACGTTGTCGGTGAAGGCGGTTCTGGTGGTGCTTTAGCGATCGGTGTAGGCGATTACGTGAACATGCTGCAATACTCAACGTATTCGGTAATTTCTCCTGAAGGCTGT
The DNA here is from genome assembly GCF_022432925.1 of Vibrio sp. CyArs1. Taxonomy (NCBI): domain Bacteria; kingdom Pseudomonadati; phylum Pseudomonadota; class Gammaproteobacteria; order Vibrionales; family Vibrionaceae; genus Vibrio; species Vibrio sp. CyArs1. The sequence goes on along the minus strand of NZ_JAKRBO010000006.1, from coordinate 310,518 downwards.
GCGTCAATTTTATGGCGTGACTCTGATAAAGCGCCGCAAGCAGCGGAAGCAATGGGATTGGTTGCTCCTCGATTAAAAGAGCTTGAGCTTATTGATGAAATCATTGAAGAGCCACTAGGTGGCGCTCATCGTGATGCGGTGCAAATGGCTGCTAATATGAAAGCGACATTGCTACGCCAATTAGAAGAACTTGATCAGTTGGATGATGACAACTTACTTGAGCGTCGTTATCAACGTTTGATGAGTTATGGCTACTGCTAAGTAGAAACTGTTTATATAATAAGGCGAGCGAGATGCTCGCCTTTTTTATTTAACCTAGGAAGAAACCATGACTCTGTACCAGCAATTTTCTCAAGTGCTTGATGAACAGAAAGTGATGCATGGCAAGATCATTGTTGGATTTAGTGGCGGGGTGGATTCACGTGTACTGCTGCGATTAGCAGCAAGGTATAGCAAACAGCATTCAATAACCTGTTTAGCGGTACATGTGCATCATGGATTAAGCGATAACGCAAATGAATGGCAAGTTCAGTGTGAGCGTTGGGCTCAAGAGGAGGCCGTTGAGTTTACCTGCGAGCGCGTAACATTGTCGCAAGACTCGGGAGAAAGCCTTGAGCAGTTGGCGCGTCAAGCTCGGTATCAAGCACTGCGTCAACATATGCAGAGCGGCGATATTTTGCTTACGGGTCAGCATCTTGATGATCAAGCTGAGACCATGTTACTGGCCTTAAAACGTGGTAGCGGACCCAAAGGGCTCTCTTCGATGGCCTCTTCAATGAACTTTGGCTCGGGGAGGTTAGTTCGTCCACTCTTAAATATTGCACGACATGATATTGAGCGCTATGCGCAGCATGAGCAATTACAGTGGATCGAGGATGAAAGTAATTCAGACACTCGATTCGACCGTAATTTTCTTCGTCAATCTGTCTTACCCGTATTGAATCAGCGCTGGCCTAGTTTTGCTAAAGCTGCAAGTCGCAGTGCGCGCTTATGTGCGAAACAAGAACGGTTAATTAAAGAGTTACTATTGCCTGAACTTGAAGTATGTATGAATGAGTTCCAAGGACTGAGTATTTCCACGATGTCATCACACTCTATTTTAAAGAGAGAACAACTACTTAGACTGTGGTTAGAAGCCAATACTTCGTTGATGCCTACTGAGGTGCAGTTTCGCAAAATTTGGCAAGAAGTGGCACTAGCTAAGCAAGATGCTAACCCGGAAATGAATTTGGCTGGTGGAGCGATTAGACGTGCTCAGGGGCATCTATATTGGGTTGAAGCTTATAAAGATGTCAGCGATTGGCAACAATCATGGTTAGATAAAGACACGTTAGTGTTGCCAGATAACTTAGGCGTATTAAAGTTGGTTTCACCGAGCAAAGACGCAAAGTTGACACTAGATCGCCAAACGTTGAATAGGTCGTTAAAAGTCATTTTCAACCCTGAAGGTTTGAGTGCTCACCCCCATGGACGAGCAGGATCTCGTAAGTTAAAAAAACTGTTCCAAGAGCTGAAAATACCTAGCTGGCAGCGACGTAGAATCCCAATTCTAATACAGGATGATAAGGTCGTTGCTGTTGGTAACTTATTTGTAGATAAAGCATTTTATGGTTCAGATTGTGAACTTGTATGGGACAAGTGACCACATTTCATGTCACAATCGTATACAATAATAAAGCGCCAGAAATGGCAAAGCGCAAACTAGAGTACACGCTGTTATCTGGCTTATATGGAAATACACAGAAGGTAAAGCAATGAAAAATATGGTAATTGGTGCAGTATTGGCTGCAGGCCTATTGAGTGGTACGGCGATGGCCGCTGACATTGAAGCTGGTAAGGCAAAAGCAGCGATTTGTGCCGCTTGTCATGGTGCTGATGGCATCGCAGTTATTCCAGGTTACCCAAACCTTAAGGGACAAAACGAGCAGTACTTAGCAACTTCTATCAAAGCGTACAAGAATAAAGAACGTACAGGCGGTTTGGCTGCTGTCATGCAAGCTCAAGCGTCAATGCTGAGCGACGAAGATATTGCCAACGTTGCTGCTTATTACGCTAGTCTGAAATAATCGCATTATCGATTTACTATTAAGAGACCCGAAGATTGCCTTCGGGTTTTTTGTTTTCGTTGATTGTTGGCGCAGCCTGCCAGATAATGGTGTCAATCAATGAGGTTTAAGGGAAGAACATGAAAAAGATTGAAGCGATTATCAAACCATTCAAACTTGATGACGTCCGTGAAGCATTGGCAGAAGTGGGCATTACAGGTATGACCGTATCTGAAGTAAAAGGTTTTGGTCGCCAGAAAGGTCACACAGAGCTTTACCGCGGTGCTGAATACATGGTCGACTTTTTGCCAAAAGTAAAATTGGAAATTGTCGTATCAAGTGACGTGGCTGATCAATGTGTGGAAACCATCATTGAGACCGCTCAAACGGGTAAGATTGGTGATGGTAAGATTTTCATCACTGATATCGAACGTGTAGTACGAATTCGTACTGGCGAAGAAGATGAAGACGCTATCTAAGTCGAATCTCAAAGAATCATAAAGGAGTAGGTAACTGCTCCTTTTTCGTTTTAGAGAAGAGGTATTATGAAGTTAAAGTGGGTACTGCTTACTGGTGTCGCTATTGTGGGAATGACAGTGGGTGGTTTTCAATCGGTATTTACCGTGCGAGAAACACCAGAAATTACCAGTATTAAGGATAGCCAAGTTCAAACGGAGCTAAAGTGTTACCGCAATGACCATCCAGTTGCGTTGGACGAGTCCGGGCACTTGAATATTTTGGTTTGGAATATTTACAAACAAAATCGCGAAAACTTATTGCCCGAACTTACTCGTCTGTCCGAAGACCGACAATTGGTCCTACTTCAAGAAGCCAGCCTCAATGATACATTTCTAGATTGGCTACAGCGCTCGGACTGGGGGAGTAATCAAGTTAGTGCATTCAAAGCATTTGATGTCTCTTCTGGCGTACTTAATTTAAGCCGTACCATGCCTTCAATCGCTTGCGCGAATCTGCAAACCGAACCTTGGCTAAGATTACCTAAATCAGGCTTGTATGCGGAATACGCACTGACGAATGGACAAACTTTAATCAGTGTGAATCTGCACTCTGTAAATTTTACGATAGGAACAGAAGAGTATAAGCAACAACTCGAGTCCTTCAAGCAAGTACTCGAGAAGCATCAAGGACCACTGCTAATAGCAGGGGACTTCAATAGTTGGAGTGAATCACGACTCTCCGCGTTAAAACAAGCCCTACATAAATACCATATTAAAGAGGTCGAATTTCAACGTGATAACCGTAAGCGATTTATCACTGGTTTACCTTTGGATCACATTTTTTATCGTGGAATGGAACTGACAGGACAGCGCGTTCCTGAATCTGATGCCTCTGATCATAATCCTCTACTTGCTGAGTTTAGGATTGTCTCTAAGTAATTGAACCAATGAGGTGGTCAGACATAGAAAAAGCGGCGTAAACGCCGCTTTTTTAATGAGAACTAAGCACTAGTTTTGGTGACATCAACGTAGAGTTTCAGTTTTTGGCCCGGCTTAAGATATTTCTGTTTCTGAAGGTCGTTCCATTTAACAACATCGTTGGTACGTACTTTGAATTTCTGTGCAATACCGCTGATGGTATCCCCACTTCTTACAGAGTAGAAAACGGTGCGGATAATCGCGCCATCACTCGCATTTTTCCAGATTACGAGTTCCTGCCCAACTCTTAGTGTGTCACGAGGCCCCATACCGTTCCATTTTGCCAACGATTGGTGAGAAACTTTATTTGCTCTGGCAATCGACCACAAACTGTCACCACTGGCAACTTTGTGGGTCACTTTATAGTTACCACGAGATGTTGATTGTGTTTTTGCCAAGCGATTTGCTGCGCTTAATGAATAGGTTGATTCATCTTTGGTTGATGTCGGAACGAGAAGATACTGGCCCGCGCGAATATTGTTGCCTTTTAACCCATTGGCACTGCGAATCACTTGCGTCGTTGTCTGGTGGTCTCGCGCAATCACACTCAATGAATCACCTGACTTTACTTTATAACGCACAAGACGCATCCCTTTACCGCGATTCTGTTCCAGTTCGAAGCGGAACTTATCTAAAGTCTCGATGGGTAGCAGTAATGTCTGAGGGCCATCTGGTGCAGTTGCCCATTGGTTGTATGCAGGGTTATAACTTTGCAGTTCCTTAATCGAAATGCCGGCATATTTGGCTGCAATTGCAAGATCGAGCTGTTCATTCGGGTCGACCAATTCCAACACAGGCTTATTTGCAATTGGTGGAATGTCGACACCATACTTTTCTTTGTTAGCCAGAACATCAGCTAGAGCCAGCAATTTAGGGACATAGCTGCTAGTTTCTTTCGGTAAATCAAGAGAGAAAAAGTCTGTTGGCTTGCCTAAGTTACGATTTTTTCGAATCGCACTGTTTACTCGACCACCGCCACTGTTATAGGCCGCGATCGCGTGATTCCAGTTGCCATCAAAACGTTTGTTCAACTGAGTCAGGTAATCTAAAGCGGCTTGAGTTGATGCGGTAACGTCACGACGACCGTCATACCAGTAGGTTTGGTCTAGACCGAACGCTTTTCCTGTTGCTGGGACAAACTGCCATAATCCTGCCGCGCTGCCATGAGAATAAGCGAAGGCATCAAAGGAGCTTTCGACAATAGGCAGTAACGCAAGCTCTAATGGTAGGTTACGTGCTTCTATTTCTTCAGTAATCAAATATAGGAAAGGTTGAGCGCGCTGTGAGACCGTTCTTAAGTGGCTAGGATGTTTAATATACCATTCGCGGTAATAGTCCACTTTAGCGTTGTCTGGAATCTCCATTTTTAGCTGCATAGCAATGCGCTGCCATACATCTTCTTGCTCTTGTGGCGTTAGTGCTTTTGCTGGAGTTGGAGTATCAACGGAAACGGGCTTTGTTGTATTAGTGGTTGCTGTTTCTGCAGGAGAGTTGGTGGGCTCTGTTGTTGTGTTGCTTGAATCTGGCTGTGTCATCTGACAACCGGCCAGCAACAGGGCTAAGGCCCAACTGTATTTCTTATGCATTTTGTTTGCTACAACCTCTAATTTGAACGGTTGTGCATAATACTAATACGGATTGGGCCAAACAAGCAGCAAAACGTTAAAATTCGTTTTTCCACTCACGTAATGCTGTAAAAGTTGATAGGGGATCATTATTGACAGTTCGGTTTGCTACCGAGCTCACAACTTCTGGTTGAGTAGTTCGTAAAAATGGATTGATGCGCTTCTCTATGGAAATTGTGGTTGGCAAGGTTGGGAAACCTTTAGCGCGTTTCTGATTGGCACCATCTCTGTATTCATGAAGGAACTCATTATGGGGCTCTACGGCCATGGCAAAGGCGAGGTTACTAAGTGTGTATTCGTGAGTACAGTACACTTCCGTCTCTTCAGGTAGTAGAGTGAGTTTTTGTAGCGAATTGTACATTTGCTCCGGAGTGCCTTCAAAAATGCGTCCACAGCCCGCAGAAAATAGGACATCGCCACAAAATAGCTTACCGTCGCCTACATAGCCAATATGATCGAGCGTGTGGCCAGGTAAATTGAGCACCAAAAACTCTTCATTGAACAAGTTGATACGATGTCCTTCACTGACATGATGAGTAAGCTGTCCTATATTGGAATTCTCAGGACCAAGAACGGTGATCGTCGGGTACTTTTCTACCAGTTTCTCTATGCCACCAGTATGGTCCCAGTGGTGATGAGTAATCAATATCGTTACTAACTCAAGTTGGTTGGCTTCTAAATACTCGATCACAGGTTCAGCATCTCCTGGATCGACAACGGCGCACAAGTTCTGGTTATTTTGAATCAGCCAGATGTAATTATCGTTAAATGCAGGTATGCTTTTGATATGTAACATTGTTGTTTCTCCAGTTCAGTATGGGAGAGAGCGCGTAAATGAAGCCAGCACGCAGCAAGAAAAAAGTTGAACATCCCCATTCTTGGGAAGAGCTTGCCAACGGTCAATGGGTCTCTGAATCTATTCAAACGAGGCTTGATGAGTGGTGCCCCAAGTTCTTTGGCTATCATATGCTAAAACTTGGAGGACTGAGTTGTGAACTCACAAGCTGTAATTGCAACATTCAGCATCAAGTGAACCTTGATTCTAAGAACCCTCTGCACAATGTTATCGCTGACCGCTACGAATTACCATTCTTAGAGAAGAGTTTTGATGCTGTTGTAATGTCGCATCAACTTGAGTATGCCGAAGACCCCCATCGTCTATTGCGCGAAGTGGATCGAGTGATGATCGATGATGGTTACCTTATCATTACTGGCTTCAACCCTATGAGCTTCACCGGTCTTGCTAGCTTGATGCCTTGGAGAAAGAACAATTTCCCTTGGAGTGGCCGTATGTTTACGCCAAATCGGATAAAAGACTGGTTAGGGGTACTCAATTATCAGGTCGTCTATGCGGATACTTATGCGCTGTTTCCTATGAAACGATATCGGACGATGTGGACGTGGTTAGAAAGCAGTATTGGTGACTGGGCGTCGCCTATGGGAAGTTTGTATTTTATCGTAGCGAGAAAGCGCACCTACCCTCTTAAACCGATAAAGCCGCATTGGCGTCTAAAGAAAAAGCTAACACCGGCCAGTGTTAGCTATCGTACTGCAGATAAAAAGCAAAGCTCGTAAGCAAGGGAAAGCTATAAGCGGGAGAAACCTTAGCTTGGTTGATAGCCAGTGTCTTCTTCTGTTGGGTTTTCCGCAGCGGCTCTTGCTAGTTCATCACACATTTCATTTTCTCTATGACCTGCATGACCTTTCACCCAGCGCCAGTCGATATCGTGACGTGCAGTCTCTGAGTCGAGTGCTTTCCATAGGTCCGCATTCTTAACTGGCTTCTTATCTGCGGTTTTCCAACCACGTTTTTTCCAGTTGTGTATCCACTGGGTAATCCCTTGTCTTACATACTGGCTATCTGTGGTTAAGATAACGTTGCAAGGTTCTTTCAGTGTCTGAAGTGCAACAATGGTTGCCATCATTTCCATGCGATTGTTTGTTGTCAACGTATAGCCTTTGGCTAACGTTTTTTCGTTCTGTTTGTACCTTAGGACGATTCCATAGCCGCCGGGACCAGGATTACCCAAACAAGAACCATCTGTGAAAATTTCAACCTGCTTCGTCATGATTTGATACTATATAGCTCAGTAAGTTTATCTATATAGTCTGACATACAAAACATCATGAATACCAGTCTCAATTCAGAACAACGCAGAATCGTGGTACTCGATACCGAAACCACAGGTATGAACCGCGAAGGTGGTCCTCATTACATGGGGCATCGAATCATTGAAATCGGTGCGGTGGAAATCATCAACCGTAAACTGACTGGTCGCCATTTTCATGTTTATTTAAAGCCCGATCGTGAAATCCAACCTGACGCTATTGATGTTCACGGTATCACTGATGAGTTTCTATTAGATAAGCCGCTATATCATCAAGTTCACGAAGAGTTCTTAGATTTTATTAAAGGCGCAGAACTAGTTGCCCACAACGCGCCCTTCGATGTGGGCTTTATGGACTACGAGTTTGAGAAGTTAGACGCTTCGATTGGTAAAACCGAACAGTATTGTAAGGTTACCGATACGCTTGCGATGGCAAAACGCATGGCGAACATGCCGGCAAGAAAGAACCTCGACTCGTTAGCAAAACACTACACGATAGATACGTCTGCTCGTATTCTCCACGGCGCTTTGCTCGATGCGGAGATCTTGGCGGATGTGTATTTGGCAATGACGGGCGGCCAAACTTCGATGCAATTTAATGCGGGACAGTCTGATGGGGACGAAAGCGGTGGTGAAACCATTAAGAGGCTCACAACGGGAAGAAAATCGCTAAAGATCTTGCATGCTTCTGCCGATGAAATAGAAGCGCACAATTCGCGCTTAGATATTGTTGAAAAAGGTGGCAGTTGTCTCTGGCGCCTGTAGGAGAGAAACATGCAGAGGATTATTTTTGCGATGGCGTTATGGTTATCGCTGACAGTTGGTGCCTTCGCGACTGAGTCCTCAATGTCATTTCTTGATAACCGGTTTCGAGTTGACCAAACGGTGGAGCGAATCACTTTTTTGGTTTATCGACAGGATAACTCTAAGCCGGTTACGCTAGTTCGCCCTGACGGTAAAAAATACTACGCTTGGCGTCATCCTGAAAATGTTCACTGGATTGAAGAGCCCAGTGTCGATGTCATTTCAATCGAAAAGCCAATGCCAGGCCCTTGGCAAGCCATTGGCAAAGTCACGCCCAAGAATAACATTCAAATCATTTCTCAGCTGTCTTTAAAAGCTGACACCTTGCCACAGCGTATTTATCAAGGTGAGAAGTTAAAGTTTACGGCCCGACTCATGACCGATGGCAAGCCGTTAATTGTTGAGAACATCCTCGACCGTGTGAACCTTAAAGTGGTGATGACGCGCTATTTAGAATCTCAAGAACAAACGGATAACAAGGTGCGCCCGGTACCTATTGTTATTGGTGAGTTTTATGATAACGGTGAAGGGTTGGATGAGCGCGCTGGAGATGGTGTGTTCACCGTTGAGCTACCTATTGAACTTGAGCCCGGGAAATACAATGTTCGAATTACTACAGGCAATGGGGTGTTTTTACGCGCTTTAGAGCAAGAAGTGCTGATTTACCCGACGCCATTTTCTAGCAAATTTATCCAAGGCGATGATAAGAAACCACATCAAATTGTAGTTCGCGGTGAAGTCGCGACGATAGAAGCTGGTAGTTTGGCCACCTCAATTGAACTGCAGTCCCCTGATGAGTCAGAGCAGGTCGTGCAACACCAAGCGGACGCAGGTAAAAACGATGTCACCTCGTATTTTAACGACTTACATCAAATGGGGACATATCATTGGACTGGCCATGTATATGCCAATGAGGCTTCCACGGGGCGTTCGTTAGTGTTTGATCTTCCAATGCGTACCTTCAGTGTTGTCGGGGCTTTGGATTTAGAAAAAGCCGAGGAAATGCAAGCGGCGGCACGAGAAGCGAAGAAAAAAGCGGAACAAGAAGCGCAAATCCTTGCACACAGAGAACAAGTAAGAACTCGAGCAATACTGGCCATCGTGATCGGTAATCTAGTGCTTATCGTGGTGGGTGGACTCATCTGGTGGTTGGTTCGACGTAAGCGAGCCATTAAGGCTTCACTACCAGAAATGCAGTTAAATATGCCGCGTTAGTTTAGTAACGGTAATGACATAAAAAAGGGTCAGCAATTGCTGACCCTTTTAGCTATTTGGAATGATCAATTATCTGGAGTGACCAATTACGCGACTTCTTCCATTGTCGGGTAGACAGGCTTTGCTGCGAGCTCCTCTGGTGCAAAGTCATCAACGTTTATAGTGTACAGACGATGTGCTTCTGCAGTAATAAGCAGTGTCGCCTCATCCTGAGTGATTAGGCCTTTCTCTAAACCTAATGCCGCGACTTTATCAAGCTGCGTAAATGGACGTCGCTGCTCAAGCGCTTTACACACTTTAGTAAACACAGGCTCAGCACGTAGAATGATATCAAGCGCTTGCTCAATACGACCTGCAGCATTGAATTCGGTTGGTTCTAGATATTGACCACGACCCAAACGGCTTCGAGCACCACAAGGGGTTTGTAAGATACGAGCCACTTGGCTATCAAGCTTATCTGAAGGCGCTTTGCGAACTGTGCCTAGTGGTAAGACGATGAAGCGCATCAAACGACCAATCGCTTTATTGGGGAAATTAGCCAAGAAATCGTCCAACGCTTTTTCAGTTTGCATTAGGCTATCTTGTAGACCCCAATGAAGAAGCGGTAAATCTTCGCTGTTACGGCCTTCCACGTCATAACGTTTCAATGCAGCACTACTTAGATACAACTGACTCAAAATATCACCAAGGCGCGCCGATAGGCGTTCCTTACGTTTTAGTGAGCCACCAAGGACTGCCATAGACACATCTGAAAGCAATGCTAGGTTGGCGCTGTAACGGTTCAACTGTTGGTAATAACGTTTGGTTGCATCTTTCTGTGGTGTTGATGAGCCACGACCATCCGTAAGACCGAGCCAGAAACTGCGTACTAAGTTACTGATCGTAAATGAAACGTGGCCTGCAAGGGCTTTGTCGAATTCATCAACAGCATCATTGGCGGTAGAGTGCGCGGCATCCATTTCCGTCAAAACATATGGATGGCAACGAATCGCGCCTTGACCAAAGATGATCATTGAACGAGTGAGAATATTGGCACCCTCTACCGTTACAGCGATAGGTGAACCTTGATAGCCGCGTGCTAAGAAGTTTGATGGGCCAAGGCAAATGCCTTTACCGCCAATAATATCCATGGCATCGATAATGCTTTGTTGACCGCGATGAGTACAATGATATTTGACGATGGCAGAGATCACTGATGGCTTCTCGCCCAAGTCGATCCCTGTAACCGTAAGATGGCTGGCTGCATCCATTACGTAAGCATTACCGCCAATACGTGCTAATGGTTCTTCAATACCTTCCATATGGCCGATTGGTTGTTTGAACTGACGACGGATACGAGCGTAAGCACCTGTTGCCAAAGCTGCTGTTTTGATACCACCTGTTGAATTTGATGGTAGTGTGATGCCACGTCCAACTGAGAGGCACTCAACCAACATACGCCAGCCTTGACCAGCCATTTTTTGACCGCCGATAATGAAATCCAGTGGCACGAACAACTCGTTCGCTGTTGTAGGGCCGTTTTGAAACGGAACGTTCAGAGGGAAATGACGGTTACCAATCTCTACACCTTTAAGGTGTGTTGGAATAAGCGCACAAGTAATGCCCAAGTCTTCTTTGTCACCTAGCAGGCCATCTGGATCTCGAAGTTTGAAAGCAAGACCAAGTACTGTAGCGACTGGCGCAAGGGTAATGTAACGTTTGTTCCAAGTGAGCTTCATGCCCAAGACTTCTTTGCCTTCCCATTTGCCTTTACATACGACACCAAAATCAGGGATTGAGCCTGCATCAGAGCCGGCTTCCGGGCTAGTTAGAGCAAAACACGGAATCTCTTTACCGACTGCTAGGCGAGGTAAGTAGTAGTCTTTTTGATCTTCTGTACCATAGTGCTGAAGGAGTTCACCTGGGCCTAAGGAATTAGGGACACCAACTGTAGATGAAAGCACACCCGACACGCCGGTTAGTTTTTGTAGAACGAGAGACTGTGCATACGCAGAAAATTCAAGGCCGCCGTATTTTTTCTTAATGATCATGGCAAAGAATTTGTGATCTTTTAGGTACTGCCAAACTTCTGGTGGAAGGTCAGCTAACTCGTGAGTGACTTGATAATCGCTCACCATCGCACAGACTTCGTTAACAGGACCATCTAAGAAGGCTTGCTCTTCTGCGCTAAGTTTTGGCTGACTTATATTCTGTAGCTTTTGCCAGTTTGGCTTGCCTTTGAAAAGCTCTGCTTCCCACCAAACCGTACCCGCATCCAATGCTTCTTTTTCTGTCTGAGACATGGCAGGAAGCACTTTCCTAAATAGTTTAAGCGCTTTAGCAGAAATCAGTGATTGTCGGATAGAAGGAACACACAATACCGCTACCGTAGCAACGTACAACGCCCATATGATGGCGCCAAATACACCGAGTAGTGAACCTAAGACCATAGCAGCGGTCACGAGTAATAAAGATTTTGCCAGCGATGCTCGTTGGTAGAAACTGAATCCAACTGCGCCGAGCAAGGCGACGAGAGAGAGCAAGATGTCCATGATTGTTCCTTTATCTGGGTACTTATCGTTGTTGTAGTGGTTGACCGTTTTAGTAATACGTAAGGTAAGAGGTCGTACCAGTAATAATTGTAACTCAATTATTGCATAAATGTAAATTTTCAAAAGTAATTACTCTAATTCGATTCAAAAATGAGAGCTTTGTATAATTTCCCACCAGTTTCGAATGCGAAGCTATGAAAAACCAATCAGGAAGGGGTTAGATGAGCCTGTGCCTATCGACAGAATTGGGGGTTTATAGTTAAACTCAGGTAATCGCAACGACGCGTTGATGTCGGAAAATAAAGAGAATAAACCTATGTACCAAGATCTAATTAGAAACGAGCTAACAGAAGCGGCAGACGTACTAAATAAATTCCTAAGCGACGATCACAACATTGCGCAGATCGAAGCAGCAGCGAAAATGATTGCGGAATCATTCAAGCAAGACGGCAAGGTATTGTCCTGTGGTAACGGTGGATCGCATTGTGATGCGATGCACTTTGCTGAAGAGCTAACAGGTCGCTATCGTGAGAACCGTCCGGGTTACGCTGGTATCGCTATTTCTGATCCAAGCCACCTTTCATGCGTGAGCAATGACTTTGGTTACGATTATGTATTTTCACGTTATGTGGAAGCAGTAGGCCGTTCTGGTGATGTTTTGTTTGGTCTTTCTACATCGGGCAACTCTGGCAACATTTTGAAAGCTATTGAAGCTGCCAAGGCAAAGGGCATGAAGACAATTGCTCTTACAGGTAAAGATGGTGGTCAAATGGCAGGTGTTGCTGATATTGAGATTCGCGTACCGCACTTTGGTTATGCGGATCGAATTCAAGAAGTACACATCAAGATCATTCATATTGTGATCCAATTGATTGAAAAAGAGATGGAATAATCTCAGTTTACTAGTGACATTATTGTGGAAGAAAAAGAGTAGGGAACTCAATGTGTGAATTGCTTGGCATGAGTGCAAATGTGCCAACAGATATCTGTTTCAGCTTTACCGGTTTGATTCAACGGGGTGGCAACACCGGCCCTCACAAAGATGGCTGGGGTATAACCTTTTATGAAGGGAAAGGTTTTAGAACCTTTAAAGATCCTCAACCGAGTTGTGATTCGAAAATTGCGGAGTTGGTTCAGAATTATCCGATAAAGAGTCGTGCAGTTGTTAGTCATATACGACAAGCGAACCGTGGTCAGGTTAATCTAGAAAATACGCACCCATTCACGCGTGAACTATGGGGACGCTATTGGACATTCGCACACAATGGTCAGCTTAGTGACTATCAAGGACTGGAGACTGGTCACTTTCGTCCAGTGGGCGAAACTGACAGTGAATTGTCGTTTTGTTGGCTGCTGCGAAAATTGGATGAGCGCTTTCCTGAACCACCGCAAGATATGATGGCGATGTTCGCGTACATTTCCGAATGTTGTGATGAATTACGAGAATACGGTGTCTACAACATGTTGTTAAGTGATGGTGAGTTTGTGATGACCTATTGCACTAACCATTTGTACTGGATCACGCGTAAAGCCCCATTTGGTAAAGCTACTTTACTCGATGAAGATGTGACGATTAACTTCCACGAAGAGACGACACCTAACGATGTGGTGACGGTTGTTGCGACTCAACCGCTGACTAGCAATGAGAGTTGGCATCGAATGAAGCCGGGTGAATTTAACCTGTTTCATTTTGGGGAGTTAGTCGCCAGCAATGTTGATGAGTTAAAAGACCTGGAGTTTGCGGAAGCAAAGCCTGCAAGCCAAGCGCCTACTGAGCCGTTATAAGTCCACATCAAACTGGAACATAAGAAAAAAGCGAGTGATGGAATCACTCGCTTTTTTGATATTGACTCGTTGTGAGTTAGAAGGTTATTTGTCTGCGTAGCCTTGAGGGCCAAGTTCTAAACCATCCAACATCGCTTTGCTACCATCCATAGATAAGCGGCCTTCGACGAACCATTTTACAACCAGCGGGTAGATCTTATGTTCCTGACTTTGAACACGCTGTTCTAGTGTTTCAATCGTATCATCATCGAATACTGGAACTTTAGCTTGCAAGATAATTGGACCACCATCTAGCTTCTCAGTAACAAAATGGATACTGGTGCCATGGTGTTCATCACAGTTATCAATTGCACGTTGATGTGTGTGCAAACCTGGATATTTTGGTAACAGCGAAGGGTGAATGTTGATCATTCGTCCCATGTAGTGGCGTACAAACTCGCCACTTAAGATACGCATGTAGCCTGCTAGTACCAATAAGTCAGGTTTGTGCACGTCAATGCGACGCATCAGTTCAGCATCAAACGCTTCACGTGTTTCACTTAATTTCGGATCAAGGAACTCAGCCTCCGCTCCTGCTTTACGTGCACGTTCTAAGGCGAAAGCGGACTCTTTGTTTGAGAATACCGCTCGAACCTTGGCGTTTTCGATGGTGGACTCACAAGCGTCAATAATCGCCTGTAAGTTGGTACCATTCCCTGAAACTAAAACAACAATATTCTTCATGAAACTAATTGATCTCTACTTGCTCTTCACCAGCTTGTGCAGTCGCGATCTCACCAATTACCCATGCGTTTTCGCCTTCAGCTTTTAATAGTTCAACGGCTGCCTCTGCTTGATCTTTTGGCAGAGCAACAATTAGGCCTACGCCACAGTTGAAGGTACGGTACATCTCAAATGTATCAACATTACCTTTTTCTTGTAGCCAGTTGAAGATTGCTGGCCATTCCCAGCTGTTGCCATCAATCACAGCTTTTGTTCCTTCAGGAAGTACGCGAGGGATATTTTCCCAGAAACCACCACCTGTGATGTGTGAGATTGCATGGATATCGTGTTCAGCGATCATTTTCAGAGCTGATTTGATATAAATTTTCGTCGGTTCTAGTAAGTGTTCACCAATTGTGCGTTCGCCTAGCATCTCGTTTTTATCTGCGCCAGATACTTCTAAGATCTTGCGTACAAGAGAGTAGCCATTTGAATGTGGGCCACTTGAACCAACCGCGATAAGTGCGTCACCGGCAGCGACTTTTGTACCGTCGATAACTTCTGATTTTTCAACGACGCCGACACAGAAACCAGCAACGTCGTAGTCTTCACCTTCATACATACCAGGCATTTCAGCCGTTTCGCCACCAATAAGCGAACAACCAGCTTGGATACAACCTTCAGCGATACCAGATACCACATCAGCTGCAGTGTCTACGTCCAGTTTGCCTGTTGCGTAATAGTCGAGGAAGAACAATGGCTCTGCACCTTGAACAATCAAGTCATTCACACACATCGCAACCAGATCGATACCGATAGTGTCGTGTTTGTTCATATCTAGAGCTAGGCGCAGTTTGGTACCCACACCGTCTGTTCCAGATACGAGTACAGGCTCTTTGTATTTAGTTGGCAGCTCACATAAAGCACCAAATCCACCGATGCCTCCCATAACTTCAGGGCGACGAGTGCGCTTAACCGCGCCTTTAATACGGTCAACTAATGCGTTACCAGCATCAATATCTACACCAGCGTCTTTATAGCTTAGGGAAGTGTTGTTTCCGCTCACGGGACAGTCCTCGATAAATAAATGGATGTGAAAAGCGGCGCTATTCTAACAGGGGTTTAAACAAAAAGGAAAACGTTTGCGTAAGAAATTACAAACTATTTTTGAGCGAGGGTAATCTGTTGATATAGGCCGGTTTAAGCGAGTAAATATGCGGAAAAAACACCATTAACCTATAATCTTGACTGAAATAGCGAAAGAAACCATGTATAATTTGCAGGTTTTGTTAAAAATTGCCGGAGTAGGACATGAAAGTTGTTGAAGTTAAACACCCTCTTGTGAAGCACAAACTGGGTTTGATGCGTGAAGGGGACATCAGCACAAAGCGTTTCCGTGAACTTGCTACAGAAGTAGGTAGCCTGTTGACGTATGAAGCGACCGCAGACTTTGAAACTGAGAAAGTAACTATTGAAGGTTGGAATGGTCCTGTTGAAGTAGACCAAATCAAAGGTAAGAAAGTGACTGTAGTGCCAATTCTTCGTGCTGGTCTAGGTATGATGGATGGTGTGCTTGAGCACATGCCAAGCGCACGTATCAGTGTTGTTGGTATCTATCGTGATGAAGAAACATTGGAGCCGGTACCTTACTTCAACAAGCTAGCGTCAAACATCGACGAGCGTATTGCGCTAGTTGTTGATCCAATGCTAGCAACGGGTGGTTCTATGATTGCCACCATCGACCTGCTGAAAGAAAAAGGCTGTAAAGCAATTAAAGTCTTGGTTCTTGTTGCTGCTCCAGAAGGCATCGAAGCACTAGAAAAAGCCCACCCAGATGTTGAGCTATATACTGCTGCTATCGATGAGTGTCTGAATGACAAAGGCTACATCGTTCCAGGTCTAGGTGATGCTGGCGATAAGATTTTCGGTACTCAATAATTAAGAGTCTGATGATTTAAAAAGAAAAAGGCTGACAAGTGTCAGCCTTTTTTGCGTTCAGAGCAATTAATCTTCCATTTGAGCGTTATCAACCATTTTATTCTCACCTAGGTCATGAGGAAGAATCTGGTTAAGAACAATCGCCACAATACCGCACAAACTCACACCTTGAAGGCTGAAGTCGCCAATACCAAATGCCATGCCGCCAATACCGAATACTAATGTGATAGCGACAATCACTAAGTTGCGGGATTTATGCAAATCAACATTGTTCTTAATCAGTGTATTCAGACCTACGGTAGCGATAGATCCAAACAGCAAGATCATGATGCCGCCCATCACAGGAACAGGGATGGTTTGTAAAATAGCACCAAGTTTACCTACCAATGCTAAGACGATCGCAGTCACTGCCGCCCAGGTCATGATAACTGGGTTGAACGCTTTGGTTAGCATCACAGCGCCGGTAACTTCGCTATACGTCGTGTTTGGCGGAGCACCTACCATAGAGGCTGCGATTGTTGCTACGCCGTCACCTGTGATGGTGCGATGAAGCCCTGGCTTTTTCAAATAATCTTTACCAGTAACGTTCGAGATGGCTAGCATATCACCAACGTGCTCAACCGCTGGTGCAATCGCAACAGGTAACATGAACAGAATTGCATTGATGTTAAATTCGGGAGTAGTGAAGTTTGGCATCGACAGCCAAGACGCTTGAACAACAGGAGTAAAGTCAACGACACCAAATGCTAAACTAGTGACATATCCCGCCACGATTCCGCTGAAAATAGGCAGAAGCTTAAGGAAACCTTTTGCAAAGACACTGACAGCAATCGTCACTAATAGCGAAATTGACGAAATCCATAGTGCGGCATTACCGTTGACGAGTTCAATGGCGCCATCGCCAGTTTTACCCAATGCCATGTTTACAGCAACTGGCGCTAGGCCAAGACCAATCACCATAATAACCGGGCCTACTACAACAGGTGGTAATAGCTTGTGAATGATCTCCACGCCTTTTGCTTTGATAACGGCACCCATTATGACGTAAACAACACCTGCGGCCATCAAGCCACCCATAGTGGCACCGACGCCCCAAGTTTGAACACCGAACATGATCGGAGCGATGAAAGCAAAAGAAGACGCTAGAAAAATAGGAACGCTACGACGGGTGATTAATTGGAACAACAGTGTGCCCACACCAGCTCCAAACAGAGCAACGTTAGGATCTAACCCAGTAAGCAGCGGTACTAGGACTAAGGAACCAAACGCGACGAATAGCATTTGCGAACCTTGTAAGATAGTTTTCATAGTTTGATATCCAAGCAAATAGAAGTTTTCACCCAAGGGCTTTGGGCAAATTGGCGCGATAATATCACTTTGCAATCGATTACTTAATGATCTTGGTAAAAAATCTGGATTATTTGTTAGTAAAATTGCTATACAAGGCCAGATATCGTGCTTTAGATCTTGATGGATAGGAGCTGTGGCAAAAAATATTAACCAAACCTTGAAGCACTTGGCTTGCTCCTGAACTCATACTTGCTTATCATTTCGACTTATATCTTTGTAATTTAGGATGCTTATGCGTTATTTAGCTTGGTTGTTGGCAACAGTCTTTGTACTGCCAGCTTATGCACTGACCAAGGTTGATATTTACTCGACCGAAGTGGTGGTGAATTCTGAAGAACCGAACGCTGATGAAGTGGCTCGCCAGCAAGGCATGCTGGAAGTACTCATTAAAGCCAGTGGTGATTCGAAAGCTGCGGCTAATCCCGTGGTAAAGAAAGCACTAGGCAAGAGCTCTCAGTTCATTACACAGTTGGGTTACACGCGGCTAAATGGTGAGCAAGCATTAAGAATGACATTCAATAGTGAGCAAATTAACACCCTATTGAAGCAAGCTGATTTGTCGTCTTGGCCAATTGATCGCGCCAATGTCATGGTGTGGTTGGTTGAAGATGACGGTCGGGATCGCGCTATCACTTGGGAGCATACCAATTCTGAAGCGGCGAATCAGTTAAGAAAAGAAGCGAAACGACGTGGGCTTCCAGTAACGTTCCCTGTTGGCGACTTTGATGACATGACGGGAATTCAACCAACAGATTTGTGGGGAGGCTTTGTTGGTCCAATATCACAAGCAACTCAGCGTTATCCTGTAGATGCGGTGATGGTTGTAAGAGCTGAAGGTAGTAGTTTACGCTGGACACTATACGACCAAGCACCAGAAACCTTAGGTCGAAACCAGTTAGAGCCTATCACTGGTTCAGCGTCAGGTGGCGTTGCAATGGCTAACCTTATCGATCAAGTCAGTGACTATTACGCCTCTAAAAATGCAACAGTGATTAGCGGCGAAAGTGCAGGCACCGTTACTGTGTCTTTTACCGGTATGAAGAGTGCAGATGCGTTCTTTACTCTGGAACGTGCATTAGGGCGCTTAGCTTCGACGGCGAAAGTGGAAGTGGCTGAAGTTAAAGGTGATGAAGTCATTATCAGAGCTTACTTACTTGGTTCGATTGAGTCATTTGAACAAGAAGTACTTAAGCTTGGTTTAGTCAAGTTGGTTGAAGTTCTGCCGGAAGAAACTGTGGTTGAGCCTGCCCCTACTGCCGTACCTGCGACTTTACCTGAAGTCGATAGCTCAACGGCAAATCCTGAGGCGAATACTCCAGCTCAGCCCGATACCGCTGAACCAGCAACAGTGTCGTCAGTTGATGAGGTTAATGTGGCTACGGACTCATCAGAGTCTACAGCGTCTACATCTGGCCTAATCGCTAAGCCACAACTGACTTTTGAATGGCTATAATTAGCTGAGATGTAAATTTACAGATTAAAAAAGGAGGCAATGCCTCCTTTTTTCTTGGTCTTGAAACAAGAACCTATCCTTCTTCTTCAAAGCCTACTCTTCGAAGCGTTGCTTTTCCTTTTTCTCTACCGAAGACAGTCTTGGCAGCTTAAGTCCAAGCTCCTTTCCTTTTAATCTGGCGTAGAGGATGTTTCCTGCGAAGGCCGAACAGGTGAGCAGAAGTTCTACTAATGCTAGCCAACGTTCTCCTTCATCGGCATAAAGCAGTGTTAGTGCATGCAGAAAATACAACATCAACACAAAGTTCGCCCAAGCGTGGGTATAAGGTTTTCCCGCGATAATACCCGGTAACGGTAATAGCAGCGGAATTATCCAAGCGATTGTAATCGCAGTGGGGCTAATGTGAGGGTGTGGAGACAAATAGCCGTGCCAAACAGTGACCCAAGTTAGCAATGCTAAGTTGGCTGCCAGTGCAAAGATGCGCATGGTTTTGGTTTTAAAAGGGATTGCTATCATGATTCCGTTACTTCAATTTTCTGGCGGTTTGTGCCAAGCGTTTTCCTAACGCAAAAGCTAGCTCTGACTCTTCAATACTAAGTTGTGTGCTTGAATCTGCTACGTGTGATGCTCCGTAAGGCGTTCCACCGGTTGTCGTGGTATGCAACTGTGGCTCACTATAGGGAATACCTAAAATCATCATTCCGTGGTGTAACAGAGGAAGTAGCATACTCATGGCGGTGCTTTCTTGGCCGCCGTGCAATGAAGATGATGAGGTAAACACACAAGCGGGTTTATCGATTAGGTCTCCAGCGATCCATAAGCTGGTGGTTTGATCCCAAAAGTGCTTCAAAGGAGCAGCCATGTTGCCAAACCAAACTGGACTCCCCATAGCTAAACCGTCGCATTGCTTTAGATCCTTGATGGAGACAACCGGATCGCCACTCTTTGAGTCTGACTCTTTCGTCAACTCTTCCACTGTACGCAGAATGGCTTGGCATTGCTCGACTGATTCAACTCCTCGCGCTATTGCGCGAGCGAGTTGCTTGGTGCTTCCATGTCGACTGTAGTAAAGCACCAGAATTTGGCATGGCATTATAGAATGTCTAGCACTTGCTCAGGTGGGCGGCCGTGCTTTGCTTTACCGTTGCTGACCACTATAGGACGCTCGATTAGCTTTGGATTATCGAACATAGCCTGAAACAGTTGATCATCGGTCAGTGCTGGATCTGCTAGATTAAGTTCCTTGTAAATATCTTCTTTAGTACGCATCATCGCACGAACGCTTTCTAATTCCAGCTGACCAAAAATCTCTTTGAGCTTTTCTACTGTTGGTGGAGTATCTAGGTATTTAACTACTTCTGGTTGAATGCCTTTTTCTTCAAGAAGAGCAAGAGTTTGGCGGCTTTTAGAGCAACGTGGATTATGAAAAATGGTGACTGACATAGATGGCTATTCCTTTTTGGTTTTATTGTAATGCCATGAAACGGTCACGTTGTACCAGTAATTGGTCAATACGTGCGTCATAGCGAGCCTGTTTTAGGCTTCCTAACTCGGCCAGTTGACTAGCCTGAGAGTAAAGCTGAATAGATTTATCCCACTGAGCATTCAATGCCAAGATTTCAGCGCGTGCGGCGAGATCTTCGGCACTGTTGCCTAGTTTAATGTTAGCTTCGGATAACAAGTGCCAGCCATTAGTATCATTAGGGTGCTCGTGAGTGTATCGCTGGAGAACTTGAATTGCGTCTTTGTATTTTTCGCCCTTGAGTAGCGCGTTGGCGTAATTGATAGTGATGACTGGGTTATTAGGCTTAACAGTTAAGACTTCTTTCATCAGCTCGGCTGCCTTTTCAGGCCTCTTTTGAGCAATGTAAAGATCGGATGCTGCATCAAGATAGAAATTATTGTTTGGATCTTTCTTTAAAAGCTTGTCGAGTATCGCTTCAGCTTCATCGAGTTTATTTGTGTCTAGATACACTAGGGCTTTGCCGTATTCGAAAGAGTCCTGAATTTTCGGCCCGGCTTTACGAGCAGTTCGCTCGAACCAATCCATTGCCGAAGCGGACTTAATTCCAGCATAGCGGGCCACAATTCTAGCCCGAGCCAAGTGATAATTGATCGAAGGCTGTACTCGTAGTGGCGGATAGCTCTGAGCTCGCTCACGAGTGTCGGTAATACGATCTTCTGGAAGTGGGTGAGTTAGTAACATTGGTGGCGGCTTGCTTGCATAACGATATTCATCCGCAAGGCGACCGAAGAAGCGTGGCATATCGTTGACATCAAACTTTGCACGAGCAAGAGTGGCAATGCCAAATCGGTCGGCCTCTTTTTCGTTACTGCGTGTATAGTTGATAGAAGCTTGCATCGAACCCGCGGTGGTCGCTGTGAGCGCTGCCATACCCGCTTGAGGGGAAGCAATCGCCAATAAGAGTGAACCAACAAGTGCTGCAACGGTAGCGGGTGAACGGCGAGCTTCGTCTTCCATTCTACGTGCTAAGTGGCGCTGAGTGACGTGGGCGATTTCGTGCGCCATAACGGAGGCCAGTTCGCTTTCAGTATGGGCGTGAAGGAACAGCCCCGTATGCAAAGCGACATAACCACCAAAGAATGCGAAAGCATTTATGTTACGGTCGCGTATCATAAAAAAGGTGAAAGGGGTCTTTACATCATTAGCACTGGAAACCAATCGATGGCCAATAGAGTCTACGTACTCGTTGAGCACTGGGTCATTAACAATTGGAGAGCTAGCGCGAATCATCCGCATATACGCATCACCATAAATAAGTTCTTGATCTATGGTCAACGTCGCCCCTGCTGCAGTTCCGATATCAGGAAGATCGAGTTCGGCATAGGCAACTTGAGGGACGCTTAATGCGGTAGCAACGCATAGGCAAATCAATGAACGGGCGCGTTTCAACATACGACTGAGGTGACTCCTTAAAATGTGGTAGTTTTGACCATGAAATCCTAACTTGGTTTCCTACCTTATCCTCTTGCCACTCATTTTTGCATACGGAACTGGGATAGGAAAGGTTTTCTCATTCTCGGGCTTAGCTGTATTTAGTTATCTTTGGTTTGTGTGAATATCCATTATTCATAGTTTCTGTAACACTTACTGGTTGGGTATGCTATCAAAAGTCTTTACAATGGAAGACTTTGAGAGATTCGTAGCGTATATGTTTAGTTTCAACGCTGTTCAAATGGAAAGTGTATGACCGATATACATCTAGACTTAGTGGAAGAACGATGCCCGATGTCATTACTCTTGGTCAAGCGCGCTTTTAAACAGGTTGAAATAGGACAACTATTGTCGGTGAGATTAATCGACAAACACTCAGTCTCGGACGTCCTTCAATACTTATCTATCCAGAATGCGGCAATACATCATAGGATTGAAGGTGAAGTGAGCGTTATCAATATTCGTAAACAGGATGATTAATTGATGCTAGATATGGTCCGTCGTTGGTATAAGCGACGTTTTTCAGACCCAGATGCAGTGAGCTTGGTAGTAATTCTGTTATTTGGATTTATTACCATCTACTTCTTCGGTAATTTGATTGCTCCGCTATTGGTGGCGATTGTTTTGGCGTACTTATTAGAGTGGCCGGTTAGTAAACTATGCGCACTTGGTGTGCCGAGAACCCTATCAGTAGTAGCGGTCATCCTCCTCTTTATCAGTTTAATGCTGTTAGCAATTTTTGGTTTAGTACCAACAATTTGGAATCAGGTTGGAAACTTGCTGAATGATATTCCAAATATGTATAACGGCATGCAGCAGTTTGTTGCAACGATACCTGAACGATATCCTGATCTCGCTGAGATTCATTTAGTCGAAAGCATTATGGGTAACGTAAAAGATAAAGTTCTCGTTTTAGGTGAAAATGTAGTGAAAGGCTCACTGGCATCGCTCGTTAGTTTAGCGGCGCTAGCGGTATATTTGATTTTAGTACCGTTACTGGTTTTCTTCTTATTAAAAGATAAAGAAGAGATGGTCAGCATGGCGAGCGGCGTTTTACCTCGTAACCGTCGTCTAGCGAATAAAGTATGGATCGAGATGAACCAGCAAATTTCTAACTACATTCGTGGTAAGGTATTGGAGATCTTGATTGTTGGTACAGTAAGTTATGTCACTTTTGCTATTCTAGATCTTCGTTATTCGGTCTTGTTGGCCGTGTTGGTTGGTTTCTCAGTACTTATCCCTTATATCGGTGCAGCAGCCGTTACGGTTCCCGTTGCTATGGTGGGTCTGTTCCAATGGGGCTTAGCACCACAATTTTACTGGTTACTTGTAGCATACGGTATTATCCAAGCGTTGGATGGTAATGTTCTTGTACCAGTACTCTTCTCTGAAGCGGTGAATTTACACCCGGTAGCAATTATCGTTGCGGTCTTGGTATTTGGTGGATTATGGGGCTTCTGGGGAGTGTTCTTTGCCATACCATTGGCAACGCTAGTTAAAGCGGTTTGGAATGCACTACCAAGTCATGATGATGGCACTCAGCAAGCCACTTAGCTATCTGAAAAGAGTAAAAAAGCCTCGCTAAACAAGCGAGGCTTTTTTGAATTGAATGTCCCGAACTACAAGGTGTATTAAGATGCTTTGTCGTTCAAGTAATCAAGCACTACTTCGTGGTGAGTTTTAGTCTTGAACTTATTAAATACATGCTCAATCACACCTTCTTCATTGATTAAGAAGCTGATACGGTGCAAGCCATCATAGACTTTGCCCATAAATCCCTTCTCGCCCCAAACACCGAATTGGTCTGCAACGGCATGGTCTTCATCTGAGAGAAGCGTAAAGTTAAGTTCATCACGCTCAATAAATTTACCTAGACGTTTTACTGGGTCAATACTGACACCCAATACCACAACGTTGTGAGCGTCAAGCTCGGCTTTAACGTCACGTAGCCCCTGAGCTTGCACGGTGCAACCCGGTGTCATAGCTTTAGGGTAAAAGTAAAACAGGACTTTCTTACCTTTGAAGTCTTGTAGTGTGACGGTGTTGCCGTCTTGGTCGAGCAAAGAAAAGTTTGGAGCTGGTGCACCCGCAGTCAACGTGTTCATTGAAATTCCTTTGAAGCTGAATGGTGTTATTGTTTTATTTACTACCGCTGATGAAGTTCAGCGAGCCTTTTACTGATAAGCGTTGACACAAAGAGTCGAACTCTTCTTGTAACTGCATCAAATTGCAATTTTCTTCTACGTTAGCAGTTAGAGCGATCTGGAATTGATCGACTTCTGTGCCCGCACGCTCTTTGACAATAGTTTGCGCGCTTAATGAAGCCAGACCGATCTGTTTATCGGCGAAAAACTGGGTAAATTGTTCAGTGAGTCCAATGCGGTCTTCTGATTCAATAAACACTTCAACAGTATATTGATTCGGTAAGGCGTCGTGTTTGGATGTACGTTTCATCATCGTAATGAGATCATGTTCTTGCCCTAAAAGTGGCAAGGTAGTCTCAACTCTTGTGATGTAACTGGGGGTGCCGGATATCAGCATTATGAGAGTAAATTCATTACCAAACATGGCAATGCGACTGTCGATGATGTTACATCCGGCTTGTGCGACCAGATGTACGACTTCATTACAAATCCCTGGGCGGTCAGTACCAACGGCGGTAATCACTAAATACTGATTCATGGTGTCACTCTAAAGTCCTTATTTGATGATATGGTAGCACAGCTAACGGTAAAGCTCTTGTGATAGATGTAACCGAATACCGACAAATTTAAGGGGAATAAGTTTATCAGCCAGAAAATTGACCTGTTGATGACACCTCGAAATAGTAATAGCGCACCTTATACGTGCCTCATATCTGAAATCTGATAATTATTCATTCACTTCTTGCGGGGATCGTTTTTAATCTCTTGTGTTTATCAATAGCATTACAGTACCATGCAAGAAGTATCAATTTAGGGAGATCACCATGTTTTCAGGAAGTATTGTTGCCTTATTAACCCCATTCACTCCAGACGGCGAAGTGGACTTCGTTAGCTTACGAAAGCTAGTTGAGTATCATATTGAAGCTGGTACAGACGGTATTGTTGCTGTCGGTACAACAGGTGAGTCTGCAACACTAACTGTTGAAGAACATGTCAAGGTCGTCGCGAAGACGGTTGAGTTTGCTGAAGGTCGTCTACCAATTATTGCTGGTACAGGTGCAAATGCGACGCACGAAGCGATTACATTTAGTCGGTTATTTAATAATGTTGGTATTGCGGGTTGTCTGAGTGTGACACCGTATTACAACAAGCCAACGCAAGAAGGCATGTATCAGCATTATAAAGCGATTTCCGAAGAGACAGACATTCCACAAATCTTGTACAACGTACCTGGTCGTACAGGTGTGGATCTACTACCAGAGACGGTTGCACGTTTATCTGAGATTTCAAATATTGTTGCACTTAAAGATGCGACCGGTGATTTATCACGAGTTCAAATTCATCGTGAACTTTGTGGCGAAGATTTTATCTTACTAAGTGGTGATGATTCGACAGGGCTTGATTTCATCAAGCAAGGCGGCACTGGTGTGATTTCCGTAACGAACAACATTGCAGCGGCAGACATGGCAAAAATGATGAAGCTGGCTCTAGAAGGTAAATTCGAAGAAGCTGAAATCATCAATCAACGTCTTATGCCTTTGCATAAAAATCTGTTTGTAGAATCTAGCCCGATTCCTGTGAAGTGGGCTGCGCATAAAATGGGTTTGATTGACAACGGAGATTTACGTTTACCTCTTGTTGAACTATCCGAGCAAGCAAAACCTATTGTTGCTCAAGCTCTAACAGAAGCTTGTATTTACTAATAGAACATTAAGAGGAGTGAACTATCGCTCCTCTTATTAAGGGAGTATCAATGAAATTTTCTCGTCAGCTAGCGGTATCGTCGTTAGCTGTTATTGTTTTAGCCGCTTGTTCGAGTGACCCTAACACTCGTCGCGAAGCAAAAGATGACTTTAACTACCTAGATGCGCCACCGCTAGAAAGTTGGACGCTACCGGAAGATGCCACGCCTCAGTTCTATCCAAATTATGAAATTCCTAAAGGGGATTACTCGGGTGGCATTGGCCGTGAGGTTGATATTCGTCCGCCTCAACAAGTTTTAGAGCTTATCCCTGGTGCTCGAGTAGAAAGACAAGGCTCCGACGTAACACTGTGGCTGCTACAAAAAGATGAGATGGATAAAGTATGGTCAACAGTCAAGACCATGCTAGCTGAAATCAACGTCAAAGCACGAAAAGAAACCGATGACTTTATCGAAACCGACTGGGTGTCTTGGGTTTCTGAAGATGAGGACGTTGAGATTGGTAGCCGTTACGAGATAAGCCGTTTCGAAGCAAACAATCGTTATGGTTTCAAAATGAAGCTGATCGATTGGCGTGAGGGTGGAAAAGATAAGCCAGTAACTCGTGTTAACGAAGAGCGTTACAACACATTGATGACCAATTTGGTAACTGCTCGCTATGACAGAGACCTTCGTGAAGAAGCCGCTCGTCGAGCTCAAGAGTTGGTCAAGTCTATCCCGATTAGCATGGGTACGGACAGAAGTGGTCTGCCAGTCATCATTGCACGTACACCGTATAATGTAATGTGGCAAGAGATCCCAGAGCTGCTGCCTAAGATGGGCTTCACCATTGAAGAGCGTAACCAGTCTCAAGGTACTGCAAAAGCCAAATACGCTGCACCGGATGACGCGTTCTGGAATGACGTTGGCTTGAAACCAATTGATCTAGAACCGGGCGAATACACCTTCCTATTCGGTGATTTAGGGAACCGTACTTCGATTAATGTTACGGATAAAGACGGTAAGCCAGTAGCAGAGAACCTGCTCCGCTCCCTAGAACCGTTGATATCGACAGTGATCAAGAAAGACTAAAACAAAAAAGGACCGTTAAGGTCCTTTTTTTATGTCTTCGTCATCATCGCCATATTTTTGTTTATCTAACTCATTGAGGCGGTCAAGTTCATGTTTACGTGAACGGACGTTATCTTCTTGGTTGAACTTCATATTGGCGGTGTGTTTCAGTGCTGCAATGTTGCCAATCACAACGGCTACAACAACAATAATGATAACCCACGGGTTAAATAGCCATTCAATCATACTTCACTCTCAACGTTGTATATTTGTTATATATTGATTGTAGATGTAATCAAGTTGAGAAAGTATGGCACGTTGTCCCAAAATCTCTGATTGCTCTAAAGTTTCTTGAAGCAATGTGATGGAAAGTTGGCTAAGACATTGTTCTGCCGTGGCATGGTGGCTGATATGCCAAGGTTCAAAGGCTACTCCGCCACGATCTTGCTGATAAGGAAAGCGGAAACCATACCGGCTAGCATTGTTTTTTAGCCATTGATAGAAGGGTACTTGATGACCTTGTGTATATTCCCAAGGCTCTAAGGCGAGAGAAGTGTCAACAGGTAACAAGTTACCGGCATAGACATCAAAATCGGTACCCCAGTGGTGGCGGCTTGCACCGGGTAAAGCACTCCAACGCAAAATTGATAGAACCTTTTGCTCATCAGACAGTGCGGTAGTATCCATGGGGTGGCTATCATCGTCTAGAATTGGTTTACCCCCTGACATTTTGTTGTTCCAAATACCAAGTTGACGCTCGAAACTTCGAAATCCACTGGCGATATACAGTTGAAATCCTTCGGATGAAGCAGCTTGAATCAGAGCGTGCAAATCTTGCCTAACTTGCTGATGCACAAGAAACGCTCTGTTTCCAACTTGAAGTGGAACTAGCTCACATTCACTTTGACCAACAAGCTGCTTTCTATCCATATCTATTTACCCAAAAGATTAAACAGAGTTTTCTCGTACATATCGGTGAGCTTTTCAAGGTCAGCAATGTTTACACATTCGTTTACCTTGTGAATGGTTGCGTTAACAGGACCAAGCTCTACTACTTGAGTGCCCATGCGTGCAATAAAGCGGCCGTCGGATGTACCACCCGTCGTTAGAAGCTCAGGTTTCTTATGGTTGACCTCTTCCACGGCATCGACTACTGCATCCAGTAATTCACCTTTATCCGTTAAGAACGGATGACCACTTAATGTCCATTTTAACTCGTAATCCAACCCATGAAGGTCAAGTGTCGAATGTACGCGTTGTTTGATGTCTTCGTCGGTCAGTTCAGTACTGAAACGGAAGTTGAACTGCACATCGAATTCACCAGGAATCACATTAGTTGCACCGGTGCCAGAATGTAGATTGGGGATCTGGAAGCTGGTTGGAGGAAAGAAGTCGTTACCTTCATCCCACTTTGTTGCAGCAAGCTCTGCCAATGCCGGAAGCGCTTGATGCACTGGGTTGTTTGCTAGGTGAGGGTAAGCAACATGACCTTGTATGCCTTTTACTTTCAAATCACCAGTGATAGAACCACGACGGCCATTTTTAACCACATCGCCAACCGCTAGCGTACTTGAAGGTTCTCCTACAATACACATGTCGATCAGCTCGTTACGCTCCATCAAGGTATCGACCACTCGGGTAGTCCCGTTAATAAATGGGCCTTCTTCATCAGAGGTGATCAAGAAAGCAATGGAGCCCGTGTGGTTTGGGTTCTGTTCTATAAATCGTTCTACCGCAACAATCATACAGGCTAGCGAGCCTTTCATATCTGCTGCACCACGTCCATGAAGATGACCATCAATGATTGTTGGTTCAAATGGTGGGGTATGCCATTGTTCTTTTGGTCCAGCTGGTACAACATCGGTATGGCCAGCAAAGGCGAATAGCGGCGCTTCACTACCTTTGCGAGCCCAGAAGTTGGTGGTGTCTTCAAACACCATCACTTCGATCTCAAAACCGAGTTTTTCTAGGCGTTCAATCATTACCTTTTGGCAATCTGCATCTTCCGGTGTTACTGATTCGCGACTAATTAAATCTTTTGCGAGTGCCAATACGGGGCTGTCTGTCATCCTTGATGATCCTTGTACTTATCGTTAATTCGAATTATGCGTTGAAAATCTGTTGGTATTGATCCGCTTTGAAGCCAATGTGTTTGCTGCCGTCAATATCGACAATAGGACGTTTAATCATGGCAGGATGCTCAACAAGAAGTGAGATCGCAGAGTCTTCATTAAGTGTGTCTTTTTGCTCTTGTGAGAGCTGGCGGTATGTCGTGCCGCGTTTGTTTAGTACTTGTTCCCAACCTAGAGCATCACAAAACTCGCGAACCATTTGCTCTGAAATACCATTTTTACGATAGTCGTGAAATGTGTACTCCACGTCATTAGCTTCGAGCCACTTTTTAGCTTTTTTAATTGTGTCGCAGTTAGGGATCCCAAACATGGTGATCGACATAATGACTTCCTTTCTATAATTGACTTGCCGACTCGGCAATTTTGTTTTCAAGCATCCTATCAAGAACTCTCCTTATAAACAAAAACTTGTTCTTTGTCACACTTGGTCTGATCTGTTTGTTCTGAACAGATGGCGCAAAAACAACAGAAAAGCCAGCTAAATTAACCGATATTGATGAAAAGTTACAAAATCTGAATTGTTGATATCGCGCGGATTATCGAGAAATTGATCAAGCGCAACACCATCTTGTTGAAATCCAATATATTGGAAATGCACATAAATAGGAGGTGTCAATGGAACTGAGTCCTGTTTTTGCACGTCGTCTCTATCTCGCATTGCTTGTTGAGAGCATCGAGAGACCGAATGTGCCAAAACTTATCGAAAAAACGGGGTGGCCTCGCCGAACAATTCAAGATGTAATCAAGGCGCTACCTGGTATCGGCATTGAGCTCATGTTTGTTCAAGATGGGCGTAGACACAATGATGGTTATTACCAGTTATCTGACTGGGGACCATTCGACAGCCAATGGGTGATTGAACGCCAAAATGACATCGAGTCAACTCTTGGCGTTTAAGCAGCATATCGTTGTTGAGTGTGAATTAAGTATCAGCCGCGTGCATATGGATGATAAATGAGGCCAGAGTGAAGACTCTGGCTTTATTTTTTACATCGGTACGCGCTACCTATCAAGGTTACCGATGTTTGAAAGTCGAGAGGGGATAGCAAAAGTACAGTATCTGCTTCCAACTCACTTGCATGATTCTTTATGTCATTCATTGCGCCACGGGCCAGTGCATCATTGCCATAAAAAATCGAGCTATACCAGCGTCCTTCTGAACCAGTGATGTCGCCTTTCCAAGCGCAAGACGAGACATCCATAGTGGCATCCAGTCTTACCTCAACACGTTCAGCTTGCGGTGATGAAAGTTGATTGGCTGGTGTTGAGCAGCCTTGCAGCACAATCAGTGCGGTGATAGCACCGAGACTACGTTTAGTTAAGAGCAACATAAGCAATAAAACCTATCCAGCTAAATACCAACAACATCCAAGGTAAACGGGTAGAGCCTACCTCCTGAACTTGAATGTCTTGTGTTTGATTGTCTGATTCAACGTGGTCACGTTGCTGCTTATCTCTTTTCTGTTTTTTTAGCGCTTTATCTGCCTGACGTTTTTTTTCTTTCTGCTGTTTTTTAAATTGCGCGATGCCTTTTTCAATTCCTTGAGCGATCAATTTAGTCTGTTCTTTTGTTTGACCAGGCTTTTGGGTTGATTTCGCTATGCGCATCGCTTCTTGCTGCGTTTCTACAGAAGGCGCACTTTTGTTGGTTTTCATACTCATCCTAACTCAAAATTTGCTGCATTTTATCATAACCAAGAGTTTGAACTTGAATCATTGCGCCATTAACACCATATAGTTTGATATTAGTTAGAATTTGAGACGTATTATGCGCTATGGCATAGAACAATATGACCAGCACGGAATCCTCAAAGCGCCAATTTGGCTCTGGTTAGGGTGGGCGTTCCTGACACGTGCTTGGGTGGTATTTATTGTTGCTGGTGCGAGTCGCCAAGAAGGAAGTCAAATTCTCGAGTATGTTTACCCAAACCACACTATGCTTTACCTCGGATTGGCCATGGGGCTACCGATTGTTGTAGGAATGTGGCTAATGGGATTGCGTAAAGCGGATACAGACAAAATCAATCGCTCTGTTAGCTATTTAAGAGGCACTTCTATTCTCGTGGTGCTAATGCAGCTAGGACATACAGTCTACTTAGTCAGCTTACAGCACTGGCAGTTTACCTGGACCAACGCGATGACACTGGTATTGCTGTGCTGGTTTGCTATTTATTTGGTAAATAGTCGCTATGTGATAGATTGCTTAGCGATGCCAAGAAAAATCAATACAGTTACTGATCAAGGTCATACTACGAGTAACTAGTTAAAAATACACTGTGCAAAAACAGAGGAAAGATCAATGTCATTACCACAAAGTGCGATAACGCCTGATGCTGAACCATTTGCGTTGTACATGCAGTTAAAAGTGAATCAAAACCCTCAGCAAGTGCTAAGTGCACTGCAAGCATTACCACAGTTAGTAAAAGAGCTTAATGAGTCTCAACCTGGTGCTGAACTGACTTCATCAGTAGCATTCTCTCACTCATTCTGGACACAGTTTGAACAGGCGATGCCGCCAGAACTGAAAGCGTTCCCAGAACTAGGTGAAGGTGATATTCACGCTCCATCGACTGAGGTAGATGTATTAGTGCATTGTCACTCTAAGCGTCATGACCTGCATTTTTATGTGTTGCGTAAACTCATGGGTCAGATTGCTGAGGACGTAACTGTTGTGGATGAGACCTACGGCTATCGCTTTATGGATGCTCGTGATATGACCGACTTTATTGATGGCACTGAAAACCCGAAAGGTGAGCAGCGTGGTGAAGTCGCATTAGTTGCTGATGGTGAGTTTGCTTCTGGAAGTTACGTGATGGTGCAACGTTTTGAACATAATCTGCCAGCGTGGAACCGCCTTAATGTTGCAGCACAAGAAAAAGTAATTGGTCGTACCAAGCCTGATTCTATAGAGCTGGATGATGTCCCTGCCGCATCTCACGTGGGGCGTGTAGACATCAAAGAGGAAGGCAAAGGACTTAAAATTGTTCGTCACAGCTTACCGTATGGTACGGTAAGTGGCGCTCATGGCTTACTGTTCATTGCTTATTGTCATACGGTACATAACTTCGATGCGATGCTTGAAAGCATGTACGGTGCAACCGATGGTAAAACTGACCAGTTGTTACGCTTTACCAAAGCGGTCACAGGGGCGTATTTCTTTGCGCCGTCGCAAGAGATGCTTGCCTCACTAAATATCGCAGCATAATCCATATCTTGGTTCCTAGGCGTTTGTACTAGGAACCTTCTCACAATTTTTTTTCCCTTCAGTTTTTTCTCATTTAGTCGATACCAAACTAACCCTCTTGTTTTCGGAACTTGTATGTCGATTACTGTTAATACCAATGTCAGTGCAATGATGGCGCAGAATCAACTGAATAAAGCGTCTCAGGCGTTGAATCAGTCGTTAGAGCGCCTGTCATCTGGTTATCGTATTAATAGTGCTAAGGATGATGCAGCTGGCCTACAAATTTCTAATCGATTAGAAGCTCAAATAAGTGGTTTAGGCGTAGCGCAGCGTAATGCAAATGATGGTATTTCCATCATGCAAACTGCGGAAGGCGCGATGAATGAAACCACATCAATCCTACAACGAATGCGAGATCTCTCGCTGCAATCTGCCAATGGTTCCAATTCGGCTCAAGATCGAAAGGCGCTGCAAGAAGAGTTTACCGCCCTTAATGATGAACTAAATCGAATCGCAGAAACCACCTCATTCGGTGGTAAAAGATTGCTCAATGGAAGCTTTGGTAAGGCCACGTTCCAAATAGGTGCGCAGGCAGGTGAGGCCATTCAAGTTGAACTAAAAAATATGCGTTCTGACCAACTGGAAATGGGCGGCGTTGCTTATCGTGCCAATAATGGCGTTTCTGAATCGTGGCTGGTGGATTCAAGTAATCGTAGCTTGAGTTTCAGTTATCAAGATGCTCAAGGTAGAACTCAGACTGACACGATAGAGCTTAAAGTTGGCGATGATATTGAACAGGTTGCAACTTACATTAACGGGCAAACAGATACGATTTCAGCCTCAGTAAACGAGCAGGGGCAGTTACAATTGTTTGCAGACTCCCAGCAAGTCACCAGCAGCGTGACATTTTCTGGGAGCTTTGCTCAGGCTTTAGATATTGCGACTCAAGGTATTGTGACGGTGGATAATTTGTCTATCGAAGCAGTAGGAGGTGCGCAAATGTCGGTGTCGGTGATCGATCAAGCTTTAAAGTATGTGGATGGTCATAGGGCTGAGTTGGGTGCGTACCAAAATAGGCTAGGTCATACCATTAATAATCTGGCAAATATGGAAGAGAATTTATCGTCTTCGAACAGCCGTATTAAAGATACTGACTATGCGAAAGAAACAACCGAAATGTTAAAGCAACAAATCCTTCAACAGGTTAGCACTACGATTTTGGCTCAAGCAAAACAGACTCCTAACCTAGCACTTACTCTTTTGCAGAGCTAATAGCAAAATAGGTCGTACGACGGCTTGGCAGATAACTTTAGTTCTTTTTCCTACAAAACTTCACTTTTTATGTTTCTTATCACAATTCATGTCCAACCGCATAAAAAAAGTAACTTTCCATAAATAAACTTCTCAAGTCTTTCATTTTGAAGACGATAAAGATAGTAACTTTGAGAGAACTACTTGGTTTTCCGAGACGTCGGAAACCGCTACACCGGAAAATCAATTGGAGAAACAACATGGCAGTGAATGTAAATACTAACGTATCAGCGATGACCGCTCAGCGTTACCTAAACAGCGCAAGTCAAGCGCAAGCAACGTCAATGGAGCGTTTGTCTTCGGGTCATAAAATCAACAGTGCGAAAGACGACGCAGCGGGTCTACAAATTTCGAACCGTTTGAACGTTCAAAGCCGTGGTCTTGATGTGGCAGTGCGCAACGCGAACGATGGTATCTCTATCGCCCAAACTGCTGAAGGCGCGATGAATGAGACAACGAACATCCTGCAACGTATGCGTGACCTATCACTGCAATCGGCAAACGGCTCAAACTCAAAAGCAGAGCGTGTGGCGATTCAAGAAGAAGTGACGGCACTGAACAACGAACTAAACCGTATCGCTGAAACCACAGCATTCGGTGGTAACCGTCTACTGAACGGTACTTACGGTACCCAGTCATTCCAAATCGGTTCAAACAATGGTGAAGCGGTGATGCTAAGCCTGAAAGACATGCGCTCAGACAACAGCGGCATGGGTGGTTCGGTTTACCAAGCAGCGAATGCAAAAGATAAAGATTGGTCAGTGGCAGCAAACTCAACACTGACTATCGATATGAATGACAGCGCGGGTAATGCGATGACAACGCTGACGATTAACGCGAAACAAGGCGACGACATTGAGCAGCTAGCGACGTACATCAATGGTCAAACTGACCTAGTGCAAGCGTCTGTAGATGAAGATGGCGCACTACAAGTATTTGCGAGCAACAATAAAGACATCGACAGCGCTTCATTAAGCTTCGGTGGTACGCTAGCGGGTTCAGGTGAGCTAGACATGTCAGGTGCAGCGGCAGCAGCAACGGTTAACGATATTGATGTCACGTCAGTAGGTGGCGCTCAAGAATCCGTGGCGATTCTGGATTCTGCGATGAAGTATGTGGATAGCCACCGTGCTGAGCTTGGTGCTTTCCAAAACCGCTTCAATCACGCTATCAACAACCTAGA
Organism: Vibrio sp. CyArs1; assembly: GCF_022432925.1. NCBI lineage: Bacteria > Pseudomonadati > Pseudomonadota > Gammaproteobacteria > Vibrionales > Vibrionaceae > Vibrio > Vibrio sp. CyArs1. The sequence goes on along the minus strand of NZ_JAKRBO010000006.1, from coordinate 275,864 downwards.
CAACATCAATGAGAATGTGAACGCGTCGAAGAGCCGTATCAAAGACACGGACTTTGCGAAAGAGACGACAGCGATGACGAAGAATCAAATTCTATCGCAAGCTTCAAGTTCGATTTTGGCACAAGCGAAGCAAGCGCCAAACGCAGCATTGAGCCTACTAGGCTAAGCGTCACCTCAGATGACAAACAAAAAACCAGAGCTTCAGCTCTGGTTTTTTTATGGTCTCACACTTTTTAGCTACAAAAAATAAAGGAGGCAGACTGCCTCCTTTATGATATTTAAACTCTGACTTAGTTAGAGAACAAGATAGATGAACCTTGGTTTAAACTAGTCAACAATAATGTTTTTTCGTTAACGATATCAATACGTCGACTTTGCTGGGCTTCCATTTTTAGGAACTGCTTAATCATCGCAAGTTGCTCATGAGTAAACTCGTCCGATTGTGCCGTCGCAGTGTCTTTGAACTCTCGAGGTGAAATCAGTAAGTAGTTGTCACTGATAGTCCAAGCGCCTTTCTCAGAAATCTTAATCAAGGTGTGTTTTTCTGGATCGTTACCGTACAAGCGCATTGAAGATTCGCGGATATATTCACCACCTGGCAAATATTTTACGTTGGCCGACATTTCTAATCGGCTTAACGGGCCGATATCGGTATCTGGATAGTCACGGGCAGCAATGATACCTACCATGTTGGACTGCCATTCATTGGACGTTAGAACTTGCTCGATTTTTAAATCACTTCCCCAGTAAAGCCAAGCACTTAGAGCAGTAGATAGAGCAAGTAAAATAGCAGCGTATTTCATTTTCATCAGGACACTCCTTACTTGCACACTTTGCTTAAGTCTGATTGCTCAGTAAAAATACGCATTGTGCTATTTTCACCAGAGAATTCGACACTATGAATAAAGTTCAGTGCAATTTGATCACTCTGATCGCCTGTTACAATCACTTCTAGAGGCAACATGTCGTCGGTATGCGTTTCAATATACTTAGCAACACATTGCTCAATTTTTGGTTGCCAGCTAGAGACGTCAGGGTGGTTTTCAGGCGTCACAATCTTAACGCTTTCGACCATACCAAGCTCTTTAAAGCTTGATTGCGCTGGGTTGGTTACCATAAGCACAAGAATAGGTAGCAAAATTGCCACTACGACCATTGCCCAAACGGTTGGCGGTGTCTTTTCTTTTGGAGCTGGTGGGATCACTGGCTCTGAGTGAGGAACTGTTGACGCAGAGTTTGGCTCTTGCAGTTCTTTGGCAAGATCAACAACAGGGGCTTCGTTTATGGCTTCTGATGAAGCGACAGGCACAGAGCGCTCAACACTAGATATAAGCTGATAGCCACGCTTAGGCACCGTCTTTACAAATTGAGGTGACTTTGTTGGATCTTTCAGCATCTTGCGGAGCGTAGAAATAGCTTGAGTCAAGCTTGAGTCATCGACCTCAAAGCCTTGATCTCTCCAAACAAATTCATGAAGGTCGTTACGGGTCACGACTTCATTCGGTCTTTCAGCGAGTAGAAGTAAAATGCGACTTTCATTACTACCAAGACGGACTACTTCATCGTTATTGGTTTGATCGACTAAAGAGTTGCTATTAGGGTCAAAAATGTACTTTTGACCGAGTATAAACTTAGTGCCTATGTTACTCATTGCATTCTTCTTTTTAGTGCCGCAACGCGACAGATACTGATACTTTGGCACTGAATAATTGCAGGGCCAATTATAGGATTTTAGGATTTTTTTATAGTCAGGAGCAGTAGGATAATAAAAACCAATCAAAAAAACAGCACTTTTATGTTTTTTGACCTTGAATTTACAATCTTCATCCTCATTTCTTTAGCAGATTAATCATAGCAATAACGAGTTCCAGAAAATGTCGAAACTCGATATTAAATGTGTAATGGAGATAGCATGAGCACCGCTGAAACTAACAATAAAGAAACCCGTGGCTTTCAGTCAGAGGTAAAACAACTTCTTCACTTAATGATTCACTCTCTGTATTCAAATAAAGAGATCTTTCTAAGAGAGTTAATCTCGAACGCGTCCGATGCAGCCGATAAGCTGCGCTTTCAGGCGCTATCTAACGCTGACTTATATCAAGGTGACGCAGACTTAGGCGTTAAGTTGTCGTTTGATGCAGAGAGCAACACATTAACCGTTTCCGATAATGGTATCGGTATGACGCGCGATGATGTGATCGAACACTTAGGCACTATTGCAAAATCAGGTACAAAAGAGTTCTTTGCTAAATTGTCAGATGAGCAAAGTAAAGACTCACAACTAATCGGTCAATTCGGTGTTGGCTTCTACTCAGCGTTTATTGTGGCAGACGCGGTGACCGTACGCACGCGCGCAGCGGGCACGGCCGCTGACCAAGCGGTGCAATGGCACTCTGCTGGTGAAGGCGACTACACCATCGAAGACATCACTAAAGAAACACGTGGTACGGATATCATTCTTCACATGCGTGAAGAAGGTAAAGAGTTCCTATCTGAATGGCGTCTTCGTGATGTAATCAGCAAATATTCAGACCACATCGGCATTCCAGTATCTATTTGGACGCTTGAGCGTGATGAAGAAGGTAAAGAGACAGAACAAGGTAAGTGGGAACAGATCAACAAAGCGCAAGCACTTTGGACTCGCAACAAATCTGATATTACCGATGAAGAGTATCAAGAGTTCTATAAGCATGTGTCTCATGACTTTGCTGACCCTCTGCTATGGAGTCACAACCGCGTAGAAGGCAAGAATGACTACACTAGCTTGCTATATATTCCAGCTAAAGCGCCTTGGGATATGATGAATCGCGATCATAAGAGCGGACTTAAGCTGTATGTACAACGTGTGTTTATTATGGATGACGCAGAACAGTTCATGCCATCTTATTTGCGTTTTGTCCGTGGTCTAATTGATTCAAATGACCTACCACTAAACGTTTCGCGTGAAATTCTTCAAGATAACAAAGTTACTCAATCGTTGCGTGGCGCATGTACCAAACGCGTGCTAACTATGCTTGAACGCATGGCTAAGAATGATGAAGAGAAATATCAATCGTTCTGGAAGGAGTTTGGCCTAGTACTGAAAGAAGGCCCAGCGGAAGACATGGCAAATAAGGAGAAGGTCGCTGGCCTGCTTCGTTTTGCGTCGACGGAGGTGGATTCTGCTGAGCAAACTGTGCCTCTTGCGTCTTATGTTGAGCGCATGAAAGAAGACCAAGACAAGATCTATTACCTAACCGCAGATAGTTACGCGGCGGCAAAAAACAGCCCACACTTGGAGCAATTTAAAGCGAAAGGCATTGAAGTTATTCTGATGTATGACCGCATCGACGAATGGCTGATGAACTACCTAAACGAGTTTGACGGTAAGCAGTTCCAATCCATTACTAAATCGGGTCTTGATTTAAGTAAGTTTGAAGACGAAGCGGAAAAAGAGAAGCAAAAAGAGACAGAGGAAGAGTTCAAGTCTGTGGTCGAGCGCACTCAAGCTTACCTAGGTGATCGCGTTAAGGAAGTTCGCACCACGTTCAAGCTTGCGACTACTCCAGCTGTTGTGGTTACCGATGACTTCGAAATGGGCACACAGATGGCGAAGTTGCTTGAAGCAGCTGGTCAGGAAGTGCCTGAAGTTAAGTACATCTTTGAAATTAACCCTGAGCATGAGTTGGTTAAGCGCATGGCAGACGAAGCGGATGAAGATGCGTTTGGTCGCTGGGTTGAAGTATTACTAGGGCAAGCAATGCTGGCTGAGCGTGGCTCTATGACAGATCCATCTCAATTCCTAGGTGCAGTGAATAAGCTTTTGTCTAAAGTCTAATAACCTTAGATTTATTTTGTGACTTAAAGCATAAAAATGAGCCCAATAGTATTGGGCTCATTCATTTTAAAGTGTGGTTTAACACAGAGTTAGCGAACTTTAGATGCTTGTTGGCTATTCTTTAGTCGTATTTCGCGCCAAGCAAAAGATTTCTGTGTTAGAATGCGCCGCACGCATAAACATTCAGATCTTTGTTGAGCAATGTTTATACATTCAGAATTCATCTTTATACCGAAACTTATCGTAAAGCAGCCACTAAGGTGAAGCCTTTCGCTGTGAGCTTCGGTATAAAATCTTTTTAAGTATAAGAGGACAAGTCATGCGCATCATTCTTTTAGGTGCTCCAGGTGCTGGTAAAGGCACACAAGCTCAATTCATCATGGAGAAGTACGGTATCCCTCAAATCTCTACTGGTGACATGCTACGTGCAGCAATCAAAGCAGGCACTGAGCTTGGTAAGAAAGCCAAAGCGGTTATCGATGCAGGTCAGCTAGTATCAGACGATATCATTCTTGGTCTAATCAAAGAGCGTATTGCTCAAGACGACTGTGAAAAAGGTTTCTTACTAGATGGTTTCCCTCGCACTATCCCTCAAGCTGATGGCCTGAAAGAGATGGGTGTAGACGTAGACTACGTTATCGAGTTTGACGTTGCTGATGATGTGATTGTTGAGCGTATGGCGGGTCGTCGTGCTCACCTAGCATCTGGTCGTACATACCACGTTGTTTACAACCCACCTAAAGTGGAAGGTAAAGACGACGTAACAGGTGAAGACCTAGTAGTTCGTGATGACGACAAAGAAGAGACAGTACGTGCTCGTCTAGGCGTTTACCACGATCAAACTGCGCCGCTGATTGCTTACTATGGTAAAGAAGCAGAAGCGGGTAACACTAAGTACCTGAAATTTGACGGTACTAAGCAAGTTGCTGACGTAAGCGCAGATATCGAAAAAGCTCTGTCTTAATTCGCAATTGTGAATCAAGTAAAAAAACGACCTTATTAGGTCGTTTTTTTTGATCCATGGATGGTCAGCTAGAGTATATAATCCGTTTAGAAATCAAATAACAACTAAAAGGAAGTCTATGAGCGGTTCGCTAAAAACAGGAGTTTTGCTGGTTAACTTAGGTACGCCTGATGAACCTACAGCAAAAGGAGTGAAAGCGTTCTTACAAGAATTCTTGCATGATCACCGCGTTGTGGATATGAATCGTTGGCTTTGGTGCCCTATTTTGCACGGCGTCATCTTGCCTATTCGTTCGCCTAAAGTCGCTAAACTGTATCAATCAGTATGGATGGAGCAGGGCTCACCCTTGATGGTGTACTCCCGTCAACAAGCCGACAAACTGGCGCAAGCTCTAAATATGCCGGTTGAACTCGGTATGAGCTACGGCAATCCTTCTCTTAAAGATGGGCTCTCAAGATTACTAGACCAAGGGGTTGATAAGGTCGTGGTACTGCCACTTTATCCTCAGTACTCAGGGACGACGACTGCGGCTGCATTTGATGGTATTGCCAAGGCTTGTAAATCTATCTCAACGCTTCCTAGCATTTCATTGGTACGCGACTATCATGACAACGCCAGATATATCAAAGCGCTAGCCAATTCGGTGCGAGCGCATTGGGAGCAGCACGGGCGCGCGGATTACTTGTTGTGCTCATATCATGGCATTCCAAAACGCTACGCTGATAACGGTGACGTCTATCCTCTGCATTGTGAAGCGACGACGAAGCTTCTGGGTGAAGAGTTAGGCCTAGATTCGTCGCAAATAGGAATGAGCTATCAGTCCATTTTTGGTCGTGAGGAATGGTTACAACCGTATACGGAACAGACGTTAAAGCAAATGCCAGATAAAGGCATTAAATCGCTGGATATTATCACACCGGCATTCTCGGTGGATTGTTTAGAAACACTGGAAGAAATCGCGGTGGAGGCGAAAGAAACCTTCATCGAAGCGGGTGGCGAAAGTTATCGTTATATTTGCTGTCTTAACGATTCGCAGGAACACATCGACATGATGGTTGAATTGGTTCAGTCTGCTTAATGGCTTGTCTTAATTAAAAAAGGGTCAGACATTCAATGTCTGACCCTTTTTAGTTATTAAGCTTATTCGTTTATTAAGCGAGTTGTGCTTGTTGCTCTTCTACTTCTTGAGCCTTGCTAATGCCGTTAGACTCGGCACCGTGCATCCATTTTACTAAGGTACTTGAGAACACGAGTAAAATAACACCACAAATGACGGCCGTTGCGGCAATGCCGCCAAAGATAGCCATTGCACCTAGTTCACCAACGTGTGAACCAATAAGGCCAGCCACATAGTTTGCAATCGCATTGAAACCAAACCATGCACCCATCATAAGTGATGCGAGGCGAAGCGGTGCTAATTTCGTTACAAGTGATAGACCGATCGGAGATAGGCAAAGCTCACCTAGTGTGTGGAAGAAGAACGCACCCACTAACCAAAGCATAGAGGTTTTAACTGCAGTGTCGCCGCCTTGCTCCATCACCGCACCAACCATACAAAGGAAGCCAAGTGCTAGGAAGAATAGTGCTAGAGCAAATTTAACTGGAGAGTTAGGTTCACGTTTACCAAGTTTCACCCAAACTGCCGCTAAAACAGGAGCAAGAGTAATAATGAAGAACGGGTTTAGCGATTGGAACCAAGCTGCTGGTACTTCAAAGTCACCAATCATACGGTCTGTATATTGCTGCGTGTAGATGTTCATCAGGCCACCGGCTTGTTCAAAACCAGCCCAGAAAACGATAACAAATAGACCCATGATAAGGATAACTTTAAGGCGATCGATCTCTTCTTTAGTTAATGGCGCCTTTGTTTTTGAGTTGTTCAGTGCTTTTGCACGAGCAGCCGCAGGCACGTTACCGATTTCACCTAACCAAGATTTCGCCATAGTAAGCTGCATGATTAAGCTGAGCACCATACCGATACCAGCAACCACAAAACCTGCTGACCAACCGAATGAATCGGTTGCTGAACCCACAACGATACCCGCTAGTAATGCACCTAAGTTGATACCCATATAGAAGATAGTGAAGGCACCATCACGACGGTTGTCGCCTTCTTCGTAAAGGTCACCAACCATGGTTGAAATGTTTGGCTTAAACATACCGTTACCAGCGATAAGAAGTGCCAAACCACCATAAAATAAGTGCGCATTAGGCTCGCCTGATGCCGCAGCAGCCAGAGTGAATTGACCCGCTGCCATCAATACACCACCAATGATGATAGATTTTCGTTGACCTAGGAAGTTATCGGCAATGTAACCACCGATAAGCGGAGTGATGTAAACAAGTCCAGTATAGATACCATAGAGATCTAGAGCATCTTTAGTGGACCAGCCCATACCGCCATTCATAGTAGCATCAGTTAAGAACAGAACTAGGATGGCACGCATTGCGTAATAGGAAAAACGTTCCCATAGTTCGGTACCGAACAATAGAAACAGGCCTCGTGGGTGGCCTAGGATGTTGTGCTGTGCTGTCATAAGTTTTACTAATTTTAGTTATCAAAGAATATAATGTGCCAACTTGTATACATGACCAAATTAATAACTGCAATAGCATTAATTAATAGATATTGTGAATAAAATGTTTAACACAATGAAATGTAAGTAAATTTTTCAGGAATGGTACGAGAAAAATGTGCTGCAAACTAACATTTCATTTTTTGTTAACTCGCAATTATTAGGAATATTCCTCTTTACTATTCGATTCATTAATTGAACTTTAGAGAAAGACCGCAAATTTAGTGATACGATGTAGGTAATTAGAAACATTATGCAGTGAAAATGAAACGTTGGTATTTGCTTTATTGTAAGCGCGGAGAACAAGCTCGCGCGAAAATGCATCTCGAAAATCAAGGCTTAGAGTGCTACTACCCAGAGATCTCGGTAGAAAAAATATTGCGTGGCAAACGACAGAATGTGAAAGAGCCGCTCTTTCCATCCTATGTATTCGTGAAGTTTGATTATGAGGTAGGACCTTCTTTCACTACCGTTCGCTCGACACGAGGTGTGGTTGATTTCATTCGTTTTGGTGCTCAACCAAAAGAGATCAATGGTGATCTGATTTTTGAATTAAGATCGATGGTTCATTGTGATGAGCCAGATTGCGCTGACCTTCCTGACAAAGGGGAATGCGTGAGAGTGATTGGTGGTCAGTTTGCGGGCATTGAAGCCATTTTCCAAGAGGCTGACGGTGAGGCGCGTTCTATTATGTTAGTCAATTTGATTAACAAACAAGTCCCAGTAAGTATCGACAATAAAGATTTGGATATATAAAAAGAGCCTCAGCATTATGCTGAGGCTCTTTTTTGAACATCGTGATATTGCTACCGACTAGTTATTGCTGTGTAGCTCGCTGTTTAACTCAACCGCAGTCTTATTAGTTAGACATTCGATTTGACCAGTCACAGAGTTGCGACGGAATAGTAAGTCTGGCTTACCTGCAAGGTCACGTGCTTTGACGATTTCTACTTCTTGACCAGAAGCATCAAGCATACGTACTTTAGAACCCGCAGTAACATACAGGCCAGACTCAACAGTACAGCGATCACCAAGCGGGAATCCGAGACCCGCATTTGCGCCCAGTAGTGAGTTCTCACCAATAGACACTACAACCGTGCCGCCGCCTGACAGTGTGCCCATGATAGATGCACCACCACCAATATCAGAGCCGTTACCAACAACAACGCCAGCAGAAATTCGGCCTTCAACCATGCTAACGCCTGTCGTGCCTGCGTTAAAGTTGATGAAACCTTCATGCATAACCGTTGTACCTTCACCAACATGTGCGCCAAGACGTACACGAGAAGTGTCGGCGATACGAACGCCAGTTGGAACTACGTAGTCCACCATTTTAGGGAACTTATCGACGCAATCAACCGTTAGCGTTTCGCCTGCAAGGCGAGCTTCGATTTGGCGGTCAGCCAGCTCTGGAAGGTCGATAGCACCTTGGTTAGTCCACGCGATGTTATGAAGTAGACCAAAGATGCCGTCTAGCACTGTACCGTGTGGTTGAACCAAGCGGTTAGAAATCAGTTGTAGCTTCAAGAAGCCCTCTGCGACAGATTGTGGCTTCTCGTCAGTGGCAAGAATAACGATAACTAATGGTTGAGAAGAGTTTGCTGCTTTTTCTGCGAAGGATGCATTTTGTACATCGTCGTTTGATGCGAATGCTGTCGCTAATGCAGCGCTTTGCTCTGTAGTTACTTCAATCGCTTGGTTACCGTCTGTGTAACCTGCTACTTCAGCAATGGCTGAGACCAGTGCGTCACTTGGATTTAGACGTGGGTGTGGGAAAAACGCTTCGATGATTTTACCGTCGCGGTTTTTGGTTGCGCTGCCGAAAGCAATTGAATATGCTGCCATGACTCTCGTTCTCCATGTATAGAATTGTCCAAAAGTCGCGCCAAACTGCAGCGACTTGGTGTAATTTGTTGGCAATCATCTTATAGAGTGACAGGATGTGATGAAAGGGCAAAAATGGCAAAAGTCTGTAAAACGATACCCTTTGTCTTTTTAGCGATAGTTTTGTCTAATAAGAAATAGTCGATACTAGAGACAAAAAAACCAGCAGGTCCTGATTGGCCGTTGCTGGTTTATTGATGAGAACGGGAATACTAAGGTAAGCGATTTATGCTGCAGCCTCGCTATCATCCTCTTCCACAGGCTCAACCACTTTTGGTTTCTTTGGTGTCGGTTTGCGTTTAGCACCCAGAGCATAAAGCACTTCTTCTTTACGTTGAGCAAGGAAAAGGGATAGCTCTTCCTGTTTTGCTTCATCTTCAATGAGCTCACTTTCGCCTAGCAGTGAGAATAACTCGTCTGCCATATCCAACATTTTGTCATAAGCGTCAGCTTCAGCTTTAGAGGTAAAAGTCATCTTTTCTTCTCCGTTGCGTTCCACCACGTACTTGACGATTACAGCCATGGTCAATCCTCTAATATGTTAATTTTGAAACGTGTAATACTGTCTGTTTATACAGATGCGAGATCCGCTTGTCCAGTCGGCGGGTCAAAAGTGAGAACTGATTGCCTATTTCCTATTCATGCAAGACTAGGCTTTATCCCACACCTGACAAAAATCGATAAAGTTCTTAAGCAGCGGGCTCTGATATTTCTCTTTATGAACTAATACCCAGAACCGTCGCTTCATATCCAGCGCAACGGGAAGTTGTTTGATACGACCGTCATTAATCGCTGTTTGTGCGGCAAGTTTAGATAAACATGCGAGACCTAATCCCGCCGATACGCAGTTAATGATCGCTTCTGTGGTATTCAGCTCGAATGCTTCGTGCCATACCTCTATTCTTGGTGCAACCGTTCTTAAGAAAAACTCTCTTGTGCCGGAACCTGGTTCTCTCAATATCCAATCGCTGTTTTCAAGCAAGGACAAATCATTCATATCACTAGTTGCTAGAGGGTGATTGACCGAGGAGACGATACACATTTCATCTTCACTAAACTGAGTGCTATTAAGTTCGGGATGCAGCGTTTTACCTTCAACCAAGCCAATATCTAACTCATAATCGATGAGCTTTTGGCAGATCAACGCGGTATTGGAAATAAACAACTGTTGCGCTTTATGTTGGTGTTGCTGGCGAAAATCACTCAATAAAAACGGCGCTAATTGATTACCAACGGTATCACTGGCGCCAATGCGTAGTTGCCCGCGATAACTTTGCTCATCGCTAAATAGAGATTCTATGTCGCGACTTCGACTAAGCAGTTCATCGGCGAGAGGGAGTAACTTCTGACCCTCTTGATTGATCACTAAACGGTTATTTACCCGATCAAAAAGAGCATGGCCGATTTGCTTTTCTAGTTCACTTAACGACATACTCACCGCCGCTTTTGAGAGAAACAGTGTTTCCGACGCAGCAGTGAGAGTTTGATGCTGAGTGACGGCTACGAAGACTTTAAGTTGCTTAAGCGAGATATGTGGGGTCATGTTTAGTTAATCTGAACGTTAGTTGAGTTTTAATAGATATACCTAAACATAAGGCAGAGTTAGAATAAGCGCAACACATTAATTGAGGCAGCTAATAATGATTGCGACCGTGAAAAAAGCACACTACAGAGTTAAAGGCGCACCTACACCAATGGCAGGATTGGCTTTAGGTATCGCGAGTCTTGGCTGGTGTTGGGAAAATGCACTGGAACTGCATCATGGCGCACAGTGGATGGGCGCGGCCATCGCGAGTGTATTACTTGTGATTTTGGCTTACAAATTTTTATTTCATAACCACCTATTAAGAGAAGACCTAGCACACCCTGTTGTGGGCAGTGTTGTTCCTACGTTTGCAATGGCCACTATGGTGGTCTCTCACTCAGTTGGTCAGTTTTTACCAAGACTCGGTGATGGTATCTGGCTAGTTGCTGTAGGCTTACATATCGTGTTCCTAGCAAGCTTTGTTTATCACCGCAGTCGTGATTTCGAATTACACCATATGGTGCCAAGCTGGTTTGTACCACCTGTTGGTATTGTGGTTGCGGATGTGGCGTTCTCTGGTAATCCAAATCTGCAATGGGTAGCAAATGGTGCTTTGTACTTTGGTCTAGGTGTGTACGCAGTGATGCTTCCTACCATGATTTATCGTTTGATTTTCACTCACGAAATTCCAGACGCAGCTAAACCAACATTAGCGATTATGGCAGCGCCAGCGAGTCTCTCACTTGCCGGTTACCTAACCGTGGCAGCAGAGCCTTCACCAGTGATACTTGCACTGCTATTCGGTATTGCAGTACTGATGACGATGATTATCTATTTAGCGTTCATTAAATTGCTTCGTTTACCATTTAGCCCAGGCTATGCAGCATTTACTTTCCCAATGGTTATAGGTGCAACAGCCTTGTACAAATTGGTAGCTTGGATGGGCGCTCACGGAATATCAGAGAGTGCGATTCAGCAAGTTCGAGTGCTAGCCAATATTGAGTTAATTGTGGCAACGATTGTTGTAAGCTACGTAGCGGTACGTTACTTAATGGCTTATCTACCTAAACCTTCACATCAAACAGCGTAGGACTTCAAGTAAATATTAGAACTGAAGTTAATGTGTTAATCTTGAGTGAGGACAATTAGTTAAAGGCGCGCGGCAACGTGTTCACCGTTTATCACTCAAATCAAATCGATGTATTGAAATCTCTACTGGTGCAATTAATCAAGATTGACCCACTAGATAATCCATTCGAAAAAGAACAGATTCTTGTGCAAAGCCCAGGTATGTCACAATGGCTGAAAATGGCGCTGGCACAAGAATTTGGCATTGCTGCCAATATCGACTTTCCACTTCCCGCGACGTTTATTTGGGATCGATTTGTTCAAGTGTTGGATGAGGTGCCCAAGCGCAGTGCATTCAATAAAGAAGCGATGACATGGAAAATCATGCATCTGTTACCGCTTCATCTCAATGACCCAGACTTTGCTCCGCTCGCTCAGTACCTTTCCGATGATGCCGATGCCTCGAAACGCTATCAATTGGCTGAAAAAATCGCCGATATCTATGACGGCTACTTGGTTTATCGACCAGAGTGGATAGCGGCATGGGAAGCGGGGGAACCTGTCGTTGAACTGGAAGATCAGCAGCCTTGGCAACCTAAACTATGGCAGGCGTTGTATGATCATACGGTAGCGTTAGGTCAGTCACCTTACCACCGTGCTAACCTCTATGAACACTTTATTGATGCCTTAACACACAATGTGGATGTGAAATCGCATGGTCTAGATAGGCTGCCCAAGCGCTTATTTGTTTTCGGCATTTCTTCTTTGCCCCCGAGATACTTGGACGGCCTTAAGGCGCTCGGGCAGCATATTGATGTGCATCTGATGTTCACCAACCCTTGTCGTTATTACTGGGGTGAAGTGCGTGACAGAAAATATCTGTCCAAGCTTGCCGCCAATAAGCGCAAGCATTTACAACAAATTGTCGATGTGGCGCATTCTGGCGATATGTCGATGGTGGAGCAGCTTAAAGGCTCCATCGAGCAAAATATCGAAGATGAACTGCATATCTCTGAAGTTGGCAACAGCTTACTGGCATCTATGGGTAAGCTAGGTAGAGATAATCTCTATCTCCTCTCACAGCTAGAGTCAAACGAGATAGAAGCATTTGTTGATATACAGCGAACTACGCTGTTGGAAAATATCCAAGCGGATATTTTGAACTTAGAAGAACACCAAGATGATCAGCTATTGCTAAGTTCTCAACATAAGCCAACCATTTTGCCTCAAGATCATTCACTATCTTTACACGTTTGCCACAGTCCAATGCGTGAAGTGGAAGTGTTGCATGATAACTTGCTAGCGATGTTTGATCGTAACCCCGATCTCAAGCCGCGTGATGTGATTGTCATGGTAGCCGATATCAACGCCTATAGCCCTGCGATTCAGGCGGTATTTGGTAATGCTTCCGGTGAGCGCTACATTCCATTTTCGATCTCGGACCGAACGGCAGACAAAGAAAGCCCTTTATTGAATGCTTTTAACCTATTATTGCAGTTACCTGAGTTGCGTTGTTCCAGTAGTGAGTTACTTGAATTGCTTGAGGTACCTGCTATTTTGCAGCGATTCAATATCAGTGACAGTGAATTTGCTACATTAAAACTTTGGGTCGAAGAGGCTCAGATACGTTGGGGTTTGGATAACCACACTGCCAGTGAGTTCGACTTACCTGAATTTGAGCAAAACTCATGGATGTTCGGTATTTCTCGAATGCTGGCCGGGTATGCTATTAGTGAACAAGCTGGCTTGTTTGAGTTTGAGCATGGCACCATTGCGCCTTATGAGCAGACTCAAGGTATGCAAGCCGAAAGTGCAGGCAAACTGGCACAGTTTATCGATACCATTACCAAGTATCGTGGATTGCTTGCCAAATCCGCACCAATAGATACATGGCAAACCAACATAAATGCCTTGTTGGATGATTTCTTTGATGTTGATCTAGAAGGTGAAGTGGTTGTAAAAGCGATTCGTGACACGTTTTCTGGTCTCAAAGAACAGCTTCAAGATGCTTGCTATAGCGAACCACTTGCACCTCGCATTGTACGCCAATATTTTATCGATAAGCTATCGGGATCACGAGTCAGTCAGCGCTTCCTTGCTGGGCAAGTCAACTTCTGTACCTTAATGCCAATGCGCTCGATACCATTTAAAGCTGTGTGTTTGCTTGGTATGAATGACGGTGTTTACCCGAGAAGTGTTCCACCTGAAAGTTTTGACTTAATGACAGGTCGCACCAAACCGGGAGATCGCTCTCGTCGAGATGATGACCGCTATCTATTTTTGGAAGCCTTATTATCGGCACAGCAACAGCTTTATATTAGCTACGTTGGGCGCTCTATTCAGGACAACACTGAGCGAGTACCTTCGGTATTAGTATCAGAGCTGGTGGAATATTGTGAGCAAAACTACTGCTTGCAAGGAGATAGTGAGTTAAGCGTGGATGAGTCTGGAGCCAAACTTCGCAACAGTTTGGTTCAGGAATACGCGATGGTGCCGTTTAGTGCTTCTCATTTTAAGTCCGCACACAGCTATCAAAGTTATGCCTCCGAGTGGCTACCCGCTGCTTTGCAGCAGCTAAGTAATGTGAGGTTTGACGGTTCAGAGCCATTTACGCTTGAGCCTATTGAACGTGCCGTCGGCAGTGTTGTTGAGCTGGAACTTACCGAGTTGCAGCGTTTTTGGCGGTTGCCCGTTCAATATCTATTCAACCGCAGGCTTGAAGTCAGTTTTGATTCACAGCAGTTTACAACCGAAGACGATGAACCCTTTGCGCTTAATGGATTAGAGAGCTTTGTATTGCGAAAAGAGCTACTTGATTTCTTTACTAAATCAGAAGACGGCACTGACTTAATAACGGCATTTAAATCCGAACAGAAGGCGCAAGGCTATCTACCTATCAATCACTTCGGTGATTTGGAATTTGCATCGAACGTGGCGCAAACCGAAGAACTCGCTAAGGCCGTGAGACCGCTGTCGAATAAAGCACTGGACGATACCGAAATAAACCTGCAATTAACCTTGGGTTCGATCACCATTAAATTACAAGGTTGGGTCACGGGTATTTATGCCTCAGGCTTGCTTAGATACCGTAGTGGGCGTTTGCGTTCTAGTGACTATTTAAGTGTGTGGATTGACCATCTAGCACTGACCCTCGCAGGTCAACCAGCAGCGACCCATATGCTGGCCTACGACAAAAAAGAAGGGGTAGTACATCGTGTCTATCCTCAACTTGATAGTGTTCAAGCAGAACAGTATATGAAGCAATTACTTGAGTTGTTTCTTGGTGGTTTGGATAAACCTCTAGCCTATTTCCCTGAATCGGCATTAGCAGGTATCGAGGCAAACTATAGTCGAGGCAGCTGGACTCCGAACGATGAAAAGATGTTGAGTAAAATGGAAGCTCGATTTATCGGTGGTTATATGCAAACGGGAGAACGCGAGAATCCTTATATTTCTAGAGTCTGGCCTGAATGGAGTGAAGTGCTTGCCAATGATCTCAAGTTAGTCTCGCAGCTCGTGCTAGAAGCCCCAAGAACCCTAAGTATGAATGCTGAAGAGTACTATTCTCAAGAATAGGGGAAGTTTCGTGAATTTGGGAAGGCTGCGTGAGCAAGAAAGGGGGCGGCCGCCAGTATTTTTATAGTGTGTAGGGAGATTGCTGTGCGGCCAAGTAGGTCAGAGGGACCAGTTTCTAGGGCGCATAGTAGTGGGAGCAGATAATGAATTCCGTGAATGCGATCGCACCCTGTATAAATGATAGTTTCATCTTATTGATAGAATTAAAGAATTAAGCGTTGGATCACACAGTTGAGTTTAAACACCATGTCACAGAGCCATGAACCAATAGCGTTAGACACCATGCAGTTTCCATTGCACGGTGCAAGATTAATAGAAGCGTCAGCGGGTACTGGTAAAACATTTACCATTGCGGGCCTTTATTTGCGCCTACTTCTCGGTCATGGCAGCGACCAAAGTCGTCATAAACAGCCACTAACTGTTGACCAGATCTTAGTCGTAACGTTTACTGAAGCGGCAACGGCTGAGCTTAGAGATCGTATTCGCGCTCGAATTCATCAGGCTAGAATTGCTTTTGCGCGCGGTGATAGTGACGACCCGGTCATTAAACCTCTTCTAGATGACATCACAGATCATCGCTTTGCGGTAGATACTTTGCTTCAGGCAGAACGTCAAATGGACGAAGCGGCGGTGTACACCATCCACGGTTTTTGCCAAAGAATGCTGACACAAAATGCGTTTGAGTCTGGATCTCGATTTAATAATGAATTCATCACCGACGAAAGCCGACTAAAAGCTCAAGTGGTCGCAGATTTTTGGCGCAGTCAGTTTTATCCTCTGGGGTTGGAGCTTGCAAGTGAAGTCCGAAAGCTATGGGCGACGCCAAATGATCTACTCCAAGTCATTACCAGTTACCTGACAGGTCCGGCGCTGTCGCTAACAAATGTCGATGCTTGCAGTGATATTACCCAGCTTCATGCACAGAATTTACAGCGAATCCGAACCCTTAAATCGGAATGGCAAGCGGTCGCTGACGACATTGTTGGATGTGTGAGTCAATCGGATGTAAACAAACGCAGTTACACTAAAAAGTCACTGCCGACTTGGGTTGAGGCGATTACTGATTGGTCTAAACAAGAAACATTGGACTACTACCTACCAACGCAATTAGAAAAATTTGCTCAAAACGTTCTTACAGAAAAAACGCCAAAAGGCGACGCGCCAACGATGACGATCTTTACTGAGATTGAAGCCTTCTTAGCACAGCCACCTGAGCTCAAAACCTCGTTGTTGGCATTGGCTATTCAGCATTGTCGTCAGCGATTGGCTCTAGCTAAGGAACAAAAGCAATGGCTCTCATTTGATGATTTGCTGACCCATTTGTCGGCGGCTTTGGACAGCGAATCTGGTGACAGTCTGGCGGAAAAAATCCGAACACAATTTCCGGTTGCGATGATCGATGAGTTCCAAGATACGGATCCGCTTCAGTATCAGATATTTAGTCATGTGTACTTAAGTCACGCCGACTGTGGTTGGTTTATGATTGGTGACCCGAAACAGGCGATCTATGGATTTCGTGGCGCTGATATCTTTACTTATATACAAGCTCGAAACCAGGTACAAGACCACTATACGTTAGGTACGAATTGGCGTTCCAGCGAGAGCATGGTCACTGGCGTTAATGCACTGTTTAAACAGGCAGATTCGGCTTTTCTTTACGATGATGATATTCCGTTTCATGCTGTCAATGCTAGCCCTAAAGCGAGTAAAATGCAGTGGCAGTTTAACGGTGAACATCAAGCGGCAATGCAGTTTTGGCTCCAAGACGCGGAATCCCCCGTTGCTAAGAGTGAGTATGTACCAACGATGGCAGCTGCCACCGCTCAGCACATCAAACAGGTATTAACCCAGTCCCAAACCGGTAAAGCAGCGCTGATTAATGGTGACAACAACGAAGCGATTGAAGCGGGCAATATCGCAGTGTTGGTGAGAACTGGTAGTGAAGGTCAGTTGATTAAACAGGCCTTGGCTGAGCGCGGTATCGCTAGTGTTTATCTTTCCAACCGTGATAGCGTTTTTACCAGCGAAATAGCTGATGACTTACTGCGTTTGATGCTGGCAGTTTGGCATCAAGACGATGAAAGAATGCTAAAAAGTGCGTTAGCCTCCCAGCTATTTGCTCTGCCTGCCGTTCAACTGGACAGCCTCAATAATGATGAAAACCTCTGGGAACAAGTGGTTGCTGAATTTCGTGACTATCGCCAACAGTGGATATCGCGCGGTATTTTACCAATGCTGCGTTCAGTATTGTTTAAGCGAGAAATCTCCAACCGATTGTTGTCTACTGATGGTGGTGAGCGATTACTTACCGACTATCTCCACTTGGGCGAACTGCTGCAAGCAGCAAGACAAGATATGGAGAGCGACAGTGCATTACTACGTTGGTTGGGGCAAGCGATAGAGGATGCCAAGCAAGGATTAGGCTCTAGTGATGAGCATATTCAGCGTTTAGAGTCAGAGCGTAATCTCGTTCAGATTATCACTATTCATAAGTCAAAGGGTTTGGAATACGACTTGGTTTATTTGCCGTTTGTGGTGAGTTATCGAGAAGCGATGGAAGCCAAGTATTATGATGCCGAAAGCCAATCATCGGTACTCGATCTACGTCAATCATCAGCCTCTATGGCACAAGCCGATAAAGAGCGGCTTGCCGAAGATTTGCGCCTCATCTATGTGGCATTAACTCGTGCAGTTTATGGTTGTTTTATCGGGATGGCGCCACTGAGAAATGGCCGCTCAACCAAGGAGCCAACTGGAGTTCATCACAGCGCAATAGGGCATCTAATCCAAAATGGTCAAGAAATGGGAGTGAGCGAGTTAAGTTCTGCGCTCAATCAGCTTGCCAATGCTTCTCAAGCTATCGCTATTACAGAGGTACCAGAACTTGATGAGGAGCGTTATCAAGAGTTGGCGCAACCGACCGAAGAGCTCGTCGCTAAAGCTCAATCAATGGCCATTGATCGTGACTGGCGAATCACCAGTTATTCAGCTCTTGTAAAACAGAGCCATCATAGCAACGATAGTGAGGTGTTTATTGAAGCATCTGGACTTGATATCGATTCATCCGAAGAGCACGAAGTCGACTTGTTATTGGAACCAGAAAAAACCATTTTTCATTTTCCTAAAGGGGCGCGTCCCGGCACGTTTTTACATACCGTGTTTGAAGAAATCGAATTTACCGAGCCCGCGACATCACTACAAAATAGCGAGGTTATTCGACAGCTTCTCGAGCGAGAGCAATACGATGCAGAATGGTTACCGGTGATTCAGCAACTTGTCGATCAGGTCATGAATACGGCGTTAGATGGTGAAGCGCTGTACTTAAGGGATAAGGACTCTACGCAACGTTTGGTGGAAATGGAGTTTCTGTTGCCGATTGAAGTGCTTGATGCGGTGTCATTAAACCGTGTTATACAACGCTACGATGCGTTATCCGCTAAGGCGAACGAACTGGGCTTTTACACCGTTAAAGGCATGCTTAAAGGTTTTATTGACTTAGTGTTCGAACATCAAGGTAAGTACTATGTGCTCGACTGGAAATCTAACCATTTAGGTGATGAAGCAGAGCGTTATCAAAAACATCAACTCGATAACGCTATGGTTGATCATCGCTATGATCTCCAGTACCAAATTTATGCACTAGCGCTGCATCGGTTCTTGAAAACCCGTATCTCTGATTACGATTATGACCAGCATTTTGGCGGCGTGTTTTATCTCTTTTTACGTGGTGTTAGGCCCGACTCTGACTCCGGTATTTTTAGTGCTAGGCCCGACAAAGCCATGATAGAAGCATTAGATGGGCTTATTTCAGGAGAGTCTTTGCAATTAGATGAGACAAATGAGCAAATGGGGTTAGGATTCTGATGGCAATGGTATTAAAAAACTTCTCCGAATGGGTCACGTATCTAGCGGAAAAAAATGTCTTGAGACCGCTGGATTTTCAGTTTGCGAAGTTTATCTCTTCCATTGAGCAACAGCATCGAGATCCGTTGATGTGGTTAGCTGCGGTTACAAGCTACCAATTAGGTCAAGGGCATATTTGCGTCAACCTTGATGCAGATGAGCAAGTCTCTCTGCCGATGCCAAGCTTGATCGGTTTGTACGGTGAAGCTGCTGAGTCGCTAGAGTGCATGGTGACTCAAGTCGATTGGCAAAAGGTAATGACGGAGGCGTCTACGGTTACCTGTTTGTCTCCAAACGACATTATGACATCGGCGGTCACGCCATTGGTTTGGCAGCAAAATAGATTATATCTACAGCGTTATTACTACTTTGAACAGACGATCGCTACTCGCCTCCATGCCATGGCTGAACCGATTTCCATTGGGAGAGATGCGCTGCAAAGCGTCGCAAAGATGTTAGATCGCCTATTCACGCGTGAGTACCACTATCTTTATTCCGCTTTGTCTGCTCTACCCGCAGAGCAGAATAATCAGGTTATGCGCCAGCAAGTTATCTGCGATTTTCTCGATGTGGTTAAGCCGGAATCTATCGATTGGCAATATGTTGACGATATAGTCACGCAAGCGACAAACGTAAAAGCACTTCAAGGTTTGGATGATGCTATTCCATTATCTCTGTGTTTAAACTGGCAAAAAGTGGCAGCCGCAGTTGCGCTTACACGTCGCTTCGCTGTGATATCAGGCGGACCTGGTACTGGCAAAACTACGACGGTAACTAAGTTGTTAGCTGCGATGGTACATCAGGCGAATCAAGCCGGTGAATCACCTTCAATTAAGCTGGTGGCGCCAACGGGGAAGGCGGCAGCTCGTTTGACGGAATCCATAGGTAAAGCGGTAGACTCGTTAACTGTGGAGCCAGAAATTAAGCAGCAAATTCCAACGGAGTCGAGCACGCTACATCGCTTACTCGGTGCAATCCCCGGTCGCGTTGAGTTTCGACATAACAACGCTAACCCATTGCATTTAGATGTGTTGGTTCTCGATGAAGCGTCTATGGTGGATCTGCCGATGATGCATCGTCTATTGGATGCGTTACCGGCGCATGCTCGACTTATTCTTCTTGGAGACAAAGACCAGCTAGCCTCAGTGGAAGCCGGAGCAGTGTTGTCGGACATTTGTGACTTTGCTCAGTTTGGTTACAGCAGTCAGCAAAATGATTTGATTCAAGCGTTAACACAGTTTGATTGCCGATTAGCTGGCAAAGTGGAATCCTCAAAATCCGCCTCTGCATTGGTTGATAGTTTGTGCGTGCTACAAAAAAGTTATCGTTTTGATGCAAGGTCTGGCATAGGTCAACTGGCTAAGCAAGTTAACTCGGCAAATAGCTACGGTTTTGATCAGGTCTGGAACAAAACATTTGATGATATTGAATGGCTAGCCTTAAGTGCGGATAGCTATCAACAGTTAGTTGATAAGCTAGTACGTACTTACAAAGATTACCTGACGCTATTGGTGCGCGCCAATCCGCAAGGAGAAGAACTGCAAAGTGCTGAAACGTTGTCATATTGGCAGCAGCGTTTGGCGAGAGAGGTGCTCTCCAGTTTTGCCCAAAGCCGGTTGTTGTGTGCGGTTCGTGAAGGCGATTTTGGAGTTTCAGGGCTTAATCAGCGAATCGAAAAACGTCTAAAGCAACGCGGGCTAATTTCTCGCGGTGACGAGGCGTGGTATATCGGCCGTCCTGTGATGGTGACGAGAAATGCTCATGGTCTTGGCTTATTTAACGGTGATATAGGCATTTGTATGTGGGACCATTGCGCTGAGACACCAAGGCTGAAAGTATTTTTTGAATTGCCTGATGGTAGTATTAAGTCTGTGCTGCCGAGCCGTATGCCTGAGCATGAGACAGCTTATGCGATGACGATTCATAAGTCTCAAGGCAGTGAGTTTTCTCATACGTTTATGATTTTACCAGCCGACTTCTCGCCCTTGTTGACTAAAGAGCTTATCTATACTGGCATTACCCGAGCGAAAAAACAGTTCACCTTGGTGGCTGATCAACGAGTCGTGAATCGAGGTATTCGCCATAAAACTTTACGACATAGTGGTTTAGCGAAGCGGTTAGCGAACTAAAGCGTGAGAATAGAATGAGGGGATACAGTGAGTGGTTTTCCACCATCCATGGCGGTAGATGCCCAAAGCCTTTAGTTAAAGACTTCTGAATACGTGATTTGGTTGATTCGATACTGTTGTTGGTAAATCTTCATTAGAGATTTTACCTTGTCAGTTACCGGAAACACGCAATGGACATTGTGTCCTTCTAAGAACTGGTTTTCAGCCATATCCCAGAAGCTCTGAATGGAATTGCAAATAACTGTACGCATAGATGTCACTCTTAAAGTTGTCGTGGCACACCTAGCTATCCTTGCATTCCCCAAAAAGCGCTATGTATTTGGGAGTCCCATCACAAAAATGCCTGTGATTTGAGCGAATTTTAGACAGTAATCTTTGAGAAGTAAAATAATTTGTGAATTTTATTGATAGCAATCGATTTCATAAAATCGACGGCTATCGAGCTATTATTAAACTGCTACAGACAATATCTTTGATTTGCGCTGTAGGTTGTACAAATCTTGTTTTGCCATTGGCAAGGACTCTACACCGATCTCTAAGAATCCTTGTTCTCTAAACCAGTGCAAGCTATGAGTGGTTAGCACAAAAATCTGCTCTATCCCTTTCATCTTTGATTGTTGTTTCATGTGATTGAGTAATAACACGCCACGGTTGCCATCACGATAATCGGGATGAATAGCGACACAGGCCATTTCCGCCATCTTTTCATGTAGATATGGATAAAGTGCCGCACAGCCAATGATCAACCCATCTTTTTCTATGATGGTAAACTGATGGATTTCCTGCTCAAGTTGCTCGCGCGAACGACGAACTAAAATACCTTTTTCTTCAAGCGGGCGAATCAAATCAAAAATACCGCCAATATCATCAATATCTGCCTGTCGAACTTGTTCGGCACTGGCCATGACTATCTGCGTTCCGATACCGTCAAGAGAGAATAGCTCTTGTATCAATGCGCCATCAATTTTATAGCTGATAAGGTGACAACGAGGAACGCCCGCGCGACAAGCCGACTGAGCGCCACGTAAAAAACGTAGCGTACCGCTGCTTTCACCCTCGTTAACGCGTTCTTTATCCTCGAACTGCTCAATAAGTTGATTGACCTCGGCAGGGAATAGTTCTGCAATAGCATTTCCATTTTCATCCAACACGCCTTGCTCGGAACAAAAACCAATTAATTTATCGGCATTTAATTTTATTGCGACTTGGGTCGCCACTTCTTCTGAGAGAAGGTTAAAAGTTTCGCCTGTGACAGAGCCGGCAACCGGGCCAAGAAGTACAATAGAACCTTGATCGAGTACTTGGTTGATTCCTTGGATATCGATACGACGGACTCGTCCACTGTGGCAGTAGTCGATGCCATTATCGACTCCAAGAGGTTGCGCGATAACGAAGTTGCCACTGATGACGTTAAGTTGATTGCCTGCCATAGGAGTATTATTAAGGCTCATAGACAGGCGAGCGGTGATGTCGAGTTGCAATCTTCCCGTCGCTTGCATCACGTAATCGAGACATTTTTCCGTCGTAACACGTGTTCCCTTGTGGTAAGGACAATGGCAATCATTTTGCTCCAGTAATTGGTTTATCTGTGGTCTCGCGCCGTGGACGAGAACCAGTTTGACACCGAGACTGTGCAGTAAGGCAATGTCGCTGACGATATTGGTGAAGTTTTTATCGGAAAATGCTTCGCCACCTAACATAATGACCATGGTCTTGTTACGGTGTGCATTAACATAAGGTGTGGACTGCCTAAATCCTTTTACTAAGGCGGTACTACGAATCTTCACGCGGCTTACTCTTGGTTTATTTATGTTGAAATAATGACTTTTTATTCAGTTTTGCGCAAGGTTTAATTTGCGCAGTTTAGGTGATGAGTTGCATGATTGGATTTGCAGTGACAATATGTCGCTGTCGATAAATGGTAAGGCTTGGTATGAGTAGCGGTAAGCAAAGCGGTGTAGTCGGAATCAAAGCAATACCGGCAGCTAGACTAAAAACCAATAAGTGGTTGGAACGAACCTTAATCGTGCTGGCGTTAGTCGGTAGCTTAGCAGTATTGGGATTATATCAAGACTTGTATGATCGTTATCAATCTCATGCGAATCCAAAACAGGCCGTGTACGGTGTTTGGTACGAAAGAGATGCGGCTCCTTTTGCTAGAGATTCCTTCGAGCTTACTCCTGATAAAGTGGTTATCGATAACCGAGTAGTTGCGACAGACTTTGAGCTTACTCGTGATGAATTGTCATTCTATGTTGGTCCTACCTTGTATCGTTATCACATTCTTAATGAAGCTAAAACGGAATTGAGGCAATTATCACCGACTCATTACAATCCCATCTTTGTTTTGTCAGGAAAACACAAAAACAACCTACTATAACGTTCGGTTTTATTGCGCTTTTTTAAAGAGTTTGCCATCCTGAATGCACCACAAATAAGGGATGACTAACTTGATCAAACGTATTCTGCCTCTCGCCTCTGTATTGCTCGTATTTGGCTGCGCACAAACTGACCGCGCTCAGCAATATCAAGATGGCGAATTTACCAAACTGCTTAACAAGACCGAAGTTATCGAGTCGAACCAACCTAGAAACTTCAACTCTTTTGCAAGTCAGGCAGATGAAGTGATTAAGAAATCGCCGTCGATGGCTAAAATCTATCAGCCTTTGTATGAGCAACTAGAGGCGTGGGCGATCCAAAGTGGCGATCCAGCGCAACTGGCAAATTTTGGTGTGCAAGCGGCCCAATTAGGTGGCGGCGATAACAAAGGTAATGTGTTATTTACAGGCTATTTTTCGCCAGTGATGGAACTGCGTCACAAGCCAGATGAAACCTTCCGCTATCCGGTCTATGCCTTACCAGATTGTTCGCAAGACTGCCCAACTCGAGCTGAAATCTACGGTGGTGCGCTTAATGGTCAAGGTTTAGAACTTGGCTATGCAAGCAACTTGATTGATCCATTCATTATGGAAGTGCAGGGTAGTGGCTTTGTTCATTTTGAAGATGATGACACGCTCGAATATTTCGCCTACGCCGGCAAAAACAACAAGGCATACGTGAGTATCGGACGTGTGCTTATTGAACGCGGTGAAGTACCAAAAGAAAAGATGTCGCTTAAAGCCATCAAAGATTGGGTGATGCAGCAAGATGAGCAGACCGTGCAAGAGCTACTAGAGCAAAATACCTCGTATGTGTTCTTCCAGCCTCAAGATGCCGCACCGGTGACGGGTACGGCTGGCATTCCATTATTGCCAATGGCGTCGGTAGCGGGTGATCGCTCAGCATTTCCAATGGGAACACCAATCCTCGCAGAAGTACCGCTGTTGAATGCGGATGGTACGTGGAGCGGTGCCCATGAATTACGTCTATTGATTGTGCTTGATACCGGTGGGGCGGTAAAAGGAAACCACTTCGACCTATATCATGGGATGGGTGATTTTGCAGGTACACAGGCTGGTCACTATAAGCACTTTGGTCGAGTTTGGAAGCTTGGCCTAGAAAACTCGGCGACAGAGAGTCCATGGGCATTGCCACCTGAGAAAAAGTAACATTGAGAAAATAGTAAGAGCGTGTTTCGTACATAGTTGACCTTTTTACTAAGAGTGCGTATAAATCGCACTCTTTCTTTTTTCTCCGAGACAAGTTAGGTAACCCATGCGAGAACTTAACCAACCAGCTTCTGATAGCTACAATCAAAGATTTGGCGGCACGCGCAGACTATACGGCAACAGTGAGGTCGAGATCTTACGTGCGGCGCATATTTGTGTGGTAGGAATTGGTGGTGTGGGTTCATGGGCGGTTGAAGCGCTTGCAAGAACTGGCGTGGGTGAGCTGACTCTTATCGATATGGATGACGTTTGTGTGACCAACATTAACCGCCAAATCCATGCGATGTCAGGTACTGTTGGTCAGAGCAAAATTGAAGTTATGGCTGAGCGGGTAAAATTGATTAACCCCGAATGCAAAGTTAATTTGATTGATGACTTTATTACAGCAGACAATGTCTCGGAATACATCAGTAAAGACTTTGACTATGTACTGGATGCCATTGACAGCATTAAACCTAAGGCAGCGCTATTGGCCTACTGTCGTAGCAACAAAATCAAAGTGGTGACCACTGGTGGAGCTGGTGGACAGACCGATCCAACACAAATTATGGTGGCGGATCTGACAAAAACGATTCAAGACCCGTTAGCTAAGAAACTCAAAGACACTTTGCGTCGTCATCACAACTTTAGTAAGAACCCTGCACGTAAGTTTGGCATTGACTGCGTATTTTCTACGGAGCAGCTTAAATACCCTCAAGCTGATGGTTCTGTCTGTGGAGTGAAGTCCACGGCGGAAGGGCCAAAACGTATGGATTGTGCAAGTGGTTTTGGCGCGGCTACGGTAGTGACAGCGACATTTGGCTTTGTTGCGGTGTCTCGTATCGTTGAGAAGCTTATTCAGAAATACGCGCAGAAATAGAGGCAGCTTATGTCATCAGATAACAACAACCCATTTGGATTGGAAATCAACGCACAAGATGTTGTTGACGCCATGGCTCAATTGAAAGGTTGGGAAGACCGCTATCGACAGGTTATTCAGTGGGGTAAGAAGTTGCCAGTATTGGATGAATCTCTCAAGCAGGATCAGGTTCTAGTTGCTGGCTGCGAAAGCTCAGTATGGTTAGTACTGACACAGCAAGAAGGCAAATGGCAGATTCAGGCAGATTCTGATGCGCGAATCGTTCGTGGCTTGATCGCTATCGTTTTGGCAGCTTTCAATGGTAAAACATCGGAGCAAATATTGGCGTTCGACTTGGATGAGTATTTCGCACAGTTAAACCTCATCAATCATCTTAGTCCATCTCGCGGTAATGGCTTGAAAGCCATTGTTGATGTCATTAAGTCTAAAGCGTCAGAGTAATTGATTATAAATAAGGTCGACTCACATTCGTTAGTCGACCTTATTATTGAAGCGATGTTATTGAAGCTATGTTATTGAAGCTTAGGGCGTAATCGCTACAGCATATCCACCGCTTTGGTTAGTGCGGTAAGAAATCTCTCTACATCTTCTTTTGTGTTGTAAATAGCAAAAGATGCTCGAACTGTTCCCTTTACACCAAGCGCATCCATTAATGGGTGAGCACAGTGATGACCAGCTCTTAATGCAATGTTCTGTTGGTCTAACAGTGTGGCGATATCTTGATGATGAACGCCATCCATCACAAAAGTGATGACGCTTGCACCAGGTTGGTAACCGATGATGCGAATATCCTCCAAGGCGCTCAAACCCTGAAAAGCTTGGTGTTGTAGGTCACTGATGTGACTCTCTAGTAGTTGGCGGTCATAGCTTGATAGCCAGTCTATGGCACAAGCTAGTGCTAAGGCTCCTGCCACATTCGGAGTCCCAGCTTCAAACTTTCCGGGTAGTTGACTAAATGTGGTGCCTTCAAAGGACACTTTTTCCACCATCTTGCCACCACCATGCCAAGGCGGCATAGCTTCTAGTAGAGCTAGCTTGCCATACAGCACCCCAATACCAGCTGGTGCATACAGTTTATGTCCTGAAAAGACGTAGAAATCAGCATCCAACGCTTGTACATCCGTTTGCTGATGAACAATACCTTGCGCACCGTCGACTATGATAATGGCATCGGTGTTAGCCCGGGTTAGCGTTACAATCTTATCCAGCGGTAGAGCAGTTCCAGTAACATTAGTGACTTGCGTAGTGGCGACAATTTTCGTTCTCGGGCTGAGTAGCGCCTCAAACGCATTAAGATCAAAGTGACATTTTGGTGTTATTGGAATCTTAACAACCTTCGCGCCAGTTTGCTCAGCAACGATTTGCCACGGGACAATATTTGCATGATGTTCCATCTCAGAAACCAGAATCTCGTCCCCTGGTTGTAGGGTGCTTCGAGCGTAAGTCTGTGCGATAAGATTGAGTGCTTCGGTTGCTCCTCGTGTCCAGATGATCTCTTTACTAGAAGACGCATTAATAAAGCGTGCCACGGTTTCTCTCGCTGCTTCAAAGCGCTCGGTTGCAACCGCGGTGAGTGAATGGGAACCACGATGGACGTTGGCGTTTTGGTTACCATAGTACTGAGTGATACAGTCGATTACAGCTTGCGGTTTTTGTGTCGTTGCCGCACTGTCCAGATAAACCAAATCGCCATCAATAGCTGGGAACTGGGCCCGAATGTTGAGTAACTCACTCATCGTATTTACCCATTTTATGGTAGTGAAGAGTCGGGTTGGTGATCATTGGCTCAGCCACTTGCCAGGCTTTTTCTTTACCACATAAGGCGATGATAATTTCAATCGCAAATTCGAGGGCGGTTCCTGGGCCTTGGCTTGTGATAAGGTTGTGGTTGATATCAATTGTTACTCGTTTACTGCGCCAGCGGTTTTCTGGGATATGTGATTGAAAACTTGGGTGGCCTGTCATCAGCGCATTCGGGTAAAGCTGATGATGTTGCAGAACCAATGCAGGAGCTGCGCAGATAGCACCAACCAGTTTGCCGTCGTATTGGTGTTGGCGAACCATTTCGACTAATAATGTGCTGTCTCGAAATGTTTCGGCGCCGCCTACACCGCCTGGTAAGGCGATAACATCGAACTCTTCATCGGCGACATCGACCAGCCTGCAATCCGCAGTCAGGGTGACACCACGTGACGCTTTCATCGTCAGCGCGCCATCAAATGCCGCGCTAGCGACGGTCACGTTGAAACCTGCACGCACCATAATGTCAATGATGGTAATCGCTTCCATCTCTTCGGTGCCTGGCGCTATGGGAACAAGGATTTTCTTAGTCATGTTGATTCCAACTTGATTCGATCTGTTTAATTTGATGATACAGGGCTAGGTTGGTGGGAACAGCAATACCGTATCGCTTTGAAATAGAGACCACATAGCCGGTAATATAATCAATTTCGCTTTGTCTTTTATTATAAATGTCTTGATGCATGGATGAGTAGTTTTGCGCAGTGGCATGGATGACTTTGTAGACGGTATCCAACATCTCTTCTGCTTTAAGAGTCACTCCCACTTTGTTTGCACACTCAGTTGCTTCGCGCACTACCATGGCGATCTGTTGCTGATAATCTTTATGAGCCAGTCCACCATTTTGACAGTTGTTGATAGCTGTTAATGGGTTTATGGCGCAGTTAATAACAAGTTTGCTCCATAGTGCAGTTTGAATTTCAGAATTCCAAACTACTGGTTTAAAAGCATGGTCGAGAACGTCGGCGATAAAGGAACAACGTGAACCTTTGTCATTCCAGGCCCCAATAAAGGTCTGGCCAAGGCCGGTATGGCGTACTTGTGAACTTGATAGTTTAAGCGCGCCGTGAGTAGAAGTACCAAGTAACACTGGGTGGTGATTAATGGCGGTTTCTAAGTGCTCAACGGTGCCCATACCATTGTGAAGAAAGAGTAAAATGGTATCGCTATTTAAATGTTTAAGTAGTGGCTTTAAAGCCAATTCCACTTGCCATGCTTTCAATGTAACGATAACAAGATCACTCGCT
Source organism: Vibrio sp. CyArs1 (assembly GCF_022432925.1). Taxonomy (NCBI): domain Bacteria; kingdom Pseudomonadati; phylum Pseudomonadota; class Gammaproteobacteria; order Vibrionales; family Vibrionaceae; genus Vibrio; species Vibrio sp. CyArs1. Next base: position 246,908 of record NZ_JAKRBO010000006.1, on the reverse strand, counting down.
TGAAGTGAGGTGACATCGCAATTGGGTAAGTGGATAGCACTACCACCATCTAGCTCGATGACTACGGTATCTTGAGGTGAACGCCCCCAAACCGAAGCTCGATGCCCTGCCTGATGAAGCTTATAAGCGTACAAAGAGCCAATGGCGCCGGGGCCTAAAATAGTAATATTCACAATAGCTATGTAATCGTGGAAAGAGAGGGTAGAAGAATAGCAAATTTAGCTGTGGTTTTCGAAAGCTATGTTAGCGAGTTGGTGATACAAAAAATGGCGCCGCAGCGCCATTTTATCTAACTTCGAAGAATTAGAAGTTGTATTGTAGACGGTAGATGATTGCATCACCGTAGTGCTGTTGATTTGCACCAGAAGAACCGTAAACACCAAGCTTGTTGTTGAAGTAACGGTATTGGATAGCTGCAGTTAGGTGCTCTGTTGCGTGCCAGTTGAATAGCAATGCACCGTTAAGGCCGTTTTTGCCGCCTTGGTTTTCTGCATACGCATCGTTACGGTCAAATTCGATTTCGTTCCAGTTAACGAACGAGAAGTTTTGGCCAAACGCTTCGAAACCGTAGCGCGCTGTCCAACCTGCCATGTAGCCATTTCGACCGTTAACATTTTTGTTGACTCCAAAATCATCCCAAGATGTGATGTCATGAACACCAATCCACGGTTTGAAGAACCAGTTATCACCTTGTAGAGCCGTATAACCAAGACCTAAAACACGGTTGGTTTCACTTTGTGATGGGTTGTCGTGGTGGTAAACCTGACCGTATAGCGAGACGCCTGTATCACCTAAGTAAACGTGCGCAGTACCTTTGAATGAGTTCTTTTGCTCAGAGGCACTTTTTTCAACACTTTCGCGATCGTAGAAACCGTACAGTTCACCCCAAGTGAAACCTGCACCACCTTCAATACCAAGAACAAACTGGTTACGACCGTTACCGTTGTTACCATCTTGGATAGAGTTAGGACCGTGATCCCAGCTCTGATGATCAAGATAAACGCCACCAAAACCGTATAGATATTCTGCTGAAGCTGGTACAGAAGCTACCGCTGCAACAACGCCAAGAGCTAAAAGTGATTTACGCATAGTGTTAACTACTCTTTAAGTTGTACTGAAATTAGCCGCGAATCCATGCGAACTCATCCGATGGGTGGGCATGATAGCGATTTATATCTCAAAGTAAATGTGCAACATCGCAAACGTTTACTAAAGTTTGTGAGAGTAGTCACAAATACTAACGGTGGATGGGAACTTTTATAAATAGCCTACAATTTAATCAATATTGTCGATCTGTGTGATAACAAAATTTCGATAGTTGTTAACATATTTTGGTTCTGATCGTATTTAGTGAGTTAACGTAGAAAGGGTATCGAAAACTAAAAGGAACTATGATGACGCAGATAAAGTTGTTTCCATTGCGCTCCGTGGTGTTACCCGAGGGAAAAATGAGGCTCAGAATCTTTGAACCTCGTTATAAGCGCATGGTAACGGAGTGTCTTAAAAACGAAACAGGGTTTGGCGTCTGTTTGATCAGTGCATCTGCGGGAGCTATCCCTAGTAACGTTTCATCTATAGGCACCTACGTCAGCATTGTAGATTTCGAGAGCCTTGAAGATGGAATGCTTGGCGTTACCGTTTCTGGGATACGCAAGTTTCAGATTCAACATGTTGAATCTGAAGAAGACGGTTTGCGTCAAGCTCAGGTCAGTTGGATAGAAAGTTGGCCTCCAACCGATTTAAGTGATGAAGACCAATTTCTTGGTGAGAGGCTCCAACATGTCTACGAAAAGTTTCCTCAAATTGGCGATCTGTACCTTCACCGCTTTTTTGATGATGCGACGTGGGTAAGCCAGAGGTGGCTGGAAGTATTACCACTCGAATGTCATCATTTTGAACATCTTGTAACACAGCAGGATTGCTCAGCTACTTTGTCATTTTTGGGAGAAGCGTTTCGCAGCGACGACGTTGATAATGTAACTCGACACTAAATATTTGTGCAATCGTAGTGATCATTGTTGTAAATTTGTCGTAAGTATTTAGGTAGAAAGACGGATTATCTGGAACTCTAGGGATACATGGCATGACATTAGACAGTCCCCAAGCCCTTAGTAAGCAAGAATGGGCAGAATGTATGGAACGGGTCAAGCAAAGGGACAAAAGTGCCTTCGCTAACCTGTTTAACTATTTCACTCCTAGGTTGAAGCAATTCACCTTTAAGCACATGGGTAATGAGCAAGTGGCCATTGAAATGGTCCAAGAAACCATGGCGACAGTATGGCAAAAAGCTCACTTATTTGACGGCTCGAAAAGTTCGTTATCGACTTGGATTTATACTATTGCTCGTAACTTATGCTTCGACATGCTCCGCAAGCAAAAAGGTAAAGAGCTTCACGTCCACGCCGATGACATTTGGCCTACAGATTATTGTCCACCTGACTTTGTAGAACACTATTCTCCGGAAACTGATCGTTTGAAAGAGCAAATAATTAAGTTTTTGGATGAGTTGCCCAAGGCTCAGAGGGAAGTAGTGCAAGCAGTCTATTTGGAAGAGTTACCGCACCAACAAGTCGCTGAGATGTTCAATATTCCGCTGGGAACCGTTAAATCGAGGTTGAGGTTAGCAGTGGAGAAACTTCGACATTCAATGGAGGCAAATTGATATGAGTCACCACCCTAATTCAGAATTACTAAAGCTATATGCGACGGGTGAGATAGATTCTGCGCACGGTGCAGCAATCGCCTCACATATTGAGTCTTGCTCAGAATGTCGCGCTAAAGTGACGAGGTTTGAAACAGAAGCTGGCGAAGCGATGATGTCCTTAAGTTCGAAGGATGAAAAATCTTCAAAAGATCTGGAGCTGGTTTTTTCTAATATGCTCGACGATATTATGACCCTTGATGCTGACTACTCGAAGCCCAAGGTGAGAAAACCCGGCAAGGTGCAAGTAGATGGCAAAGAATTTACTGTACCGGCAACGATAGCTCCTCTCGTAGAGAGGATGAGTGAATGGCGTAGCTACGGCGGCAAGGTGTTTACGTCAACAATCGATGTGGACGAGGAATGTAGAGTAAGTCTCCTCTACATAAACCAAGGCGTTCAGGTGCCTCAGCACACCCATAAAGGGTTCGAATCGACACTTGTGTTACACGGTAGTTTTAAAGATGAAAACGGCGAATATCATGTCGGAGATTTCATTCGTGAAGACGGTGAAACCAAGCATGCGCCTCAGACCGTTGAAGGACAAGATTGTTTGTGTCTATCGATCCTAACCGAGCCAATGATTTTCACCCAGGGCGTAGCAAGAGTATTTAATATGTTTGGTAAGGGAATGTATCCTTAAGCCTCAAGGTCCGACAAAGACGCAGAGAAAAGAGCCTCAAATTAATCCTGAGGCTCTTTTTATTTCAACGATGTATCTATTCAACGAGCTTATCGTCTTTAATTTCTTCTTGGTCTCTTTTACGTGCTTTATCCAAGAGATCTGTAAAATAGTGCCTTAATGAATAGAGCATAATAAGACTTGGAATGACCATTAACGACGTAATGACAAAGAAGAGAGCCCAGTCATTTAGCGCATCAACCAGTTCCCCACTAAATGAAGCCAGGGTAGTTCTACCGAAGTTACCCAAAGAAGCCAACAAGGCGTATTGTGTAGCCGAGAAAGCCTGACCTGTCAGTACGGTAAGGAACGAAACGAAAGCGACAGTGGAGAAGGCGGTGGTAAAGTTGTCCACTAGAATGGTTGCTAAGAACAGGTGCTCACTCGGACCAACCTTCGCGATCCATGCAAACATCAAGTTACTGGCACTCATCGCGATACCACCAATCATCAACCCTTTTACAATACCAAAACGCACATTGAACATGCTGCCTAATAGTGTAAATAAGATGGTTGCGCCCCAGCCAATGAGTTTGGAATAGTAGCCGATTTGCTCGTTACTAAAACCGATCTCTTTGTAGAACGGAATTGACATTCTACCTAAGAAGGCCTCGCCGATTTTAAACAAGAAAACAAACAACAGTAGGGTAATCGCGACTTGAACACCATTACGGCGGAAGAAGTCGAGAAAAGGCTCAATAACAGTAACTGATAGCCAGCTAATTACTGGATTGCCAACCACTTTCTCATGGCGCTTCTCGGCTTCAGCTTGCAGTTTATCCCGTGCGGTTTTTGGTTCTCCTACGAGAAGGGTAAATAGCATCAAAATAGCAACGATTCCGGCCATGCCATAGTAGACGCCATTCCATCCCATTGAGTCAGCATTGATAAACGCGAGGTAGCCAGGTAACGAGTAGCCTGTCCACCAACCAATCACAGCCATAGCTGATGCTTGTGGTAGCTTGTTCGACTCAGATTTTGGGAAGGTGTCGATACGAAATGCGTCGATTGCAATATCTTGCGTTGCCGATGAAATAGCGATACACAAAGCGAGCATTGACGTAAACATCAAGTCATTGGCGGGGTTAACACCTGCAATGAATAAGGTAGCAACCAGAATGGAGCTCTGACACAAGAATATCCAACTACGACGTTGACCGAGGGCTGAGTGCAAGACAGGTAACTTTACCCTGTCGACTAATGGAGCCCACAAAAAGTTGATTGCATAGACAGCAAAAACAGAACCAAAATATCCGATGGCAGCACGAGTTAAACCTGCATCTTTAAGCCATCCGGACATATTTGAACCAATTAGAACCCATGGAAAGCCACTTGAGCACCCCAACATAAAGACCCAAAGCAGTCGTTTGTCCCAATAGCTTTTGACCGTGTCTAACCACGTCATTTTATGTTCCACAAGTACGCTCCTTGCTAGGGGGTGAGCTGATAGGAAAATGAGAGAGGAAATCCTCTCTCATTTTTGCGTATTATTCAGTAATACGTTGTATTTTTGTAATGACGATAGGCTCTAAAGGAACATCTCGCATTCCACGAACACTGCGTGTGGGTTTCTGTGCCATTTTCTGGACGACGTCAAAGCCTTCAATAACTTGGCCAAATACTGCGTAACCTGGATTTGTCACGCTGTAATTCAAGAAATCATTATCAACGAAGTTAATGAAGAACTGACGTGTTGCTGAGTTTGGATCTTGAGTTCTGGCCATTGCAATGGTTGCTGCGTCATTATCCAGTCCGTTTGAGGCTTCATTTTTGATTGGGGCGTTAACAGGTAAGCGGTTAAACTTGCTGTCAAAACCACCACCTTGTGCCATAAATCCCGGAATTACGCGGTGAAATTGACTGTTCACGTAACTGCCATCTTCAACATAGGTTAAGAAGTTTTCTACCGTAATAGGTGCCTTCTCTTGGTTTAGTTCTACGATGAATGAACCCAAATTTGTTTCGACTTCTACTTTTGGTCCCGCAAAAACGCTCGTAGCGATCAGTGCTAGGGAAGCGACAAGTGTTTTAATCATTAGAAACGTTCCTTCATGTAATCTTGTAGCTCAGTATCGTTAGAAATTTCTTTTAAAACAAGGTTTACGGTGTCGTTAAGTACGGTTTCGATCTCTTCGTTAGAAGCACTCATTAACCCAGAGCGCTTTGCGGTACCAGTGTAGGTCTTCACCAATTTACCCTGCTCATTCTCTGCTGTTAGCTCGAGAATGACCGTTGCGTTCATATCATTCTCCATCACAGTGTGCTTGACTGAGACTAATGCTTCTTGGATCTCAACTTTTAGTGTGTTTTTGCTGTTTACGGTAACCTGATAACCCTCTGAAGAGAATTGGTTGACTAGGGCGTTCTCGATACCAATGCGAACATTCTGTCTAGCATGCACTGGGGTGATGTTCGCTCGACCATTATCCAGTAAAGCTACGTATTGCGCAGTACGGACATCTTGGCTAGAGATGGACATCGCCTTACCTTCAACGATCTTGGCAGCGCTGGTTGCCGCGGTAGGCGCAAAATTAATCTGTTCTTTTTGAGGACTTGCACATGCAGCAAGTAAAACGACTGAAGCAGCCAGAACGAGCTTTCTCATTGATTATTCCTTTTCACACTCTTCAAAATGACGAGTAAAGTTATGAAGTCCGCTTGGGCTTCATGATGAATATTATCCGATTATTGTTAAGCTATATGACTATTAGCAGCAACAATGACTCAAACTTTACTTAGTTGCCTGTAAAATAACAAATTTGGCGTTAGATGCGACAAGTTTTACATTGTGTTTGCCAAAGAGTCGTGCTAGTTTTTTATCGTAGCCTAGATGACGATTGCCGATAACCATTAACTCCCCTGTATCTCGAAGAACTTGCTTAGCATCACAGAACATTTGCCACGCAATGTGATCGGTCACCGCTTGTTGTTGATGGAAAGGTGGGTTGCAAACTACCAAATCTTGACTATTTGCCTGGAAACCGTCTAAACAATTATTAGCCACAAACTCACAACCATCGAGAGCGAGGTTGTTTAAAGTTAGGTTGTGATGAGCTGACTTCACGGCCATAAAGCTTTCGTCGATAGCTGTGATATTTGCTTGAGGATTGAGTTGCTTTAGCTTCAGTGTCAATACGCCATTACCGCACCCCAAATCCACGATATCTTGATATTTGGTGTTGCTCTTAAGATGTTCTAGGATAAACCGCGCACCCAAATCAAGACTTTCCCCGGAGTATACATTTGGTAAGTTAGAAAGTACCAATTTATGCTCTGATACTGGCCAAGTTGTATAAGGGTCAATACTCTCTTGATGCACGCTATTCAGATCTGAAAACACCAAACGATGCTTTTTCCAAGCGAGTGAAGTTGTGGTGTGTCCCGCATATTTTTCAAAAATCTTGAGAGTAGAACTATGGATCTCTTTTGCTTTGTTCACGGCAATGAGCGAGCAGTTATCTCTGTACTTTAAGGCGATTTGGTTGAGTTGCCATGTCAAGTAACGATTGTTACGGGGAATCTGCATCAACACGATATCTACCTGTTGCGGCCATTCATCGGTTGAGGCTCGAAGATCGATGGGTTTGCAATGGTTAAGCTCTAAATTATGCTTAATGCCCTGATGAGAGATAAAAGAATCACTGATTGTAGTCACCTTATGCTGTTCTGAAAACCAGCAACTTAGGGCACCAAAACTGTCGTTAAGAATCAGAATGTTAGAGCCAGTAGGCAGTTTTAGCTCTTCAAAATTTTGAATCAGGTATTCGTCTCCAGCATCCCAAGCTTGAAGTTGTTCATTGTTGAGTTTAGGGAAACGAAATAGTGAATATGAGCGCTCAAATAGGTTTAATTCAGTCTTCATAATGCTGTGATTTGGTGACAATGGTTGTATTTTGACAAAATCTCGGAACTTTCGCCAAGGCGAATATGATTTAAGGGAAGATTCTTGATTAAGTAAAGTATATACTTTACCGTCTAAATAAAAATAAATAGTTACAGCCCAAGGAAGTAAGATGATTCAACAAACCATCGAGCAAAAGCTCCATCAGACTTTCAACCCCACATTCTTAGACGTTCGCAACGAAAGCAATATGCATAATGTCCCTCCAGGGTCAGAGAGTCATTTTAAAGTAATTGTTGTCAGCGATTGCTTTAATGGCGAGCGTCTTATTGCAAGGCACCGAAAAATAAACACGGTCTTAGCAGATGAATTGGCAGGCCCTGTTCATGCCTTAGCAATCCATACTTATACACCAGAAGAGTGGACAAAAGAGAATCAACTAGCCCCAAACAGTCCTAATTGCGCAGGCGGCGGTAAATAGCTCTATACTCTTTCTAGTTTTGGTGCAGGTCATAGCGCTTCAGTAACAATCACACACGTCAACGATAAACCTTAGTTATTTTTGCGTAAGTGTTTGATGGATTTACTACCACTTTGGTGGTAAATCATTAACAGCGTGTCAACATATAATGTTATGTGTTTTTGTTAGTGAAGAATGTTTCAGGATATGAATGGGGCAATTGCTTATTTTCAAAAGGGTTAATAAGACTTTGTGCGATTGGTCAAAGTTATACATATTCGCAACCCTAGAGATAGCAAAAGTTTCGAAATAATGACCCCTTTGCAGGGATTCATCATGGCATCCCCTTTGCAAATGATGCTAAACTACCGCACCAGAAAAATCTCGCAGTGATTCTATGACGAGATTGTTAAAGTGATGTTGCTGCCTTGGTGCTAATAAAACCAAGGTTAGACACTCAATGTCGTGTCTATATGTTACGCAATTTTAAAGAATCTTTTTCCCGATAAAAGTAGTGCAAGTGCGTATGATTACAATAAAGAAGGGCTTGGATCTTCCTATCGCAGGAACTCCATCCCAGGTGATTAATGATGGTAAGTCCATCACTAAAGTCGCCTTGCTTGGCGAAGAGTACGTGGGTATGCGTCCAACAATGCATGCTCGCGTGGGTGATGAAGTGAAAAAAGGTCAGGTTCTTTTTGAAGATAAAAAGAATCCTGGTGTTAAGTTCACTTCTCCAGCAAGCGGTAAGGTTATTGAAGTTAACCGTGGCGCGAAGCGTGTCCTACAATCTGTTGTGATTGAAGTGGCAGGTGACGAGCAAGTTACTTTCGATAGCTACACAGCTGACCAACTAGCAGGTCTTGATCGCGAAGTGATCAAAACTCAACTGGTTGAATCAGGTATGTGGACTGCGTTGCGTACTCGTCCGTTTAGCAAGGTACCGGCGATCGATTCAACGACTCAAGCGATTTTCGTAACTGCAATGGATACTAATCCACTTGCGGCTGAGCCTGAATTGGTTATCAATGAGCAAAAAGAAGCGTTCGTTGCAGGTCTTGATATTCTGTCTAAATTGACAGAAGGCAAAGTTTACGTCTGCAAAAAAGGAACGAGTCTACCTCGCTCAAATCAATCCAATGTCGAAGAGCATGTTTTCAATGGTCCACACCCAGCTGGTCTTGTTGGCACTCACATGCATTTCCTATATCCAGTTAGCGTGAATAACGTTGCTTGGAGCATTAATTATCAAGATGTGATTGCATTCGGTAAGCTCTTCACCACTGGCGAAATCTATACAGATCGTGTGATTTCACTTGCTGGTCCAGTAGTTAATAACCCTCGTTTAGTTAGAACTCAACTAGGTGCAAGCCTAGATGATGTCACTAACAACGAGCTGATGCCTGGTGAAGTACGAATCATTTCTGGTTCAGTACTGTCTGGTACTCAAGCTTCTGGTCCACACGCTTATCTAGGTCGTTACCATCAACAAGTGTCTGTATTGCGCGAAGGTCGTGATAAAGAACTGTTTGGTTGGGCGACACCAGGTAAGAACAAGTTCTCAATTACTCGTTCGTTCCTAGGTCACCTATTCAAAGGTCAGTTGTTCAACATGACAACTACGACTAACGGTAGTGATCGTGCAATGGTTCCAATCGGCAACTACGAGAAAGTAATGCCTCTAGATATGGAGCCAACGTTATTACTTCGTGATCTATGTGCAGGTGATCAGGACAGCGCTCAGCGTCTTGGTGCTCTTGAACTAGATGAAGAAGATTTGGCGCTATGCACCTTTGTTTGTCCAGGTAAGTACGAATATGGTCAACTCCTACGTGAGTGCCTAGACAATATTGAGAAGGAAGGGTAATCCATGCTTAAGAAATTCATTGAGGATATCGAGCATCATTTCGAACCAGGCGGCAAACATGAAAAGTGGTTTGCACTGTACGAAGCAGCGGCAACGCTATTCTACACGCCAGGTCTGGTCACGAAGCGCAGCTCGCATGTCCGTGATAGCGTTGACCTAAAACGCATCATGATCATGGTTTGGTTCGCAGTATTCCCAGCAATGTTCTGGGGTATGTACAACGCGGGTAACCAAGCAATTATGGCACTTAACCATCTTTACGCTGGCGCTGAGCTTGCGAGCGTTATCGATGGCAACTGGCACTACTGGCTAACCCAAGGCCTTGGCGGAACGCTAGGGACTGATGCGGGTTGGGGCAGCAAGATGCTACTTGGTGCAACTTACTTCCTACCAATCTACGCGACAGTATTCATTGTCGGTGGTTTCTGGGAAGTCTTGTTCTGTATGGTGCGCAAGCACGAAGTTAACGAAGGTTTCTTTGTAACTTCTATTCTGTTCGCACTGATTGTTCCACCAACTCTTCCTCTTTGGCAAGCTGCTCTAGGTATTACCTTCGGTGTTGTTGTTGCAAAAGAGATCTTTGGTGGTACAGGTCGTAACTTCCTTAACCCAGCTCTAGCTGGCCGTGCTTTCCTATTCTTTGCGTATCCAGCACAAATTTCGGGTGACGTGGTATGGGTTGCAGCAGATGGCTTCTCTGGCGCGACGGCTCTAAGCCAATGGGCACAAGGCGGCGAAGGCGCACTTATCAACAACATTACTGGCCAAACGATCACTTGGATGGACGCGTTTATTGGTAACATCCCTGGCTCAATTGGTGAAGTATCGACACTTGCACTTATGATCGGTGCAGCGATGATTGTTTACATGGGCATTGCTTCATGGCGCATTATCGCAGGTGTTATGGTTGGTATGGTTGCTGTGGCGACGCTATTCAACGTTGTTGGCTCAGATACTAATGCAATGTTTGCAATGCCTTGGCATTGGCACCTAGTGCTAGGTGGTTTTGCATTCGGTATGTTCTTTATGGCAACGGATCCAGTATCGGCTTCGTTCACTAATAAAGGTAAGTGGGCTTACGGTATTTTGATTGGCGCTATGTGTGTCATGATCCGTGTTGTGAACCCTGCATACCCAGAAGGTATGATGCTAGCAATTCTATTTGCTAACTTGTTCGCACCGCTATTCGACCACTTTGTGATCGAGAAGAACGTTAAACGGAGAGAAGCACGCTATGGCAAGTAATAACGATAGCATTAAAAAGACGCTGTTTGTTGTTATCGCGTTGAGCTTAGTGTGCTCAATCGTTGTATCGCTTGCAGCAGTTGGTCTGCGTGACAAGCAAAGAGCGAACGCGTTACTAGACAAACAGTCAAAAATTATCGAAGTCGCTGGCATTAAAGAGAATGGCACAGTCGCTGAACTTTATAGTCAGTACATCGAACCTCGTCTTGTGAACTTTGATACTGGTGAGTTTGTTGATACAGCTCCAGATGGTAGCGATGCAAACAACTACGATCAGCGTAAAGCGGCGAAAGACCCTTCGGAGTCAATTCGCCTAACAGCTGAACAAGACCAAGCAAAAATCATTCGTCGTGCTAACGTAGGTACTGTTTATCTAGTTAAGCAAAATGGCAAAGTGAGCAGCGTTATCCTACCAGTACATGGTACGGGTTTATGGTCTATGATGTACGCGTTCGTGGCAGTTCAGACAGATGGTAATACTGTGAACGGTATTACATATTACGAGCAAGGTGAAACTCCAGGATTGGGTGGTGAGATTGAGAACCCGTCTTGGCGTGCACAGTTTGTTGGTAAGAAACTGTTTGATGAAAACTTCAAGCCAGCGATCGAAATCGTAAAAGGTGGCGCACCTGAAGGCTCTGAACACGGTGTTGACGGTCTATCTGGCGCAACACTGACAGGTAACGGCGTTCAAGGTACGTTTGACTTCTGGTTGGGTGATATGGGCTTTGGTCCATTCCTAGCAAAAGTTCGTGACGGAGGTCTGAACTAATGTCTAGTGCTAAAGATGTGAAAAAGAGCCTGATGGCACCGGTGTTGGATAACAACCCGATTGCACTTCAAGTTCTAGGTGTGTGTTCTGCTCTAGCAGTAACCACTAAGTTAGAGACAGCATTTGTAATGACTTTAGCAGTAATTTTCGTTACTGCACTGTCTAACTTCTTTGTATCTCTGATTCGAAACCATATTCCAAATAGCGTACGTATCATCGTTCAGATGGCGATCATCGCATCATTGGTAATCGTGGTAGACCAAATTTTGAAAGCGTATCTTTACGATATATCTAAACAGCTTTCAGTTTTCGTTGGCCTTATCATTACCAACTGTATTGTAATGGGTCGTGCGGAAGCATTCGCTATGAAGTCTGAGCCAATCCCATCATTAATCGACGGTATTGGTAACGGTCTTGGCTATGGCTTCGTTCTAATCACTGTTGGCTTCTTCCGTGAACTATTTGGTTCAGGCAAGCTGTTCGGTATGGAAGTTCTACCGCTGGTAAGCAACGGTGGTTGGTATCAACCTAACGGTATGATGCTTCTAGCGCCTTCAGCGTTCTTCCTTATCGGCTTCCTGATCTGGGTAATTCGTATTATTAAGCCAGAACAAGTAGAAGCGAAGGAGTAACGGCGTCATGGAACATTATATTAGCTTATTAGTTAAGTCGATTTTCATCGAAAACTTGGCGCTTTCTTTCTTCTTGGGTATGTGTACATTCCTAGCGGTTTCAAAGAAAGTTAAAACTTCTTTCGGTCTTGGTGTCGCAGTAATCGTTGTACTTACAGTCGCAGTACCTGTAAACAATCTACTGTATAACCTAGTTCTAAAAGAAAATGCGCTAGTTGCAGGTGTCGACCTTAGCTTTTTGAACTTTATTACCTTTATCGGTGTAATCGCAGCACTAGTACAAATCCTGGAGATGGTACTAGACCGCTTCTTCCCACCTTTGTATAACGCACTAGGTATCTTCCTACCGCTAATCACGGTGAACTGTGCAATCTTTGGTGGCGTATCATTTATGGTACAGCGTGATTACAACTTTGCTGAATCAGTCGTTTACGGCTTTGGTTCTGGTGTGGGTTGGATGCTAGCTATCGTTGCGCTAGCGGGTATCCGTGAGAAGATGAAGTACTCTGATGTACCTCCTGGTCTTCGTGGTCTTGGTATCACGTTCATCACAGTAGGTCTGATGGCACTAGGCTTCATGTCTTTCTCTGGTGTTCAACTGTAAGGTATAAGGAATAGTCAATGGACATTATTCTTGGTGTAGTGATGTTTACGCTGATTGTTCTAGCCCTAGTTTTAGTGATTTTGTTCGCTAAATCTAAGCTAGTACCAACAGGCGACATCACGATCTCTGTAAACGGCGATCCTGAAAAGGCAATCGTAACTCAACCAGGCGGTAAGCTTCTGGGTGCTCTAGCTGGTGCTGGCGTATTCGTGTCTTCTGCTTGTGGTGGTGGTGGCTCTTGTGGTCAGTGCCGCGTGAAAGTGAAAACTGGTGGTGGCGACATTCTGCCTACTGAGCTTGACCATATTACTAAAGGTGAAGCACGTGAAGGTGAGCGTCTAGCATGTCAGGTTAACATGAAGACGGACATGGACATCGAGCTTCCAGAAGAAATCTTCGGTGTTAAGAAGTGGGAATGTAGTGTTATTTCAAACGATAACAAAGCAACCTTCATCAAAGAGCTTAAGCTTCAGATTCCAGATGGCGAATCAGTACCTTTCCGTGCTGGTGGTTACATCCAGATCGAAGCACCTGCTCACCATGTTAAGTACTCTGACTTCGACGTACCTGAAGAGTATCGTGAAGACTGGGACAAGTTTAACCTGTTCCGCTATGAGTCAGTGGTTAATGAAGAATGCATCCGTGCATACTCAATGGCTAACTACCCAGAAGAAGAAGGCATTATTATGCTAAACGTGCGTATCGCTACGCCGCCGCCTAATAATCCTGATGTACCACCGGGTATCATGTCATCGTTCATCTGGTCACTTAAAGAAGGTGACAAGTGTACGATTTCAGGTCCGTTCGGTGAGTTCTTCGCGAAAGAAACAGACAACGAAATGGTATTCATCGGTGGCGGTGCTGGTATGGCTCCAATGCGCTCGCACATCTTTGACCAACTTAAGCGTCTGAAGTCTAAGCGTAAGATGTCTTTCTGGTATGGTGCTCGTTCTGTACGTGAAATGTTCTATGTAGAAGATTTCGACGGCCTACAGGCTGAGAACGATAACTTCCAGTGGCACGTTGCTCTATCTGACCCAATGCCAGAAGATAACTGGGATGGTTACACAGGCTTCATCCACAACGTAATCTATGAGAACTACCTCAAAGATCACGAAGCACCAGAAGATTGTGAATACTACATGTGTGGTCCACCAATGATGAATGCGGCTGTTATCGGCATGCTGAAAGATCTTGGTGTAGAAGATGAAAACATTCTTCTAGATGACTTCGGTGGTTAATCTTCGTTGAAGCATCGACATGGCTGGCTCATGTGAGTCAGCCATTTGTATTTTCAGGGACAACACATTTCCTGTTTCTAAGTTTCTGAAACTATTCACGTTTGTCTAGAAATTTATTTTTTGGGCAAACGTAAATACTTTTGAAAGTAGGTGAGTAAAGGTATGTTTCATCTAGCTAAACATCTTAAGCTAATTTTGGTTGTATTGTTTGCGACTGTAATTTTGTCGGGTTGCGGTAATCAGCGTGAGCAGGTTCATTTGAGTGGACCAACAATGGGCACAATCTACAATGTTAAGTACATTGTGACTGATACGTCCCCTAAACCGGAAATCATTCAAGCTGAAATCAATCGATTACTTGAAGAAGTAAACGATCAGATGTCGACGTATCGTCAAGACTCTGAACTGAGTCGCTTCAATCGTTACTATGGTACGGAACCATTCCCTGTTTCACGACAAACCGCTATCGTAGTTAACGAAGCTATTCGTTTGAATGAACTGACACAAGGCGCACTTGATGTGACAGTAGGTCCGTTGGTTAACTTGTGGGGTTTTGGACCAGAAGCTCGTCCAGAAGTAGTCCCGAGTGATGAAGAACTGGCGTCTCGTAAGGCGCAAACTGGCATCAAGCATTTGTCTGCAACCGATACAACGTTAAGAAAAGACCTTCGTAGTCTGTATGTAGATCTATCTACTATTGCAAAAGGTTGGGGCGTTGATGTTTTAGCTAACTACCTTGAAAGTATCGGTATTCAAGATTACATGGTTGAAGTGGGTGGTGAAATGCGTCTGAAAGGGATTAATCGTGACAGCGTGAAATGGCGTATTGCGATTGAAAAGCCAACCGTAGACGAGCGCAATGTACAAGAAATTATTGAACCTGGAGATATGGCGATTGCCACGTCAGGTGACTATCGTAACTACTTTGAGAAGGATGGTGTGCGCTATTCTCACATCATTGATCCTTCGACAGGTAAGCCGATTCATAATAAAGTGGTGTCGGTGACGATTTTGGATAAGTCATCCATGACAGCGGATGGACTTGCGACAGGACTGATGGTTTTGGGTGAAGAGAAAGCACTAGAGATCGCTGATCAAAACAATATCCCAGCCTTTATCATAGTTAAAACAGAAGACGGTTTTGAAGAGTTTGCATCAGAAGCGTTTAAACCTTATCTGAACAAGTAATAGGTCAATCACATGAATACATTTTTAATTACGTTTGGTGTTTTCTTAGCGGTTATTGCTGCCATGTCGATTGGCTATATTATCCAGAAGAAAGTAGTAAAAGGTAGCTGCGGTGGACTAGGTGCCGTAGGTATTGACAAAGTTTGTAACTGCCCAGAGCCATGTGACGCACGTAAGAAGCGTGAAGCACGTGAGCAAGCGCGTGCTGAGAAGCTAGCAGCGTGGGAAAAGGACCGTATTGCGTAAGCGTTCAATCTGGTTTGCTGCGGTTTTGATAATTGCGTCAACCTTAATACTTTATGAAAGACCAGAGTAGTGCTCTGGTCTTTTTGTTTTGATTACCTGAAAACTCGTCGTATAATTGAACTGTATAAATAAACAGTTGTGAGTGGCGGTGTCTGACAAAATACGAAAATTCATCCATGTCGATATGGATTGCTTCTACGCCGCAGTGGAAATGCGAGATAATCCTCACTATCGCGGTAAGGCACTAGCGGTTGGTGGCAGCGAGCGCCAGAGAGGCGTAATAAGCACATGCAATTATGAAGCTCGAAAGTTTGGGGTTCGTTCAGCTATGCCAACTGCACAAGCGCTTAAGCTTTGTCCCAATTTGTTGCTAGTCCCTGGACGTATGCAGATTTATAAAGAGACCTCAATTAAGATTCGAGAGATATTCTCTCGTTATACTTCGTTGATTGAGCCACTGTCTCTGGACGAAGCTTATTTAGACGTTACCGATTCTCCACACTGTCAAAACTCTGCAACTCTGATTGCGGAAGCGATTCGCAAAGACATCTGGGATGAATTACAACTCACGGCTTCAGCAGGCGTCGCACCATTGAAGTTTCTCGCCAAAATCGCTTCAGACATGAATAAGCCAAATGGTCAGTTTGTGATTCCACCCGATAAAGTACAACAGGTTGTTGATGATCTCGAACTTGGTAAGATACCTGGAGTGGGAAAGGTCAGCCTTGAGAAACTTAACAAAGCAGGTCTTTTTACTTGTTTAGACGTTCGTAATAGTGATTACCGAGAGCTGATCGTACGGTTTGGCCGCCTTGGCGCTTCTCTGTGGAAAAAGAGTCACGGAATTGATGAGCGGGAAGTGGTCGTTGAGCGAGAGCGTAAGTCTATTGGTGTTGAAAGGACGTTTAGTACTAATATTTCCTCCTTTGAACAATGTTGGCAAATAATAGAAGAGAAGTTGTATCCAGAACTGGATATGCGGCTTAATAAATCTCAGCCTAAACGTAATGTTATCAAGCAAGGCATCAAAGTGAAGTTTGCTGACTTTAAACTAACGACCATCGAGCATGTCCACAATAGATTGGATTTAGCATATTTTAAAGACCTGCTGCGAGAGGTGTTAGAGCGTCAACAAGGCCGCGAGATTCGTTTGTTAGGATTAAGCGTTATGTTGGAGCCCATAGAGCAAGCTCGCCAACTAACGATGTTTGAAGATTAACCGTTACATTGTTAACTAGTAATTGTAGTAAGGAGCTCAATGGACAAGCAAGCGCTGCTAGATGACGTGATCGGTCAACTGGAACAGAACGTTGTGATGTTAACTTCCGCGATGGAGAAAACGGTTGACGCCGCGACCAATGAAGAAACAGTGCCAGAGCATAAATATGATACCTTGGCTTTAGAAGCTTCATACCTTGCTCACGGGCAAGCGGTGAGGTTGGAGCAAGTAAAAAGCGATATCGCATTACTTCGCAAAATGGTATTGAATCCATTCTCGTCACTAGACAATGTTAGACTTACCACCGTGGTAGAGATAGAAGATGAAGACGAAGTAGTGTCGCGATTTTTCGTACTACCATGTGCTGGCGGCCTGACCATTGAAGAGCCGACAATCAAGGTAGTCACACCACATTCTCCTTTAGGTAGGGCCCTAATTGGTAAGTCTATTGATGATGAGGTTGTGGTTAGTATTGGAGAGAAACTGACGCATTATGCTATTATTCACTTATATTAAGCGTATGCTATAGGGTAATTTATGAAGATACACAATAGAGTGTTCAGTCGTAGTCTATTATTAAGCACCTTACTAGCCTCGGGTCATGCTTTGGCTGTGGATCAGTGTGGTGTCGATATCAAGAATGAAGTTCACCTTGATGGCGAGCAGGTAGAAATTGTAAAGACCCCCGCTTCTAAAGTACTTATTGATCAAGACAATAACTTATTCATCAATGGGAAAGCGATAGAGCTGACTCAGTTGCAAAAAGAAGCACTTGAAAGTTATCGCGAAAACATGAATAAGTACGTGCCTAAAGCGAAGGAGCTTGCGGAAAACGGGCTCGAACTTACCAATGAACTTATCGACGATGTTGCAGAGAGTTTTGACAACTCAGAAACGTTCCAAAACGTAAAACAAGCCGTTGCCGAGTTTTTTGCTGATGTGGAATCTCGATATGAAAATAATGGCGAGTTTGTTCTACAATCTGAAGCCTTTAGCTCCTTTATGGACAATTGGGAACAAGATGTCGCTAAAGCGAAAGAAGTTTTTAATAAAGAATTCTTTAGTAGTGCGTTTACTGCTCTTCAAGAGAAAATGAGTGAAGAGGGAGGCTTGAATTTGACTGAACTATCGAAGCAGATGGACGAGCTCAAAACTCGTATGTCAGAAACCATGAAGGTACAGTCTGAATCGTTGAAGCAACAAGCAGAAGATTACTGCGATTCTCTCAATGATGTTGCTGAACAAGAGCAAGATCTTCAAAAGAAAATCCCAGAGTTAAAGGACTATCAAGTCTTTACTATTTAACTTTGTTATTACTGTAAGTTATCTATGAGCTCCGCTAGTGCTTAAAAAGTAATAGCGGAGTTTTTTGTATTAGGATGTTGGGTTTTAGTGTTGCATCTTTTGGTAATTGTAAATTAAGTTGCTTTTTTTTTGCTGTAACGAAAAACTTACTATTAATACTGATGTTTATATTAGAGTATTTAACTAAATAACATTGCTCTCGTCGCATTTTTATCATACCGTACCAGCAAACTAGTACGGTATGATATTCGCAGTGGACATTTCTAATTCTTCTTCAGCTCCAAGGGAGCATTTTGGTTCTCGACTTGGCTTTATACTGGCTGCAGCTGGTGCAGCTGTTGGTCTCGGCAACATCTGGGGATTCCCAACTCAAGCTGCAAGTAATGGCGGTGGGGCATTTTTGTTGGTTTATTTGGTGATGATTTTGGTGGTCGCCTTTCCTATGTTGGTTGTGGAAATGGCGATTGGTCGTCATGGTCAAGCCAACCCAGTGGATAGTATGAAGTCACTAACCACTAATGCTCTAGGTAAACGAGCGGGCGGCCTCGTTGGCTGGATTGGCCTTTCTGTGCCATGCGCAGTACTAGCATTTTATTCCATTGTTGGTGGCTGGCTGATTTGCTTCTTGTTTGGGGCGTTAGCAGATATTGCAGGCTTAACGAGTCTTGCCGACTGGTTCAAGGGTTTTAGTGTCGAACGCAACGTGTTCGGTACCATTGTCTTCTACCTTCTCACTGTTCTTATCGTTCAAGGTGGTGTTAAACAGGGGATCGAGAAATGGTCAACCCGATTAATGCCTTCACTCTTCATTCTATTTGCGTTGTTATTCGTTTATATCATGATGCAACAAGGAGCGATGGAAGGACTCAAGCATTACCTAATCCCTGATTTCGAAAAAGTTTGGGACAGGAAATTAATTCTTGCTGCCATGGGACAGGGTTTTTTCTCATTAACGATAGGTGGCTGTTCAATGCTGATTTATGGCTCTTACCTTTCAAAAAAAGAGAACCTGCCGAAGATGGCGATGAACGTCACGTTAGTAGATACAGCGGTGGCATTTATCGCTGGTTTGGTGGTGATGCCAGCGATGTTTGTTGCTATGCAGAAAGGGGTACAAATCTATGCTGAAGACGGTTCATTATTGAGCTCCGACACGCTTGTTTTTACCGTGCTGCCATTGATGTTTGAATCTCTTGGCTTATTGGGTTTAGTGTTTTCTGTTGTTTTCTTCTTGTTGCTTACTATTGCAGCGCTAACGTCTTCTATTTCGATGCTTGAATGTCCGGTAGCGTTAGTGGATGAACGCTTCAAGACTGGCCGTAAGAAAACCAGTTGGGTATTGGGCGCATTAATCGCTCTATTTAGTGTCTATATTGTGTTTAATTTTGCAGAGCTATTTGGCCTGGTTGCTATGGTAGCGACACAATATTTACAACCAGTCGCTGCCCTGTTGTTCTGCTTATTTGGTGGTTGGGTCTGGAGCCGAGCTGGTAAGATAAAAGAACTTGAACAAGGCTGTCCAGACTTTCAACTTGGCTGGTTTGGCAAGGTATGGCCTTTCTACGTGAAATTTGTCTGCCCGATCTTAGTGATTACGGTTATTTGGGCATCGTTTGGTTGAGACAAACAGTATGAGATCAGTAAAAAAGCTCTGCATTTGCAGAGCTTTTTTACAAAGAAAACGTCGTGTCTACGTCTTATCGAAATTGACCAGCCTCGGGAAGAAAATCAAACCCAGCACCTGCTAGTTTCTCAATTAATGCCGACTTACTGATATCGAAGAAGTTAGCAAGTTTGTCGAGATCGCCACCAAAATCGTCCCGTAGCTTCATATTAACAATACTCATCAGCATGATGGGGTCCATACTCTCAAAGTTCGCTAGATTCATAATGTGTCTCTACTTATCTTCAAAGTCGGAAATGAGTAAATTGGCGGCGGCAAAAGCTGCCTTTTCACGTGTTTCCAAAGGTAAGGATTCGTCCGCTGCAATGTCGTTTAACGCACGTACTGCACAAGAAATAGCCTGGGGGATATAACCTTGGTCACCACTACCAATTTGGGCGTAGATTTCTCTTACTAAGTCACAACAACCGTAAACTTGCATATCAATGATCTCTGTAAATGATAACTTGTCTCAATATACACAGAGGTAACGGAAAAAACAAAACTGCCTTTTGATATGAAACAAAAAAGCCGATGTTATGGTTAAACATCGGCTTGATCATGGCGATTAAAGCAGCAAATTATGCTTTAGCAGGAATGGCTTCTAATAGCGCAACCATTTGGTTCCAGAACAGTTCAACGGTATCGATTTTCACTTTCTCATCTGGCGAATGAGGGAACTTGATCGTTGGGCCAAACGAGACCATATCCATGCTAGGGTATGGTTCTTTGAACAGACCACACTCTAAGCCCGCGTGAATGACCATAATGTTTGGTTTGTGACCATAGATACCTTCATACATGTCACGGAAGATAGCCATGATTTCTGATTCTGGATCAGGCTTCCAACCAGGATATGCGCCTGAGCATTGGATAGTAGCGCCAGCTAGCTCTGCGATAGAGGCTAGCATGCCTTCAACTTGTGAACGCCCAGAATCAATTAAAGAGCGAATCAAACAAAGTACTTCTACTTTATCTGTTTGAGTGGTGATAACGCCAACGTTTAACGAGGTTTCTACCACGCCTTCAATATCATCACTCATGCGAATCACGCCATTTGGACAAGCGTTTAGTGCTGCAATGAAGCGAGCTTGAGATTCTGTCGCAAATACATCAGCTAAGTCAGCTGCATCGTTAAAGGTAACAATATCGGTTTCGATAGCGCCAAGCTCAGATTTCAGCAGTTCAGTATAGAAGCTGTATAATTCGTCCAGCTTTGCTAGATTCGTTTCTGGCAGTGCAAGGGTGACAAAACCTTCACGTGGGATGGCATTACGTAAGCTACCGCCACGGAATTCAATAAGACGTGCGTCTAACTCTTGAGCATGACCAGCAAGGAAGCGAGCCAGCAGCTTGTTAGCATTGCCGCGACCAGTATGGATATCGCACCCGGAGTGTCCGCCTTTAAGACCTTTTAATGTCAGCTGACGCGCCACATAACCTTCAGGAGCTGCTTCACGATTTACCTCGAAAGTAATTGCTGCGTCGATACCGCCAGCACAGCCCATGTAGACTTCACCTTCTTGCTCTGAATCCGTGTTAAGTAGGATGTCACCTTCCAGCCAACCTGCTTCAAGACCAAACGCGCCAGTCATACCAGCTTCTTCGTCGATAGTCAGCAATACCTCTAGAGGACCGTGTTTGATGTCATTAGAAGCAAGTACAGCTAAACATGTTGCCATACCAATACCGTTATCAGCACCCAATGTTGTGCCTTTTGCGGTTACCCACTCGCCATCGATGTAAGGTTGAATTGGGTCAACGGTAAAGTCATGGTCAGTGTCTTCGTTCTTTTGCGGTACCATATCGATGTGCGCTTGAAGCACAACACCTTTCTTATGCTCCATTCCTGCGGTAGCAGGCTTCTTAATGAAGACGTTGCCAGTTTTGTCACGTTTTACTTCAAGACCTTGCTCCTTTGCCCAGCCGACAATGTACTCTGCAAGAGCTTCTTCATGCTTAGATGGGTGAGGGATAGAGCAGATTTTATCGAAAAATTGCCAGACAGGTGCTGGTGACAACTTACTGATTTCAGAATGGAATTCAGACACGGAACTCTCCTTTTGACGGGCTTTGCTAGATAGTTGTTCCTCAGATGCCCCTTATTTTGAAGGGAACGTCTGGTTTTCTAGCTTATTTAAGATAAAGCAAAGGATATCATTAGTTGTAAATAGGTAGTAGTCAAACCTGAAGTATCTTGTAGAAACGGTGGTAAAGCTTAGTTACCAGACTTAAATGAGTCTAGGTGCATATTTGATAGTGTTGTTTTTGTAATTTAATTACAGTTTTAAGTAATAAATTAGTCATCATTAAAATAATTGTGACTTAGATCGCTTTTGTGCTTGTAATAAAAATCCGATATGGTATTCTTTTGAACAGTTGAGAGACTCAACGATACTGCTCACGGAAAGAGCCCGATTTATCGCCTCCAAGGAACCGAGATTCAAAGCAATTAATGCACAATGATGTTTTGTTAGAAGGTGATGTTTATGAAAGGTTTAGCAAGCGCGATGTTTTGGACAACTCAAAACGTATACACAAAAGACTTCGCGTACAATGTCTACTTTGGTAGATAGTGAACGATTTATACCCCTATATTTAGAATTTTTCGTTGGTTATATACCCCAATTGATGACCAAATTATTCTACCGCCACTCAACTGAGTGGCGTTTTTTTTGCCTTTTATCTCCCCAAACTACCGTCTTAATCTCAAAAAACGTTCAAATAGTGAACGAACGGTAAATAGCCTGACTACACTGAATTCTATTGGCGATTGAGTAACTACATCAAATTGTTAGTTATTGTTACCGAATAGGTTTCATATCAACTTAAAATTATTTGGTTTAGAGTCAAAATTCTAGGTGGAATTTGCGTTTTGATAACCTTATAATTCGCGCCAATCGTTTACGCAACCGTTTACTTTTTACATTTTAGGGATTCGATTATGCTCGAAAGGCTGTTTAAACTCAGTGAACATGGCACCAATGTGCGCACTGAGATCATCGCAGGTTTAACAACCTTCCTGACGATGGCTTACATTATTTTTGTTAACCCAGCAATTCTAGCTGATGCCGGCATGGATCGCGGCGCAGTATTCGTTGCTACCTGTCTTGCGGCTGCTATTGGCTGTTTCATCATGGGCTTCGTAGCTAACTATCCAATCGCACAGGCTCCTGGTATGGGGCTGAATGCGTTCTTTACCTACGCGGTTGTGCTAGGTATGGGTTACACATGGCAAGTGGCTCTAGCGGCAGTATTTTGCTCAGGTGTCTTGTTCATCCTTTTGAGTGTTTTCAAAATTCGTGAGTGGATCATTAACTCCATTCCAATGTCGCTTAGAACCGGTATTTCTGCGGGTATTGGTCTATTTTTGGCACTTATCGCGCTGAAAAACGCGGGTATTGTTGTCGATAACCCAGCAACACTGGTTTCGCTTGGTCATATCACGTCACTGCCAGCAACTCTCGCTGCAGTTGGTTTCTTTCTGACTATTGCACTTGTACACCGTGGTGTAAAAGGTGCAGTAATGATCGCTATCTTGGCGGTAACCGGTCTTGGTCTTATTTTTGGTGACGTGCAGTGGGGCGGTATCATGTCTGCTCCACCAAGCATTGCGCCTACCTTCATGCAATTAGATTTCTCAGCCGTGTTTGAGATCGGCATGATTTCAGTGGTATTTGCTTTCTTATTCGTCGACTTGTTTGACACTGCCGGTACGCTGGTTGGCGTTGCTCAAAAAGCAGATTTAATCGGCAAAGATGGCAAAATCCCACGCTTGAACAAAGCGCTTCTAGCGGATTCAACAGCGACATCAGTAGGTGCACTACTGGGTACGTCAAACACAACCTCATATGTAGAGAGTACAGCAGGTGTGGCTGCTGGCGGTCGTACAGGTCTGACTGCAGTTGTTGTTGGCATTTTGTTTGTACTTGCTTTATTCTTCTCGCCTTTGGCGGGTATGATCCCAGCTTACGCAACTGCAGGTGCTCTGTTTTACGTAGCAATTCTTATGATGTCTGGTCTAGTTGGTATCGACTGGAGAGACATTACAGAAGCTGCGCCGGTTGTTGTAACTTGCTTGCTGATGCCTTTTACATTCTCTATTGCAGAAGGTATCTCGTTAGGTTTCATTGCTTACGCGGCGATCAAAGCATTGAGTGGTAAAGGACGTGACGTTTCTCTAAGTGTATGGGTAATGTCGGCAATCTTTATCATGAAGTACATTTTGGCTGCATAACGCACGAACACGTTTTAATTAGGTTTTTACTATGGCTAACAAATTCATCATCACATGGGACAATATGCACGCATATTGCCGTCAACTTGCTGAGCGTCAAATGCCAGCAGAACAGTGGAAAGGCATTCTAGGCGTAAGCCGTGGTGGTCTGGTTCCTGCTGCAATTCTGGCTCGTGAGCTAGGTATTCGTTACGTAGATACGGTATGTATCTCTAGCTACGATCACGATCATCAGCGTGACATGACAGTGCTAAAAGCACCTGAGCATGATGGTGAAGGTTATCTAATCGTTGATGATTTAGTAGACAGTGGCGACACTGCTCGTAAGATCCGCGAGATGTACCCTAAAGCTAAATTTGTAACAGTATGTGCGAAACCTGCGGGTGTTGAGCTTGTTGATGAATACATCGTTGACATCGCTCAGGACTGTTGGATTGAGCAGCCATGGGATATGGTGCTGTCTTACGTTGAGCCAATCAACCGTAAACAAAAATAAATACATCAATCTGTATTTGCGAAAAATGACCCTTTATTGGGTCATTTTTTTTATTACTATATAGGACAAAGTTCCATTAGAAGGCTATGACATGTCTGAAGAAACCAGCAAGAATATCTCTGAGACGTTGTTCGAGAAAAACAAACAGGCAAAAGAAACCTCCCATCTGATTAGATATATGCCGAGTAGCGATAAGCTGCTTGAGGAGCGCAGAGCGGAGAGCCCCACCTCTTGGTACCGAAACCTACTGCGGTTGCAATGGGTTTGGCAGGGTATTGATCCTATTGAACAGGAAAGTGTGTTAGCGACCATTGCCTCATCAAAACATTCTCGTACGGTTGACGAGTGGCTGGATACCGTAATGGGCTATCACGGTGGCAACTGGAACTATGAGTGGACGAAGCTTGGTATGTTGCATCAAAAGCGTGCTAATGATGTGACTGGTGATGATTCGGCCGAAGAGTTATTTAAAGCCTCACTTTGTTTTAGCATTGCAGGTTACCCTCATCTAAAGAACGACAATCTTGCGTTACAGGCGCAGGTGCTAGCGAATACGGCTTACAATGAAGCAGCAAAACGCACTAGTCACATTATTAAGCAAATTGAGGTTCCTTATAAGAACAAACGTATTATTGCCAATCTGCATCTAGTTAGCACAGACAAACCACAACCTGTTGTTATAGTGAGTGCTGGCCTCGACTCCTTACAAACAGACATGTGGCGTTTGTTCCGCGATTATCTTGCGCCCGCAGGTATCGCGATGTTAACCGTCGATATGCCTTCTATCGGTCACAGCTCTCATTGGCCCCTAACGGAAGACACGTCTTGCTTACACCAAGCTGTGCTAAACGAGCTACCAAATATCCCATGGGTTGATCATTTCAAAGTAGGTCTATTAGGTTTCCGTTTTGGTGGCAACGCGATGGTAAGGTTGTCTTTCCTTGAACCCAATAAGATTAAAGGTTGTGTATCACTTGGCGCACCTATCCATGATTTGCTGACGAGTCCAAAGAAAATCCAGAACATGCCTAAGATGTATTTGGATATGTTGGGCTCTCGATTAGGCAAAGATGCTATTGATATCAATAGTTTGTCAGGGCAGTTAATGGCTTGGTCACTCAAGATACAAGGCTTCCTCAGTGCTCGTCGCACGAAAGTGCCGATCTTAGCAATGAGCCTAGAAGGCGATATGGTTTCACCACATTCAGACAACCGCTTGGTAGCCATGTTCAGTGATTACGGCAAGGCAAAACAAATACCTGCGAAAGGTATTGCTAAAGGATATGAGCAATCACTCGAAATGGCGATTAAGTGGTTGGAGGACGAACTTTGGAGGTGACATTTGTGGTAAATTAGTTAAATATGAAATAAGCGTGTAATCAAATATATGATAAAACAATAAATATCTCGGAAAATTTAACGCTATTTCAATTCAATAACTAATTTTACTTATAAATGGAGTTTCCCCATGTCAGAAGCGGCTAAAAACCCTACGCATTATCGTTTGCTCACTGCTCTAAAAGCGATTGGTCCTTATCTTAGAGAGCCTCTATGCAAAGAAGGGTTTTATCACTTTGATTGCCTTTCCGTTTGTGTTGATGATACTAAGTCTCCAGAAGATAGAGAGTTTTGGGGTTGGTGGGTTGATTTGAGCCTAGTTGATGAGCAATTTGAAGCAACGTATCAGATTGGTCGCTATAACCAAGTAGGTGAGTGGGTCCTAGAGTCGGCTCCGGAATCAGCAACTCAAGAGATTACTCGAACACAAGAAGTGTTCCATGAAAAGTTGGTTTCTGCGCTTCAAGAAAAGTTCTCATTGGATGTAGCAATACATGATGACTCTGTAGAGTTCGTGTAACGTTTACAAAGCCTCAATGTCTCGATTGGGGCTTTTTTTTGCTGCTTTTCCAATCCTCTCACTTTTTACTTGTATAAATGATGTTTGATTGCTAAAACATCACTCCTTATTTAACTTTCGTGTCCAACAAACAGAGATGACAACTGATATTAATCGTCAAGCTACAGACAAAAAAACTGTAGTGGTGAAGTTAGGAACAAGCGTTCTTACAGGTGGTTCCCTAGCGCTAAACAAAGCGCATATGGTCGAGCTCGTTAGACAATGTGCTGAGCTGAAAAAGCTTGGTCATTCTGTGGTTATGGTATCTTCTGGTGCTATTGCCGCAGGCAGAGAGCACCTAGGATACCCCGCACTTCCCAATTCAATGGCGAGCAAGCAGCTATTAGCGGCTGTGGGGCAAAGTCAGTTGATTCAAGTTTGGGAGTCGCTATTTGCGATTTACGGACTTAAAATCGGTCAAATGCTGCTAACACGCGCAGATCTTGAGGATCGTGAGCGATTCTTGAATGCACGTGACACCATCAATGCGCTAGTAGAAAACGATATTATTCCGGTTGTGAATGAGAATGATGCGGTTGCGACTAGCGAGATTAAAGTTGGTGATAACGATAACCTGTCAGCATTGGTGGGTATCTTATGTGGTGCAGACAAACTGCTGCTGTTAACCGATCAGCGTGGCCTGTTTACCGCCGATCCTCGCAAGGATCCTAATGCGGAACTTATTCGCGAAGTCACTACGATTGATGAAACGCTTCGTAAGATTGCTGGCGGCAGTGGAACGACATTGGGTACAGGCGGTATGGCAACCAAACTTCAGGCAGCGGATATTGCACGTCGTGCTGGTATTGAAGTTATTATCGCTGCTGGCAGTGCTGAGAACGTGGTGTTTGATTCGTTGTCAGATGAGCCCCAAGGTACACGTTTCCTACCACTTCCAGAAGCACTAGAGAATCGTAAACGTTGGATTCTTGCTGGCCCGGCAGCAACGGGTAACATTGTCATCGATGCGGGGGCAGTCAATGCTGTGATTGGCAAAGGCAGCAGTTTACTCGCAAAAGGTGTTGTTAAAGTTTCAGGCCGCTTCGCTCGAGGTGAAGTGGTGCGTGTGACAACCAAAGACGGAGCACTGGTTGCAAAAGGAATTTGTGGCTACTCCGATACTGACCTAGCGAAAATTGCAGGTAAACACAGTAAAGAAATCGGTGAGACTCTAGGCTATGACTATGGTGCTGAAGTCATTCACCGCGACGATATGGTTGTCATTCAAGATTAAGAATAAAGGGATAAGTAATGGATATGATTAAACTCGGTCAGAATGCCAAGCAAGCAAGCTTCTCTCTGGCTACTGCATCGACTGCTCAAAAAAACAATGCGCTACAGATCATTGCTGATGAGCTAGAAGCTAATGCTGACGTAATCCTAGCGGCAAACGCTAAAGACATTGAGCTTGGCCGTCAAGCAGGGCTTACTGAAGCACTTTTGGACCGTTTGCTGTTAAACGAGCAGCGCTTGAAAGGCATTGCTGATGACGTGCGCAATGTGATCACCTTGTCAGATCCTGTTGGCAGTGAAATTGACAGCAAAATCCTTGAGAACGGCATGAGCCTGTCTCGTCGTCGCGTGCCACTTGGTGTAGTAGGTGTTATCTATGAAGCGCGTCCAAACGTAACCATCGATATTGCGGCGCTCTGCCTAAAAACAGGTAATGCAAGCATTCTGCGTGGCGGTAAAGAGACGTTCTACTCCAATATGGAACTGGTGAAAGTCATTCAATTGGCGTTAGATAAAGCGGGCTTACCAGCTGCTTCGGTTCAGTATATTGAAAAGCCAGATCGTGAGCTTGTATCACAACTGCTTAAGTTGGATGATTATGTCGATATGATCATTCCTCGTGGTGGTGCCGGTTTACACAAAATGTGTAAAGAGAACAGTAATATAC
This sequence comes from Vibrio sp. CyArs1, assembly GCF_022432925.1. NCBI lineage: Bacteria > Pseudomonadati > Pseudomonadota > Gammaproteobacteria > Vibrionales > Vibrionaceae > Vibrio > Vibrio sp. CyArs1. The sequence continues at coordinate 218,712 of NZ_JAKRBO010000006.1, read as the reverse complement.
CAGTAATCATTGGCGGCTTTGGTATCAGTCATATTTTCGTTGATGAGTCTGCTGACCTAGTACGTTCTTTAGATGTGGTAGAAAACTCTAAAGTTCAGCGTCCATCTGCGTGTAATGCATTGGACACCCTACTAGTGCATGAGAAGGTAGCGGCGGAGTTCTTATCGATGCTTGCCGAGCGTCTCAAAGGTAAAGTGAGCCTAGTCGCTGAGCCAAAGGCGGAGGCTATTCTAGCTGGCGCTGCAGATTTAAGAAGTGCAGGCGAAGGCGATTTTGATACTGAGTGGTTGAGTTTTACGCTAGGTGTGAAAGTGGTTGCGGATGTGGAAGAAGCGATTCACCATATGCGAATACATAATGCCAGTCACTCCGACGCTATTATGACTAACAGCTTGGTGAACTCAGAAAAGTTCATCAACTCAGCAGGTTCGGCAGCGGTTTATGTTAACGCATCTACGCGTTTTACCGATGGAGCGCAGTTTGGCTTAGGTGCTGAAGTTGCCGTGTCTACTCAGAAGCTTCACGCTCGCGGTCCAATGGGCTTAGAAGAACTAACCAGCTACAAGTGGGTTGGAAAGGCTGATTACTTGTCACGTGCGTAATTAACCACAAGCATGATGAATTTAAAAAGTCAGAGCTATAAGCTCTGACTTTTTTGTTTGTGTGCTTCTGTTCGCACCGACGACTTACTTGAAGTGCGCTATCGCTTCGCTTTTGCCAAAAAGCGATCTAAGTTATTGGCAAATTCGCGTCGTTCAGTTTGTCCTAACGGTGCGGGCCCGCCAGTTTGAACGCCACTCGAGCGCATGGTATCCATAAAGTCACGAATGTTGAGTCGTGCTTTAATTGTATCTTTACTGTACATCTCGCCACGTGGACTCAGCGCTAGGGCATTCTTGGTGATGACTTCATCTGCAAGCGGGATATCTGATGTGATGACTAAATCGCCCTCGCTAACACGCCTTACAATTTCATTGTCAGCGATATCAAACCCTGAAGGCACAGTGAGTGAGTGAATGTTCTCTCGTTTTGGTACAGGCACCGCGTGATTCGCCACGAATGTGCAGGTTAATCCGGTTCGCTCTGCTGCTCGACAAATGGTTTCGCGAATTACCTTTGGACACGCATCGGCATCCACCCAAATCTTAACCATTGTTCTGCTCCAGCTTGGTCAGTCTTTCCGTCAGTAGCGCGACTTGTTGTTCTAATTCCTTCACTCTGAGTTCCAATGGCTGAATCTCAGGCTCAGCAGCCACTTCAACTTTAGGAACGTGTTGGCTACTCTTCCAGGACTTAATTACAGTGATTAGTGCAGGCATAGGCACTTTGGTCTTCAAACGCGCCTTTACCAAAGCGACTGTTGGTTCCTTGCCCTCAGCATGCAATGAGTTTAAAGCCGCTTCAATTTCTGCGGAGACATCTTTCGTTAGCATGTTTTTTTCCATTCAATAAGGGATAACTAAATAGTACCTGTGATTTTGGTCGGGGTACAGAAAAGCAAAAGTCGATTCTCGTCACACTTTGGCATTGATGGCTTCATTAATAAGCGCGCTAAAACGGAAGAGGCTTGTGCGAGATCTCTCACAGCAGTTGTGAGAGAAAGAGATAAAAGCGCGAGAAATTTGGAAGAAAATAATATTAAGTATTTGTATTTATTGCTTTTTAACCATTATGAAACATTTTGGTGCGGAAAAAATTGAGTTTTCTGCATTGCTCAAAAACGGCAATCGCGTAAATTAGAACTTGTCGGAAGGATGCTGACACGGAACAGGAAAGACATTGGAAGGTCATCTTCAGGAAGAAGATTTGGTTACCAAGGGAACCGTAACCAGCAAGGAAGTTAGGATAGCGCGGGATGCGAACAATCATCAGGAAGATGATTTAAAAGGAAAAGGATACACTCAGGAAGAGTGAAGGGACCCCATCAGGAAGATGGTCAAGGACACCGCTCAAGGAACAAGTGAAGCGAGCTGACTGGGATGGTTAGCGTCATTGGATGAGATGGACACCGCTAGGACGGCGACGAATGGATATAGCTGAAGGATTCAGCCACTATTACGGATGATGCATGGAGCATTTTTAGTAGCCGGACTGCTGCGAGTAAGACTATAGCCCCAATACGCAAGTGTTGGGGCTTTTCTTATATCTGAGATCAATAAATCTCATGGAATCACTTGTTATAGTCTGCACGCGAAATCAAAGGAATGTAATAACGTTATGACGATCGCTACGCTACGGACAGTATTAATCCCCTATACCGACCATCTCGAGTCGGATTTTCTCATGCTTAACGTCTGTGCTAAGAATAGAAAGCACATGAATGGGCCTCACACGCTGGCAAAAGCACGCACTATTTTTCAATCGATCTTAAGCGACCCTGATATTTATGCCATGGCAGTCTTGGACATTCGAACCCGGGACTATCTAGGTCATATATTTGTCGACAGGCATGCGAGTAGTGAAGGGGAACTGGGCTATATCTTTGATAAACAGTATTGGAATAAAGGTATTGCCACGGAAGTGTTGCGCGCGTTTATTCCTGACGTGGTTGCCACCTTGGGATTGAGTAAATTGACGGCGAATGTCGATACTGACCATGAACCTTCCATCAGACTACTTAAGAAGCTCGACTTTGAGCAAATAGGCCATGCAAAAGATGAACACGGCCCGTATTTGATCTTTCAATCTACATTCGGTGCGGTGGCAGATGAAAATTCAGAACATGAAAGCCTTTCATCAACAGCTTTCCTTGATAGTAGTCATCGCCCAGGGCTGAAAACTCAAATTCATAAATAGTATGCCAACCCCATCTACCGTTGGCATCTCTTAGCTTGTGTGCGCCGAACGACACGCTAAGCATCTGCAGATCTAATTCCTTGCAACGCCTACTTACCGCAGCTTTAGCAATTTCACCTTGTCGTCTTTGTTGCCAAAACAAAAAGCAAAATAAGCTCAATGCTAAGATCATCAGTAAATTGTCGATCACCGTTAGGTCTCCTTAGTGCATCCGGCCCTGCGTGGCACTTTGCTGAAGCGCAACTAAAGCCTGTGCTAGTTCAGGGGACGGACTAGAGTGCAACAGTGGCAGCAGAACCAAACGTAAACTTGGCATCATAACCAGATCGGCGAACAGCTGGTTGAATAGAGTCTGGTTTCCTGTTTGTGCCAGCCTAATCAGAAATTGCTCTGCCAGCGCTGGTGTCGTTAACGGTAACCAAGAGCGACCCGCGATTGCGATGAGAATTTCTTGATGACTGAGTGTCGCACTGGCCAAAATGGTAGTAATCAGCGACTCAAGTTGTTCCGGTTTTCCTCCAGATAAGGCACGGACATACGCGGATAGTAGGAACAGATCGGCGTACTCTGTCTCCGCCTCTTTTTGTGCCAATTCAAATAAGGTATCAGAAAGTTTTGCTGGAAGGGCAATATGCTCCAAGGCCCCAAGCAGAGCATATCTCGGCTCGTTAGCAATATGTCGTAAACTGGTTCTTACTAGTCGACTGTTATCATCAGTACTGAGACGAGCGGCAATGTCAGTAATACCTTGTAGACCGACAGTTTGCCAATTATCCCATCCCAGCTTACCGGAAAAATATTCTTGCGCATGCGTGTAGTATTGGCTGGTTGGTAGTGCTAACTCAGCACGAAGTACGCTATGAAACACGGCAAGCTTGTCGTCTTTTGGTTTGAACGTAAATGGATTATTAGCGAGCTTTTGTTGTTGCTCTTCACTCATTTCTTTACTCAGCCGACTCCCCATCGCTTCCATCACAAACTTAAGAAACTGGCCCACATCAGCCTGACTAAGTAGGCCACGCTCATCGAGGTTAAACTTCAGAAACCATATCCAAGGTTGTTTCTCCGCGTTCCAGTAGGCAATCGCAAACTGTGCCTGTCTTTGAATCGGATAAGGGTACGGTTGGCTTGCATGCTCAACGTTGGCAAATTGATCATTGTCGATGCGCTGAACTCGTCGAGAAATATCATAAATGTGATATTCGCAGCCACTGTTTACCAGAAGGTCCGACAAAGTATGAATGGTATCCATGGAGTAATTCCTAGTACGGTTTGGGTATAGAACAATAGATGGTATTCTATCGCGAATTTTCAAGTCATTGGTTGCCAATTTCATCGAATGATGAGACCGCAATCTAACGAACGGCCTATTTACCATGAAGCTATTGCTCGTAGAGCTAAAAGAGTTGCTTAAAAAACATGCACTGTGGCAAACCCAAGAGCCAACAGCTAGTGCGATGAGCAGCCAACAACCTTTCTCTGTCGATACTTTGGAACCCCATGAGTGGCTACAATGGGTTTTTATTCAGCGTATTGAATCTATGATAGAGATGGGACAGCCATTACCGAAGGGCTTTGAGATCACTCCTTACTTTGAAGAGGTATGGAAGCTGCGCCCTGAGTATCAAGAAATAATCCTTGTACTAAAAAAACTGGATGATAATGCCAAATGACCGAAACCATGACTCTACCTGCCGTGGAACCACTAGAGATCGTTTATCAAGACCAATATTTAGTCGCGGTAAATAAACCTGCGGGTATGCTCGTGCATCGTTCGTGGCTTGATAAAAACGAAACACGTTTTGTCATGCAGACATTACGAGACCAAATTGGCCAACATGTATTCCCATTGCATCGCTTAGATCGACCAACGTCTGGCGTGTTATTATTTGCTCTGTCTAGTGAAGTCGCTTCACAGGCTATGCCGATGTTTGCTGAGCACAACATTGAGAAGACCTATCATGCCATCGTTCGAGGCTGGATCACTGAGGGTGATGTTCTCGATTACCCTCTTAAAGTGGAGCTTGACAAAATCGCCGATAAATTTGCTTCTCAAGACAAGGAAGCGCAGCCTGCAGTAACCGCTTATCAGCCATTGGCATCGGTTGAAGTGCCTTATACTACAGGGCGATTCCCAACCAGTCGCTATTGCCTGGTAGAGATAAAACCTAAGACTGGTCGTAAACATCAACTACGCCGACACATGCACCATCTGAGTCACCCGATTATTGGTGATACTAGTCATGGTGATGGCAAGCACAATCGTTTGTTTCGCGAACACTACGATTCGCACCGCCTATTGTTACACGCTTCTGAACTGAAGTTTGTTCATCCTATTACTGAGCAGGAAACAACCATTTCTGCAAACTTTGATGCGGTCTGGCAAAGTCTTATTGATGCTTTTGATTGGCAAGAGTGTGAAGCCATTCAGCAATACCATAGATAACGGGCTTAACTGGTCAAATAGTGGATTTCTTAATAGGTGAATTTTCGCTAAACTGGGAAATCAACCACAGGAGGTGTTATGCATTGTCCCTTTTGCACTGAAAATGATACAAAAGTTATCGACTCAAGGTTGGTAGCGGATGGCCACCAAGTGCGTCGTCGTCGTCAATGTTTGGCATGTAGTGAACGTTTCACCACCTTTGAAACGGCCGAACTGGTGATGCCTAAAGTCATCAAGTCTAACGGCAATCGAGAACCGTTTAATAAAGATAAAATGGTTGGCGGTATTCAGCGTGCTTTAGAAAAGCGTCCGGTAAGTGCAGACGCTATTGAACTTGCTATCAGTCATATTGAGTCACAACTTCGTGCGACTGGAGAGCGTGAAGTACCAAGTGAGATGATTGGTAACCTTGTTATGACTCAATTAAAAGAGTTGGATAAGGTCGCCTATATTCGCTTTGCCTCCGTTTATCGAAGCTTTGAAGATATTCGAGAGTTTGGAGAAGAAATCGCTCGTCTCGAAGACTGATCGACCCAGATGCATTTAGCCATAGATATGGAAAGTTATGAGCCAATTTAGCGCTATTGATTATCAAATGATGAGCCGTGCCATAGAGCTCGCGAAAAGAGGGCGCTTTACCACTGCGCCTAATCCAAATGTAGGCTGCGTCATTACCTTAAATAACGAGGTAGTGGGAGAAGGCTATCATAAGAAAGCCGGTGAGCCACATGCGGAAGTTCATGCCTTAAGAATGGCAGCAGAGCGAGCTAAGGGCGCGACCGCTTATGTCACATTGGAGCCATGTTCACACTATGGACGAACACCGCCATGTGCTGAAGGGCTGATAAAAGCAGGAGTGTCTAAAGTCATTTGTGCCATGTCTGATCCTAATCCGCAAGTGGCTGGTCGAGGCTTTAATATGCTTCGTGAAGCCGGTATTGAGGTGTCCGTTGGTCTTCTGGAACAAGATGCTCGAGCACTTAATCCTGGTTTCCTGAAGAAAATGGAAACGGGCATGCCATTTGTCCAACTTAAAATGGCAGCCAGCCTTGATGGACAAACGGCATTAGCCAATGGCAAAAGCCAGTGGATTACTGGCCCCGAAGCACGTCGAGACGTTCAAGCGTATCGTGCCCACTCAGGCGCGATTCTATCGACCAGTCAAACAGTCGTAGAAGATAACGCCTCTTTGAATGTGCGTTGGGATGAGCTGCCAAGTCATGTCACTGATGTAATTAAGCCTGATGAATTACGCCAACCTACTCGCGTGATTTTGGATAGACAAAATGCACTATCGAGAGAGCTGAAATTGTTCCAATCTGAGGGTGATATTATTCGTGTGGCTCAGGCTGGTGGCGATCTTAACGTGACAATGAACTCTGCTAATCAACTGGATTTAGCTGAAACACTGCAAGGCTTGGCTAACGACCAACAAATTAATCATGTATGGATAGAAGCTGGGGCAACGCTAGCGGGCTCGATGATTCAACAACAGCTCGTTGATGAGCTTATTGTGTATTTAGCACCTAAGCTTATGGGGGCCGATGGGCGAGGGCTTATTGGGGCACTTGGATTGACTGAGATGCAAGACGTCATCGAGATCGATATAAAAGATATTCGTATGGTGGGAAGCGACATTCGTATTGTCGCCACACCACAACTAAAGCAGAAGTAGAACAATGTTTACAGGAATTATTGAAGCGGTTGGCACACTGAAGGGTATTACTCCAAAAGGAGAAGATATCAGTATTCATGTTGAAGTGGGCAAACTGGACATGAGTGACGTAAAACTAGGAGACAGCATCGCGACAAATGGCGTCTGTCTTACGGTCACCAGCTTCACAGACAACAGTTACCATGCGGACTTATCCGTTGAGACGCTAAAGAAAACAGGCTTTGCTCACTACAGCGTTGGCGACAAAGTAAACCTAGAAAAAGCGATGCTACCAACGACACGGTTTGGAGGTCACATCGTGTCTGGGCATGTGGATGGTGTTGGAGAAATTGTGGACCGACAACAAGTTGGTCGCGCCATAGAGTTTTGGGTGCAGATGCCATCTGAGCTAGGCAAGTATGTAGCGGAAAAAGGTTCTATTACCGTAGATGGGATCAGTCTGACGGTCAACGACGTTCGCAAAGATGCCTTTAAACTGACGATTGTGCCTCATACATCTGAAGAAACGACCATCGACAACTTTCATGTTGGCCGAAAAATTAATTTAGAAGTGGATGTCCTAGCTCGTTATATGGAACGATTGCTGCAATCGAAAGCCAGTGACGAATCTGAGTCTCGAATTACCATGGACTTCCTACAACAAAACGGCTTCGCTTAAAATCTGACGCAAAGCTTGATGCCCAACGAACCAATACAGGAATGTGAAATGCCAATTAGTACGCCGCAAGAAATCATTGAAGACATTCGCCTTGGGAAAATGGTTATCCTAATGGACGATGAAGACCGTGAGAATGAAGGTGACCTTATTATGGCCGCTGAACATATCACACCAGAAGCCATTAACTTTATGGCGACTCATGGACGTGGATTGATCTGCTTAACCATGACAAAGAGCCGTTGTGAAGCACTAGGCTTACCACCTATGGTTCAAGACAACAACGCGCAGTACACCACTAACTTTACTGTGTCTATTGAAGCTGCGGAAGGCGTAACCACTGGTATCTCTGCGGCAGATCGCGCACGTACAGTTCAGGCCGCAGTTGCAAAAGACGCAAAGGCTGCAGACCTAGTACAACCAGGACACATTTTCCCACTGGCGGCTCAAGATGGTGGTGTGTTAACTCGCGCTGGTCATACTGAAGCTGGCTGCGATCTGGCAAAACTCGCGGGTTTTGAGCCTGCTTCTGTGATTGTCGAGATTCTTAATGACGATGGCACTATGTCGCGTCGTCCCGACTTAGAGATTTTCGCCGAAAAACACAACATTAAGCTCGGAACGATTGCCGACCTTATCGAGTATCGTAACAATAACGAGACCACAATTGAGCGCGTTGCTGCGTGTCATTTGCCGACTGAATTTGGTGACTTTGAGCTAGTGACCTACCGTGATACTATCGACAATCAAATCCACTACGCGATGTGTGCTGGTGATTTGACGGCTAGCACTCCATTAGTTCGCGTGCATTTGCAAGACACCTTCACTGATATTTTACGCTCAAATAGAAACTCCGATCGCAGCTGGACTTTGGACAAAGCGATGAAGCGCATTGGAAAAGAAGGTGGTGTACTGGTGATTCTTGGTAATGAAGAAAGCACTGAGGCTATTGTTCACAAGATCAAGGTATTCGAGCAACAAGACAATGGCTCAGCACCGACCATGGCTAAAAAACAAGGCACATCACGCCGAGTAGGCGTAGGGTCGCAGATTCTCGCGGATCTTGGTGTACATGAAATGAAGCTTCTGTCTTCGGCGGATAAAAAGTATCACGCACTGGGTGGCTTTGGTCTGAGTGTCACGGAATACATTACTGAGTAATTAATCCAAGCCTTTGCTTATGAAACGCAAAGGCTTTTTCTTTTTCGTCGCGCCGCAACCGATTTCAAGTATTGTGAAAGCAGTGTTTGACTAAAGTTAGCGGTGGATATTAATAATTGAGTTGTGCTAGAATCCGGCGATTCTCGCGCGATGAACATAGTTTATAAGGAAAGCATATGAAAGTTATCGAGGGTGGCTTCCCAGCACCGAACGCAAAGATTGCTATTGTAATTTCTCGTTTCAATAGTTTTATCAATGAAAGCCTATTATCTGGTGCTATCGATACTTTAAAACGTCACGGCCAAGTAAGTGAAGACAACATCACTGTTGTTCGCTGCCCTGGTGCGGTAGAGCTACCATTGGTTGCTCAGCGAGTTGCTAAAACAGGTAAGTTTGATGCAATCGTGTCTTTGGGTACAGTAATTCGTGGCGGTACACCACATTTCGACTATGTTTGTAGTGAGTGTAATAAAGGTCTTGCGCAAGTGTCTCTGGAATATAGCCTACCAGTAGCATTTGGTGTATTGACTGTTGATACTATCGATCAAGCAATTGAGCGTGCCGGAACCAAGGCTGGTAATAAAGGTGCAGAGGCTGCACTAAGCGCGCTTGAAATGATCAACGTTCTTTCTGAAATCGATTCCTAATGGGGGCCAGTGTGAAACCAGCCGCACGTCGTAATGCACGTCAATTTGCTCTGCAAGCAATTTATTCTTGGCAAATTACTAAAGAAAATGTTGCCACTGTTGAAGAACAGTTCTTATCAGGTGGTAAGTATGATGAAGAAGAACATCATGCTGCTGAGCCTGCGTTGACTGCGCCAGAGACTGACGTTGTATATTTCCGTGATTTGCTCACGGGTGTCGCGTTGAATCACACGGAACTAGACAGCAAGTTACGTCCGTTCGTTTCTCGTCCAATGCAAGATCTAGACATGATGGAGCTTGCGCTTCTTCGTCTAGCTATGTACGAAATGACGAGCCGCGAAGACGTACCTTACAAAGTGGTTATCAACGAAGCTATTGAGCTTGCGAAAGTATTCGCAGCAGAAGACAGCCACAAGTTCGTTAATGGTGTTCTAGATAAAGCAGCACCTCACGTTCGCAAAAAGTAACGATTAACGTTTGTCTATTCGTAAAAAGGTCAGCAAATTGCTGGCCTTTTTTATATACTCTTCTCACCTTTCCAGCACAAAGCCTACAAGATGTCCGGTGAATTTAGTTTAATCGACAAGTACTTCGCGCATAAACAGCAGCAACGCAAAGACGTGGTTTTAGCACAAGGTGATGATTGTGCCATTGTCGCCCCTCCAGCTGACAGTCACATCGCCATTAGCACTGATACCTTAGTTTCCGGTACCCACTTTCTCGCTGACGCCGATCCGGCTTGGATTGCACATAAGGCACTTGCCTCGAATATCAGTGATTTAGCTGCAATGGGTGCATCACCTGCTTGGGTCTCCATGGGGATTTCATTACCAGAAGTGAACGAACGCTGGCTTGAGCGTTTTTGCAATGCGTTTTTCTCGTTAGCAGACTACTACGGTATCCAGCTCATCGGCGGCGACACCACAAAAGGACCGCTGGCGATTACTCTTACTGTGCAAGGCACACTGCCACAAGGCAAAGCTTTGACTCGAAGTGGGGCAAGTTCTGGAGACTGGGTATATGTGACAGGTCACCTCGGTGATGCCAAAGCCGGCCTTGATGTGATTCTGGAAAAAAATATCAGCGCGAATACCGAGCTCAACCGCGTGCTAGAAAAGCGCCACTTTGAGGCGACGCCGAGAGTGCTTGCAGGCATTACGCTTCGCGATATCGCTTCTGCTGCGATTGATATCTCTGATGGCCTTATTTCTGACTTAGGGCATATTTTAAAGCGCTCAGACGTTGGCGCTCGTATTGATGTCGACTTGCTGCCTGTTTCGTCTGAACTCAAGCAGTTCGTGGAGTCTGATGACATCGCAAAGCAGTACGCATTAACTAGCGGAGAAGAGTATGAACTCTGCTTTACGGTGCCGGAAGCCAACAGAGGGCAACTTGAGATCGCGCTATCAAATACGCCATTTACCTGTATTGGACAAATAACGGGCACAGGCTATCTTGATCTACATTCTAACGACCAACCACTTGACTGGCAGTTGGGTGGATTCGACCACTTTAAGGTGAGCCAATGAGTAACCCCCTTGACTTAATCTCTTTGAAAAACCCTTGGCATTTGCTTGCGACTGGCTTTGGCAGTGGTCTATCGCCTGTTGTACCCGGTACTATGGGTACACTGGCAGCGATTCCTTTATATCTACTGTTAGCACAATTGCCTTTGAGCATGTATCTTATCGCGGTTTTACTGTCTTGTATTATCGGTATCAAAATCTGCCAAGTGACCTCAGATGATATGGGCGTACACGATCATGGCTCCATCGTATGGGATGAGTTCGCTGGATTTTGGATCACCATGGCGATAGTCCCGGCACTCAAATTGCCGATTGACGATTGGAAATGGTTACTGACAGGCTTTGTGCTATTCCGTTTCTTCGATATGGTAAAACCATGGCCAATCGGTTGGCTCGATAAGCGTGTTCATGGTGGCTTAGGTATCATGATTGACGACATTGTAGCGGGTGTGATGGCCGGTATTTCACTTTACCTGGTCGGACGACTAGCGGGTTGGGTTTAATAACACATTGTAATTAAACAATAAAATAAACGTGCCTTTCGAAAGGCACGTTTGAATGACAAAGCTTTACTATACGTTTAGTCAAAAGTTGCTATGATTGCGGCCTCTTTTAGTTTTGTAACAATTGGTATGTTCAGCAATCTACGTCTCTTCATCAATTCTTTTCTAGTAATGGCAAATACGGCTGTGACTGCATTCGTAGTTTGCACATTCTCGATCATCAAATTACTACTGCCACTGAAATTCGTTCAGACATTGATGACCAGCCTATCTAACAAACAGATGTGGCTTTGGGCGACGATTAATTTATGGCTGCTAAACCTGAACAACAACATTGAATGGGACGTTGAAGGTGGTGACGATCTGACGCCAGACCAATGGTATATGTTGTTGTCTAACCATTTGAGCTGGGCTGACATTGTTATCATCACATCCGTGATGAAAAACAGAATGCCAATGTGCAAATTTTTACTAAAACAAAGCTTACTGTATGTGCCTTTTGTTGGTCTTGCTTGTTGGGGCTTGGATATGCCATTTATGAAGCGACACTCGCAGGCCTATCTGGTTAAGCACCCCGAACGACGCAATGATGACTTTAATGCGATTCGCAAAGCTTGTAAAAAGTTTGAGCACGTGCCAACAACGATGATCAGCTTTGTTGAAGGGACGCGATATAGCGAAGAAAAGTTGGCGACGGTTAAAACACCTTATCGACATCTATTGAAGCCAAAAACAGGTGGTGTAGCGTTCACACTTAACGCCATGAACCATTTGTTGGATGGGGTCGTTGATATCACACTGGCGTATCCAGAAAATCGAGAAGACCCATTTAATGATTTGTTGAAGGGTAAGTTGACGAAAGTTGTCGTTAAAATCGATGTATATCAGATGGACGAAAACCTCAACGGTGATTACTTCAACGACAAAGTATTCAAACGTCGCTTCCACAATTGGCTCAACGATGTATGGAAACGCAAAGATGAAAAATTGGAAGCTATCTATTCGCAGAGCTAATAATAAGTAACAAGAATACAAAAAGGGTCTACCAGTTGGTAGACCCTTTTTAATATCAATACATTAGGTTATCAATGCAGACTACCCAACCGGTAGTCTTGGAATGACTCTACAGCACCTTTCTGCTTCATTGATTAACACAGAAACAGCATGTGTATGGTAATTCTCTCCGCTCTTCCAAACGGTTTCTCCGAATATCTGACACAACTCAAAATCAGAAATAGTTCCCTTCATTTCTTGGTAGGCGACGGCAGAGATGATTTTCTGTTCCAATGATTCTGGACAGGATTCAACACGCCAACGACTCACTTGAATATTCGGCAAAGCACACTCCTTGTGGTCATATTTTCGTCATCAGAGCCACAGTAACACTATGAATTTACAGGATCAAGTTGATCTTGCTCACAGTTTTTTGGGGCCATTAACGTGCCAGTCGTAACCTATTGTAAACGTGCGAACTTATTTTTATTTGGTTAATACTTAATCATTAAAATAGTTTTTTGCGAGTGATATAACGTTTGAGTTAAATGGTTTTCTGTACGGTTTCTATGTCGGACTCTGATTTGAAAGATCTTAATAGAGCGATCAGCTCTGGTAATAGCCAAAGTGAAGAAACATACAGTGCATATTCGGCAAGAAGCCCAACAAGCGCCGTGCCGACAGCAGTTTCTGTTCCTACATAATGAGGTAGTACGTAGCTAAGAATTAGGTAGGTAAAGACGGTGTAGCTGACAGTAAGCCATAAAGGGTCACGACTGTTTTCAGAGAGCTTATTAGCTTTGGATTGGTGTTTAGAGCGTGATTGATTTTCCTTAATCATGGACAGTACTTCCTAATTATCCGTTACGTCTAAGATATTCAAACACTCTAGTCGCTGTTCACAAGAATACTCGACGGCTAATTAGAGCAATCTCATAATTCTATAAATTAATATTGTTAAGAATGAACCTCGCTCACAATTACTCGCTTAACACCATGGATCCAAGTATCTAGCTTTTTTCGTGATGACCTCTCATTTTAGAGTATTGATTCTAATTGTGATGGTTTGCCGACTACACTTTGAGATAACTATTAGAGTTCGCATATCGGATGCGATAGACGATTAGATAGAGGATACAAGGATGGATTATCAACGCATTAAAGTAACTAGGGACGAGCACGTCGTGACTGTACGCTTAAACAGGGCGGATAAGCTTAATGGTGTCGACATGATTATGTTTAATGAGTTGATTCATGTGAGCAAAGCGCTTCGTAACGACCGAACGCTGAGGGCAGTTATCCTGACGGGAAGTGAAGGCAACTTTAGCTCAGGACTCGATTTCAAATCTATGATGAAAAACAAGAGCTTTGCTGCAAGACTCTTGTTTAAGTGGCTTCCTGGCCAATCAAATCGTGCACAGCAAGTAAGCAGTAATTGGCGAAAGCTATCCGTTCCTGTTATTGCTGTAATCGAAGGATATTGCTGGGGAGCGGGTATGCAAATCGCGCTAGGGGCCGATTTTAGATTCTGTGCGCCTAATGCCAACCTTTCAATCATGGAGTCGCGGATGGGATTAACCTCAGATATGGCGGGATCCATTGCTCTTAGAGAAATCATGCCGAAGGACCAAGCGATGCGAATCTCGATATGCGCTACAGAACTTGACGCTAAGGCTGCATTATCTATGGGATTAGTGACCGAAGTCAGCGATGATCCTATGAAAGAGGCATTGACACTTTGTACTCAAATCGCCCAAAAATCCCCAGATGTGACCGCCGCTATGAAGCATATGTACACTCGCTATTGGACCGCACCTGCATGGAAACTTTTGGCGTATGAAACTTATAGCCAGATACGCATTATGCTGGGGAGAAATTTTGTTCGCGTACAACAGGCTTTGAAAAAGAAAACATCACCACAATTCGAGCCAAGACAGCGTCACTGGTAAGTTCAACTATTTACGCTCACCACTTTTTATGATCAATGTAACGTGGCTGTGCTCTAGCCAGCCACGCCCATTGAGTTCATCTCTGCTTAATATTCAAAGTTAATTTACTCACATCAAATACCTCTCTTTGTGTTTTTAAAACGCAGTTTCAAAACCAGATCTAGTTCAAGATTTAACCGTTAATTTTCTAATTTTAAGGATCAGTGATCACGTCTACGGTTGTTCATATGTGAATGGTATTGATCATATAAGAACGATTGTTACTATTAAAAGCATAAATTACGGTTAAGGAAAGTTATGTTAACGAAGTATTCAGCGAACCCTAGAGACGTGAAAAAGTACTCCACTGCACAACTGCGTGATGAGTTCTTGATCGACGAGCTATTCATACCATCTCGGGTATCGGTAGCGTATAGCCATATTGACCGAGCGGTTGCTTTAGGAATTTGTCCTCAAGATAAACCATTGATTTTAGAGGAGTGGATAGATAGTAAGTCGTTCGGGACCGAGTTTTTTCTTGAGCGAAGAGAGCTTGGGTTAGCTTGCTTAGAAGGAGCTGTAAAAGTAACCGTAGATGCAAAAACGTTCCATTTAAATGCTATGGATGTGCTTTATGTCGGCCTAGGCTCAAAGACAATTGAGATAGAGAAAGTAGAAGGTAACGCGACAGTCTACGGATTAAGTGCACCAGCGCACAAATCGCTACCCACAAGGGTAATTCCTCAGAGTGAGGCTCGCGTGGTAGAACTTGGTTCAATAGAGACGGCAAACCAACGCGTCATTAACCAATACCTGCATCCGGATGTGATAGAAACCTGTCAGCTATGTTTAGGAATCACTCATTTAGCACCGGGTAGCGTTTGGAACACGATGCCTGCACATACTCACGAACGTCGAATGGAAGCGTATGTGTATTTCAATATCAAGCCAGAACAAGCCGTGTTTCATATGATGGGCGAACCTACCGAAACTCGTCACATTCTAGTTAGAGATAAACAACTCGTACTGTCACCAAGTTGGTCGATTCATTCGGGGTGTGGTACGCAAAACTATAGCTTTGTTTGGGGAATGTTAGGTGAAAATCAAACATTCGACGATATGGACTTTATTCCAATGGATACATTGGCTTAGTTGATACTAATAGGAAATTAACATGAACAAAACTCTGAAAAATGTACTTCTTACTACCGTAGCGGGCGCAGCAGTCACAGTATCATCAATGACATTTGCAGCAACGGAAATCAAAGCGGCATTTAACCAATCTGACAAGCACCCTCAATATCTGGCTTTGGAAGAGTTTGGTAAACAGTTAGAAGCGGAAACGGATGGTCGTTACAAAGTTACTATTTATCCCAATGCACTGCTCGGCGATCAACGTGCGTCGTTGGAGCTGGTTCAAGCTGGCGCAGTGCAAATGGCAGTGGTAGCAAACCCGTTGGTAGAAAACTATGACAATACCTTCACTGCAATCGGCATGCCTTTCGCTTATACCGGTATTGAGCATCAAGAAAAAGTGTTTACTTCCGGAGCTCTAGACAAGCTATTTGCCTCTACCAAAAAGTTTGGTTTTGAAGTATTGACGGCTTATACCGCTGGTTCTCGTAACGTTTATACCAAGGGGCATAACGTTAAGTCAGTCGAGGATATGAAAGGTCAGAAAATCCGCGTGATGCAGTCGAATACTATGGTAGAGATGCTAGGGTGCATGGGTGGCACTGGTGTGCCGATGAGTCAAGGTGAAGTGTATACTGCGGTTCAACAAGGTGTCCTTGACGGTGGTGAGAATAATGAAATTACTTATGCTGATATGAAGCACTATGAAGTGGCTCCTTACTTTAGCAAAACTTCTCACTTGATGGTGCCTGACTTAGTCGTTATCAGCGACGACTTCATCAATTCAATGTCGAAGGAAGACCAAGCGACTATTCGTCGTTTAGCTAAAGAGTCGACTGTTGACGAGTTTGCTAAATGGAATGCTCAAATTGGTAAGGCTCGTGCGTTAGCGGAGGAGAATGGTGCGACCTTTATTGATGTCGACGTGAGACAATTCCAAGAAAGCTGCAAACCTCTACAGCAAAAATTGATTAAAACTGACGCACAGAAAGAATTAACTAAGGCGATCAGTGAACTGAGCTAATTAAGAAGGAGTTAGGCGCCAAGCCTAACTCCTTTTTTGCAAGGAAAAGTCTAGTGGAAAAGTTGTTAGTCTGGACAGATAAGTTCAAGAAAATCATCGACTGGGTAGTGGAACGAGCTTGTATCGCTATTATGGCATTCTTGACAGTTCTTGTTACTTATCAGGTCGTTACTCGTTATGTCTTCAATAGTCCAAGTGCGATGAGTGAAGTGCTGTCACGATACATGTTTGTCTGGTTGGTGTTGATTGGTGGGGCTTATGTGTTTGGCTTGAGAGAACATATGGCTATTACCTATGTACGAGATAAGTTCTCGCCGAAAATAGGCATACTGGTTGATATTTTCACTGAATGGACAATCGCTATATTTGCTTTCGTGGTTATGTGGCAAGGCGGATTCAAAGCGTCCGTTCGTCAAATGTGGCAGTTAGATTCGGCCTTAGAAGTGCCAATGGGTGTTATTTACTCGGCATTACCTATCGCCGGAGTGCTTATTCTTGTTTATTTCGTTATCAACCAACTGAAACTAATACATCAGTTTCAGCAACTTAGTGTAAAAGGATAGACATATGGATGCTGCTACCCTCGCTGCCCTTATTATGTTCGGCGGCGCTATCATTCTACTCGTTTTAGGTGCGCCGATAGGTATTAGTATTGGATTGCCTTCATTTGTTGCCATGGTCAGTATTCTGCCTTTAGCAGGCGCTACGACGACAGCCGCCCAACGAATGTTCACGGGTTTGGATAGTTTTGCATTACTAGCGATACCGTTTTTCATTTTAGCGGGCAATATTATGAATAACGGTGGCATAGCCATACGACTCATTAATTGCTCGCGCATAGTAACGGGTTATTTTCCTGGAGCATTAGCCCAAACTAATGTGGTCTCCAATATGTTGTTTGGTTCAATCAGTGGCTCTGGCGTTGCTTCGGCAGCGGCGATTGGTGGAATTATGAACCCTATTCAAGAGAAGGAAGGGTACGACTCGCCATTTAGAACAGCGGTAAATATTGCATCTGCTCCAACTGGAATGTTGATTCCGCCAAGTAACACGTTAATTGTTTATGCGACAGTCGCTGGTTCGGTATCTATTTCAGCACTCTTTATGGGCGGTTATTTGCCCGGCTTACTCTGGGGTGGTGGCGTTATGCTAGTGGCAGGGTTTATGGCCTACCGCCGTGGATATATGTCGAAACATGTGATGAGCCTTTCTGAGCGCGCCAAACTATTTATTGATGCAATACCTAGTTTGTCATTAGTGGTGGTAGTGATAGGAGGTATTCTCGCAGGCATCTTTACACCGACAGAAGCTTCAGCTATTGCGGTTGTTTACTCTTTGGCACTTGGGTTTATATACAAGGCTCTGAAAGTTGAGCAGCTCCCAAGTATTTTGTTGTCGACTGCCAAGTTAACCGCGATCGTCATCTTTATGATAGCCGCTTCGTCAATCATGTCGTGGGTAATGGCGTTTACGCAAATTCCTGGAGCTATAGCCGATGCTTTGTTGTCGTTAACCGATAACCCGATTGTGATTCTTCTAATCATCAATGTGATTTTATTGTTTGTAGGGACCTTTATGGATCCCACGCCAGCGGTATTAATTTTCACACCCATCTTTCTACCGATTTGTATGAATTTGGGTATGGATCCAGTCCAGTTTGGTATTTTGTTGGTGTTTAACTTGTCACTTGGCACCATAACACCACCAGTTGGACCAATACTATTTACTGGTTGTAAGGTTAGCGATATCAAAATTGACCATGTGATCAAAACGCTGCTACCATTCTTTGCGGTGATATTTTTAGTACTAATGGCAGTGACTTATATCCCGGCAATTTCGATGACGATCCCACAAATGATGGGCTTAGTGAAATAAGGAGCAGGTACTTGGAAAAAGTTGTTCGGCAGGAGTATAACGCCCCAGCCTTAGAGAAAGGGTTGGATATACTGGAGTTGCTAGCAAGTTCAGCTGAACCCATGTCAAAGAAACAGATCGCAGAGATGGTCGGTCGTAGTGTGGGAGAGATTTTCCGAGTACTCTCTGTATTGGCTCGTCGTGGTTATGTGACCTTTAATGAAGATAGCGGTAAATATATGTTTTCTATGCAAATGTTTACCGTTGCTAATCAATATCCACCTCAGTCTCAACTGTTAAATATCGCCAAGCCATTAATGAAAATGGTGAGTGAAAAAGTCAATCAATCATGCCATGTTTCATGGTATGACAATCAGCATCTGGTGGTGATCGGAAGGGAAGAGAGTCCATATAAGATGGGCTTTAGCCTTAAGATTGGCGCTAAGTTAGACGTATGTTCATCCGGCTCTGGAATCGTACTGTTGAGCTTTAGTGATGAGCTCAAAAGAGAGAAAATACTCAAGCAGAGTGGTGCAACTGATTACGAAATAGAACAAGCGAACGCTTTACTCAATCAGACCAAGAATCAAGGTTACTTTATTGGTCCCAGTCCACAAATTTCGGGTATTACTAATATCAGTGTGCCGATCTTTACGGGCAGTGAGATGTTGGCTGTGTTGACTGTTCCATATGTCACTTTAGACTCTGATGCAGTTCATCATGCTGTAGATAGTATTGAAACGACAAAGAACGAGTTAGTCGCTATTTGCCAATCAATCAGTCATCAGTTAACGCCTCAAGTGTAATACTTTCAAAGGCGTGTGGTTATTTCATAGATAGCGACATGCCTTTACTCTTCTTAGGTCTAATTGTTCAATAATGCCTCTGAATTCATCAAGACCACGCTAGATTATTCATCTGTGACAAGCTAAGATTTCCTCTTTCTATTCAGCACATTTATCACAGAGTTTTTCAACTCTAACGCGCTAATTTATCGAAAAAATTTACGAGACTAACAACGTATAGCACCATGTGGAGCCACGAGTGAGCGAATTCCAAGATCTATCCATACAAATCGAACAAATCTCTCAAGCTGAGGAGCATGAGCAACCAAGTGTGCTTAATGAACTTATAGAGCAGGGGATGGAGTCGTCGTCGGTGGGATTGATATTGGAAGCCTTTCCTATAGAGCAAAGGGTTCGTTTGTGGCGTGAGTTGCCGCTGGAAATGCATATCGAAGTGCTCACAGAGACTCGTGCGGAAGTACGTGTTTCTATTCTGGATGCGTTATCGGAAACTGAGCTTAAGCTTACGCTGGCGAAGTTGGATAACCTTTCGCTTATCGAGTGGGCGGACTCACTGCCTGATGACATCATTGCCGAAGCTATCTCTTTACTTGAAAAGGATGAGCTAGAGCTTTATGACCAAGCCAATGAATATGAAGAAGATCAGATTGGCCGCTGGGCAGATAGGAAAGTCATTACGATTCCTTTTAGTATCTCAGTAGACAGAGCCAAGCTGTTGATTGATAAATACAATTATGAGCAGCCAGAGCATATCTATCTAATTGATAAGCAAAAACGTTTTCGTGGGATGGTGGATTATAGCGATGTCTTAAAAAGTGATCCTAAAACGCGAATCAAACAATTGGTTTTGGAGCACGTCACCACGCTTAGTGCAAAGCTAACATTGGCCGAATCGGTGGAAGCAATGGAGCGTTCCTCCTTCAGTGCATTGCCTATTCTGGATGAACGTAAATTGTTGGTAGGGGAGATTGACTGGAAGTTTGCTCTTAGCACGCAACGAGAAATCTACGAGACGCGTTTAATGGCCGGTACGGGTATGGATGAAGGCGATGACCTCTTCGCACCAGTATTGAAAAGTTCGCAAAAGCGTGGGGTTTGGTTGGGGATTAACTTGCTTACCGCTATTTTAGCTTCAGTGACAATTGGCTTGTTTGAAAACGTCATTTCGCAGGTTGTTGCCCTTGCGATCCTTATGCCTATTGTCGGTTCTATGGGTGGGATCGCAGGAAGCCAGACACTAACTTTGATCGTGCGTTCTATGGCTCTCAACCAGATTACCTCCGGTAACCGATTTGCCCTTATCAAGAATGAGTTGGGCATTGGTGCAATTAACGGGCTACTGTGGGCGATCATCATAGGTGCGATGGCTGGATTGTGGTTCCAGTCTTCGATCCTTGGTGCGACCATAGCGTTGGCTATCGTCGTCAATATCATCACAGCAGCGTTGTTTGGTGTCTTGATTCCTTTAGTTCTGGATAAGCTCAAGCTTGATCCTGCTTTAGCGGGTTCAGTCATATTAACGACGGTTACCGATGTGGTCGGCTTCTTTGCGTTCCTTGGTACCGCAAGCCTAGTCATGTTGTAAGTCTTCATTAAGAGGGTTGTAAGAATTGGACTGCAACCCTCTTTTTTTATGATTTTAAAACGAAAAATCTTCCCTTTTCCAGATTTTAATTGAGCCTTTTTTGTTTTGTAATTATTTGAATATAAATGTAAATTCATCCTGTTTGACATTGTTCTGGCTATTTGGGCTCTTCTCTTTCTAATTCTTTTGTTTTTACCAATAAATCTCTAGTTTTTAAGTGCTTGCGATGCTCTAAAGTCTGGCTATAATCGCGCGCCATTTTATTAATGGTGTGAATGGGATGAGCCGCTCGCCTGGCGCCTCTCCTGTAATAATCCACTTTAATCAACTTGCTCATCATTTATCTATCGTGATGATGCGAGAGGATCGCGAAACAAATGAAACTAATTAAAACCACGATTGCTGCTGCACTAATGTCTACTATGCTAACTGGCTGTATTGGCCAAATGGCAACAACGAGTATGGTGATGTATGAAGTTAACCTAAAAGGTGTGGACAACCGTTATGCTCGTGCTGGCCTATACACTTTGATGTCACCAGTTTATGCCATTACAGCGGCAGCGGATCTATTCGTGATTAACTCTATTGAGTTCTGGACTGGTACCAACCCACTAACTAAGAAAAAGGCGGTAGCGGACACTCCTGCTGAAGCGTACATCAAAGTAAACCACAAGGTAGGAAAGAAGCTCTCTACCGCACCTGTTAAGTTATCTAAGCTAGATGACAATACAACACAGATGGACTTCATTGATGATTCTGGCAAGGCACGCACACTTGTAGGGGTGAGCGGTAAAGATTCTGTTGATTTCTACCTAGATGGCGAGTTCATTACTACTGCATCCCACGCAGAACTAGAACAGTACGCAACGGCGTCTTAACTGTTATCAGAGCCTGCTCATTGATTCGAGCAGGCTTGTTTTTGCCAGCCGCTTACCAACTTAACACTTCAACTATCAACACTTTTATTGATGCAGAAACTGGAGTTCCACACGCTTTCCTCCTATCATCCGCACATATTTCTGCGATCGTGTAAACCTATCATGTCTTTTTCTGAGTTAACGTTAAGCTCGGCATTAATTGATGCCATTCCTAGTGAATTCTCTCATGCTACTCATATTCAAACCCTCGCTATTCCTGCAATTACCGCACAGCACGATGTCTTGGCTCTTGCACAAACTGGCAGCGGTAAGACCTTAGCCTTTGGTCTTGGGCTGATAGAGCAGTTGCTTAACAACGAGATAAAGCAAGCCTTGATACTAGTGCCTACGCGTGAATTGGCGAAACAGGTAACAGAGACCATCGATCCTATCGTCGCTCTATTAGGTTATTCAGTCGCTGTGGTTTGCGGCGGCGAGGATGTAGAGCCGCAGGTGGGTCAGCTAAATGCTGCTCCAGAGATTGTAGTGGCAACACCAGGACGTTTGCTCGATATCATGAATAAACAGCTGGTGGACACTCAACGTATTGAAACTGTGGTGCTTGATGAAGTTGACCGTTTACTCGATATGGGTTTTTGGCCAGACATTCAGAGTATACTCAATGGATTGAGCCACAGAAAACAAACCTTAATGTTCTCAGCAACGCTACCAGAACAATTGGAAGCAAAAGTCACGACTTTGCTTAACAATCCAATCAGAGTTGTAGCCAATAAAACCAATAGTGTGGTGGAGCAGATTGCAGAGACATTGTATTTGGTAAATAAAGGCAGTAAAGCCAATGTGCTGATTAAGAAAATTACTGAGTATCAATGGCCTCAGGTGTTGGTGTTTATTGGTGCACGAGACAATGCCGATGCGCTTTGTAAGAAGTTGAATAAAGCAGGTATTACTAGTGGCGCCTTACATGGTAATAAGGAGCAAACGGAGCGTGAACGTACCTTACAGGCCTTCAAACAAGGTGAGATTCAAGTACTGATTGCTACCGATATTTTAGCTCGAGGGATCCATGTAGATGATCTTCCAGTCGTGATTAATTATGAGTTGCCAAGTGACCCATCTGTATACGTGCATCGAGTTGGGCGCACCGCCAGAGCAGGAAAAATGGGACAGGCATTGTCACTAGTTTGCCATGGTGAAACCGAATATCTTGAGGCGATTCGTCAACTCACATCACGAAGCTTAGTGTTGGAAGAGCTGGCTGACTTTCCGGTGACGGACAAACCCTCGACAGGAGAAAGCAAGCGCCCTAAACGAGATAAGCAAGCCAATCGACGCACCAATAAAAAGACCCGTGCGAGTCAATTCAAGAGCAAGAAACGTTAGCATCGAGTTCGCAACAGAGAGCGTTAAGGAAAACAGTCATGGCAACCATGAAAGACGTAGCAGAGTTAGCAGGGGTTTCGACAGCGACAGTATCGAGGGTAATTAATCGCTCACACTACGTAGAACCAGTAACGTTGGAGCGGGTGGAGAAAGCGATTAAAACGCTTAACTATCGTCGTGACCCTCGAGCCGCTGCGTTAGCGAAACGAAGCAATAACACGCTAGGTCTACTCACAGGTAACTTGGCTGATCCCTTCTTTGCATTAATCGCCAAAAATGTGGAAGAGGTGGTACGTATTAATGGTCATCAACTGGTAGTGGTGAGTGGCGGTCACAATGCGGAACGTGAAAAAGAAGGCTTGGACTTTCTTATCAGCCAAGGCTGCGAAGCTATGGTTGTGCATGCCAAAATGCTTGATGATGCCACTTTGCTCCGCTACGCTGCCCAAGCTCCCTCTATGGTTCTACTCAATCGCACTATTCCACAGATCTCGAATCGCTCGGTATGGGTGGATAATCGCGCTGGAGCAAAGGTCTCGGTGGAGCATTTGATTGCTTTAGGTCATCGCAAGATAGCCTACGTCACCAGCGACCTGCCGATAGAAGATAGAACTGATCGCCTTCAAGGCTATAAAGACGCCATGTCATCTGCCAACATTGAAGTACCGCCTAGCTGGATTATTAACGAGAATTTCAGTGAGTCTGGCGGTGAAGCGGCAGGAAAGGCTTTGATGGCGCGGTGCCCAGAAGTTACTGCTGTGGTGACGTTTAATGATGTCATGGCGGCGGGGTTGATGGCGAGTCTCTACGAACAAGGCGTTGTAGTACCTGACGATATGTCTATTGTGGGTTTTGATGATGTGTTGTTGGCACGCTATCTTTATCCACGTTTAACCACAATGCATAACCCTATCGACGAGATGTCGGTGCATGCCACGAAGCTAGCACTGAACCTCAAAAAATCAGCCTATACTCCTCCCCATAACCATCGTTTTGAAGCCAGTTTAGTCGAAAGACAGACCGTCAAGCCGTTAAAAAGGTAATTATCAATGAAAAAACGTGAGAATGTTCACATCAGATAATCTCATGTAAGCGCTTACATGAAACAGTCATCTAGCTCTCAATTTTGGAATGAGGCTAAGGATATTATCTCTGCGAACAAACCCTACACAGTTTTTGAGGATATACATTATGACAAATTCAAAGCCTCTGCCCTCATTTGGTTTAGCGCTCGCCCCTATCGCGGTGATGTTTTTGCTTTTGGCAATCGGCTACGGAGCGCTAGGACTACGAATTGAAGTCTTGCTGCTGATTTCTGCGGCATTTACTGGTTTCATCGCTTGGAAGATGGGCTACAACTGGGATGACATTATTGGCGCTATTGTTGAGAAGCTTGCCAAGGCGATGCCAGTCATCCTAATTCTTGTTTCTGTTGGCGGCCTTATCGCCAGTTGGATGGTGAGCGGCACGATCCCTTATATGGTGTATTGGGGACTTAAAGTGATCAGTCCCGAATACATCCTTATCGCTGCCTTTTTCGTGACTAGCGTAGTATCGGTATGTACAGGTACATCTTGGGGTTCAGCAGGTACTGTTGGTGTTGCACTAATGGGTGTTGCGGCTGGCCTAGATGTGTCGCTTGCTGCCGCTGCGGGTGCAGTAGTTTCCGGCGCTTATTTCGGCGATAAAATCTCTCCATTGTCTGATTCAACCAACTTTGCTCCAGTGGTATCAGGCACAACCTTGTACGAACACATCCAACATATGCTCTACACTACCTTGCCAGGCTTTGTGATTGCCGCAACCGTGTTTTTCTTTGCTGGTCAAAGTGCCGATGTGGCAGGAGTGAGCGAACCAGAGAAAGTCGTTGAGATCTTAGCGGGCCTTGAAAGCCTTTATAACCTCAACATTGTTCTTATTATTCCACCCGTGATGATCCTTTGGGGTGCTCTTACTAAAAAGCCAGTATTACCGCTGATGCTTGCAGCGTCGGCGATTGCTATAGCACTTGGCATGCTACTTCAAGGCTTCTCGCTACAACAAGGTTTCCAAGCATATGTTGATGGCTTCAATCTATCAATGTTTGAAGCGAATGGTCACGAAGTATCAGGCATCATTCCGGATGTAGCGAAGCTGCTTAACCGTGGTGGTCTGTTCTCAATGATGAGCACTATCTTGTTGGTATTCTGTGCCTTCTCTTTCGCAGGTATTTTAAGCTTAACTGGCGCATTGAACGTGGTACTTGGTCGCTTCCTGCATCTGATTCACTCAACGGGTCAACTGATTGCTTCAACGGTTATCGCGACGATTACGGTTGTGTTCACGACATCAGACGGCAAATTAGCACTATTGATTCCGGGAGAACTGTTCCAAAACGCCTACCGAAAAATGGGTCTAGATACCAAGAACCTCTCTCGTACTATCGAAGATGCAGGCACAATTATTGAACCGCTAGTGCCTTGGACCGCTGCAGGTATTTACATGGCGGGCACGCTAGGCGTAGCAACGCTTGATTATCTACCTTGGGCGATTCAGTGCTATACCGGCGTTATCTTCGCGCTGATTTACGGTTTTACTGGTTTTGGTATTGCGAAAGCAAAGCCAGAATCAACAGATAATACAGAATTACAAACTGTTGCTACCCCAACAAAATAAGGTAACTGCTGAATGAATTGCTTCGACCAAATGTTAGAACGTCGTAACACTGGCTCGCTTAAATGGGATTTTATGGGTCAGAAGCTAGGATTGCATCAATCGGATTTACTCCCTATGTGGGTCTCAGACTATGATTTCAAAGCGCCACAAGTGGTATTAGATGCGCTAACGCAGCGCACTGAGCATGGTGTCTTTGGCTATGCAGAGCGAGATGCTGACTATTATCAAGCCATCATTGACTGGTTTGCTACTCAGCATGACACCCATATCGATAAGGAGTGGGTGACAACGGTCCATGGTGTGTTGCCTGGGTTATCGATCGCACTGCAAATGCTTACCAATATTGGTGACCAGATTGTCATGCAGTCTCCGGGCTACGGGTCCTTTCGCAAAATCATTGAGTTCAACGACCGAGTAGTGAAGGAAAATCCCTTAACGCTTGAGAATGGCGAGTACAGTATTGACTTTGAACACCTCGAGCAGTGCTTTGCTCAAGGTGCAAAGGCGATGATCTTTTGTAATCCTCACAACCCAACGGGACGTGTGTGGTCACAGCAAGATGTGCTAAAGCTTGCAGAGCTTTGCGAGCGCTATCAAGTGTGGTTGTTAAGTGATGAAATTTGGTGCGATCTTACGCTTTCCGGCCAACAACACTATTCGGCGCTGAAACTGCCGCAAAGCCTAAATCAACGTTTGATAGTGGCAACGGCAGCGAGCAAGACCTTTGGCCTTTCGTCACTGCGTATCTCTAATTTCATTATTCCTAATGAAGAACTGAGAGCACGCTTTGTTAGACGATTAGATGCTCATGGCATGGATGTGTTTAATAGCTTGTCTTTGGTCGCCGCGACCGTTGCCTATCAGCATTGTGCCGAATGGTTGGAGCAATTAAAGCAGTATCTAGAACGAAATATCGAGCGACTTCAACGCTTTGTAGAATTGGAGCTTTCAGGTACAGGGGTGAAGTTTTTACCTCCTCAAGCGGGCTATCTAGCATGGTTGGATTGCCGAGCACTTGGCCTTACTGACAACGATCTGGAGCAGCACTTTATCAACTCTGGCGTGGTGCCAAGTATGGGCACAGCCTTTGGTAAAGAAGGTTCGGGCTTTGTCCGCCTTAACCTTGGTTGTCCAGAGACTACGTTGCAAAGAGCACTTACTTGTATTAAACACGCCTTAGTATAACCCTACATCTGTGATGTGATTCACGTATTCTTTGATAACTAGCGAGTACTAGGAATTTTTCCTAGTACTCCTAAGACCGCCTCTCAAGCCATTATCCCGGCCAATTCTTACACTCTTGCTCATAGATTTTCAGCGCTATCAGCGCTGATCCTCAAACGAATTTACTTTTTGCACCACACCAAGACCGGCGATGGGTCGCTCTTTGGGTAGTGCTGCCCCTTATGTTGAGAGTCTAAGGATTCATCATGTTGAAATTTCTAGAGCAAGTGCGTAAGCCGACGTTGGATCTTCCCGTCGAGCAAAGACGCAAAATGTGGTTTAAACCCTTCTTACAGTCCTATTTAGTGGTCTTTATCGGTTACATGACCATGTACCTGATTCGTAAGAACTTCAATATCGCGCAAAACGATATGATTTCGAACTATGGGCTTTCCATGACTGAACTTGGTTTGATTGGTCTTGGTTTCTCCATCACTTACGGTATTGGTAAAACCGTGGTGTCCTACTATGCCGATGGCAAGAACACCAAACAGTTCCTTCCGTTTATGCTGATCCTTTCAGGTCTTGCGATGCTTGGCTTCAGTTTCAGTATGGGTGGCGGCAGCGTTAGTCTATTCCTAATGATTGCATTTTATGCACTAAGTGGTTTCTTCCAAAGTACCGGTGGACCTTCTAGTTATTCAACCATTACTAAGTGGACGCCACGTAACAAGCGTGGTTCATACCTTGGCCTTTGGAACATGTCGCACAATGTAGGTGGTGCAGGTGCAGCAGGTGTTGCACTATTCGGTGCTAACTACCTGTTTGATGGTCACGTGATTGGTATGTTTGTGTTCCCATCTATGATTGCTTTGGTGGTTGGTTTCTTTGGTCTTCGTTACGGTAGTGACTCTCCAGAAGCTTACGGTCTAGGTAAAGTAGAAGAGTTATTTGATGAAGCGGTGAGTGAAGAAGACGAAGCGGCTGAAGAAAACCAAATGACCAAGCGTGAAATCTTTGTTGAGTATGTACTTAAAAACAAAGTGATTTGGCTACTGTGTTTTGCCAATATCTTCTTGTATATCGTGCGTATCGGTATCGACCAATGGTCAACAGTTTATGCCTACCAAGAACTTGGTCTATCCAAAGAAACGGCAATCTCTGGCTTCACTTTATTCGAAGTCGGCGCGTTAGTGGGTACCTTACTTTGGGGTTATCTGTCTGATTTGGCGAATGGTCGTCGCGCTCTGGTTGCGTGTGTGTCATTAGCGCTAATCATCGTAAGCTTGGAATTCTATCAACATGCGACAAGTGAATTTATGTATCTTGCATCGCTATTTGTCTTAGGTTTCCTAGTCTTTGGTCCTCAACTACTTATTGGTGTAGCGGCAGTAGGTTTCGTTCCTAAGAAAGCCATCAGCGTTGCCGACGGCGTGAAAGGTACGTTTGCTTACCTCATTGGTGACAGCTTCGCGAAGTTAGGTTTAGGTATGATTGCCGATGGTACGCCTATCTTTGGCCTAACAGGATGGAAAGGTACCTTTGCAGCGCTGGATACATCTGCAGCGATTTGTATCGGTCTACTTGTCTTCGTAGCTATCGCAGAAGAGAAGAAAATTCGTAAAGCTAAGAAGCAGTTACAACAAGTTACGGCTTAATATACCCCTGAAAAGCGCTGTCTACGATTTCGCATTTGGTTTGCCTGAGCCATTGGAATCATAGATAGCGCTTTTTTTAGAACCAAACGCTATTTGCTTAATCGATGCGTCGGCGTTAAGTTACCCCATTTTTCGCCTTTCTCTAGTCGGTACTTCATCATGATCAATGTTGTTTTAGTGGATGACCACATCATCGTACGTTCTGGGTTTGCTCAATTACTCAATCTAGAGGAAGACATTAATGTAGTCGGTGAGTTTAGCTCGGTTGAAGAAGCTAAGAGAGGGCTGCCGGGCAGTGGTGTGCAGGTATGTATTCTGGATATCTCGATGCCGGACGAAAGTGGTCTCGCGTTACTAGAGTCGATGCCCAAGGGCATTGCCTGTGTGATGCTCAGTGTGCATGACTCTCCTGCTATGGTGGAAAAGGCATTGGAATTAGGTGCACTTGGTTATTTGACCAAACGTTGCAGTCCTGATGAACTGATTCAAGCGGTGCGAACCAGTGCCAACGGTGGTTGCTATCTTACCCCGGATATTGCCATGAAACTTGCTTCTCCAAGACCGTTCCAACAAGCCTTATCTCGACTTACTAAACGTGAATATGAAGTGTCAGAGCTCTTGGCGACGGGACTCGATGTGAAGGCGGTAGCGGCCGAACTTGGATTAAGTCACAAAACCGTTCATGTCCATCGTGCTAATGCACTGGATAAACTTGCTGTCAAAAACAATGTGGAACTTGCCAAGTTGTTTAGGGCAGAAGCGACGTTGTAATGCGAACTTACCTCGTTGCCAGCGCCAGTGCATGGCTGATAACCCTGTGCAGTTGGTTTTGCTTATGGGTGATTTCCTATTACTTCGTTAACGACGCTGAGTTGGCAATTCTGTTTTTCCCGTTCGCTCTTAGGCTTGGGATTACCCTGCATGCCGCTAAAAAATACTGGGGTGCCGTTTATGCTGCTGAGTGGTGCTTAACCATCTCTCTGGCTATTTTGCTTGCGCAGCCTCAGTGGTCGGCCATTTTGGTTGCTAGTGCGCTAAGTATTCCTGTTGCCTTGGTTGCTGAGCGTTATTATCAAGGCGCTCAGTGGCGACGATTACTTATTCAAGCCGCAGCGATTGTTGCCTGCGCTCTGATTAACATGCTTGCTGTCGGCAGTCATAGTGACTCTCTGAGTTTCGTCGGTTTGGTGAGTATTACGGCGGGGCTTATGCTGGTGCCGAGCTGTTACCTCATTTGGAATTACCTATTTCAAAGTACGTGGCGACCTTTGACATCTAACCTCATCCATCAACCAATCGAATTTCACTATAAGCCGATTTTGCTGTTCATTGCACTGTTTGCGGTGAGCATTTCTCTGCAAGTCGGGCTGCCTGACGAGCTCAGGCGCTTTGCTCCGTTTTGTTTGGCAATACCCATCATCTTGCTTGCGTTTCGTTATGGATGGCAGGGTGCTCTGCTAGGTACGCTTCTTAATAGCTGTGCATTAATAGCGGCGCGTAGTGGGGTGTCACAACTGGAAGTCACGGACCTACTGTTATCAATAAGTGCTCAATCATTAACGGGAATATTGCTGGGTATGGCGGTGCAGAGACAGCGCGATTTAAACCATCAGCTTCGCTCTGAACTTACTCGCAATAAGCACTTAGCGAAACAGTTGGTGCAAGCGGAAGAGTCGGTGCGTAAGGACATTGCTCGCGAACTGCATGATGAAATTGGTCAGAATATCACTGCTATTCGAACGCAAGCGAGCATTATTAAGCGCGTCAACAATCCTGATTTGAGCATTGGTTGCGCTGATACCATTGAATCCTTGTCTCTGAATGTCTATGACACCACAAAAGGACTGCTTACTCGATTAAGACCAAAAACCTTGGATGATTTAGACGTGATCTCCGCCATTCAGCAAATGGTGCGTGAGATGGAGTTTGAACAGCTTGGTATTGAAGTTGAATTTACTGTCGACAATATTAGCCAGCGAGTGCTCTCGGATATGATGGAGGTGACTTTGTTCCGTTTATGCCAAGAAGCGCTGAATAACATTCTCAAATACGCTCAAGCCAAACAGGTGCGAATAGAGCTCGTCATTGATGCGACAATCACGCTAAAGATTGCTGATGATGGTATTGGCTTTCCGCTTCAAGATAGCCAAAAAGGGTTTGGCCTTAAAGGCATGAAAGAGCGTGTTCAAGCGTTAGGTGGCCAGTTTGAGATTCGCAGCGTTGTTGACGGAGATGAAACACAACGTGGCACCGAAATTGATGCACGACTTCCATTGGTGTAGCGGGGTAGTTCATGACAGTCAAAGTAGCAGAACAGCAGATGAAACATCAAGATAGCGCGAGTGTCGATACTCGCTATCGGTACTGGCGTTTTCACATCATGCTGGGAATGTATCTCGGCTATGCCGGTTTTTATCTTACCCGAAAAACCTTCAATTACACCGCGCCTGCACTTATTGCCGACCTTGGTTTAGACAAGGGATACATCGGCATGATGGGCACCATGTTCTATTTGATGTATGGGCTATCAAAATTTGTCTCAGGTATTATTTCAGACCGTTCCAACCCTCGTTATTTTATGGGTATCGGGCTTATTGCCAGTGGAGTGGTAAACATTGTCTTTGGTCTGTCGAGTTCGCTGTTTGTTCTCGCGAGTTTATGGATTCTTAATGCTTGGTTCCAAGGTTGGGGCTGGCCGTCCTGTTCCAAGCTTTTGACCACCTGGTACTCCAGAACCGAAAGAGGATTTTTCTGGTCGCTTTGGAATACGGCACATAATGTCGGTGGCGCGATGATTCCTTTGCTGGTGGGCTTTCTAACCTTTCATTATAGTTGGCGCGAAGGGTTTATTATTCCGGGCGTAATAAGCGTGCTGATAGGTTTATTTCTCTGTTGGCGACTGCGTGATAAACCCACGTCAATGGGATTGCCTACCGTAGGCCAATGGCGCAATGATAAGTTAGAATTGGCTCAAGAAAACGACGGAGTAGGGCTGAAGCCGAAGCAGATTCTCTGGTCGTATGTTCTCAACAATAAATACATCTGGTTGCTCGCTTTTAGCTACGTATTGGTTTACATCGTGCGCACGGCGATTAATGACTGGGGTAACTTGTATCTGACTGAGCAGCATCATTACAGTTTAATCAACGCCAATGCATCAGTATCTTTGTTTGAAGTCGGCGGCTTTGTGGGGTCTTTAGTAGCTGGCTGGGGCTCAGACAAGCTATTTGGCGGTAATCGTGGACCAATGAACCTGATTTTCGCAATGGGGATTTTCCTGTCTGTTGCCGCGCTCTGGTTAATGCCATTAACCAACTTTGTGTTTCAGTCTGCTGGTTTTTTTGCCATTGGTTTCTTTGTTTTTGGACCGCAGATGCTCATTGGTATGGCGGCGGCTGAGTGTTCACATAAAGACTCAGCAGGTGCGGCTACAGGATTTGTTGGACTGTTTGCCTATATGGGCGCAGCTCTTGCTGGCTACCCACTTGCGATGGTATTAGAGCAGTTCCATTGGACTGGGTTCTTTGTGGTGATATCGGTCTGTTCGGCTGTCATCGGCCTATTGCTGTTACCCTTTTTACAAGCACAATTCAGTCAGCGTTAATTCATGGTTTGATGGCTCGGACTCATTGCTGTTGTATCCAATCAACCAGTGTGAAGTGAAGCCATTTTATCGCGTGTGTATCTCGGCTTTGGGCTGGGTAGATAAGCCAGAATTTGACGGGTTCAACCGGACCCGGAAATGGCAAGATCTTGATGGGTAACCGATTGGCATGCTGCTCAGCGAATCGTCTGGTACAGAGGCACAGTGCTTCACTTTCTGAAGTAAGCGACAGCATGGAGGTTAAAGAGGTTTGCGTGCTTAAGATACGTCTTTTGGGTGGCGGTGAATTATATAGCATTTCAAACAGTGAAGACTCTCCAAATTGGTAATTCAATATGATGTGCGACTCTTCGGCAAACTGCTCTGGTGAGATAGTGGAGCCTACTCGTGGATGGTTTTTCGAAGCGATCACCACAATTTCATCTTCAAATAACAGGTCGTTGCAAATGTTCGGTTCAGCGAGCTGGAAAATATCTATGATGGCATCGGCATGTTTGAATTTTAAAGTCTCGTAGCTATCGCTATTACTATAAAGGATATCCAACCATTCGAGACGAAAACGAGTTTCAGTGTGATTGGCAAGCTCGGTACTTTTTATGTGCTCAAATATGATGGGCTCAGGTGCTTGTACCACCACTTTTCGTGGTGTTGATTGGTGAACACCATAAAGGCAATCATTGGTAATTACATCGAATTCATGGAGCAGAGGGGTAATGCGTTCTATTAAATGATGCGCTTGTAGGGTTGGAGTTATACCGCGGCCTCGACGCATAAATAGCGAGGTGTTGAGCTCAATAGAAAGCTTTTTAATTGATTGGCTTACTGATGCTGGAGTGACGTTGAGCTCTTCTGCTGCACGACTAATCGAGTCATGTTTGTACACGGTAGCAAAAGTTCGAAAAAGGTTTAAGTCAATCTTGTCACTGTATTGAGTCATAGAGTTTGCCATGAGTTAAAGTAGGTAACCTTCCGTGGTTACTTAGTTAACTATAGGAAAGATAGAGATTATTTCCTACGATTCTGAGAACTCATGCTCTAGCGCATCAAGTGTTGTTTGAGACACTAATTGGTCATCAATGTAGTAACTGATCTTGTCGCCTTCTTTTACACCTATCACTTTCGATTGCTGACCATCCGCCAAGGTCACTTCCATTTCAATCGTATTTTCATCGAGGTAACGAATGGTGCCTGAGTTAGGCGTGCTCATTGTCAGTGGATCAATTGGTGCATCCTGCAGGCTAGAATCAACCTTGTCATTCACTTCTAAGTAGGTCTCTGTTTTTGTATCAAACACATGAGGCTTACCGTTAATTGGGTTGGTACCAGACCAGAATTCGATTGAGTTCACAACGAACAAGTCAGCCACTAGCGTAAAACCATAGACAGGAGATAGCAGGAAGTTAACGCCTGCACGTGCGTAACGGTTATCCACGACTTTAACGTTGAAGCCCATCAGTTTTTCGGTCACAGCATTACTACCGACACAGCCACTGAGTGTCAGCGCTGAAGCGAGAAGAAATGCGATTTTAGTTTTGGTATTCATAACAAGCCCTAAGCAGTAATAATAAATTGGTCGTTACCAAAGATGTTTAGGTGCTAGGGGGTTAGACAAGAACCTAAACAAGCCTTTGGCAACGGAGGGGGCGCAGCCTAAAGCGGTGGAGGTATCTGATAAATGTGTTTGAGTTAAAAGACGTTTAAGTGACGGTTAATAAAGACAGCCGGTAAATTTTTCCATATTTAACAAAGACTAATGGAATGCTGTTGAATGCGGTGTAATAAGGTGAAACAAGTTGACATAACTCTGATGTATCTAATGATGAAATGTATCAAAAGTGGGGGCAGATATTTGTAATGAATAGGGAGTGCGGAATACAGATAAGTGAAATGAAAAACGGCAAGCGTAAAGTGCTTGCCGTGAAATCGTTTTAGCTTACTAGTGACTTTGTTATAGCGTCAAAGTCGTTGCTGATTTGCCATCTGATTGGCAATTTTTGGTGCATACCAAAGACTCGGCGCAATAATGAAGGAGGCTGGCACTGCCGTGATAACAATAAATGACTGTAAGGCAGAGATCCCGCCGCTGCCTAACGAAATCAGAACAATGGCAACGGCACCCATAATGATTCCCCAGAAAGCTCGAATCGTCGCGTTCGGTTCTTTGTCTCCACTGATCACCATGGTGATGGTGTAAGTCATGGAGTCACCTGTGGTGACAATAAAAGTCGTGGTGAGAATCAAAAATAAAATGGAGATCAGCGTCGGGAATGGCAACTGTTGTGTAATCGCTAAAAGTGCCCCTGGCATATTGAATCCCTCAAAGCCTGCCTGAATCACACCAGGATTCTCCAATTCAAAGGCAAGTCCAGAACCACCGACGATGGTGAACCAAAAGCAAGTTACTAGTGGGGCGGCGATACTAATGGCAAGTACTAATTGGCGGATAGTGCGGCCACGGGAAATGCGGGCAATAAAAATCGCCATCATCGGAGCATAGCCAATAAACCAACCCCAGAAGAACACGGTCCACCAACCTAACCACTCAGGGTTTCCTCGATATAGCGCCATTGGAACAAATTGGTCAATCATTTGACCTAAACCTTGAACATAGCTATCGATAATAAAGCCAGTGGGACCAGCAAATAGAATAAACACGATAAGAGCCACGGTAAGAATAATGTTATAGCGACTCACCAACTGGATACCGCGATTGACTCCGCTTAATGCCGAGAGGGTATAAAATACCATCGCAACGACCACTACTATAGCCTGGGTTATGAAGGTGTCCGTAGTACCAAAGAGCTCTTGCATGGCATAGCTGATTTGCAGCCCCAGAAAACCAATAGGGCCAATTGTGCCAGCGGCAACAGCGATAATACTCAGTGCATCTACCGTGTTGCCGATTCCGCCTTTAATAGCTTTTTCCCCAAGTAGCGGATATAGCAAGGTTCTTGGTTTTAGAGGTAAGCCTTTGTCGTAATGCAGATGCATTAACACAATAGAAGATAAACAACCTAAAACAGCCCAAGCTAAGAAACCCCAATGAACAAAAGACTGAGAAAGTGCGTTGATGGCATTGGTTTTGGCATCTTGAGAGCCAAATAAAGGTGGAGGTGAAACAAAGTGTGCGATTGGCTCAGCAGCAGCCCAGAACACGCCGCCACCTGCGAGCAGTGTACACAATACTATCGATAGCCATTTGAAATTCGTTACATCAGGAGTATTGAGATCTCCTAAGCGAACATCACCGGTACGACCAAAACAGAGTGCGAGACCAATAACGAAGTTGGCTAACAACAAAATTTGCCAAAATGCGCCAAAATAGCGAGTTGCCAGCTGAAAACCAGAATCGACAAAAGAGGAAAGAGTAACAGGATGGGTGAGGGCAAGTAGAACAAATAGAGTTAGAAAAGAGCCGCTAATCCAAAACACAGGATTGTTCATTTCCAGTTTGGCTGCGAGCTGTCTCAGTCGTTCAGGTGGATGGATAGCATTGTACGCTGAGTTTGAAGCTGCTGAAGTAGATTCAACAGTATTAGAATTTAGCATTAAATAATCACTATTCACTATATGCTGCGGTTAAGCGAGCAATGTGGATTTGGACACAATTTTGCAGAGCAAAATGTGAGCTGTGTCATAAAAAGTCGGCCATCCTAACATATTGCTTGGTGGGGAACAGAGATTTTTTACGGATATATGGTGCTTCAATAAGAAAGCGTCTGATGTTTAGGAAGTTTTAGAGCGCAGATAAATATAAAGGCCTATCAGATGCTGAGTCTTTTAGGCCTTATTAACCAACAAATAGGATGTCGAAAATTGGAGGTTCATTGGCTTGCGATGATCATATCAGTCTGGTCGCGGACTGCTAGAAAATTCGGACACAAATATTGTAAGTATCAGTGTCCTTTTTCTTTAATTTTTCATTTTTAACTATATGAATAATATAGGTTTGTTAATCTTTTGATCGTTTGTTGAGCAGGCTGGGTAATGTTGTAAGAAAGTGCGTTATTTGGTTAACACATTCTCATTAAAGTCCTTCTGAAAATACAAAACTTTTTGTAAATAGCGCCGCGCTTCATCTTTCGGATGTTGTGTGGTGAGAGCGGTATAAACTTGCTTTGGAGCCATCTGGTTTAATTTGCTCATCGCTCGTTTCCTATCTTTATCAAATGTCGCCAATACCCCACCAGTTCCGCCGTTATAGGCCGAAATCATGCTGAAATGCAGAGAAGTAGGGTGCTTTACATCGCGTAAATAACGATTCTTTAGGATGTAAAAATAGGCAGCGCCCGTATCAATATTATTAGCAGGATCAAAAAGGTACTCTTTGGTCGGTATGCCGGGTTTGTTCTTGACCAAATTGAACACATCCGCCCCTGCAGTTTTAGGAATAACCTGCATGAGACCGTAAGCACCTGCGTGACTCACCGCATATGGGTTAAAGCTACTTTCGGTTTTTATGATCGAGTAAATGAGATCTTCAGATAAGCCGTAACGTTTTGCGGCGCTTTGGATCAGGTCCGCGTATTGATATTCGCGCTGCTGCAAGTGATCGTCCGTCATCGAGATCTCGACATAGTAAGCGTTACCATTTTTAATTGGCTTGGTGTGCAGTTGGGTAGCGATCAAATGTTTGGCGTAACGATTGGCTCGCCACCGCCATTCAATCGGCTTGCCATCATGGTCGAGTACTTGACCAAGTAGAAAGGGTTTTCCCTTTAGAACCACTTCTTTGTTGGAAAACAGCTCTGCATGTTCTGGATCGGCCGGCATCAGCAGCGTTTGTACAATGGCTTTTTGCAGATGTTGTTTAGGGTGACTTTGAGACAGTGTAGAGACGTAAATTTTCCCGCGGTCAAAATCGATATGCGCTCGTGTTCGGTAGCCGTCTAGGTATTTCACGTAGCGATGCTTACCAGCCTGAACAAACTCGTCCTCTCCCCACTTTTCTTTGGCTTGATTTGCCACATAGTTCAAAAGTTGATTGATGACTTGCTTTTGGGTGTTCGATGATGTGGAAGATCCAGGAGGATTCGTGTGGTTAGCACAGCCAAATAACAGCAGTACTGAGATAAGAAGCGCTTTCTTCACCAAGTGTTACTCATAACATGGAATATACGAGGCTAAGTATCTGATAACTAGCGTGCTTTAAAAATCTACTTTCTCATTGAGTGAGTATTTGCTACTACAGAGTTGAAGTGGAAAGCCTCAAAGCGACGTGCCTGGTGGCGAGTGAGCAAAACAGCCTACGATAACCAGAGGCTGCTTTTACCTAGTTGAAATGACTAGTATGGTTTGGGTGTCGGTGCTTGATTACTTGAAATACGCTTTGCGGTGACGATAAGCCCTTGGGTATAGCTAAAGCCATAACCATAACCGTAGCCGCCATATCCGCTATCACCACGCCCTCCTGGCTCCAGTAGCGCTTTAAAATCATAGTCACCACTGGTAATGGGTGTAATCGAAATCACTTCGTAGCCATCGTGGTTAAGAGTTTCTACGGCTTTTTGAAGATCTTCTGTGAGGCGAACACTGTCAATGACAGACTTAGAGTAACCCGTTTTGGTCCAAACAGGCGTGTCACTATAGTCGACAGCTTCATGCTTGCCGACTTCACAAAAGTAAGCGGGCACATGAACAACTCGATTCATACTGATACCTTTTTATATTGTTATTCTGATATACCTAAGGCGAGTTAGTCTTGGTGCTAACTTTTTATATAGGTGCGGTCATTTTACATAACTATATCGTCAAGTCTTGCAATTTATTGTTTTTCATCAGTAGTTTGAATGTACTAGTGAGTTGGTTTCTTCTCGACAAAATTGGCAATGTGACGCCGTATTACATGGACTTGAGGCGACCGTTAAAGTGCGCATAGACATCATCATTATTAAATCCATCTACATTCTGACTTGAGAATATCAGCGGCTCTACCCCTTTTTCGAGTGCAAGCTTTTGCGCCTCGGTGGTAATTGTATTGACCAGCGCCATACCTGAGATGCTTGAAAAGGCACCGGTAACGCGTTGGTTGATTTCGCATAGACCATCGCCACTTGGAACTTGGTTATCTAACACGATATCAGCGATGTCCATCAGCTTTAATCCAGAACTATGGCGGCTCGGGTATTGAGACGATTGGGTGACGGAAGTAATAGCGATCACAGGGTGATCTTTTTGCTTAGCTAACTGAGCAAATTCGACCGGTAGCGCATTTCTTCCCGAGTTTGATACCACCATAATGACGTCACCACTCGAAATGTTCTGCTCTTCCCATAAGATCTGCGCAAGACCTTCTAGCTTCTCGAGCTTTGAACCTCGCAAGGCACCATCTGAAGTCAGTACGGTTGAATCTAAGATAGCATTCACATTACCAAGCCCTCCTGCCCGGATAAAGCCTTCCAACCCCACCATATGCGAATGTCCGGTGCCAAGGATGTGAATCATGTTATCGCCGACAATAGCATCAGCAAAAAGCTGAGAAGATTGAATAATCTGAGATTGATTGGCTTTAAAAAGTGTATCGAGTGCAGAAATGAGTTTTTGGCTGTATTCAAACATGGTTCGGTTCTCTTTTATCGTTGAGATAAATGGATTAGAACAGAGATATCCTGAGATAAGAAGGGGAGATGATAAGGAGTGCGCTGTCGAGCAAGTGTTTTATTTAAAAGGAAAATAAATAGCGCCAATGTAAATCGGCGCTGAGTACGTAAAGATTCATTGTATTAGACGGGACTACTTGATAATTCGAATTGATTCCGCCTCTACAGCAACATCACTGTCACCTTTTTCAATCTCGCCATAGATTTTTACTTTGTCTTTTGGCGTGATGGTTTGTCCTGCCCATTGGTCGGCGTCGATTTCTACCGGCATTTCACCAGTATCATCTTTAAACATATACACTTCATGACCCATTGATTTTACCAAATAGCCCACGATGGTGACCTTGTTACCGTCGGTTAACCAGCCCGCATCCATGATTTCCTGAACCGTGTTTAAAGAGTCTTCCGCTGACGGTCCTTGAAACCCACCCGTTGTCGTTTCCATAGCTTCTTGATTAATCGTGCTTTGAGCAGCGAAAGCAGAGGTTGAAAGAATAAGTGAGGTAATGATAGCAAGAGGGATTTTTTTCATATTGATTCCTTAGAAACCAGATCGAGACAGTGTGACTGCCCAGCCATTGAGTATGTGCAAAACCATTACTCGTAGTTATAGAGCAATATGCAGGAAATGCCATATTTCAATGAGTGGATAAATATCAGCTACGAAGATTTCACGCAATTGGATCTGATGAAAAATAAGCTATCGAAAATAGAGAGTTAACTGGGTGTATTGTCGTCTAGTGATAACAAAGATTGCTTTTTAGCATGGATAGCAGTACATATAAGCAGATTCCACTACTGGGCTTTTTCTTTGAAGCGACTCATTGAGCTTTTTCCACTGATTGCGACCTTGCTATCGATACTGCTGTTGGGCGGGATCGTTAATGCTATGGAAGTGGATTTGCCTCAATATCAAGCGACGGTCATCACTCCTGAACGTACTCCTGACCTTGCCAATGATAACCAGTTGCTGCGCAGCTCAACGTTTCGAGTACCTATTCCCAAAGCTCAGCCAGCCTCAAAAGAAGTCTTGCCCTGGCTGCTTGTCGTTGCGGCTTTCGCGTGTCTGATAACTACTTGCTGGGGAGCTCGTTACACCCCACGCAGTTACTTGTTTTCAGACAGTCGACGCTTAGCCGGATGGCAGGACAGTAACCTTCAATATCGGTTTATCCATTCTCGTTAAGTACGCCTCATTCCTGCTGTTATTTCCTTAGTTAACTGTTGGTTTTTGGAGTCGTTATGTTTGAAGCTACTCAGGATGTCTTGATTGTTATTTGGAATCAGGACTTTAATGCGCTGCTTGCACCAGAGAGCGCCATTTTAATCTATGTATTGGTGACTTTTTTTATTGGGTTAGAAAGTAGCTTTCTTCCTGCTGCCCCCTTGCCCTGCGACAGTGTCGTTGTCTTAGTTGGGACGTTGTCGGCAGTCGGTGTTCTCAGTCCATTTATCGCGTTTCCACTGCTCATCGTTGCTGCGGCTGGTGGTAGTTGGCTTGCCTATCTGCAAGGTAAGTGGCTTAACAAGCTTCCTATCGTTCGTGGTTGGTTAGCGAAAGTTCCTGAGAGCAATATGCGTTTGGTGGACAACTTACTTTGTCGTCATGGGCTCGTCGCTTTGTTCTGTGCTCGCTTTGTTCCGGGTGTGCGTTCTTTAGTCCCAATGGTCATGGGGATTCGTGTTCATGATGCCCCTCGCTTTCACTATTTCTCATGGCTTAGTGCCACGCTGTGGATTGGCTTGTTGGCGGGTGTAGGATTTCTCTTACCTTCGTTGCCTGAGCCCATTAGCAGAGTGACCACTATGGTCTTAATGGCTGCTCCCTTTGTGACGTTGTTTGCAGCGATTTTTACCTTTATGACATGGCGACTACGTAAAGCTATTCGCGGATTTAGGCAAACCGCTAAAAAACACTAATTGAGAGCAGTTTCTTCGTTGTTCCTTTCACCATTTTATCAATCCAAGTGGCGATATTGTGCGTCACTTTACCGAGCTATATTTTGAAAAAGTACCTTATTCCACAAATAGACCTTTCTATTGTGTTAGCGATTCTGTCTTTGATGTTACTGAGTACCTTAACGATATGGAGCGCCAGTGGTTATAACGAGGCCGTTATCACCAACCACCTAATTCGATGCGTTATTTCACTGTCTTGTCTTGCGATCATGTCGTCGATTCCTGCCAAACAGTACCGCCGTTTCTCACCATATCTGTATTTCTTGACGGTAACACTTCTGGTCGCAGTCGTGTTTGCCGGTGATAGTACTAACGGCTCCCAACGTTGGCTGAGCATTGCTGGGTTCCGTTTTCAACCTTCTGAACTGGTGAAATTAGCCATTCCTATGATGGTGGCATGGTTTATCCAGCAAGATGGTGAGAGACCAACAGGGATGAAGATTGTGTATGCCATGATACTGACCGCCATCCCCGCTGGGCTTATCTTTGTTCAGCCAGATTTGGATGGGGCGATATTTGGTGTGATTTACATGCTATTTGTACTCTATTTCGCGGGAATGAGCTGGAAGATCATCGGTGGTTTTATTGGTTTGGTCGCGACAATGATCCCTTTGCTCTGGTGGTTTGTTATCGAGAGCTATCAAAAGAAGCGCATCCTGCAGTTTCTTAACCCCGAAAGTGATCCATTGGGCTCTGGGTATCAGATTATTCAGTCACATATTGCGATTGGTTCAGGTGGTATCACGGGTAAGGGTTGGACTAATGCAACGCAAAGCTCGCTGGGTTTTATTCCTGAAAGTCATACCGACTTCATTTTTTCCGCCTACGCAGAAGAGTGGGGGTTCATTGGCAGTGTACTGCTGCTATCGCTCTATTTATTCATCACGCTGCGTACGCTCTGGCTTTCCTGTCATTGCCACCATGCATATAGCCGCCTAGTGACGGGTTCGTTGGCATTAAGTTTCTTTCTATATGCTTTTATTAACACGGGCATGGTGAGTGGGATATTACCGGTGATGGGTAGCCCCTTGCCTTTCTTTAGCTATGGCGGGACCGCCATGATCACTCAAGGTATCTGCTTTGGAATCATTATGTCGCTATGTCGTGCATCCTCACGATTTGAGTCCTGACTATAACGAGGAAGCAGTTATTGCTGCAATCGAACATTGACATTGTTTGATGATCAAACTAAATTTAAATCAAATAATTTGATAATCAAACAATATAATGAAAATAGCTAATGACACACTGACTCATCATCACAATTTTTCTAGCCACAATCATCAAGGTGAAAAGCGAACGTTTTACGTGCTGCTTCTTACGTTGACCACGATGGTAATTGAAATTGTCGCGGGTACGGTCTATGGCTCTATGGCGCTTTTGGCAGACGGTTGGCATATGGGTACACATGCTGCCGCGTTCTGTATTACATTGTTCGCCTACCGATATGCCAAAAAACATCAGAGTAATGATAGATTTTCATTTGGCACTGGAAAGGTCAGTGTGCTTGGTGGCTACACCAGTGCCATTGCACTTGGGATTGTTGCATTATTAATGTTGGTAGAGTCGGTCCATCGCTTGCTTAATCCACAGTCGATTCAGTTCAATGAAGCGATTATTGTCGCTTGTATTGGCTTAGCGGTGAACGTCATCAGTATGTTGCTGCTAGGTGACCATCACCACCATGGACATGATGATGCGCATCATCACGAGCACTCACACCATCACGGACATACACATCATCATGATCATAATTTGCGAGCAGCCTACTTACACGTGCTAGCAGATGCGCTGACTTCCGTGATGGCAATTGTGGCCTTGGTATTAGGAAAGTTCTATGGCTGGAATTGGCTCGATGCGGTGATGGGCATGGTCGGTGCGTTAGTGATCAGTAAGTGGACATTGAACTTACTCAAGCAAACAAGCCCGATTCTGCTTGATGAAAATATCGATGATAAATATCGAAAGGCAATCCAAGATGAGCTTACGCCAGTAGCCCTTGTTACGGATTTACATATTTGGAAGGTGAGTGGACACCATCACGCAGCGGCGATTACGCTAATAGACAAAGCGGGTATTTCACTGGATGAGTATAAGCAAAAGCTAAGCAAGTTTGATAAGATTGACCATCTCACTTTAGAAGTACATTCAACATAATGCGAAACTTAGAATCGTTAAATCAGTTACTTACCGAGTTTTACGACAAGATGTCTTCATGGGAACAGTCAGTGGTCAAAGAGACAGGCTATTCCCTTGCACAAGTCCACACCATTGAAGTGCTCGGTATTCATGGTGCTATGAGAATGAAAGAGCTTGCCGACAAGCTCGGCATTACTACGGGCACATTAACGGTTCAAGTAGATAAACTTGTTGCTGCCAACCTGATGGAACGCTTACCACACCCTAATGATCGTCGTGCCATCGTGGTGGCGCTAACACAGCAAGGGCAAGAGATTCATCGTCATCATAACCAGTTGCATTTAGATTTAGTTAAAGATTTAACGAGGCATATCGAGCCGGAACAAGAAGCCTTGTTGATTTCATGTCTCACAAAGATGAATAGCGAGTTCTAGGCTAGTCGGAAGCCAGGCTGTCGACGAAGAATTGATAGTCTAAATACGCGCGACGTACTCGCTCTGGTATTGGCTTTTCATAAATCCGAGCATCATCAATTTTCGCCATTGACCAACCTTGAAAAAGGACGAGCTCATAACCACTCAATGCTTTCTCATTTGTCTGTGACAACAGCTGATAGCGGATATTCTGGACGTGATACCAAGGCGAACTCTTGCCTCGAAAGTGATTAAGAATAGGGTACTGAATTAGAAATATTTCACAGCACATCAATTGAGCCAGCATACAATCGACGCTTGATCTCTGCTCTTCAGGGTAGAATAACAACACCTTTTTGAGCTCTCGATTACATTCCTGAATGATACTTGGCAATTCCTCCTCCCTAATCTCATTGATAATGATCGGTTGCCACTTGTCGTGTCGAGTTAAGTTACAAAGGATTATTTCAGCTTAGCAGTGCACTCAAACAAAACAAAAGTATTGGTCATCATTAGCCTCTTATTGGTTTGCAATAAACTTACCTGTTACCTAAATAGCCGTAGTGAAATTTAATTAATTCAAATGTTATTAATGAGTTTGATAGATAACGAGTGCATATTCCAATCGTAATTTAATTAGATAAGTTAATTGTTATTTTTTCGCTTTGTTATTTAAGAGAATTTTTTCGATTTTTACTATTAACTCTTGATTATCGCT
The DNA here is from genome assembly GCF_022432925.1 of Vibrio sp. CyArs1. NCBI lineage: Bacteria > Pseudomonadati > Pseudomonadota > Gammaproteobacteria > Vibrionales > Vibrionaceae > Vibrio > Vibrio sp. CyArs1. The sequence goes on along the minus strand of NZ_JAKRBO010000006.1, from coordinate 174,809 downwards.
TCAATTTTCATCTTGGAAATTACAATAAATTAGCATTAATTCAATGGTTTAAATTTCAAATTTGTCAATTTAATTTTTTAGAGTATATACTCTTATTGAGTGTTCACTCTTCGGGTTTATTTAGTGATTTGAAGTGCAAAAAACAATCAATAGTAAACTTTATTATTTGCAAGTTAGTGACAACGCCTTATAGCTAAATAGTTCATAAATGGTCACCAAGGTGATGGTTCGTGAATAAAAATAATTAAAATGGCTAGATAAGGAAAGATTACATGCACAACACAAAAGGGGTTTTTACCCTGTCATCACTAACCTTGGTTCTACTTGGTACCTCTATAGCGAATGCTTCTCAGATAGCGCCATTCAACGAGGATGATTTTCCAGCTAAGTACATTATTAAGTTCAAAGAAGAGGTTTCTAGAGAGGCCTTCTCTGCGGACGGTACAGAGCCAAGTTTGAATCAGTTGCCAGAGAATGTTCTCCAAGCTGCCCAAGCGCGTGAGGTGGAGAAGATCAGCGCTGAGCCGATTTACAGCATAGAGGTCAACGATGCTGAGCTTTCAAAGTTAAGAAGTCATGAACAAGTAGAGTATGTGGAAGTTGACCCTCCCCGTTTTCTACTAAGCGAAACAACGCCGTGGGGATACAACGCCGTTAATGCGCAGTTGCTGAGTGATAGTAATGCTGGCAATCGAACCGTTTGCATTATTGATTCGGGCTACGACGTTAGCCATAACGACCTGAGTGGAAATCGCGTTCGTGGTACCAATGACAGTGGAACGGGTTCTTGGAGTGAACCGGGATATAACAATGCTCATGGTACGCATGTTGCGGGAACCATTGCTGCCATTGCAAATGGTGAAGGTGTGAAAGGAGTCATGCCAAATCAGCAGGTGAATCTACATATTGTTAAGGTTTTCAACGAGTCGGGGTGGGGTTATTCGTCAAGCTTGGTGAAAGCAATACAAACCTGTGCAGAGAATGGTGCCGATGTTGTGAACATGAGTTTAGGTGGTAGCCAAGCCAGCCGCACTGAGCAAAATGCTTTGCAGTCATTGTCCGACCAAGGTGTATTGCTCATCGCCGCTGCAGGTAACGATGGGAATACCGCGCATAGCTATCCAGCGTCATACGAGGCGGTAATGTCTGTGGCAGCTGTTGATAACAACGACGACCATGCAGCGTTTTCTCAGGCTACTGACCAAGTAGAGATCGCTGCTCCGGGTGTCGCAGTACTGTCTACGGTAACCGTTGGAGAAGGGGTGTTGAGTGACATTGTATTCAATGGCGTCAGTCAGTTTAAGCGTGGCGTGGTATCGCACAACCGCAAGTCAAAAACCTCTGGCCGTTATTTATCGGACCCGATCTCAGGATCCTTTAGCGGAGAGTTAGCACAATGTGATGTGTCGTCTGGCGACTATCGCTGTGGCGATCTTACCGACAAAGTGTGTTTAACTGAGCGTATCGAGAATCAACGCTCTGGCGTTCGCCCTGAGATAAATGCTGTCAAAGCCTGTTATAACGCAGGTGCTAGGGCTGCTATTGTCTACAGCAACAGTGAATTACCAGGTTTGCAGAACCCGTTTGTATTGGATGACAACGACCAATATCGCTTGATTTCAGTAACGGTAAATAGGGAACTTGGGCTTGAGCTTGCCGCTCAACAAGGCCAAATCGTCACCGTTTCCACATCAAAAGGGCAAGACTACGAGTATTACAATGGAACTTCCATGGCCACGCCACATGTTGCTGGTGTAGCAGGACTAGTGTGGAGCTATCATCCAAATTGCACCGCGTCACAAGTTCGCCGAGCATTAACCGCAAGTGCAAAAGATATCGATGTTGCTGGCAGAGATAACAGAACCGGTTATGGTCTAGTTGATGCTGATGCGGCAAAGCGCTATCTCGATCAAGGTTGTAATGGTCCGGATGGTGGGCAGGGAGAAACGGTATTAGTTAATGGTATTGCAAAAGGGCCGCTCCAAGGTAGTGCTCAATCAAGTCGTCTGTTCACATTTGATGTACCCGCTGATGCAACCGAGCTTAGCTTCTCATTAGTGGGCGGCAGTGGTGATGCTGATCTTTATGTAAGTTTTGAGCAAGAGCCGACGAATCGTCGTTATGATTGTCGTTCATGGGAATCTGGAAATAATGAACGCTGCACGATAAATGACGTCTCAGCAGGCACATATCATGTATTGGTTAAGGGCTACTCGGCGTATTCTGGTGTGATGCTCACCGCCTTTCATAATGGTGCAGAGAGCGGCACTCAACCACCATCCACTTACACTAACAACAGCGCGGTCGAGATCCCTGATAACAATACTAGCGGAGCAATCAGCCAAATAGAGGTCTTACGCTCTGGTGATTCTGGAAGCGTTGAGGTCACCGTGGACATTACCCACAGTTATATCGGAGATCTTAAACTGACATTGATCTCACCGACCAATAGTGAAAAAGTACTGCACGAAAATAGTGGAGGTTCTGCCAGCGACATCAAGACCAGCTATTCTTTAGACTTTTCTGGTGTTGAGTCTAAAGGGAACTGGACGCTTAAAGCGGTAGATAGCGCTCGCCAAGATACTGGAACAATCAACAGTTGGACACTGTCATTTCAGTAAGGAGTGGATATGACGAACTACATACCTTCTCGCTTTCAATGGCTAACTTGGTTAATCGGATTTGCCTTTGCCCTTAGCGTGACGGCAAGCTACGCGGACAACCCGGCCTTTCCACCAATAGATGAGATATCTGTGGACATGGCAGAGCAGCCAACCCGATTTTACGTTAAGTACACTCAGGGAGCGGAGCAACAGGTGAGGGAGTTATTAATGTCTCATCAATTAGAAGTAGTCGAGGTATTGGAGAATCAGAGGGTGTTTGTTGTCTCTGGTGAGCAGGAAAAGGCTGATTCCTTAGCTGATAACGCATTGGTTGAGTACGTGGAGCCTGAGCCAACGAGGAAACTGTACTCTCAGTAATCCGATGCTTCATTTCAAGATACTGAGTAGGCGTTAACGAGAATGCCTCGGTCTGATAATCAGGCCAAGGCATCTATTCAACGCCATCTAAAGAGGTGGCGTTGATAACAAGACTAGCGAAAAGAGGCCTAAAACACGCCATTTTCATTTTCGATATCGCCACCACTGATAAGTGAATATACTCGCATTGAGAAGTCGAGCGCTTGAATCGAATCCCAATGCTCTACAATCCGACCATCTTCAATACGCCAAGTATCGATAATATTCATCCCTTTTTGATCGTTTCCTCTGTCTTCACTGTTGAGTGTGGCGTGAGAGTGAAAAATCACATAGTCACCGTCAGCATAGATATGTTTTACATCATAGCTGTACTCTGGGTAGTCCTCGACAAACTCCTTGAGAAATCCAACTAGCCCAGTGACTTTATCGGGGAAGTTTCGGTTGTGCTGAACGTAAGAACTATCATTGTAGTGCTCCATCACATAGTCAAAGTCATGGTTGTTCATTAGATGCTGAACAAAATCCGTAATTAGTGCGGCATTTTTCGCTTCTTGTTCTGTCCAGTTCGCTTTTGTTAAGTTTTTAAAATCAATAGTTAAAGTGTCTGCTGATTGTGCGCAGACGTGGCTAGTCACGATAATAAGGATGAATGTAGTTAGTACTTTAAACATAGTTAACTCCCTTTCACAGTTTTCCATTAGTTACTTTTAGTAACTATAGTAATTTATAGTAACTAGCAGTACAATAAGGCACCAAAAGATGCGTTAGTTACCTTTTGGTAACTGTTGGCGGGTTTGGTACAGAGAAAAGGTAAGAAGTTATGGTCAAAGCAACAAAGACGGAAAGGCGTGTGTTTTATAACACTCAGGACTGTCCCGTTAGAAACGTGGTAGCTCAAATCGGTGACAAATGGTCGTTGCTTATTTTATTTGCACTAGTGGATGGGCCTGACCGATTTAACGATTTAAAGTCTAGAATTGAAGGAATCTCTCAACGTATGTTGACGCAAACTCTTCGTGACTTGGAAAGAGAAGGTTATGTAAATAGGACCGTTTACCCAGAAGTACCTGTTCGCGTGGAATATGCGTTGACTGACTTAGGTAAACAACTAGTTAAGCCATTATATGAACTTGTTCAATGGGCCGAGAATCATAAACCTAATATTGAGCAAGCTCGCGCTGAGTATGATAGTAAAACAAAAGGCTAGAAAATGATGTGCATGTCATAGCGTCTAAAGAGTCTTAAAAGTTCAACCATATGCGTTTTATTCTACATATCTAACTCTCTATTCTCATTGGAACACATGCTCCTGAAGCCCTTCTCTTGCGCGAGGGAGACTGACGACCATCCGCAATGGAGGTATTTACATAAACTTCGCTTCAGCCCTTGAATAACACTCACCATCCACATAAATACCACTACTTAATATATACAAACCTCGTTTGCTTTTTAAGCAATGAGCTTGTACTTCAATTAACGTGTTAAGAGGTATTGGCTTGATAAAGCGAACATCAAGCTGGGCTGTCATGGCACAAACGTCGCGAGAGAAAAGGCAGTGGGTCATGGCGGCATCATGTAGAGCGCTGATTGCCCCACCTTGCATGACATCTTGGTAGCCTTGCACATTCTCCATGGGTACGATTTTAGCTCTTACTCCACCATCTAACGTAGGAATGAACTCAAGAGTTGTATGTGGGTTGAAAAAAGGCTGGCAGCAAATGGCGCATTGCTGGTGGTTGATAGGATGATGAATAGACATAACTTACCTTCAGGTTAATGGACTCCTTAAGCTTTGCCAGAGATACTATAAATATAACTGGCATATGCCAATAATTAGTTGTGAGAAATTAGTGTTCATATAACAAGGGTGACAGGTGTTTTTCAGATAGAGTGCTCCAACACTGGCAACAATGATATAAACGTTATAGCGGCTAGGCTGATATTAAACATGCGCTGTTTTAAGGTGGTATTGAGATAAACTCGGATTTTTTGACCAACCCAAACCCAAGTGATATTGGCAAACAGTCCAAATGTCGTAAATACTAGGGTAATCAGTGCCACAGAGAGCCAATAGCTGGAGGGTAGGCTATAGCTTGTTACCAAAGCGAGTGATGCCATCCAGGCTTTCATATTACCCAGTTGAAATAACGTAGCCTGAGTCATATTGATTGGTTTGCTCTTGGTGGATTTTCCTGAGAAAGGGTTGGTACATAAAAGCTTTATCATCAACCAAAACATATAAGCCAGACCAAGGTATTTTATTGCTAGATACCAGCTAGGGTGAGTCGTAAGAGCGACACCTACGCCACATGCACAGAGCAGGATCAGCCCGGCTACACCAATACGAATGCCAATTAGATGTCGCCATGATTTCCGGATACCAAATTGTGCCCCTGAATTGGCGAGCAATAAATTATTCGGTCCCGGGGTGATGGCGGTTACAAACGCGAATAAACTCATGGCCGGCATTAAGTCCCATAATGTCGTCATTTCCTTTCTTCTCCTCTCAAACAAGTACAGACAGCCCAAGAGTAAAGGTGCTCAGAGAGATAGACCTACAGTTAATGCGTCATGGTGACAATTCTTTAGTTTCATTTTTGTCAGGCCTTATTTATCCTGATTGCAAGAAATAATTGTACCCCTTTGGAGAGAGACAATGTTAGTCCCAGATATATCGGGTCGTTCCGGACCTAAGTTTATGGCACTGGCTGATGCGATTGCTGAGGTGATAGAAAGTGGTGAGCTGGCGCCGGATACTAAATTGTTACCCCAGCGTATTTTGTCTTATCGATTGGGTGTGACAGTTGGAACGGTGACAAGAGCTTATCATGAGCTTGAGCGAAGGGGATTAACGGAGCCCAAAGTAGGAAGCGGGACCTATGTTCGGAACAGAGAAACTGAACGGAACCACTTTTATCATCCGGTATTGGAAGAAAAAGGTATTGATTTGGCACGCTGCCGACCTTTTTTGTTATCGCAGCCGAAACTTCTTGCTGACGCATTGAAGGAGTTATCTCACGAAGAAATCGCGCAAGCAGCGGTACTGGATTATTACTCCGCTGATGGCATTCATGGTCATAGCGAGACCCTTCGACAATGGCTGATGACCAAATTCAATATAGATATTGATGCCCGACGTGTGGTTTGGACACATGGAGGGCAGCACGGAATATCGTTGATTATACAAGCACTAAGCCGTCCCCAAGATACTATTCTTGCTGAAGGCTTGTGTTATCCGGAATTCATGCACGCATGTCAACAAGCCGAACGAAAGTTAGTGCCAGTAAAAGTTGATGAGAATGGATTAGACCCGGAAGATTTGGCTTTGCACTGTAAGAGACATCGCCCCAAACTACTTTACCTAACACCGGGAGTTCAAAACCCGACCGGAGCCCAGCTATCGGACAGCCGAAGACTGAAAATCATTGAAATATGCCGTCGCTACAACGTGCTAATTATTGAGGACGATGTGCTCTACTGCCCGCCGTCTCATCGAAAGAGTCCGTTAGTTGCTATCGCTCCGGATATTACCTTATACGTGGGTAGCTTTTCTAAGTACTTTGCGGGTGGGTTGCGACTGGGTTTTGTCATTCTACCATTGTCCTTCAAGGACTTAATGCAACGTGCGCTACGAGCCAGTTGTATGTATGTTAGCCCGCTAATCATCGATCTGGTGTGTCGCTGGCTAACCAGCGGTGCGATGCAAGCTGTGGATGAAGAGATCGCGATGGAACTCAATGCACGTCATCGGGTCTGGAAGACGGTATTTCCCAAAATCCAGATTGGTGTACCTGGCTACAATGTTTGGCTACCTTTGCCGAAACCGCTAACTGGGTATCATTTTAACCAAACGTTGCTGAAATATGGGGTCAGAGTGAGAGAAGCAGAAATGTTTGCTGTGGGTCGTTATGAAGTTCCGGCAGCGGTGAGGATATCTCTGGCAGGTCCATCAAGTCGTCCACAATTGCAATCAGCTTTAGAGATTGTAAGAGAGCAAATCGCACGGCTCACCTAAACTTCATAGTTTATGTCGTTTGAGTCAGCAAGAGCCTCACTAACTCACTTTTTTCGAGATTCATTGAGGCAATAAAACAAAAATGCCCACGAGACAAATATCTAGTGGGCACAAGAATTATTCAATTAGCAATTCAGAGTTACTCGTAATCAGAAGCGTAAGTGTCTTCGTAAGAGTGAGAGTAGAACTCAAATAAGTTACCAAACGGGTCTTCTAGGTAAACCATTTGCGCTTGCTTAGAATTATCTTCTGGGTGGTAACGGTGAATATCCATGCGCACTTTACCGCCAAACTCTTCTACACGTTTGATTGCTGATTCAAACTGCTCTTTTGGCAATTGTAGACAGAAGTGGAAGATACCTAGGCGAGAAAAGTCAACGTTATGACGTTCTTCACGGTCAACCATTTCAAACAGCTCTACACCGATACCGTCATTAGTTACTAGGTGAGCAATGTTGAAGCCTTTGAAGCCTTCACCAAATACTGCAATACACATACGACCGATTGCACTTTCGCGCTCTTCGATTACTTTAGTGTTGTTCATTACAACGCGAAGGCCTAGCGCTTTAGTGTAGAACTCTACCGCTTTGTCCATATCGCCAACCATGATACCAACGTGATTCATTTTCATAACTTTCTCCAAAAACTGATTTGATTATTCGTTTCGTGTTTCGTTTCGATGTGGAGAAGTATAAGTATGACTGGTGGTTTTTAAAAATTATCAATAATTATAAAAATGATAACATAGTGTTATTAATGGCTTTCGTAGGGCGTGTGCTGGCAAACATAGGCGTTTCTTTATTGTCCAGCAGCCTTCGAGAGCAGGAAGGTTGCTGGCAAGTGTCGAAATAGGCTTTTCTCTATTTCTGAAAGGCCGATGTCCTTTATGAGTTTGATGTGGGTATACTCCAACCTCAACCCCTGTTGGTTGACCTACTTTCCAAACATTGGGAGTGCTAAATATGCGGTCATATTTATTTATCCATTACAAATAGGAAATTCTCTCCATGCGTAAATCAGATAAGAAAGTTGAAAATTTAATTAGAGACGTACTGACCGAAGTATGTGAAGGGACGCTAAAAAGCTACGATGGTTTTCTTTGGGTTACTCATACTGTTAAATTCAATTCTTTTCCACAGAGCTTAAAAATCGTCTGCGTATTCGAAACGAATCAAGATAGAGCAAACTTTTTAATGGGAGAAGGTCAGCAGCATGTCTCAACGACTATTCAAAAGGCGTTTAGTAAGGTCGGGGTGCAACTAAAGAACGTAAGTAAGCAAATTAGTTACGATATACGGTAAAGTGCCTAAATCAAGTCATTCCTGCGAAGGCAGGGATCTACCATCAGTACAAGAGTCCTCTGAGTCAGATGAGCCACCTGTAGCTTACTTTTGCCCCTAAATGAGTTTCAGCCGCTCAAATTCGGGATTAGATTTGCTAGGCTCATGTGAATAACCCTACCTTCAAATATTTTGAGTACCTGCTTTGTCTTGCTGATGTTCTTCTAAAGCATTGAAGATGACACAGAGTGATTCATGGCATCTTTCGCAGAGGTCATTGAAGTGGTTTCTAAGTGAACCAAAGTCCTTGATAGCATCTAGTCTGATTTGCTCAGCGGTTTGTCCTGAAATATGTCCCTTGAGGACACTTCTCAGATTATGAGCATCATGCCAAGGAGTAAGGACGCTACGTGCATGTTCTGCATCAAAACCACACCCCAAGAGGCACCATTCAACTAGTTTCAATTCTCTATCTTTATCCGGTGGATTTTGACCAAGCGTCTTCGCTTTAGCTTTCAATTGTTTCTTGACTAAACCTTCGACTAATACCTGATCCAACCTCAAAATCTCCTCTTTCCACTCATCGACAGACTTTGAATAAACAGAGTGGAGGGATTGCTTCACCACACGGTTTTTCATTCTCCACCAAGTTGTTCCTTTGGAATCAAGCTCGTCCAATTTTCGCTTGAGATCTTCAACTGGGTTACAAACTTTAAACCAATTTCCCTTAAAGTCTGTTTCTAAAGATCTCTCTGAAATAGGTGCTTTAGGCTTCTCATTATATTGCTTCCAGTGCAACTGTTCTGAGTATGGCAGTTTCTGTAGATCGCCTAGATAAGTATGGATTTGTCCAGCTTCGTTAATGTCGTAGCTCTTTAAATACCAACCAGCTCTAGATGTAATTGATCTTTCCTCTAAGGTGTATTTATCAGTGTCGGACTTGTATTTGAGAATAACTTCAGCATTGAAGAATGCTGGGCTTAATTCAAAGGCTTTATCTGAGTCTGTAAAGTAATTATCAATAGCGGATGGAGCACATGATATCTCTTCAACACGCCTGTTCTTCCAATCTTGAGCAATGAAAGTGGCATACTGCTGTTCTTCTGAGGTATCGTCTTCCTTATCTTCATGTATCGGCGCAAATGCTTGAACCCCTCTAAAGTAGCTAGCGTTAGAGATGACTTTGCGCTTGCCAAACACACCTTGTTCAGCCACGACTTCTTCTGGTGATGAGCCCCAACGAGTGAAGTTTGCATAGTCAATTCTATCAACATCAAATAACCTTACGACTGCTGTTTCGGTTAGATAGCAGTACTCTGCTAATACGCTGAATCTAATCGAAACTACAGTGCCATACTCTTCACCTTCTTTCTCCAACTCATGAATTTTGATGATTTCGTCGATATCACCATTTTTATCAAGTTTGCACCAAGAATTCAGTTCATGCATGTAGTGCAAGTCCATAACTTGCAAGAACTTTTCAGAGACCTCTATGTAGCTCTCTCGCCCTCTTACGCCGTGAAAAGAACGCTTAAATATGAGAGGCTCACCTTTGCTAAGAACATTAGGTTTACAACTTTCTAGTGGTGGCTCGACCCACGATTTGTCACGACCACCACCGCTACAAACAGACCATCCACTATTGTTGTAATCCCAAGAAGCCATTTGATGAGGGTCAGATTTAGACAGCTCATTTTTAAGAACAAGGACAGTATTAAGAAGAGTAGTTTTTGCTGATGCATGAAGAATTATGTCATCGTCATTTACATCACTAACCAAAAAATCAACGACATCCTTCTGGGATACCCACTCTGTAAAATCCTCCTTTTTAGAGGGCATTGAAAAAAAATTGATAAGACTTCCAAGACGACAAACATCCATTGCAACAATCCTCATGCAGGGCTTATGATACCAATAACATACTAATCTACTATGCACATATTGAGCGGCTGTTGCAATTAGTGGCCTGATTACAGGTTCAGCAGTTCATATATGAGGACTAAAAATCGGGTTGTTAACCATGAATTTCAATTATCTTGAATCGTTCCCTCTGTCAGAATCCATTTTGCCACATAGACTAAAAGAGTTACTGAAGCCTGTAGGCCTATCTCCTGATTTACGTGTTGAGGTCGCTTGCATGCAGAAGACTGATCTTTTTGGAAAAAATGCAGAACACTTACACCTTCAGATGGCTGTTGTTCCTGAGGATAACGATGGCCCAATTGAAGTCTTGAGGGAGGCCGGTGAAGGTGTTGTGGCTTACTCTGTTCCTTTTGGTGAAGAAAAGGCAGAGTCTGCTCAATTCAGTCCTTCAATCTCTGGGTATGATTACATAGTTGCGGCTTGGGGGGGCTCTTCCTTTTACACTTTTAGCCTCGCTGAAAAAGTTTGGATGACTCTTGGTCTCACCCCTCGCTGCATAGGTAATGAAGAACAACGACTCATATATGACGCCCTAAACCTACCAGAGTTTGACGTCGCTGAGGGGGAAGTATCAAGCGAATATCAAGGTCACTTGAAGCGCGACGTATGCTGGAAAATGTCCAATGAATACCTCCGCCGTTATTTGTGGTTGCGTGGCGCTAAAGGCGTGCGGGTTTTTTTCTACGAAGCTCAATTAAAAGACACCCCAGAGTTGCGAGAATCATTGAATGGTAAATCTCATATTGTATTAAAACCAACTGAAGGCCCCCAATGGTATGAGTTAGACCTCCGAGAACACAAAGGAGGGATTCTCCTTCAGCTCTGGGCTTCGGTTGAAGCCGTTTTACCAGAACTGTGCTTGGAGCAAGACGCAGAAACCTTGCTCTGGGCAGATGACAAAGAGCCTATGACACATGCTAGGGCAAATGCGCTTATGGCTAACTACAACGTCTACTTGGATGATCGATTCCTCGAAAAATATGAGCAAAGTAACTTCTATGACACCACACCCATAAACACCTATGGACAGTGGTGGTGTGCACCTTCATATAAAGGGCAGTGGAGCTTTACAGAATGCCAACGAGTTGGGAGAAACTTAATCCGAATACCGATTCGTGAGCTGTATAAGGCTAAGCCTGATAGAGAAATTGTTCATGCGAATAATTACGAGGTCAAGCCAGAGGTTGTTGAACAATTAGATCTAGACGAGGAGCATATAGCAATAAAGGTACAAAGACTTCTAGTAGGCCTGCTACGTTTGGGAGAAGGGTTATCAGCACTAGGAGAGACTACTGGGCAACTGTATTCCCCTGAAGACCTCACAGGTTTTAGTCGAGAAGAAGTAGACGCTAATGGATGGTTGCATTACCCATCTCTTGTGCGACTAGCTCAGGTCGCACCGCTAGATATGACACAACAGGTATTTTTGGCTCGGTGCAAGAGTCTCCATGAGATTCTTCAAAAAACCCCAAATGGTTTTCTCAAGTCACTTCTTCGCCATGCTGGGTGTCCAAGCGCTGACGTGAAAAACCTAGGATGTTTGAAGTTGATGCAAAGTCTTTTGAACGTACTCGAATCTTTGAACGAACAGCATGAAACTATTGATTGCTTTACATCAGAAAATGAACCTGAGGGTTGGAAAAAACGCAATGCCACACTAGCGTCGCTGTTCTTGAATAACGACCTTAGGATCGCTGATGCCCATGATGCAGTTAAGAAATGTATTGATACTCTGCAAGACCTTGGGTTTGATACTGCCAGTTTAAGCGTCGGCTATGGAAGAGCTTTTGACTTTGTTATAGATGCTGTCAGTGAATCTATTAGCTGTATTGCCACTCACATTGAGCAACTGCTAGAGCGACATTAATTGCTTCTCGGATTATAAACTGAACTGAACCACTATACTTTTTCTAATCCAGTCGATTGGAGCTAGAGCAAACGTTCTAGCTTACTTTTGTCCAAAAGTGAGTCGAAACTCTTATTTAGGGCTCATTCCTTAACGAAAGCTTTTAGAGTTTCCACTTAGTCAATCAGACTTTTTTAATAAGCTATACGCACGCCTCAAGTCTTGACATCATGCTATGGAAAGCGTGTCTCCTATAGAGTCTCAAGAAGGGGGTTGTATTTGGAAGCGCCGAATCGCTATAAAAACAAGCGGCTAAGATTGCAGATTGGTGAGGTTGCTCGATTTATCGTCAAAGTGTATTAGATATCAAAGTCTAACCTATGATTTTCCCACACAGAAAACCCAAAACAACAAAGGGCTAGCAATCACTAACTTGCTAGCCCTTTTAATATGGCGCTCCCGACAGGATTCGAACCTGTGACCTGCCCCTTAGGAGGGGGCTGCGCTATCCAGCTGTGCCACGGGAGCTTATGACTAATAATACTCAATTATTTGAATAAGTTAAGTCACTTTTCTACATTTATTACAGTTTGTTCATCACGTCACCAATTTGAATACTGTTGGCGAGGCTTGGCTGGTCGACGGTTGCTTCAGCATCATTTTCATAGACGCGTGACACGGTTAGGGTGATGTCGCTCTGACTCACTTTATTGCGCGGCAAACCATTCTGGTCGATAAAGGATCCTGTATGCCAAAGTTGCAATCGGTCTCCCGCTTGCACACCGTGGACTCGGCCTAAGTCTATGGTGACTTTATTGCCGTAAGAGGCGACTACTTCAGGCAAGGTCATCTTACAAGAGATCTCTGCTTCGAGATCGAGCATGATATTACGGCTGACTTTCTGCATCATTTCGCCGTAAGCAGATGTCCAGAAACGAGCACTTTTGGTGTCGACTTTACTGGTTTTAGCAAATGGCCACTGGGCGATTTCACGGTAGTTACGTTGATAGATTTCATGGCCGGTTTTGCCGTCGTAGACCGACATATCCATAGCAAACTGGCGATTGATTACATCATCGGACAGCAATCCGCCCTGAGTTATGGTGGCTGTCAGATCGTTAATCTGTCCGGTTACTAAGTATTGTGCTCCCAGATCTTCGGCGATCATCTTAATACGCTCAGGTTGGCGTTTATTAATCTCATAGCGTGTGGTACCGACCGAAACAAAACTGTATGAGCGATGTTCAAGCTGATTAGAGATAACAGAACTGAAGTCTTCACCCAGGTCGTATATTTGCCCCATGACCGCTTGTTGTGGATCAACGATATCAAACATTGCCACGCCAAATGTCTTTTTGTATTGCTCGTTATGGCAAGCCTTTGCCGTTGGGTAAATGTCGATCCGCGCTTTGACGACCATTTGGTTGCCGCTTTTGTACTGATCGTCGATGACGATCTGGCGAACTTCGGAATCAATGAATTGGTATTGTTCTCTATCGTCTTCGAGCAGCGGCGCTAAGTTAGCAAGCCCACCGATATCAGCTCCGGAGAAGTCTACTGCTTTGTAGACGGCATCTTCTAGTGCGTAGATCCTTGCCGCTTTCTCAGAGGAGACGATGGTGGAAGTACCGGTGACTTCATACCATGCAGCAAAGGCAGAGCTACTACTAAATGTAACCAATGCCGTTGAAATTAAAGAAGAAACGATTTTTTTCATACAACCAATCCAAATGCGGAACAATATTTGCTAGCTAGTTTGTAGCGAATATTGGAGCGGGCTTTCTTATTAAGGACAGAATGAGAATAGCAAGGATTGTTCCAACCTTGAAAAGGTGGGGAACCTATCCATCCAATTAATAACTTTTTGGAGAGTGTGTAATGAAAAAGTGGCTCCTGATGGCATCAGTGTTAACACTGACCGCTTGTGCCTACTCACCAATCTATAACGGTAAGGAATCCTATTCCGGCAGTAAGTTTATGCTGATGGAAAGTCCTCGCCATACGATGGATTATTTCGTCGAGAGTTTGACGGAAGACTTAGTTGAATCGAACACTAGTGTGTCGTCTCGCACTCCGATAGCGGTGGCATCGTTTGTTGATTTGCAGAATATGGATGCGACGAACTGGTTAGGGAACTCGGTATCAGAGGGCTTTATTTACCAGCTTCAGCGCCGCGGCTTTAAGGTTGTTGACTTCAAGACAACGGGCTCTATTCAGGTGACGAACCAAGGCGACTTCGTACTAAGTCGTGACTGGAAAGATCTGGCCCAAGAGCAGCAGATTCAGTTCGTCTTGACGGGAACCATGTTACGCCAGGAAGGTGGTGTACTGGTTAATGCTCGTGTTGTTGGCATGCAGTCGCGTATTGTGGTCGCTTCGGCTCAAGGCTTCTTGCCTGCTGACCGTATTGGCCGTGATTTGGATACGCTGAATCAAATGCGTACCGAAGATGGCGTTTTGATTCGCTCAGACCCGACTATGACGACACCTCATACAGTCATATTGCGCCCATAGGAAAGGATAATGAGATTTTTATTTGCCGCGCTTGTAGCGCTTGTGATGATGGGTTGTACTCCGATTACAGCCATGGACCAGAACACACTAACGGCGGTGGGCTATGCGAGTATCAGCGAGCAAACTGGCCGCAATGAAGAAGAAAAGCAAGTTCGTGCCATGCGTGCTTCTAAGATTGATGCTTACCGCGAGTTAGCGGAGCAAGTGTACGGCCTACGAGTGTCTGCTCGTGCTGACTTACAAGATCAACGCTTGGGTGTTGAATCGACAACAGGCGCGGTAGATGGTGTCATTCGTGGTGCGGAAGTAGTTCGCAGCTATAAAGTTGGTGACAGCTATGTTACTGAACTGCTACTCGATATTGATAAGATGAATCGTCTAAGAGACTACGGCGAAATCCGCCGAGTGCCTGAGAAGAAACGTCAGAGCTTGTTCTAATATCAACACTCTAGATAGCAAAAAGCGGCAACAGTTCTCCTGTTGCCGCTTTTTTGTATTTGAGATATTAGGCTTTTAAGTTAGTTCCTAATGTCGACAAGGTGTGGGTCTGGCCACCTGCGTTGTAAGTCATGCCCACTTTGCCATGACTTTGCTGCATCAAATTATTGAGCTTATTAAAGCTTAATTGGGCGCGTTGTAGACTCTGACCATTGATGTCGTTGAGTTGTTGGCAGTCGAGGATAATCGACTTAATGTCAGCCACCTTTTGAGCCAGCACGGCTTCTTCGGTGAGTCTTGCTACATCTTGATGTTGAGCCAGTCTTTGATCGGTTTGTTGAAGCTGACCAATGATTGCCATCTTTTCTTTGGCAAATCTTTCAATTTCAGATGATTCGCGAGCAGTAATGGCCTTGGTCTCCTCGGAGAGGAGCATAGACAATGCTTTTGCATTTTTCAGTTGGTATTCAACCAAATCAACCAGTGCTGCCATTAATATACCTGTGAGTATTATCTGTTAACCTGTTTAGCGTAATCCGCCAAGTTCGTCTTCGAACTTCATCATGTTGTCTGCCAGTTTTTCAGCATCGACGGTGTAAGAACCGTTCGAGATTGCTTCTTTGATTGCCGCAACTTTTGCCGCGTCAAAGGTAGGCTGACTTGCCATTTGCTGATGCATCTGACCAATGGCTTTACCGCCTTGGCTCAGTGTTACGGCATCTTGCTGTGCTGATGATTGACCAACTTGAGCTGAACTACTGTCTTTGCTTGCTTCCGAACGGGCAGGAGCGCGACTTGTCGTCGTTAGCGTCTGTCCAGAACGAATATTATCAATGCCTGCCATCGTTTAGCCTTCTTGTTGCCTAATTTGCATAGTTTACCTGTATATCGAGCATATCGACCAGCGTAATGATTACTTTAGGAAAAAATCAAAAATTAACCGTGATTTCCGCAACGCCAGTAACAATACCCTCAATTATACGCTGAGACTTGTCATTTTTCACTCTTACTTGATCGCCGTTAGCGCCATCGGTAAGTGCTGTGCCTTTAGTGGAGATGGTCATTTCACCTTTCACTGCACGAATAACGACTTTTTCGTTGCGGCAAACAACACAGACATCATTACGCTCAATAACATCACCCATATTCATGTTTTTCTTGAGCTTTGCGCCAACCACTTGGTCAAACTCGGTAAAGCCTTGGCGGCGAAAACGGTTCTTATCCACCATGCTCATCGTGACATCGTCACTGGATACAATATTGCCTCGAGATAACGGGCGAGTTGCGGTCACTAAGGGCAAGGAAATGGACATTCGAACGGGTACGTAAAGTCGCCAATTATCTTCCGGACACTCCACCAAAACGGTGACATTACTGCTGGTGTTGCGGGTGTTTGACGACGAGGTCAAAAGCGGAGAGGGGCAATCTGTTGCATGTACTCGAGAGTCGATACGCCCAGGTGTGGCAACAATTTCACCGCCGATAGGTTGCTCAATAGTATTTAAAACATGAGCTTGGGCAGCCTTTTGAATGTTTTCTATTTGCTCAGGCGTTGCTGCGTGCGTTAATACACTAAAGAATAACGCTTGCCAGACGATACAGAGGGAAAGCCAGTTGCGTCTTAACCTCGTTTTGTAACTGGATGTACACAAAAAAGATGTCTTATTATACAGCATTCTGTTTCTCGGGTTCCTTGTTGCCTGTGTAGACTATCACTTTTTTAGCTTTAAAGTTTGAGATGGAGATGAACTTATGACCGGTATCTTGGATTCGGTGAATCAACGAACGCAACTGGTTGGTCAAAACCGACTAGAGCTACTGACGTTTCGTCTGATGGGCCGCCAGCGTTACGGCATTAATGTGTTCAAAGTTAAAGAAGTGCTTCAGTGCCCTAAATTAACGCGCATGCCCAACCTACATCGTCTTGTCAAAGGGGTGGCTCATATTCGTGGTCAAACTATCTCAGTGATTGATTTAAGTCTTGCTGTTGGTGGTCGACCAACAACGGACATTGAAAACTGTTTTGTGGTTATCTCAGAGTTTAACCGTAGCGTACAGGGATTTTTGGTAAGCTCTGTTGAACGCATTATTAACATGCATTGGGAATCGATTTTGCCGCCGCCTGAAGGTGCTGGTAAAGCCAACTACCTGACAGCTGTGACCAACATCGACAATGAATTGGTTGAGATTCTGGATGTTGAGAAGATTCTCGCTGAGATTTCGCCTGTGGTTGAGACCATGGACAGCAATATCGCCACGGAAATTGCCGCAGCTGAAGAGAAAGAGCAAAAGCAGATCGTTAAGCGTATTATGATCGCTGATGATTCCGCAGTGGCACGAAAACAGGTCCAACGAGCCATTGAGTCTATTGGCTTTGAGTCCATTTTGGTGAAAGATGGTAAAGACGCTTACAACAAGCTGACAGAGATGGCAGCTGAAGGCGATATTCATGATCAGATTTCCCTGTTGATTTCTGATATTGAAATGCCAGAAATGGACGGTTACACCCTAACGGCAGAAGTGCGCCGCCATCCCGATCTTAAAGATCTTCATATTATTTTGCATACCTCGTTAAGCGGTGTGTTTAACCAAGCAATGGTAGAGCGAGTAGGGGCTAACGAATTCATCGCTAAGTTCAACCCTGATGAATTGGGAGGCGCCGTCAAAGCGGCCATTTTGCCGACAAATTAAACAAACAAAATTAGAGCTTGTAGTCGCTTGAGAAAAGCGTATAAAGCAAGCCTTCAAAGCAGTATAGAGAAGTGAATGACAGCGATAACCATAAGCGATCAAGAGTATCGTGATTTTAGCCGCTTTTTAGAGTCCCAATGCGGTATTGTTCTTGGCGATAGTAAACAGTATTTAGTCCGCAGCCGTTTAAGTCCGTTGGTGGCAAAATTCGGTCTAGTCTCTTTGTCTCAGTTATTAAGAGATGTGGTTACTGGACGCAATCGTGAGTTAAGAGTTGCCGCTGTTGATGCCATGACCACCAACGAAACCTTATGGTTTAGAGATAACTACCCATTTACGGTGTTGTCTGACAAACTGCTCCCAGAACTTGCCGCCAACAAGCGACCGATTAAAATTTGGTCGGCTGCGAGTTCTTCTGGTCAAGAACCGTATTCCATGGCGATGACAGTTTTGGAGACACAAAACAAGAAGCCGGGAATGATCCCTAACGTGTCGATTACCGCGACGGACATCTCGTCTACGATGTTAGATATGTGTCGTCTTGGAGAATATGACAACCTCGCGTTGGGTCGCGGTCTATCACCGGAGCGTCGCAGAGTGTTTTTTGAAAACACCAGTAACGGTAAGATGAAAGTGAAAGACAACGTAAAGCGTTTGGTGAACTTTCGTCCGCAAAACCTGATGGACTCGTATGCGTTGTTGGGTAAGTTCGACATTATCTTTTGTCGTAACGTACTGATTTACTTCTCCCCTGAAATGAAGTCTAAAGTGCTGAACCAAATGGCACGTAGCCTAAACCCAGGTGGTTACTTGCTGTTAGGGGCATCGGAGTCGCTAACGGGGCTGACGGATCAATTTGAAATGGTGCGTTGTAATCCGGGCATTATCTACAAGCTCAAATAGCTAATAGTTATTCTCCACAATCTTTACCATATCTAGCCTTGGTTTTCGCCAAGGCTTTTTTCTTGCTATTCTCTAGGTTCAGTGACGGTTTGGAGGCCATCACTGTCGACATTCCTAATTAAACCCTCCGCCAAAACTGGCGTACATTTTGCTCTCTATCTTTGCCAGAAGGAGCACGATGAACGTCGAATTGAATAGCGTCATCAGTGGTTGTTACCAAAAAATAACTTTTGGCGCGGAAATTGCTTTATCTCTGTATAGGGCACGTATTTTTGAACGATGAGGTTTCAATGGCCATCTCTTTTAACAATGCATTAGGTATTCATCAGTACACCGTTGGTGTGCGTGAGAAGAATGCTGAAGTCATCTCCACCAATATCGCGCAGGCGAATACGCCGGGTTATAAAGCGAAGGGGATGGAGTTTGATCGTGCGTTAAAAGCGGCAAGCTCAGGGGCAAGTATTGGGCTTAGTCGAACTGATGGACGGCATATTTCTGCCTCTACTAACGTCAGTGGCGAAATGCTTTACCGCATTCCGACACAGCCAGATACCGGTGACGGCAATACTGTAGACGTAGATTTAGAAAGAAACTTGTTCATGCAGAACCAATTAAGACATCAGGCATCACTCGATTTCTTAGGCGGCAAATTCAAAAATATGACCAAAGCGATTAAAGGGGAGTAATTTAGATGAGCTTATTTAATGTATTTAATGTGACAGGCAGTGCGATGAGCGCTGAGTCGGTTCGTCTAAATACCACCTCAAGTAACCTTGCCAACGCTGACAGTATTAGTAGCTCGGCAAAAGAGACTTACAAAGCTCGCCACGCCGTATTTGGCGCGGAACTGAGTAAAGCTCAATACAACCGCGATCATTCAGTACCTGTGAAAGTATTGGGTATTGTAGAGAGCGACAAACCCTTAAGTGCAGAGTACAACCCAGATCATCCACTCGCTAACGATGAAGGCTATATCTACAAGCCGAACGTTAACGTGATGGAAGAAATGGCCAACATGATTTCAGCTTCGCGCTCATACCAGACTAACGTTCAGGTAGCGGACGCGAGCAAGCAAATGTTGTTGAGTACTTTGCGAATGGGTCAATAGAGATAGGAGTAGCTCATGGCTGGAATCAACAACGTTGGTCAAGGCAGTTTATCCTACATTGACCAACTGAAAAAACTGCAAGAACAAAGCAAGCCTGAAGAGACAACCGGTAAGCAGGATCTGAAGCAAGAAGACTTCTTGTCCCTACTCACCAAACAGTTGGCTCAACAGGACCCATTTAAACCAGTCAGCAACGACCAGATGATTGCTCAAATGGCGTCGTTTGCCACGGTAGATGGTATTGGCAAGATGAACACTCAGTTCGAGAGTTTGAACTCGTCAATGACGTCTAACCAAGCACTACAAGCGTCTTCACTTGTTGGGCGTGATGTGTTGGTACCCGGTGCGGCTGGTGTGAAGGAAGCAGACGCTGGCATGGCGGCAATGGTCAAATTGCCACAGTCCATGGATAACGTGTTTGTTCGTGTAGAAAATGAAATGGGTCAATTAGTACGTACCTTTGATGTCGGTGCAAAACCTGGCGGTGATGCTCGTGTCGAATGGGACGGTAAAGATGATCAGGGTAATCCAATGCCTGCAGGTAAATACAAAGTGAAAGCTTCGGGTTTACTTGATGGAGAAAGCCGCGAGTTCGAAGTGTCGACATATGCGAACGTGAACAGTGTGCTTCTTGGTAAAGGGGATGGAAACGTACTACTCAATCTAGCTGGCTTCGAAAATCCAGTTCGGCTAGCAGAAGTACTGGAAGTCGGCAAAGCGTAACCGCTGGCTAGATTAGGAGATTAGGAATGTCATATGTATCTTTAAGTGGTCTATCTGCGGCTCAGTTAGACCTCAACACCACCAGTAACAACATTGCCAACGCCAACACATTCGGCTTTAAAGAGTCACGTGCCGAGTTTGGTGATGTGTATTCAAACTCACTATTTACTAATGCGAAAACCACACCGGGTGGCGGTGCTCAGCCAAGCAAGATTGCTCAGCAGTTCCACGAAGGTTCGAGCATATCGACTAACAACCCAATGGACTTGCGCATTAGCGGTACTGGCTTCTTCGCCGTATCTAAAGATCGTCTTGTACCACAGCAAAATGAGCTAACGCGTAACGGTGCTTTCCACCTAAACAAAGATAGCTACATGGTGACGTCGAACGATGAGTTTCTACTGGGTTATGAGGTGAATAAAGATACCAATGAGGTTGTGTCTTACGAGCCTCGTCCAATCAATATTCCGCCAGAGTTTGGTAAGCCAAAACAGACAGCGAATATTGAGATTGGTGTGAACCTTCCTGCTAACGGTGATCTAAAAGATCCGGCTCTGTTCGACTTTACCGATCCTGAAACTTATAACCGTTCAACATCATCAACGATTTATGATTCCATGGGACAGTCGTATAAAATGACGACGTACTATGTGAAAGATCAAACCCAGCAAAACACCTGGCAAAGTTACTACACGGTAACCGATGGTCAAGGTGAAAAGCCAGTGAATATCGCTGGTGGTGATGCAACGACGCCAACAGGACATGTTGGTCATACAATGCGATTCAACAACGACGGCACGCTGGCGAGCTTGAACAATGGTCAGCCAATTGTTACTACGGACCTAGGTACAAATGGTATCGACATGAACGGTGCCGATCCTGCGCAGACATTGTCGTTTAGTCTTGATAGTGCCACTCAGTTTGCCGCTCCGTTTGAACTGACTAAGTTTCAAGAAGATGGTGCGACGACTGGCTTCCTAACTAAAGTCGACTTTGATGAGCAAGGCAACGTGTTAGGTACTTACTCAAACGGTGAGAATGTGACATTAGGTCGTGTCGCTATGGTACGTGTAGCGAACGAACAAGGTCTTGATAAGAAGGGTGGTACCCAATGGGATTCTACGACTGCTTCTGGTGCTAAGATTTGGGGCGAATCAAACAAGGGTTCTTTTGGTACCATCAATAACGGCACGCTAGAACAATCGAACATTGATATGACCCAAGAGTTGGTAGACCTGATTTCAGCGCAGCGTAATTTCCAAGCAAACTCACGTGCTTTGGATGTACATAACCAGCTGCAACAAAACATTCTACAAATCCGTTAAGTCATAGTATGAGTGGCTGTCAGTCACTCGTTATTAATGCCTTGAAGATTCGAGCGTACGAGTGCATATGGACATTCGTACGCTGTTTTGTATTTCTATAAAGCGGTCATATTGTTGCCGCATCGTTGCCACCTTGCCGTATAGCTTTGCCTCTTCGATATAATACCGCTTGCCGATCCTCCACTTCCTTTCCTGATTTTCCTTTTATTTAGTTGATTTATAAAGAATAAAATTAATGGCATAGTCTTTGCTTTATAAGCTCCGTACTTTGAATTTTGGAGCTATCAATGGATCGTGCCCTTTACCTCTCAATGAGCGGCGCAAAGCAAAATATGCAAGCTTTGCAGCTTAGAGCAAACAACCTTGCGAACGCGAGCACGCCTGGCTTTCGAGCTGACCTTGCCCAAGCGCGCTCAATGCAAGCGTATGGTGAAGGCATGCCGAGTCGTGTGTTTAGCATGACAGAGCGCCCAGGACACAACTTCGAGCAAGGCAGTGTTGTGACGACAGGCCGAGACCTTGATGTCACTATTGAAGGCCAAGGTTGGATTTCAGTATTGGATAAAACCGGCAAAGAAGGGTTAACTCGCAATGGCAGTTTGCGCGTAGATCAAAACGGCTTGTTGGTTAACGGCAACGGTAACCTTGTGTTGGGGGCGCGTGGTACGCCAATTACTGTGCCGATTCCATTGCGTAAGATTGAAATTGGCCGTGACGGCACCGTCTCTGTTATACCGCAAGATGCACCTGCTGACGAAATGGAAATCGTTGACCGTATCAAGCTCACTAATACTGATAACCGTTCACTATTCAAAGACACTAACGGTCTATTTCGTAATAAAGATCCTCAATTAGGCTACACCGCTTCAGCCAATGTACAGCTGATGACCGGAGCTATTGAAGGCAGTAACGTTAATGCTGTTGGTGAAATGACAAGCTTAATTGATTTGCAGCGTCAATTCGAAATGCAGGTCAAGCTGATGAGCACCGCAGAAGACATGGACAAGGCTTCAGACTCATTGCTTCGCATGGGTTAATAGGATTGAGAGAGGAAGAATAGAATGCATCCGGCACTATGGGTAAGTAAGACTGGCTTAGACGCTCAGCAAACCAACATTTCGACAATTTCAAACAACCTAGCGAACGCATCAACCGTCGGTTATAAGAAAAGCCGCGCGGTGTTTGAAGATTTGTTTTATCAAAATATCAATCAGCCTGGCGGTCAATCATCGCAAAACACCGAACTTCCTTCAGGCTTAATGCTAGGTGCAGGTTCAAAAGTGGTGGCAACACAAAAGATCCACACACCGGGTAATGCGCAAACCACGACCAACAGTCTCGATATGATGATTGAAGGTGATGGTTTTTTCCAAGTATTGATGCCAGATGGCAATATTGGTTATAGCCGCAATGGTCAGTTCACGCTAAATGATGAAGGGACTATTGTTACGTCTGGTTCTGGCTATGCATTGGAACCAGAAATTGCGATTCCTGAAGATGCGATTTCTATCACGGTGGGTACTGACGGTGAAGTGTCCGTTCGAGTACGTGGCCAGCAAGATAACCAAGTCGTGGGTAACATTACCACTGTCGACTTCATTAACCCGGGCGGTCTAGAGCCTATCGGGCAGAACCTTTACTTACCAACCGGTGCTAGTGGTGATCCAAATGAAGGGGTTCCAGGTTTAGATGGTTTCGGTCAAATTCGTCAGTCGATGCTAGAGACTTCAAACGTTAACGTAACGGAAGAGCTCGTTAACATGATTGAAGCTCAGCGTGTGTATGAAATGAACTCCAAAGTTATCTCGTCAGTCGACAAGATGATGAGCTTTGCTAACCAGCAGCTATAACGGATAAGGACGACATTGAATGAAAAAGTTATTGTGTGTTTCCTTACTTGCCGTACTTTCTGGTTGTGCTCAGTTTGGTCAGGAAGAGTCGGTAGACGATGTCTCGAATAGCACGACGACAGTCGATGCAGTTGAAGGAGATAAAAGCCAATCGTCAGGGATTGTTGATACGTTACGTGGTAGAACTGATCCTGTTGCCGATGACCCAGCATGGGCGCCGATTCATCCAAAAAACAAGCCAGAACATTACGCAGCGGCAACGGGTTCACTGTTTAATACTCACTACGCGCGCGATTGGTATGACGATTCTAAGCCCCGTGGCATTGGTGACATCATTACGGTAGAGCTCAATGAAGCGACTAAAGCCGCAAAAAGTGCTGATGCCGATCTCTCGAAAGCCAATGATTCTTCAATGGACCCACTTTTCGTTGGTGGTAGACCCGTCACCGTCAATGACTATGACTTCTCTTATGAGTTGAAGAACGACAACAACTTTAAAGGTAATGCCTCGGCCAATCAGAGCAACAGTTTATCGGGCTCGATTACCGTAGAAGTGATTGAAGTACTTGCCAATGGCAATCTCGTCATTCGTGGTGAAAAGTGGCTAACCTTAAATACTGGAGATGAGTACATTCGCTTAAGCGGCACGATTCGACCAGATGATATTGAGTTTGATAACACCATCGCATCTAACCGTATTTCCAACGCTCGAATTCAGTATTCGGGGACCGGAACCCAACAAGATATGCAGGAACCTGGATTCTTGGCACGATTTTTTAATGTCTCTCTATAGGGATAGGAATCGACGAATAATAAGCGGCAAACCCTCTCCTCAGAGGGTTTGTTTGTTTTTAGGGTAACATGATGAAAAAATTCACGTTTTTACTTCTTGGTTTATGTTTTGCTGCGGTAAGTGTACAAGCGGCACGCATTAAGGATGTGGCAGAAGTTGCCGGGGTGCGTAGTAACCAATTGGTGGGTTATGGTCTGGTGACTGGTCTCCCGGGTACAGGTGAGAAAACGCCGTTTACAGAGCAAAGTTTCCGCTCAATGCTTGAGAAGTTTGGTATTCAAATGCCAATCGGCTTCAAACCTAAGTTTAAAAACGTGGCTGCGGTTATCGTTACCGCAGAGTTACCAGCGTTCTCAAAACCGGGTCAGCGCGTGGACGTGACAGTTTCGTCAATTGGTGCGGCAAAAAGTCTCCGTGGAGGCACCTTGATGCAGACCTTCTTGCAAGGTTTGGATGGCGAGGTCTACGCTGTAGCACAAGGTAATTTAGTGGTAAGTGGCTTTAGTGCCGAAGGCTTAGATGGCTCTAAGATTGTGGGCAACAACCCTGTGGTCGGCATGATTTCAAGTGGTGCAACGGTTGAACGTGAAGTTCCTAGCCCATTCTCTCGCGGTGATTACATTACCTTTAACCTTCTGCAATCAGACTTCACAACGGCGCAAAACATGGCAAATGCCATCAATGACTTTCTGGGTCCGCAAATGGCGAGCCCATTAGATTCTACCTCTGTTCGAGTTCGTGCGCCTCGCGACCTCAGCCAACGCGTAGCTTTCCTATCAGCAGTTGAAAACGTTGAATTCGATACCGCAGACAGTGGTGCAAAAATCATCGTTAACTCGCGTACAGGAACAATTGTGGTGGGCAAACACGTGAAGCTTAAACCGGCGGCAGTGACTCACGGTGGTATGACGGTTGCTATCAAAGAAAACTTGAAAGTAAGCCAGCCCAATGCCTTTGGGGGTGGCGATACAGTGGTGGTACCTAACTCAGATATTCAGGTAACAGAAGGTTCGGGCAAGATGTTCAATTTCCAACCGGGTTTGACCCTCGATGATCTCGTTCGTGCCGTTAACGAAGTGGGCGCAGCACCATCAGATCTTATGGCGATTTTACAGGCGCTTAAGCAAGCTGGTGCCATTGAAGGTCAGTTGATCGTTATCTAGGTAAGTATCATGATTAAAAACTCCAATGACATCGGTTTTATCCATGATATCAGCAGCCTAGATAAGCTTCGTCAGAAAGCCGTGAGCGGCAAAGAAGGCGATGATGATGCGGCATTACGCGCTGCCGCTCGTCAGTTCGAATCTATCTTTACTTCTATGATGTTAAAGTCGATGCGCGACGCGAATACTCATTTTGAATCAGACCTGACCAATAGCCAAAACGGTCAATTTTACCGTCAAATGCTTGATGAGCAGATGTCGAGTGAGTTGAGTGCCAATGGTTCTCTAGGATTAGCAGATATGATCGTCGCTCAGCTTGGTGCAGCACGTTCACCAGAAGCGCATGCTGCAGCGGGCAGTGAAATCCGTATGCGTAATGAAGCGTTCGACACGTCACTTAATCTCCCTTACGATGAAGCAAAAGCTCGTAATACCGCGAAATCACTGGGCCTAGACGGAGCCCCGGTTGCTCAGCCTGTTGATTTTAAGACACCACAAAACTTCGTCGAGTCTTTGAAACCATACGCGGACAGAGCAGCTCAGTCGTTAGGGGTGGATTCATCGTTATTATTAGCGCAAGCGGCTTTAGAGACTGGTTGGGGGCAAAAAGTCGTCAACAACAGTAAGGGCAGCAGTAACAACCTATTTAATATTAAGGCTGACAGAAGTTGGCATGGCGATAAGGTCGCAACGCAGACACTGGAATACCATCAAAATGTACCTGTGCAAGAGCGTGCAGCATTCCGTTCTTACAACTCGTATGAAGACAGTTTCAACGACTATGTGAAGTTCCTTAATGAGAATCCACGTTATCAGTCGGCATTGAATGGTAACCAAGGTTCTGAACGCTTCATTCGAGATATTCATCAAGCTGGATATGCGACAGATCCAAACTATGCGGACAAAGTGTTGCGCGTTAAGGCGCAAATCGATGATATGTCACTTTAACGGCTATCGATAGTTCTACTGATCTCATTAATCCCGGCAAATCGCCGGGATTGTTCTCACTACCTTCATCTTTTTCTCTTCATCCTTATCTTTTTTAGTGCCAAGCTCAGCGGCAAAGATACTCTGGCATATATATTGCAAATTAAACGGCAGCGTGGCGTAACTTGTGGATTTAGTTAGGCTAATTTTGGTTTTTTGGAGGCGATATGGCGTCAGATCTTCTGAACTTAGGTGCGCAAAGCGTACTGACAGCTCAGAGACAGTTAAACACGACTGGTCATAACATTTCTAATGCAAATACAGAAGGTTACAGCCGACAATCTGTTATACAGGGGACGAATGCCCCGAGACAGTTTGGTGGTCAAACCTACGGTATGGGAGTGCATGTGGAAAATGTTCGCCGCTCGTGGGATCAGTTTGCCGTCAAAGAACTCAACATGGCAACGACTCAGGTGAATTATCGCAACGAAAACCTGACTAACCTCGATATGATGTCGGGGATGTTGTCGTCTATGTCGTCTAAAAAGGTGCCTGAAAGTCTTAACGACTGGTTTGATGCTGTAAAAACATTGGCCGACACCCCCAATGATATTGGTGCGCGTAAAGTCGTACTTGATAAAGCCAACCTGATTCGTCAATCGATGAATGATTTCCACGATACGGTTCGTGAACAGCGAGACAACGTCAACAAGAAACTCGAAGTGAGTGTTGAGCGAGTGAACCAAATCGGTATCGAAATTCGTGATATTCACCGCTTAATGATGCGCTCGCCTGGTCCACATAACGATCTGATGGATAAGCATGAATCGTTAATCAAAGAGTTGTCCGAATACACCAAAGTGACGGTGACGCCTCGCAGGAACGCTGAGGGCTTCAACGTTCATATTGGTAATGGTCATACTTTGGTATCGGGTACAGAAGCCAGTCAGTTGAAGATGATTGATGGATTCCCAGATACTCACCAGCACCGCCTTGCGATTGTTGAAGGTAAAGGCATTAAACCAATTACCAGCGATGACATTGGCGGACGCTTAGAAAGTATGTTTGAAACTCGTGACAAAGAGATTCCATACGTTCTGGATGAGCTCGGTCGTCTCTCTATCGCTTTTTCTGAAAAAGTGAATGAATTGCAAGGGCAAGGGCTTGATTTGAATGGTCAAGTCGGACAAAACCTGTTCGCGGATGTCAATACTCTCGCGTTTGCCAAAGCAAGGGTCGTTGCACCAGTCAACTCAAGTGCCGACGTGGCAGTGTTTATTGATGATACCTCACAACTTAAGGGTGGAGAGTATTCATTGAAATTTGACGGTGCTAATTACCATGTGACCAACTCAGATGGTGTGACTCAGTCTTTCTCCGGCCCGAGCATGCAACTAGATGGTATTCGAGTTGAAATTGGTAATCCGCCTGCTGTAGGCGAGAAGCTTTTGCTACGTCCGACGAGAGACGGTGCAGCCAATATGAAAATGACGACTAACGACCCAAAAGCCATAGCAGCACAGAGCTTTGAAGCCTCAACTACGTTTGCGCAGGGTGATGCCAAATTTAAAGTCTCGTCAGTGGGCAGTTTGAAAGAATTTGAAGTGGTGGTATCGCCAACAGGGACGGAATTTGCCGTCACTGACAAAAGCGGCAACGTATTATTGAGCCCAACGCCTTATCCTCCGACTGGTCCGGTGACGGTACTTGGCACCACGTTCGAGCTCAGTGACGGAGCGATGGCAAATGACAAGTTCACCGCTAACCTCAATCCGGCAGAGGGTGATAACGGTAACTTGAGAAAAATGCTGCATATTCAGACCGATAAATCGATGAATGATGGCGACTCGACGGTCATTGATATCTATCACAACTTAAATACCGATGTGGGTTTGAAAGCCTCGACGGCGACTCGTTTGCAGGAAGTCGCTGAGCTTGAGCATGAAAACGCGCAAAGCCGTGTAGCGTCTATTTCGGGTGTGAACCTCGATGAAGAAGCGGCCAATATGATGAAGTTTCAGCAAGCGTACATGGCGTCTTCTCGAGTGATGCAGGCGGCAAATGAAACCTTCGATACTATTTTGCAGCTAAGGTAAGGAGCTAGATTATGATGAATCGAATCTCTAGTTTTCATAATTACCAAACGGTGCAAAATGATATGCGCCGCCAAGAAAACAAAATTCATGAAAACCATGCACAGCTCGCCTCTGGTAAACAGCTGCAAAAGCCAGCGGACTCACCACTAGCGACGCATTATTTGCAAAAACTTAAACAGCAGACGCAGCAGTTGGACCAGTACGACAGTGCCATCACGTTGTCGAGAAATCGCCTTGAGCATCAAGAAGTCATGCTCGGTGAGACAGAGCAGTTTGCCGACAATGCAAAACGCTTAACGATGCAAGCAATCAACGGTGCGCTTTCTCCTGAAGACCGTGAAGCAAAAGCACGTGAAATAGAGGAGTTGGCAAAGAACTTTCTCGCGCTTGCGAATACCCGTGATGAATCGGGTAACTATAGCTTTGCTGGCACAAAACCTAAGACTCAACCATTTTTCGTCGATGGGGAAGGGCGTATTTCTTACGCTGGCGATGACTATCAACGCAAAATGCGCATTGCAGCAAGTCTAGAAGTGGCTACGAGCGATCCTGGTAGCAAGCTGTTTATGGAGATTGATAACCCACTTGGGGATTACAAAGCCAATTATCAGCTGCAAAAAGGCTCAGAATTACTACTTGAAAAAGCCACCAACAGTAATGCAAACGACAACAGTACATACAAAGTGACGTTTGTGGATATGGGTAATCAGCAATTTGGTTATCAGCTTGAACAGAACAATACGGTTGTTGCTGCGGGTAATTTTGACCCGAGCCAAGGCATTCAATTCCAAGGGCTCAACATTCAGACTAAAGGTCAAATTACACCAGGGGACGCGATTGAAATTGAGCCTCAAAAAACATTTAGCGTGTTTGATACGTTTAATGATGCGGTGTATTGGATGGATAACGATGTAGCCGATGCCTCAGCCAGTGCTCAGCTTCATCAGGTCACTGAGCAGTTTCACGCGGCATTTTTGCACTTAACTAGCTCGCGTACCGATGTTGGGGTAAGGCTTAACAGTCTTGATACCCAACAATCGCAGCATGAAGATTTTAAAATTTCGATTGCCCGTTCTAAAAGTAATTTTGAGGATCTCGATTACTCAAAAGCGGTCATCGATTTTGAAGAGAACTCACGAGCATTACAGGCTTCACAGCTTGCGTTTGGAAAAACCAAGGACCTGACGTTATTTAATTATCTATAGTGATAGTTTGGCACCTCGGTTGCCGCATGAGCATTGCCATGTGTGCAGAGGTGAAAGCGTTGGGTGGCAATCTTAAGCCACTTTGGATGCACTAACGAGATCTTGTCATACGCTGGCTCAATGAATGGGCTTTAATGTATTGATTTATAATTAAATGTATTAGTTGGCATAGAAAATGCTAAACATGAATACAAAGTACCCGATTACGGGCTAACTCGATAAATAAGCACTTTAGATACTCCACCTGATACGGGGTATTAGGTGGGCGTAGTAACAATATTGAATTAACAATGTTTGTTATTAAGTGAGCCTACTTGAAGCTTGCGAACTCAATTAGGAGAGCATAATGGCAGTAACAGTAAGTACAAACGTTTCGGCTATGACAGCCCAACGCTATCTGAACAAATCCAGCGATGCGCTAAATACCTCAATGGAGCGTTTGTCGTCTGGTCACAAGATCAATAGCGCACGAGACGATGCTGCAGGTTTGCAGATCTCGAACCGACTAACAGCGCAATCACGTGGTCTTGATGTGGCAATGCGCAATGCGAACGACGGTATTTCGATTGCACAGACTGCGGAAGGTGCCATGAATGAGTCAACCAGCATCTTGCAACGCATGCGTGACCTGGCGATTCAATCGGCAAATGGTACTAACTCTCCTGCTGAGCGTGTTGCAATTAATGAAGAATCTAATGCACTTCAAGCGGAGCTAAACCGTATAGCAGAGACTACCTCATTTGGTGGCCGTCGTTTGCTCAATGGCAGCTTCGGAGAAGCGTCATTCCAAATCGGTGCTAACTCAGGTGAAGCCTTAATTATGGGACTAACCAGTATTCGTGCAGATGATTTCCGTATGGGCGGGACCACATATACTGCAAACAACGGTAAAGACGCTGATTGGCGTGTTGATAATACGAATAACCAGTTGGATATTAGCTTTACGACCAAATCTGGCGAAGCAGTAGCTATCAACATCACTGCGAAGCAAGGCGATGATATTGAGCAGTTAGCAACGTACATTAATGGTCAGTCTGACAAGATTAGCGCTTCTGTAGGAGATAATGGTGAGCTTCAAGTGTTTGTCGCAGAACCTGACATTGACCTAAACCAGTCTGTGACGATTGGTGGTTCGTTAGCTACAGATTTAGACTTACAAACCGCGTCTGCTGCTCAGTCTACAGTGCAAGATATTGACATGACTTCAGTCGCCGGATCGCAAAACGCTATCTCGATTATCGATTCTGCGCTTAAGTATGTGGATTCACAACGTGCAGATTTGGGTGCGAAGCAGAACCGCTTAAGCCACAGCATCAACAACTTAGCGAACGTTCAAGAGAATGTTGATGCGTCAAACAGCCGAATCAAAGATACCGACTTTGCTAAAGAGACAACCGAAATGACCAAGAACCAGATTCTACAACAAGCTGGTACGTCAATTTTGGCACAAGCAAAACAGTTGCCTAACTCAGCGATGTCTCTACTACAATAGAGATAGTGTCCGAGTTCTAAGTGACAGGAACATAAGCCAGACGTGGCAATAAATTTCCTGTTGCTTGGCAAACATACTTTGTGATGTGTTGAGGCTCTCTCTCTCAACCTGCCTCAATACGGCATCAAAGTATGTAGGTTAGCTAGGGTGTGTTTATTTCTCTCTGATCTCCGCACGCTTCTAGTCGCCACCCAGCCCCAGTTCTCTCAAAGGAAAAGGGGCTTTTTCTTTTCTTAAGATCCACAACTCACCCCTAGCAAATTCAGCAAAATCACAGTGTTTCGGCGGCATTTCGTTAAACTTTAATCTTTTCTTTTCAATTTTCCGTTAACTGCTCAAATCCTAATCAAACGGATGTTTTCTTTTGTTTTTTCGAGTTTTTTTCTAAAGGTTTTTTCGCTCGCGTCGTTAAAAGATTAACTTTGAGAGAACTACTTGGTTTTCCGAGACGTCGGAAACCGCTACACCGGAAAATCAATTGGAGAAACAACATGGCAGTGAATGTAAATACTAACGTATCAGCGATGACGGCTCAGCGTTACTTAAACAATGCAAGTCAAGCGCAAGCAACATCAATGGAGCGTTTGTCTTCAGGTCATAAAATCAACAGTGCGAAAGACGACGCAGCGGGTCTACAAATTTCGAACCGTTTGAACGTTCAAAGCCGTGGTCTTGATGTGGCAGTGCGCAACGCGAACGATGGTATCTCTATCGCTCAAACAGCTGAAGGCGCGATGAACGAGACAACGAACATCTTGCAACGTATGCGTGACCTATCACTGCAATCCGCAAACGGCTCAAACTCAAAAGCAGAGCGTGTGGCAATTCAAGAAGAAGTGACGGCGCTGAACAACGAACTAAACCGTATCGCTGAAACCACAGCATTTGGTGGTAACCGTCTACTTAACGGTACTTACGGTACCCAGTCATTCCAAATCGGTTCAAACAATGGTGAAGCAGTGATGCTAAGCCTGAAAGATATGCGCTCAGACAACAGCGGCATGGGTGGTTCGGTTTACCAAGCAGCAAACGCCAAAGATAAAGATTGGTCAGTGGCAGCAAACTCAACACTGACAATCGACATGAACGACAGCGCGGGTAACGCTATGACAACGCTGACGATTAACGCCAAACAAGGCGACGACATTGAGCAGCTAGCGACGTACATCAATGGTCAAACTGACCTAGTGCAAGCGTCTGTAGATGAAGATGGCGCTCTACAAGTATTCGCGAGCAACAATAAAGACATCGACAGCGCATCATTAAGCTTCGGTGGTACGCTAGCGGGTTCAGGTGAGCTAGACATGTCAGGTGCAGCGGCAGCAGCAACAGTTAACGATATTGATGTCACGTCAGTAGGTGGCGCTCAGGAGTCCGTTGCGATTCTGGACTCAGCGATGAAGTATGTGGATAGTCACCGTGCAGAGCTTGGTGCTTTCCAAAACCGCTTCAACCACGCTATCAACAACCTAGACAACATCAATGAGAATGTGAACGCGTCGAAGAGCCGTATCAAAGACACGGACTTCGCGAAAGAGACGACATCGATGACGAAGAATCAAATTCTATCGCAAGCTTCAAGTTCGATTTTGGCACAAGCGAAACAAGCGCCAAACGCAGCATTGAGCCTACTAGGCTAAGCATTGCCTCAGATGACAAATAACAAACCAGAGCTTCGGCTCTGGTTTTTTTTCATTTGGCTTTAGAGCGTTGCAAACACAACTATCCTCCATTCGAATCTCCGATCTAAATCACATTTATCCAATCAATTGAATTAATAGTAAAAAAAACGCCAATTTGTTCTAAAGCTTCTAAATTTATCGCCGTTACAGGGATTGAGAGAAATAAAATCGGATGTGCCAATGTGAGGTGAGAGACACAGAGGCCATCTATCCTAAATGCCTAAGGAGATCAGTATGGCAATTAATGTAAACACGAATGTGTCTGCAATGACTGCTCAGCGTTATCTGAATAACGCAGCAGAGAACACACAAAAATCAATGGAACGCTTGTCTTCAGGCTACAAAATCAACAGTGCGAAAGACGATGCAGCAGGTCTGCAAATCGCGAACCGATTGAATGTTCAAAGCCGCGGCTTAGATATGGCTGTAAAAAACGCAAACGATGGTATCTCTATTGCACAGACAGCTGAAGGTGCGATGGATGAAACAACTAACATCCTACAACGTATGCGTGACCTATCTCTACAATCTGCAAACGGCTCTAACTCAAAAGCAGAGCGTGTAGCAATTCAAGAAGAAGTGACAGCGCTTAATGACGAGCTAAACCGTATCGCGGAAACCACGTCTTTTGGTGGCAACCGTCTTCTAAATGGTACATATGGTACACAGTCGTTCCAAATCGGTTCTAACAGTGGCGAAGCGGTTATGCTGAGCATGAACGATATGCGCTCTGATAATGCTCAAATGGGCGGTTCTTCTTATAAAGCGGCTAACGCGAAAGATGAAAGCTGGACAGTTGCAGCGGGTGCGACCTTAACGATTGACCTAGATGATAAAGCGGGTAACGCAATGACTCAGATTGCTATCACTGGTAAAGAAGGTGATGATATCGAGCAACTTGCAACCTACATCAATGGTCAAACAGACCAAGTTCAAGCATCTGTTGATGAAGACGGTGCTCTGCAAATCTTCGCAAGCAGCAACGGCGAAGCTGATAGTGCTTCACTAACGTTCGGTGGTTCACTAGCGGGCGGTTCTGAGCTTGACCTCTCTGGTGCAGCAAGCGCGGTATCAGTTAATGACATCAATGTTACTTCTGTAGGTGGTGCACAAGAATCAGTAGCTATTCTAGATGCGGCGCTAAAATACGTAGACAGTAACCGTGCAGAACTTGGTGCGTTCCAAAACCGCTTCAATCACGCAATCAATAACTTAGATAATATCAACGAAAACGTTAATGCATCTAAGAGCCGTATCGAAGATACCGATTACGCGAAAGAAACGACGGCAATGACCAAGAACCAAATCCTGCAGCAAGCGAGTACTTCAATTCTAGCTCAAGCGAAGCAATCGCCATCAGCTGCACTTAGCCTACTAGGCTAAAAAAGGCTTACACCTTAGGCAAGTGTGTTGGTGATAGGGTTACTCTATCACCAACTTCCAATTTCAAGCTTATTGCTCAACTAGTTTTACCCCAGTTGGAGTTGGACAATAGAGAAGGTTAGAAACGGGAGAACGAAAGTGGATATCTCATCCTACGCGTCGAACATTCAGCCTTTTGCCTCTTCTAGTGGCACAGAACTTGCTTCGAGAAATACTAACAAAACAACACCGTCAGTTGATACCGATAAAGGCTCACAGCCGAAAAAGGTCAATGAACTGAGAACGGCGGAAAGTGTGGAGTTTTCTAGCCAGAAAACTTCCGAATTGATTCAGAAAATTGCGACCGAGCGTCATGACCTCAATCAGGCAGAACGTGAAAATATGGTCAAACGTCTTGATGAGTTTCTCACCTCAATGAATACGGGATTATCGTTTCGAAGAGATGAAGAATCAGGGCGCGACATCATTACTGTTTATGCGAAAGACAGCGGTGAGATCATTCGTCAGTTTCCAGATCAAGAGCTTCTCGACGTACTAAAGCGTGTTGAAAAACATGGCGCACTCAGCATTGATATGTTGGTGTAGTCGCATCACTAAGATGCAATAGTATTAAATTCGAAGTGGTTTGGTGAATATGGGCCCGATAGGGATGTCTTCAGGCATGGATATCAATTCCATGGTGAGCAAAATAGTCGATGCTGAGCGGATTCCGAAACAGCAACGTCTCGACTATGAGCGTAGCAAAATTGATACCGGTATAAGTGCCTACGGACGACTCAAAGAGTCACTAGATACGATGAAAAATCTTATGGCAAGCTTTCGCCAGGAGAAGGCGTTTGCGCTGAGAAGCGTCAACACCTCCGAAGAAAGCGTTGTCACGGCAACAGCATCTACTGATGCTATTGCTGGCAAATACGCTGTCGATGTATTGCAGCTTGCTCAAAGCCATAAAATCGCTTCGGATGCTATTCCTGAAGATACGAAGTTTGGTCCAGGTAAGCTGCAAATTTCAATGGGTGATGACAGCTTTGATATTTCCCTTCGCAGTAATTCTCGTTTAACCGACGTAGTTCGTGCCATTAACGGCGCGAGTGACAACCCCGGTGTACGCGCATCTATCGTTAAAGACATCAATGGTCCTAGACTCATTGTGGCGGCCAACCAATCAGGGGCTGAACATGCCTTGTTAATTGCTGTGGACGCTGAGCCCGGCAACGATCTCTATCGATTCGAATATAAAACTATTGAGCAGCGCGTTAAGGCATTGGAGCAAGCTCAGGCTGATGCTTTAGCTTTACTGGATGTTCCATCCTCTGAGGAAAATGACGCTAAGAAAGTAGACGAGGTGAATGAAGCTACTGCTAATGAGCCTTTGGAAGAGGAAAGCGCCAATGGTGAGCAAAGCGCAGAATCTGTCGCGCAAGAGGCAACATCTGGCCGCCCTGAAGACACTATTCCCGGTTGGACAGAAACTGCATCAGGAACCTTAATGGATTCCTATCAAGCGCCAGAGCCGGAGCTTGATCAAAAAGCATTAGAGAAATCGGGTGAAGTCCCGGGTTGGAGTAATACAGCCTCGGGCACTTTGACCGACTCTTATGTAACGCCAAGTGAAGCACAAGCTCAGCTAGAGCAAGAATTGGCCGATGAAAAAGCGGCCATTGCCCAAGCTGTTGCTGACGGTGATATGACCGAAGCGGAGGCCAAGCAACTAGAGCGTGCCAAGCTATCACCTGAAGAACGTGAGCGTTTAGAAAAAGTAGAATCAGTTCAAGCTGAACTTGCCGAAGCACAGCGATCGCTGCAAATCTACAATGGCATGTCACAAGTCCAAGCAGCGCAAGATTCAAAGGTCATACTCGACGGTATTGCTGAGCTATCAAGTCACAATAATGTCATTGAAGGTGCCATTGAAGGCGTGGATTTAACGTTGAAAGGCACGACCAAGCAAGGGGATCGTCCAGCTGAAATTGGTGTGGAATATGACCGCGCTAGTGTGCGTGCTGATATTGAACAATTTGTTGCCGCCTACAACCAGTTTTATCAAGTGTCCAAAGAGCTTTCTAGTGCAGACCCCACAACTGGGCAAACCGGCCCATTGGCGGGAGATAGTGTGGTGAGAAGTGCGGACTCGCGTTTGAAAAGTGTCTTTTCATCAGCGGTAGAAGGTGCCCCTGAAGGGTTAGAGACCTTAACTGAGTTTGGTGTCACTACGACGCGCCAAGGTAATCTCGAAATAAACTATCAAATGCTCGATAAGCAGTTGAATAATAACTTCAACAAGCTAGGCGAGTTTTTCGGCGGTAATAACGGATTTGCCAAACGCGTCGAAGATGCTATTCACAGTATGACCGGTGCTACCGGGACGATCCGTACTCGAGAGCAAAGCTTAGTTGAACAAAATTATCGACTGAATGACCAACAGGTCAATTTAGACCGCCGCATGGATAGCCTACAGAAACGAACTCACGACAAATTTGCCGCCATGCAAGACGCTACTGGAAAGATGCAGTCACAATTAGCAGGCATGATGAGTGCGATGGGGGGATAAGCTGATGTCGAAAGTAGGGTCTACTAATTGAGCATATTCAATCAATTAGGTGATTTGGATCACCGTTTACAATCTGTTTTAGAAAATGATGAGTTGGATACTGAAGAAATTCACCTTCTGGTCGATAAAAGAGAACAGATAATCACGAAGTTAATAGCCGCTTGCCAAAGGAATCCGAACCTAAAGCAGAGTGATGAGTGGCTGCAAGTGGAACAGTCGACACGTCGAATTGCGACCCATATGCAAACCAAAACGGATCAATTGGGACTGGAACTTAGAAAGTACCGACATGGTAGAAAGTCCCTACAGCAGTACCAAAAATTTATTTGAGAGGATAGTGATGCGTGGTTCATTACAAGCATATAAGAAAGTATCTGTAGACAGCCAATTGAGTGCTGCGTCACCGCACAAAGTTATCCAAATGCTAATGGGTGGTGCGATAGAAAGACTGATTCAAGCCAAGGCAGCGATGGAACAAGGCAATGTGCCTGTGAAAGGCGAGCGTATCGGCAAAGCTCTAGATATCATCATTGCACTACGTAGTTGCTTGTCTATGGATGATGGCGGCGACATTGCTAAAAACCTCGACCAGTTGTATGAATTCATGATTGCGCAAATCACAACGGCTAATCACGAAAATAACCCAAAACCAATTGATGATGTGATAGAGATCATACGAGAGATAAAATCTGCTTGGGATCAAATTCCTAGTGATTACCACAACTTAACAGCACAAGAAGTTGGAATCTAAGCGGAATTAACCTCTTA
The DNA here is from genome assembly GCF_022432925.1 of Vibrio sp. CyArs1. Lineage (NCBI taxonomy): Bacteria > Pseudomonadati > Pseudomonadota > Gammaproteobacteria > Vibrionales > Vibrionaceae > Vibrio > Vibrio sp. CyArs1. The sequence continues at coordinate 137,152 of NZ_JAKRBO010000006.1, read as the reverse complement.
AAGTCAACGTGACAAAGTTGCTATATCAGAATAATGTCAATAGAATAGACGCCATTCCCAGCCTAATGGCGTTTTTTTATATCTAACCACTTGTTTTATAAATTGCTTGTCAATTTTATAAGGTGTTTTTTGGCTTTTGTTAGCTCGGCGTAAAATTGACGAGTGACAAAAAATTGACGCCTCTGTGGTTGGTTTTGATCAAGGCATAATTCCTGACTCATGCAAGGCTTAGCTAAACTTCTTGTTATTGCTGATGATCCGCAAATTCGCACTAATCTAAACACCATTTTGGAGTTTGTTGGTGAGCATTGTGTGGCGATTCCATCTACAGACATAAACCAAATCGATTGGTCCCAGACGTGGTCGGGTTGCATCGTAGGTGCTTTGGAAAGCCCAAATCTATCTCAAGTCTTGTTATCGCAGCTTTCGCTGTCTAATCATGTTCCTTTGCTGGTGACGAGTGAATTTACCGGCGCGGTTGAGCCACTTTCCAACTTTGTTGGTGAGTTAGAACTCCCTCTCAACTACCCTCAGCTAAGTGATGCGCTGCGTCATTGTCGCGAGTTTTTGGGGCGTAAAGGCGTTCAGGTTCCGTCGAATCTTCGTAAAAATACGCTATTTCGTAGTTTAGTTGGACAAAGTCCTGGCATACAGGAAGTTCGTCATTTGATTGAACAGGTCTCTGGTTCGGAAGCGAACGTGTTGATTCTGGGCGAGTCAGGCACGGGTAAGGAAGTTGTAGCTCGCAACATCCACTACCATTCAACTCGTCGTAGTGGGCCGTTTGTTCCAGTGAACTGCGGAGCGATTCCGCCGGACTTGCTAGAAAGTGAGTTGTTTGGTCATGAGAAAGGCGCCTTTACGGGGGCGATTACTTCTCGTAAAGGGCGTTTTGAGCTTGCCGATGGCGGTACCTTATTCCTTGACGAAATTGGTGATATGCCAATGCCGATGCAGGTCAAGTTACTTCGCGTATTGCAAGAGCGCGTGTTTGAACGCGTTGGCGGCAGTAGCGTGATTAAAGCCAATGTTCGCATTGTTGCCGCAACGCACCGCGATCTTGAAAGCATGATCCAACAGGGTGACTTCCGCGAAGACTTGTTCTATCGCTTAAATGTTTTTCCAATTGAAATGCCATCGCTTCGAGAGCGCAAAGAAGACATCCCTCTGTTGTTGCAAGAACTGCTAGCGCGTATGGAGGCAGAAGGTGGGCAACCTATCTGTTTCGCCCCTCGTTCCGTTAATTCGTTAATGGAACATGATTGGCCAGGTAACGTTCGTGAACTTGCCAACCTCGTTGAACGTATGGTGATCTTGTATCCAAATAGCTTGGTGGATGTGAATCATCTTCCGGTTAAATACCGCTATAGTGATATCCCAGAATTCCAGCCAGAAATGAATGCGTTCAAAACGATTGAAGAACAAGAGCGTGATGCATTAGACAGTATATTCGCGGAGAACTTTACCTTTGAAGAGCCTGAACTGGAAAGTCACAATGCACCTCAATCGTTACCTCCTGAAGGTGTTAACCTGAAAGAAATGTTGGCCGACCTCGAAGTGAACATGATTAGCCAAGCTTTGGATGCTCAAGAAGGCATCGTTGCTCGTGCTGCTGATATGCTCGGTATGCGTCGTACCACCCTTGTTGAAAAAATGCGTAAGTATAACTTACACCGCTAGATTGGAGCTGTTTGTGATGTGATTTAAGTCACGCTCAATTTGCTATGACAATTTATTGACGCGATTAACTTGTTGAAATATATAGACTTAAGCCCGGCATGCTTTTTGCATTTTCGGGCTTAAGTCTTTTATGGACTACGTATTTCTGCGAGTCGTATTGAGAAGGAACATCTCGTAAATGGATCAGTTGGCAACGGGCGAATCACAACAAGATGAGCAATCAAGCTCACACTTAGATTCCTTGGAATCGCAAGTAGAACGATATCAGCAGGTTATAGAAGCGATGCCTGCAGGTGTCATTTTGTTGGATACACAAGGTGTGGTCAGGGAAGCGAACCCAGAAGCGCACCGTATTCTCGATATTCCCCTTGTTGGCCAAAAATGGTTTCATCTGATTCAAGTGGTTTTTGACCCCAAAGAAGATGATGGTCATGAGGTCTCTTTACGCAATGGCCGCAAGGTTCGATTGGCTATTTCCGCTTCCTCAACTGGACAGTTGATTCTCATTACTGACCTCACTGAAACGCGCTTGCTGCAATCAAGAGTCAGCGATTTACAGCGCTTATCATCTTTGGGAAGAATGGTTGCTTCACTCGCACATCAAGTTCGCACGCCGTTATCCAGTGCTATGTTGTATGCCTCTAACCTTGGTGCGCCTAACCTTCCACAACCTACTCGTGAACGCTTTCAAATCAAATTGGTCGACAGACTTCATGATCTTGAGAAGCAGGTTAATGACATGCTGTTGTTTGCAAAGGGGGGCGACAATAAGGTCATAAAGCCATTTACCCTAAAACAACTGGTGGATGAGTATCAGCCGATGGTCGAGACCACACTAAAAAGCAACAACATCGATTATTGTTTAGAAGTAGAGCAAGACGAAGTAGCGCTGCTGGGTAATGTTAATGCGGTTGCCTCTGCCTTGAGTAACCTTGTACTTAATGCCGTGCAAATTGCTGGTAAAGGGTCGCAATTGGATGTGTTTTTCCGTCCAGTTAATAACGAATTAAAAATCTCTGTCCAAGATAGCGGGCCAGGCGTACCTGCTGAACTGCAACAGAAAATAATGGAACCGTTTTTCACTACTCGTTCACAAGGCACGGGTCTTGGTCTTGCGGTAGTGCAAATGGTTTGCCGTGCTCATGAAGGACGGCTTGAATTGATATCAGAAGAGGATGATGGCGCATGTTTTACCATGTGCTTGCCATTGGCAACGTCATCTCAAGAAGTAACAAATGAAGGAATAAGCTGATGGCTCAAAGCAAAGTACTTATCGTAGAGGATGATGAAGGTCTTCGCGAAGCTCTCGTCGATACATTGGCCCTTGCAGGTTATGAGTGGGTGGAAGCCGATTGCGCTGAAGATGCTCTAGTGAAGCTCAAAACTCAGCCGGTAGATATTGTTGTTTCCGATGTACAGATGGCGGGGATGGGTGGTTTAGCACTCCTGCGAAACATTAAGCAGCATTGGCCCAATTTGCCTGTGTTGTTAATGACAGCTTATGCCAACATTGAAGATGCCGTCGCAGCCATGAAGGAAGGTGCGATTGATTACATGGCGAAACCTTTTGCGCCGGAAGTGTTGTTGAATATGGTCAGTCGTTATGCGCCAGTGAAGTCAGATGATAATGGTGATGCGATTGTTGCGGATGCTAAGAGTATTCAACTGCTTACTTTGGCTGAAAAAGTTGCTAAGACTGACGCCAGTGTCATGGTGCTGGGGCCAAGTGGCTCAGGTAAAGAAGTCATGTCACGCTATATCCATAACAAATCGCTACGTGCGGACGGTCCTTTTGTCGCAATCAACTGTGCGGCGATTCCAGACAACATGTTAGAAGCGACCCTATTTGGCTATGAGAAAGGGGCGTTTACCGGCGCTATTCAAGCCTGTCCGGGGAAATTTGAACAAGCTCAAGGTGGCACCATTTTGCTTGATGAGATCAGTGAAATGGATTTAAACCTTCAAGCTAAATTACTTCGCGTACTACAAGAGCGTGAGGTAGAGCGGTTAGGTAGTCGTAAAAGCATTGCGTTAGACGTTCGAGTATTGGCGACCAGTAACCGTGATCTTAAACAATATGTTCAGGAAGGTAACTTCCGTGAAGACCTATATTATCGCTTAAATGTGTTCCCAATTGCGTGGCCAGCTCTTTGTGATCGTTCTGGAGATATTGCGCCTTTAGCCCGTCATCTAACCGAGCGCCACTGTAAGAAATTGGGAATGCCAGTGCCAGAATTTGGTCAGGCAGCATTAGCAAAACTCATGAGCTATCCGTGGCCGGGTAACGTTCGCGAGCTAGATAATGTGGTGCAACGAGCTTTGATCTTATGTGACGAGTCAACCATCTGCGCTGAGCACATTCTATTAGAAGGTGTGGACTGGCAAGACGCATCGAGCTTACAACAAGTGGTGTCGAGCCCTGAGCAAGTTGCACCGGAGATCGCTCCTGTTGCTCAGGTTTCAAGTGACGTCATGGGTCGCAGTGCAGCATCGAGCGAAGGCTTGGGTGGTGAACTTCGTGATCAAGAGTTTTCAATTATTTTGGAGACGCTGAAAGAGTGCGAAGGTCGCCGTAAAGAAATGGCGGAGAAACTTGGTATTAGCCCACGAACCTTACGCTATAAGTTAGCGAAGATGCGCGATGCTGGTATTGAGATCCCGAGCTAAGATGTGTCCTAAAGTGTTGGTTTAGAGCTAACACTTTAGGTTTAAACCATGGCATAATTTTTGCAATTTTCAGGAAAGAATCAAGATATTGTAAGGACACTGTCAAAAGATTGACGGCGATTGATAAAGCATGAAAGTAGACGGATTACACAATGAAATGCAGACCATGATGTTGGAAGCGGCCAACTCTAAGCCTGCAGCAAACGCCCATCAGGTTGGTGCTAACTTTGGCGACATGCTTTCTCAAGCGGTGAACAACGTGAATGGTCTTCAAAAATCATCCGGTGATCTGCAAATGCGTTTTGACCGAGGGGACGCTGATGTCTCTCTTTCTGATGTCATGATCGCTCGAAACAAGTCTAGCGTCGCCTTTGAAGCAACCATTCAAGTGAGAAATAAGCTTGTAGAAGCCTATAAAGAACTCATGAATATGCCCGTTTAATCTAGGTAGTAAAAAGTAGTGGCTCAAGAAAATCAATCGACAGACGTAGCGTTAATGGATAGTGGCTCAGATACCGCAATGGTGACGAGCTCAGACATCGCAGCAGAAAGTCAAAATCCAGACATCAACGAGAAAAGCAGCTCTAAGTTTGACTTAGCCGTAGGCGATCTCGATCTTCTCAGACAAATCGTCCTAGTTCTGTCTATCTCTATTTGTGTGGCGCTCATCGTGATGTTGTTCTTCTGGGTTAAAGAGCCAGAGATGCGCCCGTTAGGCGTATATGAGACCGAAGAGCTTATTCCAGTTCTTGATTATCTTGACCAAAAGAAAGTGCAATACAAGTTAGAAGGTAATGCGCTGAGTGTTCCTGCGAGTGAATACAATAACCTCAAACTTGATATGGTGCGTGCAGGAATAAACCGCGCATCAAATACCGGTGACGATATCCTGATGCAGGATATGGGATTTGGTGTTTCTCAGCGTCTTGAACAAGAACGTCTTAAGCTAAGCCGCGAAAGGCAACTAGGCAAAGCTATCGAGCAGATGAAGCAAGTGCGCACCGCTCGTGTACTTTTGGCACTGCCAAAACAAAGTGTTTTTGTTCGCCATAATCAAGAAGCATCCGCTTCAGTCTTTCTCACCCTAGCCACAGGCGCTGTATTAAGGCAGCAAGAAGTTGACTCCGTTGTGGATATGGTGGCGAGCGCCGTTCCGGGCATGAAGCCATCACGTATTACCGTTACTGATCAGCACGGTCGCCTATTGAGTTCGGGCTCTCAAGATGCTGCTTCTATGGCGCGTCGAAAAGAGCAAGAACTAGAGCAAAATCAAGAACAAGCGTTACGTGAGAAAATTGATTCGGTATTGATTCCGATTCTTGGCTTAGGTAACTACACCGCTCAAGTTGATATTGAACTCGACTTTAGCGCCGTTGAGCAAACGCGCAAGCGCTTTGACCCGAATACGCCAGCAACTCGAAGTGAATATACCTTAGAAGACTACAACAACGGTAATGTTGTGGCTGGTGTACCGGGTGCACTTAGTAACCAGCCGCCCGCTGACGCCTCTATTCCTACTGATGTCGCACAAATGAAAGATGGCTCGATCATGGGGCAAGGTTCAGTTCACAAAGAAGCGACACGTAACTTCGAACTCGATACCACGATTAGTCACGAGCGCAAACAAAGCGGTGTAGTAAATCGCCAGACCGTAGCGGTTGCAATAAAAAACCGTTCAAGCGTGAACCCAGATACTGGTGAGGTCACTTACCAGCCGCGTTCAGAGAGTGAACTGGCGGCAATTCGACAAGTACTTATCGGTGCTGTTGGTTTTAATGAAAACCGTGGTGATTTACTCAATGTTTTGAGTATGACGTTTGAAGAGCCTACGGCCGATCTATTACCGGATGTACCAATTTGGGAGCACCCTAATTTCAATGATTGGATTCGCTGGTTTGCGAGTGCCTTGGTGATCATCGTCGTGGTCTTTGTTCTAATTAGACCAGCAATGAAGAAGCTGCTTAACCCAGCAGCTCAGGAAGAAGACGACCAGCTTTATGGCCCGGATGGTCTGCCGCTTGGCGCCGACGGCGAAACCAGCTTGATTGGTACTGATATTGACGGCAGTGAGTTGTTCGAATTTAGTACCGGTATTGACCTACCAAACCTACACAAAGACGAAGATGTGCTTAAAGCAGTACGAGCTCTGGTGGCGAATGAGCCGGAACTCGCGGCACAAGTTGTTAAAAATTGGATGGCTGAAAACTAATGGCAAACGAGATCGTGGCAGCAAATGGCGGCCAACTTGCAGAAACCAGTGTCGACATTTCTAGCATTGGCGGAGATGAAAAAGCGGCTATTTTGCTACTCAGTTTGAATGAATCCGATGCGGCCAGCATCATTCGTCATCTTGAACCTAAACAAGTTCAGCGTGTGGGTAGTGCCATGGCGAAAGCCAGCGATCTGAGCCAAGACAAAGTGGGGGCGGTTCACCGCGCCTTCTTAGAAGATATCCAGAAGTACACCAATATTGGTATGGGTAGCGAAGACTTCATGCGCAATACCTTGGTAGCTGCATTAGGTGAAGATAAAGCCAACAACCTTGTGGACCAAATCCTTCTGGGAACAGGCTCCAAAGGTTTGGATTCATTGAAATGGATGGATCCGCGTCAAGTTGCCAGCATCATTGTTAACGAACACCCACAAATTCAAACCATCGTACTTTCTTACTTGGAAGCTGATCAATCAGCAGAAATTCTTTCTCAGTTCCCTGAGAGAGTTCGTCTTGATTTGATGATGCGTATTGCGAACTTGGAAGAAGTTCAGCCGTCTGCTTTAGCAGAACTGAACGAAATTATGGAGAAGCAGTTCGCAGGCCAAGCAGGCGCTCAAGCCGCGAAAATTGGCGGCCTGAAGGCGGCTGCGGAGATCATGAACTACCTCGACAACAACGTCGAAGGGATTCTTATGGATCAAATTCGCGACCAAGACGAAGATATGGCGACTCAGATTCAAGATCTTATGTTTGTATTCGAGAACCTTATCGAAGTGGACGACCAAGGTATCCAAAAGCTGCTTAGAGATGTACCGCAAGACGTGTTGCAACGTGCTCTTAAAGGCGCCGATGATGCGCTTAAAGAGAAGATTTTCGATAACATGTCGAAACGTGCTGCTGACATGATGCGTGAAGATATTGAGGCGATGCCACCTGTGCGTGTTGCTGATGTAGAAACGGCACAGAAAGAAATTCTCACGATTGCTAGACGAATGGCGGACAACGGTGAGCTGATGCTTTCTGGTGGCGCAGATGAGTTCCTATAAAAACTCATAACATATTCATTTGGAAAACTTTCTTAAGAATAAAAGGGAAGGCTTGATGTCTGGAGAGAGAAAACGTGGCTTTTTGCGTCCGTCAGAAGACAATACCATAGAGTCAGCTCATTCTTGGGGGTTACCAGATTACACCTCACAAACTAATCAACATGCCAAAGAGACCGCGCTTAACTACGATCCTAGTTGGGCTCCTCTAGAAGAAGCACCAGCTGAAGAAGAGCCTTTGATGCTCACTGAAGAGCAGATTGAGCAGATCAAACAGGGTGCTTATCAAGAAGGCTTGTTCCAAGGCCAAGAAGCCGGTTTTAAACAAGGCTACGACAAAGGCAAGGAAGAGGGAACTCAAGCAGGACATGCCGAGGGACTTGAGTTAGGCAAAGCAGAAGGCGTTGCCGCTGGTGAAGAGTACATTAAGCAGCAGGTTGAAGTCTTCATGAACATGGCGAACCAATTTGCTCAACCGTTAGAGCTAATGAACAACCAAGTTGAAAAGCAATTGGTCGACATGGTGCTCGCGTTGGCCAAGGAAGTGGTGCATGTTGAGGTACAAACCAATCCGCAAGTCATTCTCGATACCGTCAAGCAATCGGTCGACGCGTTACCGATTGTTGGCCATGCAATTACGTTAAAACTCCATCCGGCTGATGTTGATATTATCCGTGCCGCTTATGGTGATGAAGAGCTTGATATTCGCAATTGGACGCTTGTTATTGAACCGTCACTCAATCGTGGTGATGTATTTATCGAAGCGGGTGAATCGAGCGTGAGTTACAAACTCGAAGAGCGTGTGAAAAGCGTATTACAAAGTTTTTGTGGAACCAATCGCCATCAGGGAGGCGAGTGATGCAAGCACTTGCCGAGCGACTGGCCAATTACAAAGTTGAAGGGCATAAGTCTCGCGCGATTGCTTCTGGCAAACTGGTTCGTGTTGTTGGATTAACACTCGAAGCCATCGGTTGCAAAGCACCCATTGGTAGTGTCTGTAAAGTGGAAACCATGCACGGCGAAATGGACGCCGAAGTGGTAGGTTTCTCCGGTGAACACTTGTATCTAATGCCAAGTGAACAGATTACCGGAGTTCTTCCTGGCGCTCGGGTAACGCCAATGACTTCTGATGCTGGACTTCCAGTAGGAATGGAACTACTCGGTCGAGTGATTGATGGAGTGGGAAACCCGCTTGATGGACTGGGTGAGATCTATACTGACCAACGCGCGTCGTTCAATGCTGAACCTATCAACCCGCTAGCGCGTAAACCCATCTCTGAACCACTTGATGTTGGTCTTAAAGCCATTAATGGCTTATTGACCGTTGGCAAAGGTCAGCGTATTGGTCTTTTTGCAGGTTCAGGTGTTGGTAAGTCGGTCACGCTAGGTATGATGACTCGTGGTACGACGGCACAAGTGGTTGTGGTGGGACTGATTGGTGAACGTGGCCGAGAAGTTAAAGAATTTATCGAAGAGATTCTAGGGACATCGGGTCGTGAGCGTTCGGTGGTCGTTGCAGCACCAGCTGATGCGTCACCACTTATGCGCCTGAAGGGCTGTCAAACCGCTTTAACCATTGCCGAGTATTTCCGTGATCAAGGGCTCGATGTCTTACTTCTGATGGATTCATTAACTCGTTTTGCGCAGGCGCAGCGTGAGATTGCGCTTTCAGTAGGTGAGCCACCGGCAACCAAAGGTTATCCGCCATCGGTCTTTGCCAAGCTCCCCGCTTTAGTTGAGCGAGCGGGCAACGGTGATGTGAATCAGGGCTCCATTACTGCATTCTTCACTGTGCTTACTGAAGGGGATGATTTACAGGATCCTATCGCTGATGCGGCGAGGGCGATTTTGGATGGTCATATCGTTCTGTCTCGTGAAATGGCAGATGCTGGTCACTATCCAGCCATTGATGTGGAAAAATCGGTGAGTCGTGTTATGCCACAAATCACGGATGATCAGCATGTACTAATGTCTAAAGCTGTTAGGCAGGTGCTATCGGTTTGTCGCAAAAATCAAGATCTGGTATCCATAGGCGCTTACAAACCGGGAACTGACCCTGCTATTGATAGCGCCTTTACGCTGAAACCTAAGCTTGACCAGTACTTGCAACAAAGTATGCGTGAAACGGTGCCATACGATATGTGTTTGGGTATGCTTAAACAACTGTTGCAGGTAAACTGATTCGGTTATGGATAATGCGCTCGATTTTCTTCTAGAACAAGCCAAAGACAGCGAGCAACAAGCGGTCTTAGCCCTCAACAAAGCACGATCAGAGCTTGAAGACTATTACAACCAAGTAAGACAAATTGAGCAGTATCGCCTTGATTACTGTAATCAACTTGTAGAGCGTGGCAAAGGAGGGCTGACGGCGAGTGAGTATGGTCACCTCAATCGTTTTTTGACACAGCTAGATGAGACATTAACCAAGCAAAAATCCGCAGAAAGTCACTTCAAACAACAGGTCGAAGACTGCCAAGATTACTGGCACAATACTCGTAAACAACGTCGGTCCTATGAGTGGCTTATCGATAAAAAAGCTAAAGAGAAACAACTGCAAGAACAAAAGCTTGAACAAAAACAGATGGATGAGTTTTCTAACCTGCTTTTCGCTCGTCGTCGCTCTGCTCGTTAACCCTATCCTTTAGTAAAACTCACTGTTCGGTACAAATTTTGCATCGATAGATGACATAACTGTAAGCGGCGGCATTTTGCCACCTAGCGTATTTAACTCTTCTTTACGGGCCTTAATGGAATGAGTCTGGCAATTACTAACAACAGTATTTCAGCGACACCAAATGCTAAGTCTAGTGACAAAACCACCTTGGTGGATTCCGCCGATAACGCGGAAGAACAGGGCTTTTTTGATAAGCTTAAAAGCGCAATTTCTTCAGAAAATACTGAGGAAAACCAAAAGGTTGAAGGCAAAAAATCAGGCGAAAAGATAACGTCGAGTTCGACAGGTGTTTTATTGGAAGATGGCGCTGAAGTGAGTGATGAGGTAGGAAAAGCCGCTGAGACCACGAAGTCTTCACAAGCCACCCCAGCAACGGTAAAGAGTCAGGCGAATGATGAAGATGTAGAAGGCACTGAAGAGAAGGGTGTCAAAAAAATGGCGGCTGGTGGTGCTATAGCTGTGGGTGATGAGACGTTAAGCTCCGATTCTCAAGGCAGCAGTGTCGAAGCCAAAAAAACCGTGAGCGACAGTGCTGAATTGCTTAATCGTTTAGATGAATCAAACAGTGCGCTAAAGCCCAAATCAACATCAGTTGAGTCTCAAGATGAAGCCAAATTAGCAGGAGCCGCGATATTAGGTACTACAACTGCAAACGCTCGCAACCCTCAAACGATGAATCAAGTTGATGGACACGCAGCATCAATGAGTGGCGACGGCTCGTCAATAGAGAAACAAAGCAAAAATATCGTTGCTCCTGATGGGGTTGTCAGTGAAGCTACCGCCGAAGAATTGGCGGCACTTTCTGCGTCTCAGGGCAATCTTTCACAAACGGGATCTACGCAAAATAATCCTACACAAGGTAGTGCTTCGCTTTCTGGTGATAACCTCGACGGTTCACACAAATCTAAGGCGGTTGCCGCAGGAACTGCAGCACATTTAGCGTCCGGCCAAGAGGTGAGAGCAACGACGTTTGATGGAGACACAAAAGCTGGCACACAAAACCAAATTGCTTGGTCTAAGCCTGATGCGGAGCAAGGCGGAAAATTAGACGCCAAGACTCTCGCGGCGACGGCTTTTACTGCAGATAAGCTTCATTCGAGTGCAAGTCAAAGTGCTGCTATGGCGACGCCAGCTACCCAGGCAACAGCAGTGCCAATACATAGTGCAACTCAAGCCGGCTCAGAGGGGGCGATGGCCGCAAGTGTATTAGCGGCTAATGCTGCCGCAACCAAGCACAATACCAATAATCCATCGTTAACCTCGGGGAATGCAAGTTTAGCTGGCGTGCAAAAACAAAAGGGAGCCGCCAACCTTGGACAAGCAAATGATGCTCCCGCCGGTATAACGCATGCCGCAGCAGCAGGTGTGACTGCTAATCAACTGCGAGCTGAGCAATCACAAGCACCAACAAACGTACAGTCGCCCCTAGTGCTCACCAAAGAGAACGCGAGTGACCAAGTTGCAGAGCGCGTTCAAATGATGATGGCGAAAAATTTGAAACATGTGGATATTCGTTTAGATCCGCCAGACTTAGGTCGAATGCAAATTCGCATGAGTTTAAACAATGATTCTGCGACGGTGCATTTTACGGTTCAAAACCAACAAACGCGCGATATGGTCGATCATGCTATGCCAAGGCTGCGTGAAATGCTGTCTCAACAGGGAATTCAACTGGCAGATTCGTCGGTTCAGCAACAGAGTCAAGGTCAGCAACAACGTCACGCTTCTCATGAATCGAGTGGTTCTGGATCTCAATCTAGTGGTCAGTCGAATCATGGTGTCGATGATACTGAAGAAAGCGTAAGCTTGAACGTGAATGTTGCCAATAAAAAAGATGGTATTAGTTACTACGCCTAACGCGAGTAATCTCATGGAAAATAGAAGAACAAAATGGCAGAAGATACTTTAGAACAACCTAAGAACAACAAAAAACTGTTGATCATTATTGTCGCAGCGCTGGTGCTATTACTGGCTGCTGGTGGTGTCGCCTATTGGTTACTGGGATCTGGTGAGGCGCCAGCAAGTGCTCCCGCGGCACAAAGCGGTGCTGCAGCGGTGCCAGTTGACCCAATATCGTATGTGAATATCGCCCAACCATTTATCTTTAATGCCGCTGGCAAACAGCGCGATCGTGTTGTTCAGATCAAAGCGCAACTTATGGTCCGTGGCCTAGATAACGAAGAAGTGGCGCGTTATCACTCTCCTTTAATAGAAAGTACATTGTTGTCGACGTTTGCGTCGGCGACGGTTGAGCAATTGCGCAGTACGAATGGCCGCGTTGAATTACGTGACCAAGCTACCGCTGATGTTCAAGCCAGTTTGTCTCAGGTTGTCGGTAAGCCTGTAGTCGAAAGAGTGTTATTTACCGATTTTGTAATCCAGTAGGTATTGTGTGACCGATTTATTAAGCCAAGACGAAATTGATGCGCTTCTCCACGGAGTAGACGATGTCGATGAAGTTGAAGATGAGCTAGATCAAGACCCCAATGACGTGGTGCATTTTGACTTCTCGTCGCAAGATCGCATTGTTCGTGGTCGAATGCCTACACTCGAACTTATCAATGAACGTTTTGCGCGCCATATGCGAATCAGCTTATTCAATATGTTGCGAAAAACCGCTGAAGTGTCGATTAACGGCGTTCAGATGATGAAGTTTGGTGAATACCAAAACACCTTATACGTGCCAACAAGCTTGAATATGGTGCGCTTTAGACCGCTAAAAGGAACAGCTCTCATTACTATGGAAGCGCGTTTGGTGTTCATTTTGGTAGAAAACTTCTTTGGTGGTGACGGCCGTTTTCACGCCAAGATTGAGGGTCGAGAGTTTACCCCTACAGAGCGGCGTATCATTCAGTTATTGATGAAAACCGTTTTCGAAGACTACAAGGAAGCGTGGTCGCCAGTTATGGGCGTTGAGTTTGAGTATTTGGACTCAGAAGTGAACCCAAGCATGGCGAACATTGTCAGCCCAACCGAAGTTATTGTGGTCAGCTCGTTCCATATTGAAGTGGATGGCGGTGGTGGCGATTTCCATGTGGTGATGCCGTACTCTATGGTGGAGCCTATTCGCGAATTACTCGATGCAGGTGTCCAGTCGGATAAGATGGAAACCGATGTCCGTTGGAGTAGCGCCCTGCGTGAAGAAATTATGGATGTTCCGGTGAACTTCCGCGTGAACCTGTTAGAGAAAGACGTATCACTTCGTGACCTTATGGAGTTGCAAGCCGGAGATATCATTCCTATCGATATGCCGGAAAATGCCACTATGTTTGTTGAGGAATTGCCGACGTTCAGAGTGAAGATGGGACGCACTGGCGAAAAAGTTGCCGTACAGATTTCCGAAAAAATAAGACGCCCAGATGTAGTGAAAACCGACTTAGCTTTCCTTGGTAAGGATATTATGGCTGAGTTGGAGCATGTGGAAGACGCAGACGAAGAATAACCAGAGTAGATATAAATAATGACGATTAGTGACGACCAAAAACTTGCAGACGAATGGGCAGCCGCTTTAGGTGAAGATCCAATGGCGCCAGAAATTGATGTGGATGAGGTACTCGCCGCCCCACTGGATGAACTGCAAGACTCACCAGCGCCGATTTCAGAGGATGAGCGTCGTAAACTGGATACGATTATGGATATTCCAGTGACCATCTCTATGGAAGTTGGCCGCTCACAAATTAGCATCCGTAACCTACTTCAGCTAAACCAAGGTTCGGTAGTGGAATTAGACCGCATTGCTGGTGAATCACTCGATGTCATGGTAAATGGCACCTTGATCGCTCATGGTGAGGTGGTTGTGGTAAACGACAAGTTTGGTATCCGTTTGACGGATGTCATCAGTCAAACTGAGCGAATTAAGAAGTTGCGTTAATATGGCGATAAAGCTTTTGTCTAGAGTTCTGCTAGTGGCAGTTTCATTAGGAGGGGCATCGACGGCGGTCGCCTCTCAAGAAAGTGCTCCACTAAGCGTTTCTGGTTCTCCATTTGACCTAGCTACTACGCTAGGTTCTTTAGTGTTAGTTATTCTGATAATTCTTGGTTTGGCATGGGTGCTAAAACGCATGAAGGTGCCATCACTGGTCAACCAGCAAGGGCTTAAGATTGTTAGGCAAATTCCAGTTGGGACAAAAGAACGTATTGCTATAGTACAGGCAGGTGAAGAGCAGTTTTTAGTGGGTATTACCTCGCAGTCGATTCAGCTGATTTCAAAGTTGGAGACGCCACTAGAGGAAGCCGATTTGGCTCAGCCTGCGTTTGCTGCGCAGCTATCGAAACTGATGAAGAAACCGAATTCCCATGACTAACTTAACTCGACTGATTTTCATCTGTTTGACGCTGCTTCTTGCGCCACTGTCATGGGCAGAAGAGGCGGTAGCGACACCAGTACCGAGTAATGCTGCACTAGACACAGGTGTGACTGTCACCGCTATGCAGAATGACCGGGGGGCAGCGGGCAGCGCCTCCTCAAGCTCGTTTGGCACAGGGCCAGGTATTCCGGCGTTCACCATGAAAACCAACCCTGATGGCAGCGAAGACTACTCAATAAACTTGCAGATTTTGGCGTTGATGACCATGTTGGGCTTTTTGCCTGCCATGGTTATTTTGATGACCTCATTTACCCGTATCGTTGTTGTGATGTCGATACTAAGACAAGCGATGGGTTTGCAACAAACACCTTCTAATCAGGTGATTATCGGTATCGCGATCTTCTTGACGTTTTTCATCATGTCGCCGGTATTGAATCAGGTGAATGACCAAGCGATTCAACCCTACTTGAATGAACAAATCACGGCAAAAGAAGCGTTTCAGCAGGCACAAGGTCCGATGAAATCCTTTATGCTGAAGCAGACACGAGTCAAAGATTTGGAGACGTTCGTTGAAATGTCGGGCTCGACAGCAAAGAACCCAGAAGATGTGTCAATGGCGGTACTGATTCCGGCATTCATTACTTCAGAGTTGAAAACGGCATTTCAGATCGGCTTTATGTTGTTCTTACCGTTTTTAATTATTGACTTGGTTGTAGCGTCGATACTAATGGCGATGGGTATGATGATGTTGTCACCAATGATCGTATCGCTGCCTTTCAAGTTGATGTTGTTCGTGTTGGTTGATGGATGGAACTTAATACTGTCCACACTGGCCGGCAGTTTTGCCTTGTAGCTGGAGATAATCGATGACTCCAGAGGTATTTGTTGAACTGTTTAGAGACGCATTATGGATGGTGTTGATCCTCGTCTGTGCCATTGTAGTGCCAAGTCTTCTCGTCGGTTTGGTAGTGGCAATTTTCCAAGCGGCCACTTCTATCAATGAACAGACGCTGAGTTTTCTACCAAGATTGATAGTCACCATATTGGCGTTGATTGGCTTTGCTCACTGGGGCACTCAAATGATGATGGAGTTTTTCTATGAAATTATAGAGAGACTGCCACAGGTACTCTGGTAACAACATTATGGAGTACCCTACCAGCGCTGTACTCGAATGGATCAGTAATTACTTTTGGCCTTACGTGCGTATTTCTGCCATGTTGATGGTGATGTCGGTGACGGGGGCCAACTTTGTGTCACCTAGAATTCGATTGTTTTTGGGGCTAGCGCTGACACTGGCTGTCATGCCTTCTATCCCTGCCGTTCCGCAAACTATCGAGTTGTTTTCTTTCCAAGGCTTTCTTACGGTCGCAGAACAGATACTGATTGGTACTGCGATGGGGATGACGACCGTCTTCATGATTCAGACGTTTGTTATGCTAGGTCAGATCCTCGGTATGCAATCGAGTCTGGGTTTCGCGTCTATGGTCGACCCGGCGAATGGCCAAAATACTCCTTTGCTGGGTCAGCTATTTATGTTCCTAGCCACGATGTTTTTTTTGGCAACGGATGGTCATTTGAAAATGATTCAACTGGTGGTGATGAGCTTTAAGACTTTGCCTATCGGGTCTGGACATCTCTCTAGTGCCGATTTTCGTGAGATGGCTGGATGGTTAAGTATCATGTTCCAAACCGCCTTGAGTATGGCCTTAGCCGGGATTATCGCTCTATTAACGGTGAATTTGTCGTTTGGTGTGATGACTCGTGCGGCACCGCAGCTGAATATTTTCTCTCTTGGTTTTGCCTTTGCATTGCTGATTGGTTTGATGATCTGTTGGTACATCATGGCTGGCCTGTACAGTCACTACCAATTGTATTGGCTCGAAGTGGAAGGTCAGGTATGTCGCTTGATCGACCTGAACTGTTAAGCGAGTAGGAGGCTGACGATGGCAGAATCAGATGGCCAAGAACGCACCGAAGACGCCACCCCCCAGTGGCTTAAACAAGCTCGCGAAAAGGGACAGGTGGCACGCTCTAAAGAGTTAGCGTCGGTCTCAGTGCTGATTGTTGGGGCGCTTTCGCTGATGATGTTTGGCGAAGGCCTCGCGCGCGCTTTGTTTGGTTCAATGTCTCGGCTGTTTAACTTGAGCCGAGAAGAAATCTACGATTCGACCAA
This sequence comes from Vibrio sp. CyArs1, assembly GCF_022432925.1. Taxonomy (NCBI): domain Bacteria; kingdom Pseudomonadati; phylum Pseudomonadota; class Gammaproteobacteria; order Vibrionales; family Vibrionaceae; genus Vibrio; species Vibrio sp. CyArs1. Next base: position 120,392 of record NZ_JAKRBO010000006.1, on the reverse strand, counting down.
GCTGTTTGATGTGGCACTTGGCGCACTTTCCAGTCTATTGCTTCCACTTCTACTTATCTTGTTTGTTCTATTTATTGCGGCGTTAATCGGTGCTGCTGGTGTTGGTGGTATTAGTTTCTCTGCAGAAGCGGCGATGCCAAAACTATCCAAAATGAACCCGCTTAGTGGCTTGAAACGCATGGTGGGAATGCAAAGTTGGGTCGAGCTGGTCAAATCGATTTTAAAAGTCACGTTGGTGGCAGGGATGGCATTCTATCTTGTTAACGCCTCCAGAGCAGACTTGTTCCAGCTTAGTATGGAAGTCTTTCCACAAAACATTTTTCACGCGCTCGATATTCTACTTAACTTTATCTTGTTGATTAGTGCGACACTATTGATTGTGGTCGCCATCGATATTCCATTCCAGATTTGGCAGCATGCGAATCAGCTTAAAATGACCAAGCAAGAAGTCAAAGACGAGTTTAAAGATACCGAAGGTAAACCCGAGGTGAAGGGACGGATTCGAATGCTGCAAAGAGAAGCCGCCCAGCGAAGAATGATGGCGGAAGTACCTCAGGCCGATGTTATCATTACCAACCCGGAGCACTTCTCAGTAGCGCTTCGCTATAAACAGGGACAGGACAAAGCGCCTGTTGTAGTTGCAAAGGGTATCGACCACATGGCACTCAAGATACGAGAAGTGGCTAGAGAGCACAGCATCTATGTCATTCCTTCGCCTCCGCTAGCGCGTTCTCTTTATCATACAACAGAACTGGAACAGGAGATTCCAGATGGCCTGTTTGCTGCGGTTGCTCAGATACTGGCGTATGTGTATCAGCTAAAACAGTATCGTAAAAAAGGTGGACAGCGCCCTACGCTGCAAAATGACCAAATTACCATTCCAAAAGATATGAGATTTTAGTGAAGCGCCTTATTTATTGGGTGTGCTGCAAAATCATAGCTTGAAATTCAGAGTGATTTAGTAATTGTTGACGACCCTCGGTGATCATTATGTCTATTGACTCTCGTTCTAAGGTAAAGTCGGTGGGGATCTCATTCATTATCGCTTTGAGTTTTGCATCTTGTGCATTCTGAACACTGATCTCAATAAAATAAGGTTTGATGACTTTGTGCTTTGTTGAGCCTTCTTGTGACCATTTATGCATAGAATCGAGAATTAAATCTTTGGTAGAGTCATTGTAGCGATGGAGTTGAATGTCGGTTACCGCATCCAAGGTATCTTTAATGCTTGGAGCTTCAGAGTGACGACCGAGACCAAGTTCTGGGGAGGTGGAGGCGTCCACAGAAATAATCACGAATGGAATGCTAGATGACGATGAATTAGAGGCGTTAAGTATTTGTTCTGCTTCATAGTGCTCCATCAGTTCATAAATGGCTAATAAACCAAGGTTATCGGTAATTCCGCCATCTACTAGGTGTATGTATTGGTTTTTCTTTTTGCTACTGTAGCTATCTAAGCTGTCTACGAATTGCTGGCTTCGGTTAGGTGACCCATGATTGATTAGCTCAAGCGGGATTGCTGTAGTTTCGCATGTTGGATAATTTTCTAGCACAACGGGCGGAAACAAAACAGGCACAGCAGACGACGCCATGACGGCGCTCGAAATAGGGTAGTTATCTACGTTAGAACATAACAAATCAAAGTATTCCGGTGTAAACGAAAAACGCGTCCGAGTTGTAATATCGGAAGCATTAATAATAACGTATGGTGATTGAGTATTATCGATATCCGAAAAAGTGGCGTCACCAAAGATATGATCTTGATAATAATTGGTGGCATCGGCAGTTAGGTTCTTTGGAACTACCCATCGAAATGGCGAGAGGAAATGCGAAGCGATATCATGGGAAACTTCTTGATATAAGAAATCTTGTCTATATTGCTCTAGCTTGTCATGTCCATATAAGCCAAGGTAGGCCGCGGTGAAACTCCCTCCTGATACAGCACTTACGACATCTACCTCGTCTATCAACGAGATTGACTGGCCGTCTATTTGTATTTGAGTTTGCTCTAGAGCCTCCAGTACACCGTAAGAGAGCGCCGCAGCTCGACTACCTCCACCTGAAAATGACAGCATAACAATCATATGGTTAGGTCGTTGTAGGTACTTTTGCAAGGTATAATCAGAAGCGGACTTTGATGTACTGAGTTGTTGGTTAACTGGTGGCGTGTGTGACGTGCACCCGAGTGCCAGGCTCATTAACAACACTGGCACGTGTTTCAAATTTCTGATTGTTAACATTGATTCAAAATTTTCCTGTTCAATCCGCTATGACTTAGTTAGTTCGCGAAAATTAATGCGCCTGATCCTAAAGTTAATCAATTCATTTTATAAGCAGGGTAATATCGAATTGTCTGTCTCAAGAAATGAGACAATCGGAGGTGCTAGAATATAAAAATAGCGTCAAATATTTGGCGAATCTAGTGGCTTGATTCTTGCTAGTTGCTGTTGTTATAGGATTATTTTCACCAAGGGCTAGTGGTTTTGGTGACGCAGTGACGTAGTTATTAATGAAGTTGACTTTACCTTTTACCGATAGGTTGCCAAACATTCCTCGCAGAGCATTACCAGCTATTGGTGCGCCAATTATGGTTCTTGCAGCGTTGGCAATGATCGTTCTTCCGATCCCGGCATTTCTTCTCGACCTGTTTTTTACCTTCAACATCGCATTAGCGATGGTGGTGCTATTGGTATCGGTCTATACCCGTCGTCCCCTCGACTTCGCTGCTTTTCCAACGGTGCTGCTCATCGCGACTTTACTGCGTTTGGCACTAAACGTTGCCTCTACTCGAGTGGTGTTACTGTATGGTCACGAGGGAAGTGGTGCGGCCGGTAACGTAATTGAAGCCTTTGGTAACGTCGTGATTGGCGGTAACTACGCGGTTGGTTTAGTCGTGTTTATGATTTTGATGATCATTAACTTTATGGTGGTTACCAAAGGTGCGGGGCGAATCTCTGAAGTTAGTGCGCGCTTTACTTTGGACGCCTTACCAGGTAAGCAAATGGCCATTGATGCAGACTTAAACGCTGGCCTTATTGATCAAGAGCAAGCTAGAACACGCCGATTTGAAGTAACCAAAGAAGCAGACTTCTACGGATCGATGGATGGTGCATCCAAGTTCGTTAAAGGAGACGCCATTGCTGGTATCCTGATTTTGTTCTTAAACATCATTGGCGGCTTGAGTATTGGTATGATGCAGTACTCACTCAGTTTTGGTGAAGCAATCCAAATCTATACGTTACTGACCATTGGTGATGGTTTAGTAGCACAGATTCCATCACTTTTGCTCTCCATTGCTGCGGCAATCATGGTGACCCGTCAAAATACTGACGAGGATATGGGCCAGCAGGTTGTTTTCCAACTGTTTGATAATCCGAAAGCTCTAACCATTACTGCGGGGATCCTAGGTGTGATGGGTATTGTGCCTGGAATGCCTCATTTTGCTTTCCTGATGCTGGCATTGATCGCCGGCTTAGGGGCTTATTGGTTACACAGAAAACAAGCTAAGAAAGAGGAGCAGAAGAACCTGCCCGCTGAGATCAGCAGCAACGAAACATCATCAACTCCTAAAGAGCTGTCTTGGGATGATGTTCACCCAGTGGACGTTATTGGCTTGGAAGTCGGTTATCGTTTGATACCGCTTGTTGACCGAGACCAAGGTGGTGAATTACTCGAGCGTGTTAAAGGGGTTCGTAAGAAGCTGTCACAAGATTTTGGCTTCCTCATTCCTGCTGTGCATATTCGCGACAACCTAGAGCTAACACCAAACTCCTATCGAATCACGTTGATGGGGGTCGCGGTGGGTGAAGCAGAGATTCGTCCTGACCAAGAATTAGCGATTAACCCAGGGCAAGTTTATGGCCTGATCGACGGCGAACAAACCATAGACCCTGCATTCGGACTTGAAGCGGTCTGGATTCAGGAAGCACAGCGAGAGCACGCTCAAGCACTAGGCTATACCGTTGTCGACTCATCTACCGTGTTGGCGACTCACTTAAGTCAGTTGCTGACCAACAATGCAGCGCAATTGCTTGGACACGAAGAAGTGCAAAACCTTCTTGAAATGCTGGGGCGCAGTGCGCCAAAACTGGTCGAGGATTTTGTACCAGAGCAATTACCTCTAGGAACTGTGGTGAAAGTGCTACAAAACTTGCTGCATGAAGCCATACCAATCAGAGATATTCGAACTATTGTGCAAACTTTGGCCGAGTACTCCGGCAAGAGTCAAGAACCTGACGTTCTGACAGCAGCGGTTCGTATAGCGCTAAAACGACTAATTGTTCAGGAAATCAATGGAATAGAGCCGGAGTTGCCGGTCATTACCCTTATTCCTGAGCTGGAACAAATATTGCATCAAACAATGCAAGCTTCTGGTGGCGAATCAACCGGAATTGAACCTGGATTAGCCGAACGACTGCAAGCGTCGCTAACTCAAGCGACACAAGAGCAAGAGCTAAAAGGTGAGGCAGCTGTGCTGCTGACATCAGGGGTACTACGTTCGACATTGGCTAAGTTTGTGAAAAATACCATTCCAAACTTACGCGTCTTGTCTTACCAAGAAATCCCAGATGAGAAACAAATCAGAATTGTGCAAGCCGTTGGTAATTAGCGGTTTGGATGGAAAATGGATGTAACAGTTGAAAATTAAACGATTTTTTGCCAGAGATATGCGTCAGGCGCTGCTCCAAGTAAAAGAAGAACTTGGTGCTGAAGCGGTGATCATGTCCAATAAAAAAGTGGCGGGTGGGGTAGAAATCGTTGCTGCCGTCGATGGTGATAGTTCGCCATCGGAACCACGTCAGATGCAAAGCAACGCATTGGCGGCACCAACACGTCCACAGAGCAGTTATGACGGTGGTCGCCAGACCAATGACCGTTATGCTGATGGTAGAAACCAGAATAGTGGACGCAGCCTCAAGGACGACGTTGTGAATCTCAATCAAAAAAGTTCAGCAAGTGCGCCGTCGGTCACCGATCGGTTTGCCAGTATGCTCAAAAATTATCGTGGTGCTGACAGCAACGCGAGTAAAAGCGCATCGACACCGCCAGACTCTCTTTCTGCTTTATTAGAAAGACAATCAGAGCGAGCAAAATCGGTCAGTGACAGTTATCAAAACAGCGATCGCTATCAATACGCTCAAGAAAATCGCTCAGATTTTGATTCTCGCGACAATCGTTCAAGCCTACGCTCCACAGGGCGTCATCAATTCGCTGAAAATAGTACAGATGCACCGCGCAGAGGTTCCAATCCACGTGACGCGAAAATCGGTGAAGAACTCGAAGCGATGAAGGAAGATATGTCTTCCATCCGCCGCCTTCTTGAACATCAGGTGTCCGGTTTAATGTGGCAAGAAGTCGAGCGCCGAGAGCCACTTCGAGCCATGTTAATCAAACGATTAGAAAGAATGGGCCTGTCTCCTGAACTTTCTGACCAACTCGCTTGTTATATTCCAGAAGATACGCCGCCTCAAAAAGCATGGAAGGCGTTGTTGTCTTTAGTCTCAGATCAAATCGTAGTGAGTAAGCAAGATATTCTGCGCAAAGGTGGGATAGTCGCGTTGCTTGGGCCTACGGGGGTAGGTAAAACGACGACGGTGGCTAAACTAGCAGCAAGAGCCGCCATGGAATACGGCTCTGACAATGTAGCGCTAGTCACAACGGATACCTACCGAATTGGTGCTCATGAGCAATTATCTATTTATGGCAGAATTATGGGATGTCCCGTCAGAGTTGCTAAAGATTCTGAAGAACTTGCCGATGTACTATATCAATTAAGAAACAGACGCTTAGTGCTGATTGATACCGCAGGTATGGGGCAGCGAGACGTTAGGCTTTCCGAACAGCTAGATACGCTGATGCAGGAGAGTGGAGAAGTAATACATAGCTACTTGGTGCTACCGGCGACGGCGCAGCGTCAAGTGTTGCAAGAAACGTTAGACCACTTTAGACGCATCCCGTTATCAGGGTGCATTATGACTAAGTTGGATGAGTCGTTAAGCTTGGGCGAATTTATCAGTGTTGTAGTACAAAATGCACTGCCAGTCACCTATATTGCCAATGGACAACGGGTGCCAGAAGACATTGTAATTGCGCAGCCCAAATATATGGTCGCGAAAGCGAACGAACTATTAGAGAAGTCGACAGAGAATGAACCCCACTTCTGGAACAGTGATATGGAGGGGGTTTAGGTGCAAGCGAATATGACAAATAACATGATACATGACCAAGCGAGTGGCCTAAGACGTTTGACTCAGCCAACGTTGACGAAGGTAATTTCAGTTACTGGCGGTAAAGGTGGTGTTGGTAAATCCAATGTGACGCTTGGACTTGCAATCTGTATGGCTCGTCAAGGCAAAAAAGTGATGGTGTTGGATGCTGATTTAGGTCTGGCAAATGTCGACGTCATGCTTGGTATTCGACCTAAGAAAAACCTCGGTCATGTATTGGCAGGCGAATGCGATTTAAAAGATGCCATTGTCGAAGGTCCTCACGGCATTCGAATTATCCCAGCGACATCTGGTACGCAAAGTATGACAGAGCTAAGTCATGCTCAACATATGGGGTTGATTCGAGCGTTTGGTAGCTTAGAAGAAGAAATGGACGTACTGCTTGTAGATACTGCAGCAGGCATTTCCGATATGGTGGTGAGCTTTTCTCGTGCAGCGCAAGATGTAGTAGTGGTGGTGTGTGATGAACCAACCTCAATTACCGATGCTTACGCGCTTATAAAGCTACTTAGTCGAGAGCATCAAGTTCAGCGCTTCAAAGTGGTGGCGAATATGGTTCGTAGCTATCGAGAAGGACGAGAATTGTTTACAAAATTGACACTAGTCACAGAACGATTCCTCAATGTGAGTCTTGAGTTAGTCGCATGCATCCCATTAGATGATAAAGTGCGACAAGCAGTGAAGAGACAAAAAATAGTAGTTGATGCATTTCCACGCTCACCTGCTGCTCTAGCGCTAAGTTCTTTGGCGAACAAAGCGTTAACTTGGCCAATTCCAAAAGTACCAAGTGGGCACCTAGAGTTTTTTGTCGAAAGGCTACTAAATAGACCAGAAGCGCTAGAGGAACCGTTTAGTGAATAAAGCTTTGACCTATGACCAACATGCCAATTTGAGTGGTCAGCAAGCTTTCTTAGAGAAGTACTCAGTATTGGTGAAGCGTATTGCCCACCATTTGATTGGGCGACTTCCACCGAACGTGTTGGTTGAAGACTTGATTCAGGCTGGAATGATCGGCTTGATTGAAGCACAAAAAAATTACGATGGCACTAAAGGCGCGAGTTTCGAAACCTACGCCGGGATTCGGATTCGAGGAGCCATGCTTGATGATATTCGTCGCGGTGATTGGGTACCACGTTCGGTACATAAACATAGCCGTGATATTTCTCAGGCCATTTCAGTGTTGGAAGTCGAACTCAATCGAGATCCAACCGATTCTGAGGTGGCTAACTATTTGGGGCTGAGTCTTGCTCAATACCACAAAGCTCTGACCGATATTAATTGTTCGAAGCTGGTGGGAATAGAAGATTTAGGCGTTTCGGAAGATTCTGTCTCTGTTTCAGATGAAGAAGATAATACTCCGTTTCAAGGTGTCGCGGACGATGCGTTCCGTGAAGCGTTAATAGAATCAATAAAATCGCTACCAGAGCGTGAAGCATTAACGTTATCCTTGTATTATGACGAAGAGTTAAATTTGAAGGAGATAGGTGAAGTATTGGGCGTCAGCGAATCGCGCGTTAGTCAAATATTGAGCCAATCGATGCAGCGTCTTCGCACCAAGCTAAGTGCTTGGACAGATAATAATTAATAAACACTGATCTTGCTTTCAGTGGAGGCAATTTTGAATAAAAACATGAAAATCCTTATTGTTGACGACTTTTCAACAATGCGCCGTATTGTCAAAAACCTTCTACGCGACTTGGGCTTTAGCAACACGCTAGAAGCTGATGACGGTTTAACGGCACTACCAATGCTCAAGAAGGGCGATTTTGACTTTGTCGTAACCGACTGGAATATGCCAGGCATGCAAGGGATCGATCTACTACGACACATCCGAGCGGATGAAGAACTTAAACACCTACCTGTTCTTATGATCACTGCAGAAGCTAAACGCGAGCAGATTATCGAGGCGGCGCAAGCCGGTGTAAATGGTTACATCGTTAAACCATTTACCGCAGCAACACTAAAAGAAAAATTAGACAAAATTTTCGAGCGTTTATAACGCGCTCATCATAGCGAATGGCTATATCAGAATGATTTCATTAGAACAAGCTAAGCAGCTTGTTGATTTGTTGGAAAACGACAAACAACAAGAAGCCAATGAGCTGGTCATGATGATTCAAGGCGGCAACGAAAGTCGAGTACTTCAAGAAGTTGGCGCTCTGACTCGTGACCTGCACGATGCTTTAAAGGAATTCAGCATTGATACGCGTCTTAATGAGATTGCCAATGATGAAATCCCTGAAGCTCGCGACCGCTTAGAATACGTCATCAACAAGACGGAAATTTCTGCCAATACCACAATGGACGCGGTAGAACGTTGTCTGCCTATGGCGGACAATCTCCATGAATGTTTATTACAGGTTCGTCCACAGTGGAACGAGCTAATGCATGGCAGGCTTGAGCTAAAACAATTTAAAGACCTGTGTCATCGTATTGATGATCTACTTAGTCAGGTGGAAGGGGATGGTACCGAACTGCGTACTCAGCTCACCAACATCCTAATGGCGCAGGATTTTCAAGACCTTACTGGACAAATCATTCGCCGCGTCATCACTTTAGTCAGTGAAGTGGAAACGAGGCTGGTGGAAATCTTGAAAGTGTTCAGTGACGAACAACAACCAATAACAACAAAACCAAAGCAGGCACCAGTTGGCGTCGAGGGACCGATTATTAACCCTCATGAGAGAGACGATGCCGTCTCTTCGCAAGACGAAGTCGATGATTTGCTTTCGAGTCTTGGGTTTTAGGGGTGGACAATGAGCTACGAATTAGATGAAGAGATTCTACAGGACTTTCTAGTAGAAGCGGGTGAGATACTCGAGTTGCTTTCAGAGCAGCTAGTCGAACTAGAGAACAACCCTGAAGATAAAGATCTTTTGAATGCGATATTTAGAGGTTTCCATACCGTAAAAGGTGGCGCGGGATTTCTAGCATTAACTGAACTTGTTGATACCTGTCATGGTGCGGAAAACGTCTTCGATATCCTTCGAAACGGCCAGCGCTCAGTGAGTGCTGGTCTAATGGATACTATGCTTAAAGCGTTAGACACCGTTAACCATCAGTTCCAATCAGTTCAGAACATGGCTCCGATTGAACCAGCCGATCCTGCACTACTAGAGGAACTTCATCGCCTAAGTAAGCCAGAGTCCGCAGATGAGGCCGTAGCTCCTAAGGTTGAAATCCCAGAACCTCCGACCGTCTCTGAGCCAGAACTCAGCGTAGTTGAATCTTCAACGGTGGCGCAAGGCGACTCCATCGATGATATTACTCAAGATGAGTTTGAGCGTCTTCTAGATGAGCTTCATGGCAAAGGGAGTGGCCCGAGTAAAGTTGCGGCTGCGCCTGCCATCTCTGCGGTGGATAGCGCGCCTGTTGCGCCAGCGGAACTTAGCTCGTCAGACATTACGGACGATGAGTTTGAAAAACTGTTAGACGAACTACATGGTGTTGGTAAGGGACCTTCTGCGGCAGATATTGCCCCGGCAGTGACACCTGTAGCTGCCTCTAAGCCAGAGGTTAAAGAGACACCAGCAGGGTCTGACAGTGGTGATTTGATGACGGACGAAGAGTTCGAGAAACTGCTGGATGAATTGCATGGTGTTGGTAAGGGTCCTTCTCCAGATGAACTGGATGTAGCAACAAAACCTGCATCTCAAAACGTTGCATCAGCGACGATCGAGCCTAAAGTAGCAGAACCTACCAAAGCGGCGGCCCCCGCTGTTGCGCCAGCCCCAGAAAAATCCTTACCAGCGGAAAGCAAGAACACGGCTGTGCAGGTCAAGAAACCACAGGCCGAAGCAACAGTGCGTGTTGATACTTCAACACTGGATACCATCATGAACATGGTTGGTGAGCTGGTGTTGGTTCGTAACCGCTTGGTAAGTCTTGGTCTCAACAGTAATGATGAAGAGATGTCTAAAGCAGTCTCCAATCTCGATGTTGTGACTGCAGATCTGCAAGGTGCGGTAATGAAAACCCGCATGCAGCCTATTAAGAAAGTATTCGGTCGCTTCCCACGAGTGGTAAGAGACTTGGCGCGTAGCCTTAACAAGGACATTGTTCTTGAAATGCAAGGTGAAGATACCGACCTCGATAAGAACTTAGTAGAAGCCCTAGCGGATCCACTGATTCACTTGGTTCGAAACTCGGTTGACCATGGTGTGGAGATGCCAGATGTTCGTGAACAGTCAGGTAAATCTCGCACGGGTAAGATAACCCTTTCTGCCTCTCAAGAAGGTGACCATATCGAACTTGCCATTATTGATGATGGTGGTGGTATGGACCCTGAGAAGCTACGAGCTATCGCAGTAAAACGTGGCATGATGGACGAGGACGCAGCCTCTCGTCTGACCGATAAAGAGTGCTTTAATCTTATCTTTATGCCGGGCTTCTCCAGTAAAGAAAAGATCTCGGATATATCGGGTCGTGGCGTAGGTATGGATGTGGTGAAGACTGCCATTAATACCTTAAACGGCTCTATCGATATTGACTCAGAACTCGGTAAAGGCACCAAAATTACCATTAAAGTTCCGCTCACATTAGCGATACTTCCAACCTTAATGGTGGGCGTGGGAGGTAATCCATTTGCACTGCCTTTGGCAAGCGTGAACGAAATTTTCCACCTAGATTTAAGCCGTACCAATGTGGTTGATGGTCAATTGACGATCATTGTTCGTGATAAGTCTATTCCTCTGTTCTATCTGCAAAACTGGCTCGCACCACATGCGGGTCGCGCTGAGCAGCGTACGGGTCATGGGCATGTGGTTATCGTTCAGATAGGCAGCCAGCGTGTTGGCTTTGTTGTGGATACTTTGATCGGCCAAGAAGAAGTGGTGATTAAACCGCTAGATAGCCTATTACAAGGTACGCCGGGCATGGCAGGCGCAACAATTACTAGTGATGGTCACATCGCATTGATATTAGACGTACCTGACTTACTTAAGCAGTACGCAGCGGCATCGCGTATCTAATTTAGGGAAGTCTATGTCACTTAAAGTACTCGTCGTCGACGACTCAAGTTTTTTCCGCAGACGTGTTAGCGATATTATTAATGCAGCACCTCGATTAGAAGTGGTTGATGTTGCTGTGAATGGCAAAGAGGCAGTCGAAAAGGCACTGTCTCTGAAACCCGATGTGATCACTATGGATATAGAGATGCCAGTTATGGATGGCATCTCTGCGGTACGTGAGATCATGGCGTCTCAGCCAACCCCAATACTTATGTTCTCGTCTTTGACGCATGAAGGCGCCAAAGCGACCTTAGATGCATTGGAAGCTGGTGCTTTAGATTTCTTACCAAAGAAATTTGAAGATATTGCGCGCAACAAAGACGAAGCTGTCAGCCTATTGCAGCAACGTGTGCAGCAAATTGCTAGCCGTCGCGCGTTGTTACGCAGAACTCCTATTCGTCCAATATCAAGACCAGCGGGCACATTATCATCGAGAACAGCCGCTTCACGTGTCGAACCTTCAGTGAGTGCTGTAAAGGCCACTGCGCCAGCCGCACGGTTTCGTGCCAGTGGTAAGTCGTATCAGTTGACAGCGATCGGAACTTCAACGGGCGGGCCAGTCGCTCTGCAAAAGATCTTAACCAAGTTACCTGTTAATTATCCCCACCCGATTCTACTTGTACAGCATATGCCAGCGACGTTTACGGCAGCGTTTGCAGCACGCTTAAACTCTCTTTGCCAAATTACGGTCAAAGAAGCGGCGGATGGCGATATGTTGCAACCAGGTGTTGCCTATTTGGCGCCAGGCGGAATGCAGATGATGCTCGAGGGGCGCCCTGGTAATACCAAGATCCGCATCATTGATGGTGGTGAACGCATGAATTACAAACCCTGTGTTGATGTCACCTTTGGTTCTGCCGCTAAGATCTATCAAGACAAAGTGTTGTCGATGATATTAACTGGAATGGGTGCAGATGGCAGAGAAGGCGCTCGTATGCTCAAAGCTGCAGGGTCAACGATTTGGGCTCAAGACGAAGAGTCTTGCGTGGTTTATGGCATGCCTCAGGCTGTAGCGAAAGCAGGTATTTCGACGGAAGACCTGCCGTTGGAGCGCATCGCCGAACGTATTTTAGTAGAGCTCAAGAGGCACTAACTATGATTGTTTGGAGTGTGGCTAACCAAAAAGGTGGAGTGGGTAAAACCACCACCACGGTAACGTTGGCAGGACTATTGAGCCAAAAGGGTCATCGAGTGTTGTTGATTGATACCGACCCTCATGCGTCATTGACCACCTATCTGGGTATGGATTCGGACGAGCTGGCTCATAGCTTGTTCGATTTGTTCCAACTGAAAGAATTCAGTGAGACGCGTGTTAAAGCGTTAATTCACCAGACCGAGATAGATAATATTGATATTTTGCCAGCTCATATGTCGCTGGCGACACTCGACCGCGTCATGGGTAATCGCAGTGGCATGGGACTTATCTTAAAACGCGCATTATTGGCACTTCGTGATGAGTACGATTATGTGTTGATAGACTGCCCACCAATATTAGGTGTGATGATGGTCAATGCGTTGGCGGCGAGTGATAGAATTTTAATCCCAGTACAGACCGAGTTTTTGGCTATGAAAGGGCTGGAAAGAATGGTGCGTACGTTGGCTATCATGCAGAAATCACGTCAACGCCCATTCAGGGTAACGATTGTCCCTACCATGTATGACAAACGAACTCGGGCATCTTTGCAAACACTCACCCAGCTTAAACACGATTATCCATCGCAAGTTTGGAGCTCTGCGGTACCTATCGATACCAAGTTTAGAGACGCAAGTCTTAAGCACTTACCTGCGTCGCATTTTGCCGCTGGAAGTCGTGGCGTATTTGCCTATAAGCAGCTGCTGATTTATTTAGAAAGGTTGGCTCAAGATGAAAGCTGATGCAGCTCCCCTCTCAAGCGAACAAGCGCTAGACGATTACTTTACGTCATTATTAGGGCTAGAAGATAGCCTTGATTTTGATAGTGGTGAGTCTGAGCCAATCGAAGTGAGTGAACCAGCTTCTGTTGTTGAAGTATCAGAAGCTGAGGCTTCTAGTGAGCAGCAGGGTTCACAATCTACTTGGCAACCTGAGCCTCAACTACAACTTAGCCAATCAAAAGAAGTTGCACGCACTTACGACGAACTTATCGCGGAAGCTGAAGAGCCTGACCTGCAACATCTTGAGAAGCTGTTTAGTGGGTTGCAGCAACAGTCAGAAGCTCAAGCACTTGAAGAGTCAATAGTTACTGAGCCAGACATAGTCGTTCAGGTTGAGTCAGAGCAAATTGCTGCTGAACCAGCAACAGAAGAAATTCAATCGTGGGATCTAGAAGAAACTTCGGATGTAACTAGTGATATTAAAGTTGATTCTGAGATTGCCGATACAGTTGATGTAGAACTAGTTACCGCAGATGGTGGGTCGGGTGAGCAGAACATTTGGCAAAATGGCGAGCGTACTGAAGGTTTTCAGGTGCTGTATTTTGATGTCAATGGTATGACGTTTGCCGTGCCTTTGGATGAGCTTGGTGGTATCCACCAGATTGGTGAGCTAAACCATTTGATTGGCAAACCTGCTTGGTATCTAGGGCTGCAGTCGAGTCGTGATAGTCAACTTGATGTGGTTGATACGGCTATGTGGGTAATGCCTGATGTTCTTAATGACGATAGTTACAAAGATGCTTATGAGTATATTGTGATGTTAGGTGAGAGCCATTGGGGACTGGCATCTACAGAACTTAAAGGTACTGAACTACTTAGACCAGAAGCAGTGCGCTGGAGAGAAAAGTCCGGTAAGCGTCCTTGGCTTGCTGGGATGGTAAAAGAACAAATGTGTGCGTTAGTTCATGTGTCTGAGCTAATTGACATGCTTAATGCTGGATTAGATGTTAAATCGGTACAGTAAACAACAAAATTAATGCTATTTGCTTCCGCTTTCATTATAAAGCAAGGCAGAAATGAATTGAGAGGAAGACTATGTCTCAAACGATGGATGTTGAACTAAGAAAAGATCAAGCTAACGATGAAGTGCTGCAATGGGTGACGTTTCAGTTAGAAGAAGAAACCTACGGCATCAATGTTATGCAAGTTCGAGAAGTACTTCGTTATACAGAGATAGCGCCTGTACCTGGAGCACCAGACTACGTATTGGGTATTATTAACCTCCGTGGCAACGTGGTCACGGTGATTGATACTCGTTCACGCTTTGGCTTGATGCCTGGTGAAATCACGGATAATACTCGTATCATTGTTATCGAATCTGAACGCCAAGTTATTGGTATTCTAGTCGACAGCGTGGCTGAAGTGGTTTATCTGCGCTCTTCTGAAATTGATACAACGCCAAGTGTTGGCACAGATGAAAGCGCGAAGTTCATTCAAGGGGTGAGCAACCGTGAAGGTAAATTGTTGATTCTTGTTGACCTAAATAAACTGCTCTCGGAAGATGAGTGGGATGAAATGGCTTACCTATAATGATTGACTCTGTGTCTTTGATGTCACCACTGCTATGGGGAGCGGTGGCATTAGCAATCATTCTCTTTGTATGGTTGGTGAGGGTTCATCGTGGCCTGAATTTGCATAAGGCACATGCTCGCCAGCAAAAGCGAGCGCTAGAGAAAGATGTAGAAAAATGCAATAAACAGCTTCTCGAAGTACGTTCGGTGCTAGTTGGACTTGGTCAGAAAGTATCTGAACAAGAAGAAATTATAGCCCACCTAACCGAGCGTATTATCGAGCTGGAAAATGTCGATAGTGACGGTCGTTTGTACACTCGCGCTAACAAAATGGTCAAACTGGGCGCGGATATCAACGAGCTTATCGAAGAGTGCGAACTTCCAAAGGCGGAAGCAGAGCTGATGCTCTCGCTGCAGAACAAAATTGCCGGCAAAGAAAAAGTGCCGCCTTTACACAAGGCAAAGCAACCTATCCGAGCACCTGCCAGTCAAGGTTATTCCTCCCTTAAAAAGAGCAGATAGACGTTACAGAACATCAATAACCCATTGATGTTCTTGTTCTATTTTAATAACAACGTTAACAATTCTTTACCTTTTTCTAGTCGTCATAGGTATACGGTTTGCTATTCTATGGTTCGGCATGATATGACAGATTAAGAAAATATATACCACTTTGTGGGTATATATTTCGTTTTAAGAACAGCAATTTATAGTTTCTTACCAAGTTTCGTGAAGCGAGTTTGATCATTATCGTTTAACGCTATTTTAGCTATGGTAAGATGGACGCCCTGTCGAACCAGTACGTAAATGAATGTTAGAAGTAACAAAATTAACAGCGATTCGCGATGACCGCGTATTATTTGAGAATTTATCTTTTTCTTTACAATTAGGCGATCTCGTACAGATTGAGGGCCGAAACGGTACCGGTAAAACCACGCTGATGCGTATTGTTGCTGGACTGGGAGATAAAGAAGAAGGTGAGATCAAATGGAACGGTGAAAAAATCGAATCCAGTCGGGAAGATTATCACCAATCTTTGTTGTTTCTAGGACACCAAACTGGCGTCAAACGCGATCTGACCGCGTTCGAAAATCTAAAGTTTTATCAGTCTATTCATGCTCCTGACACATCGACGGAACAGATTTTTTCTGCGTTAACCCAAGTCGGCCTTGCTGGTCGAGAAGATGTACCTGTTGCTCAACTTTCTGCAGGTCAACAACGCAGAGTAGCGTTGGCGCGTCTTTGGCTCAGTAAGCAACCATTGTGGATTTTGGATGAACCACTGACAGCGATCGATAAGCAGGGTGTTAAAGTGCTAGAAGATCTATTTCTCAATCATGCGGAACAGGGCGGTATCGTATTGTTAACGACTCACCAAGATATGTTTAGCGACAATCCTAAGCTCAAAAAGATCAAACTTGGAGAGTAGTATGATTGCGTCAATGATGAAAATAATCCGTCGAGAGCTACTCATTGCATTTCGTCGTCAAGCCGATATTTTCAATCCACTATGGTTTTTCATCATAGTGATTACTCTTTTTCCATTAAGTATCGGGCCTGAGCCAAACTTACTGGCGCGTATTGCTGCTGGTATTGTGTGGGTAGCCGCTTTGCTTTCTGCACTTTTGTCATTGGAGCGACTGTTTAAAGATGACTTCCAAGACGGGTCTCTTGAACAGATGATGCTCATGCCTATTCCCCTACAACTGGTTGTTATAGCAAAAATTATTGCTCACTGGTTGCTGACAGGGTTGCCTCTTATCATTATTAGTCCACTGCTGGCGATTTTGCTATCACTGGACTCAAATACATGGATTGCTGTCGTCTTAACTTTATTGGTGGGGACACCTACCTTGAGTTTTATAGGCGCTATCGGTGTTGCATTGACTGTTGGGTTGCAAAAAGGTGGGGTGCTACTGAGCTTGCTCGTATTGCCTCTCTATATTCCTATTCTAATATTTGCTACTTCTGCGATTGATGCAGCATCATTGGGTGTTGCGTATAATGGTCAGTTAGCTTTGCTAGCTGCTATGTTAGCCGGAGCCATGACTCTGACTCCGTTTGCTATCAGTGCCGCACTAAGAGTTAGCGTAAACTAAAAATATACCACGCTTACATTGCCGATTCGGCGATGAGAGAAATGTCGTCAAAGAGTGAGAAACACTATGTGGAAATGGCTCCATCCTTATGCCAAACCCGAAACCACTTACCAATTGTGCGGTAAGCTTTTACCATGGTTTGCCACGATAGCATTGCTATGCTTATCTATCGGCACCATCTGGGGGCTTGCGTTTGCACCTGCAGATTATCAACAAGGTGACAGCTTCCGTATTATCTATATTCACGTCCCTTCTGCAATTTGGTCTATGGGCGTGTATATGTCGATGGCGATTTCGGCATTTATTGGTCTAGTGTGGCAGGTCAAGTTGTCTAACTTAGCGGCTTTGGCCATGGCGCCAATTGGTGCGGTCTACACCTTCATCGCGCTGTTAACTGGTGCTGTGTGGGGCAAGCCTATGTGGGGTGCATGGTGGGTCTGGGATGCTCGTTTGACGTCAGAATTGATTCTTCTATTCCTTTATTTAGGTGTCATTGCGCTTTACCACGCGTTTGATGATCAAAAAACGGCAGCAAAAGCAGCGGGTATTCTTGCCATAGTAGGTGTGATTAACCTCCCTATAATCCATTTCTCTGTGGAGTGGTGGAACACGCTACATCAAGGCGCGACAATTACTAAGTTCGCTAAACCTTCGATTTCGAGCGACATGTTATGGCCACTGCTACTGAATATTTTCGGATTTGCCTTCTTCTTTGGAGCTGTGACGATGATTCGTTTACGTAATGAGATCATCAATAAAGAGGGGCACCGTCCGTGGGTGATCAAACTGGCTGAACAAGCCAAGCAAAGAGGTTAGATATTATGCATTTTGAATCTTTAGGTGACTTTTTTGCTATGGGAGGTTATGCCTCCTATGTTTGGAGTGCATTTGGCATCACCTTTTTGTCCATGATTATTCTTCTTGTGACTAGCGTGTCACGAGGAAAAAAACTACTTAAAGACGTTCAAGCTAAAGTCGATAGGCAGGCGCGTATCGAAGCAGCGAAAAATATGGAGAACACTCTATGAACCCAAGGCGTAAGAAAAGGCTCGGCATTATTCTGGCCATTTTCATTGGTATCGGTGCGACTGTTGGCTTGATCATTTATGCACTTAATCAAAACATGGATCTGTTCTATACACCAACGGAATTGGTGAATGGTAAGAAAGACGGCTCAAAACCTGAAATTGGCCAACGTCTGCGTATTGGTGGAATGGTGGTTGCAGGTTCGGTAAGTCGTGATACAGAATCACTGCGCGTCAGCTTCGATTTAGCTGATGTCGGTCCTAAGGTGACAGTGGTTTATGATGGTATTCTTCCTGACTTGTTCCGTGAAGGGCAGGGCATTGTTGCTCAAGGAGTACTAGTGGAGCCTACTAAGATTGAGGCTTTTGAAGTACTAGCTAAGCACGATGAAGAATACATGCCTCCTGAAGTAGCAGAAGCTATGAAGAAGACGCATGAACCACTGCAATATTCTCAAGAACAGAAACAAGGAAGCGGTCAATGATTGCTGAAATTGGTCACTTTGCACTGATACTCTCGTTGAGTTTATCAGTGTTACTCAGTATTTTGCCGCTCATAGGCGCATCGAAAAACAACACATTGCTAATGAACACAGCAAGGCCTCTCTCTTGGGGTATGTTCATTATGCTACTGTTGTCCTTTGTTATTCTCGAGTGGGCGTTTTACGTTAACGACTTTACGTTGCAGTATGTGGCGAATAACTCGAATACTCAGTTGCCTTGGTACTACCGTCTAACGGCAGTATGGGGTGCTCACGAAGGCTCACTATTACTATGGGTGCTGATTCAAGCGGCTTGGACCGTTGCTGTAGCTAGCTTTAGCCGAGGTATGCCTCAAGAGTCAGTCGCGCGAGTGCTAGCAGTGATGGGCATGATCACAGTAGGTTTCTTACTGTTTATCATTGTTACGTCAAACCCATTCTTAAGAACGTTACCTTTCTTCCCGGTTAACGGACGAGATCTCAACCCACTGTTGCAAGACCCTGGTTTGATCATCCACCCTCCAATGCTTTATATGGGTTATGTCGGCTTCTCGGTTGCGTTCTCATTTGCGATTGCATCATTGATGTCAGGCCGCTTGGATACTGCCTGGGCTCGCTGGTCTCGACCTTGGACAACCGCTGCATGGGTTTTCCTAACTCTAGGTATCGCACTAGGTTCATGGTGGGCATATTATGAGCTTGGCTGGGGCGGCTGGTGGTTCTGGGATCCAGTTGAAAATGCCTCGTTCATGCCTTGGTTAGCGGGTACCGCATTAATGCACTCGTTGGCGGTGACTGAAAAACGCGGCACGTTCAAAGCTTGGACGGTATTACTGGCGATTTCAGCATTCTCTTTGAGTTTGTTGGGTACCTTCTTAGTACGTTCCGGCATTTTGGTCTCAGTGCATGCGTTTGCCTCCGATCCGTCGCGCGGTATGTTTATCCTTGGTTTCTTAGTATTCGTGATAGGTGGTTCATTACTGCTGTTTGCTATGAAAGGCGCCTCGGTGAGAGTACGTGGTAACTTCGACTTGCTGTCACGTGAAAACGCGCTGTTGGGTAACAATGTTCTGTTGATGGCGGCGCTCGTCGTGGTGCTTGTTGGTACTTTACTACCACTTGTTCATAAACAGATTGGTCTGGGCTCAGTATCGATCGGTGCACCATTCTTTAATATGTTGTTTACTTGGCTAATGGTGCCATTCGCGTTCCTACTGGGTATCGGCCCTCTGATTCGCTGGAAGCGTGACAAAATGTCGACGCTTATTAAGCCAATGGTCATCTCTGGTGTTATCTCACTCGCTTTTTCTGCGCTGATGGTAACCGTTTTGGCTGAATACTTTACAGGTCTCGCATTCCTTGGATGGTTGATGGCATCTTGGATCATTACCATGCATGGTTTTGAACTTTACGAGCGTGCAACTCACCGCCACAGTTTTGCCAAAGGCATTACTAAGCTACCTCGCAGCCACTGGGCGATGATGTTGGGTCACATCGGCTTAGCGGTAAGCGTGATTGGTATCGCTATGGTGCAAAACTACAGCATTGAGCGCGATGTGCGTTTAGCACCGGGCGAGCATTACCAGATTAATGACTACGACTTCTACTTCAAAGGTCTGCGTGACAAAGATGGCCCGAACTACGATGGTTATATCGCTGACTTTGAAATCACCAAAGATGGTAAATACATCAACACCCTTCATGCAGAAAAGCGTTTCTATCGTACTGCTAAGTCTATGATGACTGAAGCCGCTATCGATCGTGGAGTGACTCGTGACTTGTATATTGCGATGGGTGAGCGTCTAGATGATGGTAAGTCATGGGCAGTTCGTATCTACCACAAACCGTTTGTTCGTTGGATTTGGTTAGGTGCACTGATTATGTCTATCGGTGGTGCATTAGCTATCAGTGATAAACGTTACCGTTTCAGAAAGACAGCGAAGGCGGAAGGAGACGCATAATGAATAAGAAGATCCTATTTATTCCTTTAGTCGCATTTCTAATTCTGGTGTCGGTCTTTGCCGTTCAGCTAGGGCGTAACCAGGCTGGGGATGATCCTACCAAGCTAGAATCGGTGCTGATTGGCAAACACGTTCCAGAGTTTCGTTTAGAAGATCTTGCCGAGCCTGGAAAGCTATACAATCAGGATATCTTCAAAGGTGAGCCTTTACTGCTTAATGTTTGGGCCACATGGTGTCCAACTTGTTATGCCGAGCACCAGTATCTCAATGAGCTTGCGGGGAATGGCGTCAAAATCATCGGTTTGAACTACAAAGATCAACGTAACAAGGCGATTCAATGGCTTAATGAGTTGGGTAATCCTTACTTGATTAGCCTGTTCGATGGTGATGGTATGCTAGGTCTAGATTTAGGGGTTTACGGTGCGCCTGAAACCTTCTTAATCGATGCTAATGGTGTGATTCGTTACCGTCACGTTGGTGATGTGAACGCTCGTAACTGGAGTGAGAAACTTCAGCCTCTATATCAGCAAATGTTAGAGGAGGCGAAAAAATGAAAAAGTGGTTAATCGCTTTAGCTTCTTCATTAGTGCTCGCGTTGGCAGCTAATGCTGCAATTGAAGTTCATGAGTTTGACTCGTTAGAACAGGAAAACCAGTTCAAAGAGCTAAACCACACGCTGCGTTGCCCCAAGTGTCAAAACAATACTATAGGTGACTCTAATGCTGAGCTTGCGGTAGACCTTCGTCAGAAAGTCTATGAGATGACCAAAGAAGGTAAATCTAAGCAAGAGATTATCGACTATATGATCGCTCGCTACGGTAACTTTGTGACTTATAATCCACCGCTGACATTCGCAACGGCGATCCTCTGGGTTGGCCCGTTATTTGTCGTGGTGTTCGGTTTTGGTCTGATTGTGATGCGCAGTCGTAAGAACCGCGCTAAGCAAACTGAACAAGCAGGCAGCGAGTGGAGCGATGAAAAAGAAGCTCAACTGAAAGCGTTGCTGGATGAAAAAGAGACTGGAGATAAGCAATAATGACACTTTTTTGGATATCAACAGTCGGTCTTGTTGTCGTTGCAATCGCACTGCTGGCAATCACTCTTAGCAGTAAGAAAGCCAACAACGATGAACAGCTTCGTGATGAATTAAACAAGGCATTCTATAAAGATCGTCTTTCTGAGTTGGAAGTAGAGAACGAAGAAGGCTTGGTAGAGAACCAACAAGACTTAATCGATGACCTTAAACAATCACTGCTTGACGATATTCCACAACAGCAGCAACAAACCGAGAAATTCAATATTTCGCCAATGGCGATACTGATTCCTTCTGTTGCTTTGGTTGTGATCTTGACTTATGGCATGTATATGCATTTTGGTGGTGCAACCAAGGTGAAAAATTGGCAAGAAGTCACGGCTAATCTTCCTGAATTGTCGAAGAAGCTGATGGCGGGCTCTGCTGAGCCAATGACTGAAGATGAGATGCAAGATCTTACTTTGGCATTGCGTACGCGTTTGCACTACCAAAAAGACGATGCAACGGGCTGGTTGCTGTTAGGTCGAATCGCCCTTGCGAATCGCGACGTGACAACCGCAACAGACGCGATGGAAAAAGCCTATCGCTTAACGCCTAATGATGCAGATGTTAAGTTAGGTTACGCTCAAGCTCTGATGATGTCTCAAGATGAAATGGACAATAATCGTGCAAGAAGCCTTCTTACTAGCCTGATTCAAGAAGAGTATGTTGATCTTCGAGTGTTCTCGCTATTGGCATTTGATGCATTTGAGCGAGAAGACTTCCCAGGCGCTATCCGTTACTGGTCGATTATGCAGAAAATGATTGGTCCAGAAGACAGCCGCTATGAAATGCTTTCTCGAAGCATTGAGAGTGCCAAAGCGCGTATGGGTGAGCCGATTGTTCAAGGTAAGTCAGTGGCGGTGACGATTTCACTAAGCCCTGATGCTCGTATCCCAGATGATGCAGCACTAATCGTCTCAGTACATCCAGCCGACGGTTCGCCAATGCCAGTTGCGGCAGCGCGCTATCCGCTAGGCACTTTCCCACGCACTGTTGTTTTGGATGATAACAACAGCATGATGGAAGGGCGTAAGCTATCAAGTTTAGATGGCCTTATTGTGAGAGTTCGTATCGACAGTGATGGTAATGTTGCTACTCGTGATGGCGATTGGTTTGGTGAAAGCCAGCCTGCTAAATTAGGTGATACCGTGGAGGTGTCTATTAATCAGCAGTACTGATGCCTATAACACATAGTCATACTGATTAATAAATATTGGCCTAGATTGTTGCTTTAACTAGCCTGTGTAGTTGCATACCGCTATACTCATTACTAGTGGTTATAACAACAATCTAGAGCTTAATTCCTAATTATCAAAGTATTAGGATAGAAAAATACGAATCTGCTCAGATTGTCATGGCTTATGGATGAGGTTATGCAGTCAGCATCAACCGGCAAAAAGATAACTCTTTTTGCCGTTTTTGTTTCTTGCGTATTTCTGTTTGGTTGCTCTTCATCTCCTGAAGAAATCCAGCCAATAGAAAGCCAAGAGACAACGACGACTTTGGATTCTAGCTCAAGTGAGTCCAGCGATCTGCAAGTCGAGAACAGTGAACAACAACCTGACAATGATACGACTCAGGTTGGCACCGATGTCTATGACCCCTTCGAGAGCTTTAACCGAGCAATGTGGGCGATTAACTATGACTATTTAGACCCCTATTTTGTGCGTCCCGTCTCTCTCGCCTATGTCAACTACACGCCTGACCCTGTCAGACTAGGGGTACGTAACTTCCTAGCGAACCTTGATGAGCCGTTTAGCGCTGTAAACAATGCTGTTATGGGGAATGGTGGCAAGGCGCTGGATCACTTAAATCGCTTTTGGATAAACAGTACGTTAGGTTTATTAGGCTTTATTGATATCGCGTCTGCGGCCGGTATTGAAAAGCGAGATAAAAAAGAGTTCGGTGATGCAATTGGGCATTATGGAGTCGGTACGGGCCCATATTTTATGATACCGGGTTACGGACCGATTACCTTGCGTGAAGGTGCGGATGTAGTAGATGGATTATATCCGCCAATATCTTTCTTAAACTTCTGGGCTAGCTTTGGCAAGTGGGCCTTGGAAGGAATGGAAAAACGCGCGCTAGTCGTCTCTCAAGAAGCAACACTCGAACAGTCACCAGATCCTTATTCTCTTACTCGGGATATTTATATCCAACGTCAGAACTACAAAGCAGAAGTAGTGGATGATGAAGTGGATGCCGAGGAAGAAGCTTATATTGATGACTACTTGGAGGATTTTGAGTAGCCTTCGGTCGGTACCATCGTCATTCTCGTGAAAACGAGAATCTCTTAAAGCGTGTGGTGACTTCAATAGAATGTCGTTGAGGACGTCACTTGTTGGATGAGATCCTCACTTTCGTGAGGATGACGAGTAATCCCTAATCAAAATAATCGTCATTCTCGTGAAAATGAGAATCTCTTAAAGCATGTTGAAAATTATAAAGAACTTAGAAGCGATAGTTAGCTTGTACGCCTACAATCCAAACATCACCTGAGATTTCACCAGTGAAATCACCAAAAACGGACGCAGCTTGGTCATGTGAGTCGCGAGGTTCAACGATTGGAGCTTTACGCGCCATTATATAAGTCAAACCACCATCCAAAGTGAACTGTTCTGTAAATGCATAGCTAGCACCAGCACTTAACCATGTACGATCTGTTTCTGGAATAGTGGTTGTACGGTATTTATCGTCAACAGCTGACATATCGTAAGCAACACCACCACGCAACGTTACTTTTTTATTTAAACTGTACGTAGTACCCAGAGCGAAACGATAGCTATCTTTCCAGTATTCACCTTTAATATGATCGCTCATACCATTGTCGTATTCGGCAACAAGTTTGTCGAAGTCACTCCATTGAGTCCAGTTGATGCTTCCATGAACTGCCCATTTTTCATTTAGCTGATGGAATGAAGCTAGTTCAAGGGTTGCTGGTAGAGGGACTGAGAGCGTTCCGCCAATACTTTGGTTTGGTACTAATAAACCACTGGCATCACCTTCGAAGTCCATAGTCACTTTCGACTTATAAGCAATACCAACACGGTTGTCAGGATTAATCTGCCAAGCCGCACCAAGCTGATAGCCCCAAGAGCTATCCTTTCCTTCCATATACTTCAGGTCAGTGCCTGCTACAGGAACTGATGCACCAAAATGTCCTTCTCCAGTGACGAAACGAATACCGCCACCAATACTAAATTGCTCGTTGACTTTATAGCCTAAGCTAGCGACAGCTTCTACGGTCATTACTTTCGCTTGATTGCCATATTGGGTAGCAAGGAAACTGCTATCAAGCTCTGTTTCCATACCGTAGTTTGACCCTAGAGCGAGACCTGCAGTAAAACTATCATTAATTTGATGTGACACATATAAGTTAGGAACAGGTGCACTATGAGCAATGTCTTTCGCTTCGGTGTAGCCAAATCTAGAAGAGGTACCGGTAACGTCAATATTTGGGTCGACATAAAGCACACCACCAGATATCTGAGTACCCTCTAGATAAGTCAACATTGCTGGGTTACGCCATTGTGCGCTTGCATTGTCAGCCATTGCTGCCTCACCTGCAAATGCGCGTCCTAGACCAGTCGCTGAATATTCTGCTAGTTGAAAACCTGCCGCTGAGACCTGTGTAGAGGAGAGCAGCCCCAAAACCACTGCAAGAGATAGGGGAGTTCGTTTTGAAATTGTCATTATTGTTCGCTCAAAGTATTTCCATTTAGAGCGGTGATTCTATTTTTAGAGTAAATGCTTTAAAACTAATTTATTACAAATACATCATTTTTGAATTTAAATATCGTAAAAATAGGTTGTTGTGGGCTAATAATCTAGATGTTATGGTGATGTTTCAAAAATTCAGCTTACATCTGTATACAAAAATTAAGAAAAGGTATGACCAGTTGTATGCTGAAAGTGAAGGTTAGAGTAGGGGTAGATAGAAAAAAGGGTCGGAATACCGACCCTTAAGAACTTTAGCTATTTAGCTTAGAAGCTGTAGCTGTATTGGATACCTGCAAGCCATGCGTTAGCATGTGTGGTTGCAGTTAGTTCTGGAGCTAAAGGAGCGCTCGATTCAGTTACAGCAACATCTTTACCTGCTAGGTAAGTTAGACCTAGGTCAATCGTGTGGTGTTTCTTGAAGTTATAACCGGCACCGACAGAGAACCATTGACGATCTGAGTCTGGTACAGAGATCGAGCGGTCTTGGTCTTGTGCTGCTGTGTCATACATATAGCCAGCACGTAGGGTCCATTCTTCATTTAAGTAGTACGTACCACCTAGAGCAAAGTGGTAGCCATCTTGCCAGTTGTATTCTTTAATAGTTGCGTTGTTATTAGTTTCAACTTTGTCAAATACGCTCCAACCAATCCATTGAACGCTATAGTGAACCGCGAATTTGGTATCAGTAATTTTGTGGAAACCACTAAACTCTACCATGCTAGGTAGCTTTAGATCGATGCTGCTGGCATTTGGATCCAATGCAAACTCTACAGTACCGTCAGCAGTGACCGTTGGGCTGTAGTGATATGCTAGACCAAATCGATTGTCTTCATTCAGCTCAAATACCGTACCAACATTGAAGCCAACACCCACACCGTTTGCATCGATATTTACTACATCGCTTTCACCCAAGCCCGGCGTTAGCGGACTTGTGCTTCTTTCAAGTTTACCTGAACCTTGAACGATATCTACACCACCACCGATACTCCATTGCTCATTAATGCGGTATGCTGCGTTTAGCGTGTAGTTGATGCTGGAAATCTCAGTAGTACCGCCGTATACCTTCGCTAAATTAGTATTGCCGAATGAGTCATCAAAATTGTTAGTAGTACCGAAGTTCGAGTAAATGCCCGCACCCAGAGCCCATTTGTCATTTAGACGATGAATATAGTAGATGTTCGGTACATAAGAAGTGGCTGTATTATTCGCATCTGGTTCTTGTTGTCCATACGGTGGGGCTCCAGCACCACCGATATCTTTAACATCAATGCTAGATGCGATGACATTCAAACCACCAGAAAACTGGTGCGAATCAAACAACGTCATAGCTGCCGCGTTACGCGCCATTACCGAAGCGTTATCCGCAATTACTGCATCACCCGCAAACGCACGACCTAAGCCTGTTGCTGATTGAGAGTTAAGTTGGAAACCTGCTGCTGCTGCATGTTGAGAGGCGAAAGTGAGTGACGAGACTGCCACTGCTAATAGTGTTTTTTTATACAGACGCGAAGTAGTCATTTAGTATACATCCTTTTTTGTAATCGCCTCTTTGGGCGTTAGTGAAAATTGAGTTAATGCTCAATTTCGGGGCTGATCCTAATCGCTAGTATAGGCAATAGAAATCTGACCAGTAACTAAAATCGCGTAAAAAGTATATAAATGATGACTATTTGGCAGGAAATGCATCGAAAAAGGTTATTTCTAGAGTTGATACTCTAAAAATAACAATATCAATAAAAAAAGAGCCCTATCCGGAAATAGGGCTCTTTTATCTATAAAATTAAGCAGGGTTAAGGATTTTCTTAATGTTTTCGCCGATTTTACTAAAGTCTTCACCTTCTTCACCAACAAGGATGAAACTGGCATCGCCAATCGGTTCGACCATTCCCGCCATTCCATCTTTATCGAAAGACTTAGTTTGTCCGCTCGCGATGCCTGTTAAGAACAGGGTCACTTTGCCTTTTTCACCTTGAAATACCATGTGCATTGCATTGGACTCACCAAAACCGCAGTGATTCAAATAATAAACATGGTAAGGAAAGCTCTGGCCGATCTGATAAGCAAATGGCAGCAATTTAGCATTAATTTGAGCTTTAGAGACGTTTTCATCAAGTGGCTCAATAAAGCCCATTTCTTCATGAACATGTTTCATAGCTGTATCAGATAACGAAGCTTGTGCCGGTGAAACAACCACATTCCCCCAATTAACTTGGCCTACTAGTAAACCAAAGGCAAAAGCGATAGACGCTGCTAATGAAAGCGCGCGCTTACCGAATTTCACTTTGACCACGTTGCTTTCTGGTTGGTTAAATAAGATCCGGTCAGCTAAATCATCGGGAACATCGACTTTCATCGCTTGTTCGATTCGAGCGTCCAATGACAAAATATCTTCCATATATTTCGCATTGTTTTCGCTTTGTTGGATCGCTTCCAATAACTCAGCATCTTTCGCCTTCGGATCGGACATAATACGACGACGGAATTCTAACTCATCCATTGTGTTGCCCCCTAGGTGAATCCGCAGACTCCAACATTTCCTTGAGCTGGTTGCGTGCTCTAAATAATCGAGTCATTACAGTGTTTTTGTTAAGGTCGAGGATCGAGCCGATTTCTTCACCACTAAAGCCACCAACGACTTGTAGAAAGAGCGGTTCTCGATACTCGACATCGAGTTTCATAATTTGTGCTTGAAGCCATTCCTGCTGATGGTGCGGATCATCAGAAACCTTTGCATCATTGCCATAATCATCGATATCGACGAGATCAAACTGCTTACGTTCAAAACGTCGAGCATTCTCTCTACGTAGAATCGTGATAAGCCATGACTTCGCGGCTTTTTCATCTTGAAGGCTATCCAGAGACTTCCAAGCACGCAAGCAGGTTTCTTGAACAAGATCTTCAGCGACGGGCTTATCTTTACACAACCAATAAGCGTATCGATAAAGATCTCTATGATAAGCACGAACCAGTGCTTCGTATTTTCTTTGTTTGTCCATATTCGAGTTGACCGGACTACTCGAAGATTTCTTTCCAAACTTTTTTATAAATGACACAGGAGCCCCCGTTTTTGCTCTGTGATTCGTGTTTTTTTCCCTGGATTTACAGCAAAGTCACTCAAAATTGATCTAGTTCAAAATTAAGACCTGAGGAGCGGTTATATTAACCCTTGTCATCTCGTTGGTCTTTCGGGACTAACATGTTGAGCAAGATGACACTTCCTTTTGAAGGCTGACTTTACTTTCTCCTAATCAGGAAACTGATTATTTTCAATTGGCGCAAGTTAATTGCTTTATAGATTCCAACCACACAATTTACTGTGTGGTTTTTTTTTGCTCGTAGAATCTATCTTCTTGTTTTCACTGTTCCTATTGTCGCTTAGCTTACGTCATTCTCATATTCCATTTTGGTCGACCATATCACGTTATTCAATAAATCCATCAAGTTTTATTAAACGACTGTTTTAAATTCTTAACATCTTCGTTACAATGCTGTGGTCAGACCTCTTAGGAAGGAGAAATTATGAGCAGTAAGGAAGTGGGGAAAATCGATCTCACCACCCGTAACGGCGAACGTATCGCTGTAGTTGCAGGGTTGCGCACCCCTTTTGCGCGCCAAAGCACCGAATTTAGCCAAGTACCCGCTGTTGACCTAGGAAAGATGGTCGTTGCCGAAATGATGGCACGTACCGATATCGACCCTAAGTTAATTGACCAAGTGGTATTTGGTCAGGTTGTTCAGATGCCAGAAGCCCCTAACATTGCACGAGAAATTGTTCTTGGCACAGGCATGAACATTCATACTGACGCTTATAGTGTGACAAGAGCTTGTGCGACTAGTTTCCAAGCTGCTGCCAATGTCTGCGAAAGTATTATGGCTGGCACCATTGATGTTGGGATTGCTGGTGGCGCCGATTCATCTTCTGTTTTACCTATTGGGGTTTCTAAAAAACTGGCTGCGAACCTTCTTGCTTTGAGTAAAACTAAAACAGTCGGCCAAAAACTTAGCATTCTTAAGAAGTTGTCTTTCAAGGACCTTATGCCTGTGCCACCTGCGGTTGCAGAGTATTCGACTGGATTATCCATGGGACAAACGGCTGAACAGATGGCGAAATCTCATGGAATCACCCGTCTTGAACAAGATGAGTTAGCGCATCGCTCTCACTCTCTTGCAGCGCAAGCTTGGAAAGAGGGCAAAGTGCGTGATGAGGTAATGACGGCCTTCCCTGAACCATATAAGAAGAGCCTAGATCAAGATAACAACATCCGTCATGACTCAGAGCTTGCTAGCTATAGTAAGCTTCGTCCAGCATTCGATCGCCAATATGGCACCGTAACTGCGGCTAACAGTACGCCGCTGACTGATGGCGCTGCAGCGATTATGTTGATGCGTGAAGGTCGAGCTAAAGAGCTGGGTTTAGAAATCAAAGGCTATATCCGTTCTTATGCGTTCTCTGCTATTGGCGTTCGTGAAGATATGCTGATGGGGCCATCTTATGCAACACCTATGGCACTAGATCGCGCTGGAATCTCGTTATCAGATTTAACGCTTATCGACATGCATGAAGCCTTCGCGGCTCAAGCACTTTCTAACGTCAAGATGTTTGCAAGCGAGTCGTTTGCTAAAGAAAAACTTGGCCGTTCGAGTGCAATTGGTGAAATCGATATGGAGAAATTCAACGTACTTGGTGGTTCACTTGCCTATGGCCACCCATTCGCAGCCACTGGTGCACGAATGATTACGCAAACACTGAACGAGCTTAAGCGTCGCGGTGGTGGATTAGCGCTTAACACCGCTTGCGCGGCTGGTGGTTTAGGTGCGGCAATGATTCTGGAGGTAGAATAATGAGCGAGCAAAAAGCCTTTCATCTTAATGTTGATGAGCAGAACATTGCATGGCTTGGAATAGATGTTCCAGGTGAGAAAATGAATACCCTTCAGGCTGCGTTTGCCGATGAAATGGCACAAGTTTTTTCTGAGCTTGAAGAGAAAAAATCGGCACTTAAAGGGTTGATTGTCCACTCATTGAAATCGGATAACTTTATTGCCGGAGCAGATGTGAGAATGCTTGATGCATGTACATCTGCAGAAGAAGCACAAGCGTTAGCTGCAAAAGGGCAAGAGATGTTCCAGCAGCTTTCCGATCTTCCATTCCCTGTTGTTGCTGCGATTCACGGTCCCTGCTTGGGCGGTGGTCTAGAACTCGCACTTGCTTGTGATTATCGTGTATGTAGTGATGCGGATATTACTAAGCTAGGACTACCAGAAGTTCAGCTTGGTTTGCTTCCTGGCTCAGGTGGCACACAGCGACTACCGAGACTTATTGGGCTACTGCCTTCTCTTGACCTTATTCTTACGGGTAAGCAACTTCGCGCCAAAAAGGCGAAAAAACTTGGTGTCGTCGATGCGAGTGTGCCACACACTATTTTGTTGGACGTGGCGAAAGATTTCTTAGGTAAGGGTAAAAAGCGCAAAGCGAAAAAGCTCACCAAGAAAGAAGTGTTGATGTCAGGTACCGGTCTTGGTCGTAAAGTTATCTTTGACCAAGCAGCGAAGAAGACCAACGAAAAAACACGCGGTAACTATCCTGCGGCCGATGCCATTTTAGATGTAATTCGCTATGGTCTCGAAAAAGGCATGAAGAAAGGGCTGGAGAATGAAGCTAAACGCTTTGGCGAATTAGTGATGACTTCAGAATCTAAAGCGTTACGTTCTATTTTCTTCGCTACCACAGAGATGAAGAAAGAATTTGGTAGTGACGCGCAGCCTAAAGCCGTCGACAACGCTGTGGTACTTGGTGGTGGCTTAATGGGGGCGGGTATTACTCACGTCACCGTATGCAAAGCGAAAGTGCCAGTTCGCATTAAAGATGTTGCTAATGAAGGCATTGTGAATGCGCTTAATTACAACTTTAAGTTGTTAGAGAAAAAGCGTAAGCGTCGCATTATCTCTAAAGCGGATCTACAAGCGCAAATGTTGCAAATGGCTGGCGGCACAGACTTTACCGGTTTTGCCAAGGCCGATGTTGTGGTCGAAGCGGTATTTGAAGATCTATCGTTGAAACAACAGATGGTGAATGACGTCGAGAGCAACGCTAAACCAGAAACCATTTTTGCTACCAATACGTCATCCATTCCTATCGCGCAGATTGCTGAAAAAGCGGAACGTCCAGAAAATGTGGTTGGTCTGCATTACTTTAGTCCAGCCGATAAAATGCCGTTGGTGGAAGTGATTCCGCATGAAGGTACATCGGATGAAACTATCGCGACTATGGTTAAGTTTGCCAGAAAGCAAGGTAAAACACCGATTGTTGTTAAAGACCAAGCAGGCTTCTACGTAAACCGTATTCTTGCGCCTTACATGAATGAAGCGGCAAACGTCCTACTATCAAACGAGCCGATTGAAGCACTTGATAACGCTTTGTTGGACTTTGGTTTCCCTGTCGGACCTATCACACTGTTAGATGAAGTAGGTGTTGATATTGGCGCCAAGATCATGCCAATTTTAGTCGCTGAACTAGGCGAGCGATTCCAAGGTCCGGATGTTTTCGACAAACTATTAAACGATGGTCGTAAAGGCAGAAAAACAGGTAAGGGTTTCTACACCTATAAAGGTAAAAAGAAGTCAGTGGA
Source organism: Vibrio sp. CyArs1 (assembly GCF_022432925.1). Classification (NCBI taxonomy): domain Bacteria; kingdom Pseudomonadati; phylum Pseudomonadota; class Gammaproteobacteria; order Vibrionales; family Vibrionaceae; genus Vibrio; species Vibrio sp. CyArs1. The sequence continues at coordinate 88,741 of NZ_JAKRBO010000006.1, read as the reverse complement.
CAGTTCGGTGTACAGCGTTCTTGGCCTGAAACCTGAAGCTAAGATGTCTGAGAAAGATATCGCTATTCGCTGTGCTTTACCTATGTTGAATGAAGCAGTGCGCTGCTTGGACGAAGGCATTATTCGCAGTCCACGTGATGGTGACATTGGTGCGATCTTCGGTATTGGTTTCCCACCATTCTTAGGTGGTCCTTTCCGCTATATGGATACGATTGGAATTAAGAAAGTCGTTGAGTTGATGAACCAGCACGCTGAGAAATACGGTGACCGCTTTGCGCCATGCGACGGCTTGTTAACTCGAGCTGGACTTGACGAAACCTTCTATAAATAAGCGTTAAAAAAGAAAACCCCTCAAATGAGGGGTTTTTTATTATCCTAAATCCGTATCCTTCGGCCTTAATTGAAACTCTTCAATTGAGCCTATCTCGAAACCTAGGTCCAAGCGTGGCGCGTTAATATGCGCTTTACCTTGGCTGTGCATGATCAGCCGATTGGCGGTTCTGGGTTTTAGCTCATTCACAACAAAGCGAATCATATCCGCCCTTGTGAGTGATTTAAGTTCAGCTAGTACTTTCTCTCGTTGGTTGAACTCTGTGTCTTTGTTGCCAATAGCAATCCAGAGTCGCTGAGCTCGTCCTCGTAATGTGGTATCAGGGGTTGAGATTTGATTCCAAAGCCCTTTCTTACTGCTGTGCCACTGGTAATCATTAAGTTCTAGTAGCACCATGTAGAAGGCGTTAAGAAACTCGTCGATTGAGCGAATCAAATCGTTGGGCGCCGCATTTGGAGATTGGACATACAATACAATACCAGGGTGACGGTTAAGCGGCATATTACCAGTGCCAACCATATAGCCGAGCTGCTGCTTGGTACGAATCTCATGAAAGAAGGTGGCGGACATCAGGTGATTCGCCAACGAGTACAACGCGATGCTTCTTGGTTCAATATCTTCACACTGATAGTAAACCACGATGGCAGAGTCATCTTGGTCGCAGAACACTTCTTTTTGGAAACTGCCATTCTCCCCAAGCATGACCAAAGGACGTAGGCTTTCTTCGTATTTTTGATTATTCAGTCTAAGGGCATCTTTCAAAGTAGTGGCGATATCGAGTGCGCCTTGGCGATGCCAATCACCGTAGACAAACATCTCAATATGCAGCTCGGACAAAATAGACTGAACGAAGTTTGGTAGCTCGTCCACTTCGATAGACTCAAGAGCTTCGATTAGTACCGGATAAGGCGGGTTGTTTGGTTGCAATATCCCAGTCATCGCATTGAATAACTGTGAAATAGGACGATCTTTGGCCGTATTGCGCCAGCTTCTCAATAGTTGAGATTTGATGCTTTCGAACCGGGCAGGATTGAACTCTCTAGACGCGAATCGCTTAAGAATCATTTCCAGTAGTTGAGGCTGTTTCTTACTGAATCCTGAGATGGACAGCGTAACACCACCCTGGTGTGCATACATGTCATATCCAAGACCAGCCACTTCAGCGGGGTAAGTTTCTTCAGACAATGAGTCGAGGAACATTTCAACACATAAGCGAGTCTTGACAATGTTCTTGGGTGAATTGACAGAGTGAGGACTATCGATAGCAATAAACACTACGCCTTTTGGGACGTTGAATTTATCGTCTTGTAGGTGCCACAGCCTAAAGCCGTCAAGGTCTTCAATTAGCTCAGGGTGCTCACCATTGGACTCAACAGGGTAGGTCTTTAAATCGTAGTTAATAAATGGGTTTTTCTCTGGCAATCCGAATGGAAGGTCAGAAAATGCAGGCAACTGATTAAAGAATGCTAACTGTTCGTCAGTAAAACGCGTTACTGAATAGGGCGTAAAATACCACTTCGCTTGTTGGTCGTAACGTTGCTCTTTAGCGACTAAGGTTGCTTTCAAATTGTCTGTGGTGAGATAGGAACCATATTGCTTCAATAGCTCTTCATCATAACCAGACATTTTATAGTCGCCGTAGACAATATCTTCCGGCAAATAGTTTTGCATGTTCATTACAAGGTGGCTAACGAGATCTAATGGGCGTGCAGGTTCTTGAAATTGGAACGCTGATTCGGTAACAGCCCTTTTTTCATCGTAGCGCCATTCATCCATGCCGTCAGACTTTATTAGCGCGGTAAACTGGAAAACGGCTTGGATGATCTCATCAACATGCTCTAAGCCAACAGGTGTCAAAGAGACGCTGACACTGAATTCGCGAAAGTTACTCCCCGACGCTCCACCACCAGCAGATAGCGAGGTAATCCACCCTTTGTTTTTAAGATAAAGCATTAAGCTGCCTTGACCTTCGTAGCCGAGTAAGTTGGCGAAGTATGACATTGGCTTTTGGTGATAATGCTGATTCGTGGCAGGTAATGGGAAAGAGAGAATTAGTTTGCGGATCTCTTTAATAGGTTCTACTTGAATTAGAACTTCGGTATGTTCTTTCGTCGTAAAAGGGACATCAACTACTTTTCCGTGTACTTGATTATTGCCCACATCGCTAAACTTGCCGGCAGCCCATTGCTCTAGCTCATCAAGTTCATGAGGACCTATGAGTGCTAATGTCATAAGGTCAGCAGAGTATTGTTCTTTATGAAAACGAACAATTTCTTCGCGAATACTTTGCCCATTTCGATCACTCAGCGTGTCGATATTTCCGACGGAAAATTTAGAAAATGGGTGAGCTTGGTTAATGGTCTCTTTTTGGACCTGATACAAACGTCGTCCATCTTCATTCAGCTTTAGTTTGTACTCTGAATCTACCGCTTGACGTTCTTTGTCGAGCGCTTCCTCGTTAAAAAGAGGGGCAGAAAAAAACTGGCTGAAACGGTCGAGACCTTTTTCAAAGGCGTTTGGATAAATATCGAAGAAAAAGCACGAGTGCTCAGTGCCTGTCCACGCATTATTTGAGCCACCATGTTGGCTAATAAAAGACTGGAATTCACCAACTTTGGGGTATTTGTCTGTGCCGAGAAACAGCATATGCTCCAAGTAATGAGCGAGCCCTTCACGATCATCAGGATCGTCAAAATGACCGACATTAACGGCCAGAGCGGCAGCCGATTTTTGAGCCTGCATATCTTGAATAAGCAGTACTCTTAGCTCATTGTTGAGAGTAAGGTAGCGATAGGAGCGACTATCATTAGGACTTAGATGCACTTATCTTCTCCAGATTAAGCGGAAGCTTGGACAGCTCAACCAAGCACCTGGCAACAAAAGCAATGTCTCACTATTGGTACTAACAGGGTTTACCAATACTTAAGTAAAATAATTATGACGTTAAATAAGAGACACGCAAAAACAAAGTTACAAATATTTTTAGACTACTTATTAAATTGTTAAGAAAGTCGAAGCCTTTAGCAAGTGAATTGATATAATTAATTTTTTTAAATAAGTATAGCTCTGTATCGATGGAACGATGAAGTTAACCATCAGTAGAAACAGGTAAACATATGAAAGTTTTTATAATGCGCCATGGCGAGGCTGTCCATTACGCACCTAGCGACGAAGAGCGAGCTCTGACATCTCACGGCAAAGAATGCTCGGTAATCGTTGCGAGAGCTTGCAAACAGCAAGGTTACTCGGAGTTTGACAAAGTGCTGGTCAGCCCATACCTGAGAGCACAACAAACTTGGGCTGCAATTAGTAGCGAGTTTAGTAGTAACGACGTGGTGACCTCTGACGATATTACGCCTTATGGTCAAGCGGAAGACGTGGTTGAGTATGTGTCAGCTATTGCTGAGTTAGAAAATCTAGAGTCAGTTTTGCTGGTATCGCACTTGCCGTTGGTTGGTTACCTAACTGCCGAATTTGTCGGTGATATCAGTGCACCAATGTTTCCAACATCAGGCTTAGTGTGTATTGAGTATGATGTGGAGAGAAGGCAGGGCGAAGTGCTCTGGCACATTCACCCTTAGGACGTTACTTTTCTGGTATTGAAAGCAATACCAACAGAGCACCATCACCACCAAACTCGAGTGGTGCTTGGTGAAACGCCATTACGTCTGGATGCTGCGCCAACCAAAGAGGCGCTTTTTGTTTCAGAATGTGCTTGCCGATGCCATGCATAACGCAAGCACAATGAATGTTCTCTTTCACGCAATGAGCAATCATTGCGCCTAATTCACGTTTTGCTTCTTGTTGTGTCATGCCGTGCATGTCTAAGAAAACATCAGGCACATAGACACCACGACGTAACCTCTTTACTTCATACGTAGACACATCATCGCGAGCATAGCGCGTTGGTCCTTCATCGCTTAAGTGCGGAACAAACTCATCCGAGAAGTAAAACTCTGCGTCTTTCGCTTCTCTATTGGTTCTTTTCGCTTCTTTTTGTTTCTTATTTCGGTTTGGCTGCTGGACTATGGTATCCTGTCGCAACTTTTTTACGCCTTGTACTGCGTCCCGGAATAGACCGAAATCATCATCGGTATTGTCGTCTTTCTGGCTCATTAATGGGAACAACTCATTAAATTAGGTTATTAGCAGTATTGTAGCGCTTTTTGGAGGCAATTTTGGATAAGATTTTTGTGGAAGAAGCCGTTTCTGAGCTTCACACATTACAAGATTTGATTCGTTGGACGGTCAGTCGCTTCAACGCAGCGGGTCTTTTTTACGGCCACGGCACTGACAATGCTTGGGATGAAGCGGTTCAGCTGATTCTGCCAACGCTGTACTTACCTATCGATGTGCCACCGCATGTTTTGAACTCTCGCTTAACAAGTAGTGAGCGTCTTCGCGTTGTTGAGCGTGTTATTAAGCGTATCAATGATCGCACTCCAACAGCTTACTTGACTAACAAAGCGTGGTTCTGTGGTTTAGAGTTCTTCGTTGATGAGCGCGTATTAGTGCCGCGTTCTCCAATTGGCGAATTAATTGAAGCGCAGTTCCAGCCATGGTTAAGTGAAGAGCCGGTACGCATCATGGACCTTTGCACTGGCAGTGGCTGTATTGCGATTGCATGTGCACATGCTTTCCCTGATGCCGAAGTAGACGCGATTGATATCTCCACCGATGCATTGGAAGTTGCAGAACAAAACGTTCAAGACCACGGCCTCGAGCAGCAAGTGTTCCCAATTCGCTCTGATTTGTTCCGCGATCTGCCAAAAGAGAAATACAACCTGATTGTCTCAAATCCACCATATGTGGATGAAGAAGATATGAATTCTTTACCAGAAGAGTTTACTCATGAGCCGGAGCTTGGTCTTGCGGCAGGGACCGATGGATTGAAATTGGTGCGTCGTATTCTTTCTAATGCACCAGACTACTTAACTGATAACGGCATTCTTATTTGTGAAGTGGGTAACTCTATGGTTCACATGATGGAACAGTACCCTCATATTCCATTTACTTGGATTGAGTTCGAGAACGGCGGTCACGGCGTATTTATGCTGACGCGAGAGCAGCTTGTTGCCCACGCTGAGGAATTTGCAATCTATAAAGATTGATCGTTAACGAGATGACTGAAGACGCCGTAATGAGAATTGCGGCGTTTTTTTGTTTGGGGGTTTACAACGTCTGCCTTTGTCGTCACTATGAAATCACGAAGAACAGACAGGCATTGAACAAGCTCGGATATAGCTTGTTCTGACAGACAGAGGAAGTAATGGCAGGAAATAGCATCGGACAACATTTTCGTGTAACAACATTTGGAGAAAGTCACGGTATTGCATTGGGTTGTATCGTTGATGGTTGTCCTCCAGGGTTAGAAATTACCGAAGCCGATCTGCAAGTAGACTTAGATCGTCGCCGCCCAGGTACCTCAAAGTACACCACTCAGAGACGTGAACCTGATGAAGTAAAAATCCTCTCTGGGGTATTTGAAGGTCAAACAACGGGTACATCAATTGGCCTGCTGATTGAAAATACCGATCAGCGTTCTAAAGATTATTCAGAAATTAAAGATAAATTCCGTCCCGGTCATGCCGACTATACCTATCACCAAAAATACGGGGTACGTGATTACCGAGGTGGTGGTCGTTCATCAGCTCGTGAAACCGCAATGCGTGTTGCGGCTGGTGCAATTGCAAAGAAATATCTTAAACAAGAATTCGGTGTAGAAATTCGTGCTTACTTATCACAAATGGGCGATGTGTCTATCGATAAGGTCGATTGGAATGAAATCGAAAACAACGCGTTCTTCTGCCCTGACGTGGACAAAGTCGAAGCATTTGATCAGCTGATTCGTGACCTAAAAAAACAGGGTGATTCCATTGGCGCTAAGCTGCAAGTAGTAGCAACCAATGTACCAGTTGGCCTTGGGGAGCCTATCTTTGATCGTCTTGATGCCGATATCGCTCATGCATTGATGAGCATTAATGCCGTTAAAGGTGTCGAGATTGGCGATGGCTTTGATGTGGTAAACCAAAAAGGCAGCGAACATCGTGACCCTTTAACGCCTGAAGGCTTTTCAAGCAACCACGCTGGGGGTATTTTAGGTGGTATTTCTACCGGGCAAGATATCGTTGCGAATATTGCTCTAAAACCAACATCAAGTATTACCGTTCCGGGAGACACAATTACTCGAACTGGTGAGCCAACTCAGCTAATTACCAAAGGTCGCCACGATCCTTGCGTGGGCATTCGTGCTGTGCCAATCGCGGAAGCGATGCTAGCGATTGTTCTCCTTGATCACTTACTGCGTCATCGTGGTCAAAACCACGGTGTAACGACAGAAACACCGGTTATTTAGCTCGAATAAGCAACAGACTTGAAGCCTCGCAGTAACGCTGCGAGGCTTTTTTTGTACCTCATCACGTCTTGGACAATAAATGCTCAAAATTAGTAATGATATGAAATTAGTCACAATAATTTTAGGGGTATAGAGTCACACTAGAACTTCATCGAGAAAAGGAGTGCATTTATTGGACAGAAGGATCCGAAAAATGACTTGGAAGACGAGCTGGCGGGAAACCGCCGACTCGATGCAACTGTGCTTGTTTCCAATCATTTTAGGAGTCCATTATGTCTCAACATGAAATCAGAAATATTGCCTTTGTCGGTCAAACAGGAACCGGTAAAACCAGCCTAATTGAACGCCTGCTTTTTGAGTCCCATTCCAGCCAACATCTTGGTCATGTGGAAGATGGTGACACCATCACTGATTTTGATGACCAATCCATACACTACCAGCATAGTGTTGAAGCAACTCCCGTTACGCTCTCTTGGCAAAAACACCAAATGAATATTATCGATACTCCAGGACAAGCTGAGCTGCTTGGCCGCACTTTGAGTATCTTTCCTGCTGTTGAAACGACGGCATTGATTCTTGATGCCAGTTTACCAATTAACCAAGTGTCAGAACGCCTTTTCAAATTTGCTCAAGAGCAGAAAAAATGCCAAATGATCGTGGTGAACAAGATTGACCAACATACCGATAAATTGGTGGCACTCTTAGAAGACATTGAGCAACGTTTTGGCGCTCAATGTTTGCCAATAAACTTACCTTCCGATAAGCCCGCAGAGGTCATAGACTGTTACTTCGAACCTAATCCAGAGCAAGCGACCTTGTTTAGCGGAGTTGAAGATGCCCATGAACTGCTCATCGATCAAGTAGTGGAGGTTGATGAAGCCTTGATGGAGCTATACCTAGAACAAGGCTCAGAATTAACACCAGAACAGCTTCATGATCCATTTGAGGAAGCCTTGCGCACTGGGCATGTAATACCAGTATGTTTCGTATCGTCCGATACGGGGGCAGGTTGTGATCTTCTGCTTCGTACATTGGCAGAAATTATGCCAATGCCTGATGAAGGTAATCCGCCTTTATTAGAGAAAAATGGTAAACGAGTATCAATTGACTGCGATAAACGTGACCACACAGTCGCGCATGTCTACAAAATAAATGTAGACCCATACATGGGTAAACTTGCTTATGTCAGAGTTTTCCAAGGGGAGCTCACAACAGGTAGCCAGTTGTTTGTTGGAGATAGCAGCAAGGCATTCAAAGTGGGTCATTTGTATAATCTGCAAGGTAAAAAACGACAAGAAATTAGCAGTGCTAAAGCCGGCGATTTATGTGTACTTGTTAAGGTGGATGATCTGGAGTTTGATTCGGTCATTCATGACTCCCATGATGAAGATGGAGTGGCGTTCAAAACACTAAACTTCCCTGAATCCATGTATAGCTTAGCCCTGCGCCCCAAAAAACGTGGTGATGAGCAGAAGCTTTCTGATGTTTTGGCTAAGATTGCCGCAGAAGATCCGACACTGAAAATTGAGCATCGCACTCGTACCAATGAAACAGTCTTGAGTGGACAGGGTGAATTCCACCTCAAAATTGCGCTCGAAAAAATGCTTAAAGTGTTTAAGTTGGACGTTGAAACCAGTCAGCCAAGCGTTGAATATTTCGAGACCATTACTAAGCCAGCAGAAGCGCAATATCGTCACAAGAAACAAAGTGGCGGAGCTGGGCAGTTTGGAGAGGTTCAACTAAAAGTAAAACCGCTAGCAAGAGGCGCAGGATTTAAGTTTGTCAATAAAGTGGTAGGTGGTGCCATTCCAACGGCATTAATCCCTGCTGTGGAGAAAGGCATTCAGCAGGCCCTTGAAGAAGGGGCGATTTCCGGTAACCCAATTCGTGATATTGAAGTGACGGTTTTTGATGGCAAATACCATTCAGTAGATTCAAAAGAAATTGCCTTTGTTATCGCAGGTAAGAAAGCCTTTTTGCAAGCGGTTGAAGAGGCTGGTCCAATAGTACTGGAGCCGATTGTGGATTTAACACTTGAGATACCGACTGCGTCAGTAGGTGATGTATCTGGTGATTTGTCCGGTAATCGTGGGTTGATTGTTGGCAGCGAACAGGGGGCGTTTGGTAGTACGTTACTGGAAGCCAAGTCGCCAATTAACGAACTGCAAGATTACTCAAGACGCCTCAAAGCACTGACGGGTGGCGAAGGACGATTTAGTATGACGCTTAGCCACTATGAACCGGCACCGCCAACGATACAAAAGAAAGTATGTGAAGGCGCTGATTGATTCTGATATTTCCTAAACGATGAAAAAAAGCCCCGCACCTCGAATGAGGTTGAAGGGGCTTCCAACCGACGTTGTTATTCTTCAAACGCTATAAGTTAGGACCTGTCACTCTCTTGTTGTGATTCTAGTTTAGTTGTAGTTTGGTCATTTTCCGAATCCGTGGCTTGTTCTTGCTGCTCCATCTCTGCGATTTGCTGCTCAAGTTCTTTAATTCGAATTTCTGCTTCAAGCTCGGCAACACGTTTTTCTGATTCGCTGCGCGTATCTTTGTCCAAGCTTTCGGCAAGGATCGCAGTACGCTCGGTTTCTCTCGCTTCTGCGGTATCTTTCATAGAGCCCGATACGCCACCGGCAACCGCACCCATAGTGCCTGCTTTTACTGCGACTTCAGGGCTACCAGTTAAAGCACCTGCTGTGACGCCAATAAGCGCACCACCAATAGCACCACGATTACGCGCTGCATTTCGATTCTCTTCCTCGCCATCCGTAGCCTTATTAGACGCGCATCCCGTTGCGAATATAGCCATAACGATCGCGAGTGCTTTTAAAGAATTAGACTTAAACATAGTTGAGTACCTATTGTGCGGCCACGAGCAAACGTTGCTGCGCAGCTAACATTTAATGTTGGTTGCTTTGGATGAGTCTTACTATAAAAGCAGAAAAGAGTTGGAGCGATAGAGCGGAGAAGATAGCTGATATTTACTTAGTAAATATCAGCCAAGAGAAAAGTGGTGTTGAATTGGGCTTAGTGGACGGCTTCTTCACTATCAAGGTGGAAAGAAGGCAAACGCCATTTAAACCGAACCGCTGCCATACGCAGGGTATAACCGATCACTAAGGTAACTATCGTTGTGGTCAAAGTACTCACACCGTATTCCAGAAGAACAAGGTACAAACAAGCAGCGATGACGGAGATCGACGCGTAAAGCTCTTGGTGCAGTACCAGAGGTGTCTGACGACAAATCAAGTCACGCAACAAGCCACCAAAAACGCCAGTTACTAATCCGGAAACGATACAGATAAACGGGTGTAATCCCATGCCAAGCCCGACGTTAGTGCCAATGATGGTGAAGACAACAAGACCGAGTGCATCTAAACGAATGAATACCCCTTTGAACTTAATGATCCATTTGGCAAGCCCAGTAGTGAGAACACCTGCCACACAAGTGATGGCGAGAAATTCAGGATGTTTTACCCAACCAAGAGGGTAATGACCAAGCAGAATATCGCGAACGGTACCACCGCCGATAGCGGTAGCACTCGCTACTAACATAACTCCAAACCAGTCCATATTGCGACGGCCAGCGCTCAGTGCGCCAGTCATTGCTTCGGCGGTAATCCCAATAATATATAAGACACTTAGCAACATGACACGATACTCGAAAATAAAAGATGCGCTAGTGTAGTGGCATAAAGGCGTTGTGACGAATGAAATATTATATAAAGGAAACGTTTTTCTGATTAATAAAACTAATGATACGACTTGTTCCTTCACCTCAAGACTTTACCTCTAGCAAAATTCCATAGACAATACGCCCCAATTGTTTTCGTTTAACTGTCACTATGCAGCATCAGTACCAAGATTTAATTACTATTTTTAACCAAACTTTCTATCAGGAATACAACACTAAGCTAGAGCTTGGTGGAGATGAGCCTATCTATTTACCTGCCGACGAAACAACGGAATATCATCGTATTGTCTTTGCACGAGGTTTTTACGCTTCAGGCTTACATGAGATTGCACACTGGTGTGTGGCGGGACCTGAAAGAAGATTATTGGAAGATTTTGGCTACTGGTATCATCCAGATGGGCGTACTCAGGAAGTGCAGAGTGAATTTGAGAAAGTAGAAATTCGCCCTCAAGCTTATGAATGGATTTTATCCGTCAGTGCAGGGTTCCCGTTTACCGTAAGTTGTGACAATCTAAGCGGCGACTTTGAGCCAGATAGAGTGGCGTTTATGAGTAAAGTACATGACGAAGTAATGGCAATACTTTCCGAAGGTATTCCTAAGCGGGTATTGGCACTTTCTCAAGCACTAAGACAGTTTTATCAAACCCCTGAACTTAGCCGTGACCAATTTGCGGTTCGTTAGAGTAAACTAGGAAAAACCTAAACTATGATCATCGAATATGAAGAAAAACTTCTAGAGACCATTGATTCTCGCATCCAAGACGCATCCGAAGATGAGTTGTTTGCTGGTGGGTATCTTCGCGGCCACATTTCGTTGTCAGCGGCTTCTTGTGAGGAAGAAGGGGTAGTGGATTTGGCTGAGTTCAAAACTCGTATTCAGGCTAGTATTGATGAAGCGAAATCTGAATTGTCTCCAGCCGATAGAATCATAGTGAACGATCTTTGGACCGAACTACAAGCCGCGATCTAATCTTGTTCGAAAAAATCGATTGATTTGATTGGTTTTACTCGCTTGTTGAAAACGATGGATAGGTTAACCTTTAAACAACTTCTTAAAACGTTGTCACTAATAAGGAACTTGTCATGAAAGTAATCGCATTCGGAGCCAGCACGAGCAGCACTTCTATCAACAAAGCATTAGCTACTTATGCTGCAAATCTGATCGAAGGCGCGGACGTTGAAGTACTCGATCTTACCCAGTTTGATGTGCCAATGTTTAGCGAAGATAAAGAGAAAGAAATTGGCCAAGCAGAAGGGGCAAAGGCATTCTTAGCGGCTATTCATCAAGCCGATGCTTTGGTGGTGTCTTTTGCTGAACATAACGGCCATCATCCAGCGGCTTATAAAAACCTGTTTGACTGGGCAACGCGCATTGAACGCGAAGTGTTTAAAGGTATTCCGGCGGTTTATTTGGCTACCTCACCGGGCCCTGGCGGAGCAAGTAACGTTCTTGCGGCTGCGGTTAACTCTGCACCTTATTTTGGCGGCAATGTTAAAGCCACAGTCTCAGTGCCAAGTTTCTACGACAACTTTGACTTGGAAGCGGGAAGTCTGCGCAATGCAGAACTGGTTGAGCAAATTCAAACTGCTGTTAAACAGTTATAAGTAAAGGCGCCAAATGGCGCCTTTTCTCTATCAGATCGTCTTATATTGATTTAAAACTCGTATGCTGCTGAGATTTTAATGTTGCGTCCAGGCTCATAGTCGTCCAACGTAAATCCTCTTGCAGTTCCAGAGCGTGAAGCATGAGAGACGTACTGCTCATTAAAGATGTTATCAATACCAAAGGTTACGGAAAGCTCAGGCGTTTGGTTAGGAACCCATTGTGCGTAGAAATTGTGAACATTGTAACCTTGTTTGATAGGCGCTCCATCCTGAACGTTCGTTTCATCAAGTACCACTATGGATGTCCATCCAATTAGCGTATCAACAGCAAAAATATCATATTCCAAGGTTACGGCAATACTATCCCCAATGTCCGCACTGCGTCCTGCAGCGTTGACTACGGGCCCACCGTTGGTCAAATCTTTGTTGTCCGACTTGGAGTATGATGCTTTCGAGCGGAATGCTTGATAGCTGTATGTACCGCTTAGCTCAAAGCCGCGGTATTGGGCGTCGCCTTTGTTGTAAATGTTGTAAACATATGGGCGACCACTACCTTCTGCGACGATATAGTCATCTATACGAGTATTAAATAGAGTTAAGTTACCGCCAATAAAGTGTTCCGATATATGTCGATTGAACTTGAGTCCACCTTGAGCGTTGTAACCTGTTTCTGGTTTGATATCGTCGGACAAATAAGCCACATCCTGATATCGAATAAAGGTCTCTAACAGTTCTGGCCCTTTAAAGAGTGTTCGCCCACTGGCAAATAATGTCCATCCATCAACAAATTCCCAATCTGCTGCCAAAGCCCATGTGAAGTCAGAAAATGTCTTGTCGCTGGTTGTGGCTTCACGTTTATAGTTGTCGTAACGACCTCCAAGCGTTACTGCAAACCTATCTGTAGCATAAAACTTGTCTTCGATGAATGCAGCGCTGGAAATAGCGCTTTCATCCATAAATTCGACCCCACCGTAGGCACTTTTTGACTGTTTGTCGACATAATCGACACCGTAAGTGAGTGAGTTGTCGAAGCCAAAGACAGGCAGTTGAGATTGCACTTTAGCGTTGAAGCCCTGATTACGGTTTTCAGCGCTATTGTTAGAATGTCGGTTACCCGGCCAGCGCCCGCTGATGGCGCTCTCATCGCGCTCTATCTTGGTTTTACTGTAGAACGCATTTACCCGACCTATATGTTTCTCTTTGTTGAGTTCGTAATTAAGCGTAACGGTATTGCGGTCATAAGTTGTTGGAATGAGATCGTCCTGAGTGAGCCCTATATTGGCGTTTCCACCCATATCAGGGCGAGGGTTGTAATCACCTTTGTCACGATAGTAGTCATAAGCCAGTTCAAAGCGGTGTTCGTGAGTGGGTTCAAATCCTAGTTTACCCAGAATGTTATAAACATCACCTTCGGAGCCATAAGTTTGATTACCATCACCATCTTTAAAATTACCACGGCTTACACCGTGGCCGTACACCATATAATCAACTTTCTCTGACATCAGTCCATAAAGAGTTAGCGAGCCTTGCTTACTGTTGTTGTCAGCATAGCCACCAAACACACGGGCGCCAAACTGATCAGAACCTCGAAGCAAATCCCGTGCATCTTTCGTTTCAAAATAAACCGCGCCACCGATGCCACTTTGAGTAACAGAGTTATTGCCAACTTGAATGTCTACTTGTTTGATGATGTCAGGGTTGAGTGTCAAGTTACCGATGTGATGGAACATATTCGCGTGCTGCGAAGCGCCATCTAAACGAATATCTAAATCAGTTTCACCAAATCCGCGAATATTAATCCGCTGGTTTACCGAGTGCGTACCGCCAACATCGACACCGGGTATATCTCGTAATAAGTCGGACATATGATCGGCTTGGCGTAGTGACATATCTTCAGCAAACACTGACTCCGAGCTACTGGAGACTTTTGCTCCCCAGACCACAACGGTTTCTTCAAGTGGGGTATTTTCGTTATTGATAGCGGTATCCGCTAAAGATTGGGCACTTACTAAAGCAAGAGCCACCGCTAAGCTGGTTTTAGATAAGTCGTGATAGGGCTTTGAGGGTAGACAAACATTCATAAAATTAACCAATGATGTAAATGATAATAGTTTGCATTTATGATAAGTTTGTAATTTGGTCGTGAATAGCAAAAACAATTATGAGAAATCGTCCAACAGTTATGAGTTTTATAAAGAGGAATGGCAGTGGAATTGGCCAATAGTGTTTTTAAGAAAGTGGTAATGACAAAAAGAGTCGCTGACAACGATCTTGAGGCGATTGTTAGTGAGACACCTTCCCGACGTTCGCAATTGGCTAGAGGGGTGTTTATCTCACACCCTTCTACTATTGAGGAAGGGTATGTTCTTCACGGAGGCATCAGTGAAGAATTAATGAATACCAAAGTAGTTTCTGTCGCCACGCCAGCTCTCATCGTAACTGTGCTACTCGAGGGGAGGCTCAGCTTTGGGTACGATGACCTCTGTTTTGATTTATCGGTAACGAATCAATCTCAAGCGATAGCGGTTAATCTGACGAAGCCAGCAAGTTTTCGAAGAGATATCATCAAGCAATCGACATTAAAGAAAATCAACATCTTGTTTTCTCACCAGTGGTTGCAATCTAGGCTGGGAAGCGGGTCTTGTACACTGAATCAATTTCTCAATACTCATAAGGCACATATCGACGTTCATTATTCTGAAGAATTGGATCGGATAGTTCGTAGTCTTATTGAACCAAGACAAAACAGCAACTTTAATGACACGATCTCAAGAGATATTGCGACATTGCAGTTGGTTAAAATCGTCACGGATGAAATTGAGCAGCGTTTACCAATCTCCAACTTGTCACAACAGAAACGGCCAGATAGTGTGGCGCAGTTGATTAAACACATTGAGTACAATTTAGATCAGGATCTAGGTTTGGAAGAACTCGCTCGCTCGATGGCAATGAGTGTTTCTAAGTTACAAAGAAAATTCAAGAATCAGATTGGCATGACGGTCATAAGCTATGTGAGAGCGCGCAAATTGGAGCGCGCTAAGCAGTCTATTGAACAGGGAGGACTATCCATATCCGAAGCTGCATACGAAGCGGGCTATCATCATCCTTCTAATTTTACCTTAGCGTTTCGCAAGCACTTTGGGCAGTGCCCGTCCAAACTGATAGTGGAAGAGGTCGAATAAGGTGAAGCGACGAATCGTGATGGTCTATCAATATTGACGATTTCATTTGATGTTTATCAAGCTGAAGGAGTACCCTAGCAGCAAACTAAAATCATAAGGATGTATCATGATTAAGCTTGCGATAGTAGGAACCAATTGGATTAGTGAGAAGTTTGCTCAGGCGGCACTAGAAAGTGAAAAATTCATCGTGCGTGGCGTTTATTCTAGAGCGTTAGAAACAGCAAAGCGTTTTGGTGAGCCTCTTGGAGCGACGTTGTTTTTTGATAGTTTAGATGAGCTTGGAATATCGACAGACATTGATGCAGTTTATATTGCTTCTCCTAACAGTCTGCACTGCCAACAAGCGATTCAACTTATGCGCGCGGGCAAACACGTGATTTGTGAAAAGCCGTTAGCTTCGAATATTAAAGAAGTTGAGCAGATGTTTGAGGTTGCCAAAGAGAACGGCGTTATCCTGATGGAAGCCTTCAAAACGGCGTACTTACCTAACTTTATCGAGTTAAAAAAAGCTACGAAGGAATTAGGCCGCCTACATAAGGTTCATTTGACCTATTGCCAATATTCCTCACGTTACCAAAGATACCTTGATGGCGAGAATCCAAATACGTTCAATCCTGAGTTTTCTAACGGCTCTATTATGGATATTGGTTTTTATTCCGTTGCTGCAGCGGTTGAGTTATTTGGCGCCCCAAGCAAGATTCAAGCGTCTGGGCATTTACTGGAGTCGGGCGTTGACGCGCACGGCAGTGTATTGCTAAGTTATTCGGACTTTGATGTGACGCTGGAGCATTCAAAGGTGAGTAACAGTTATGCGGCGAGCGAGATTCAAGGTGAAGAAGCTAGCTTACTACTCACACACTTTTCTGAGTGTCTAGGCTTTGAAAAGCGAGAAAGAAGTGGTGAAGTGACCAGCGTGTCGCTTCCACAAGTAGAGAACAGCATGATGTATGAAGCTGAGGCGTTTGCTTCTATGATCACTGCGCAAGAAATGGATCCGCATGCGGTGCAGCGTTCATTGGATATTTCGAGAATAATTACCGAAGTACGATTGCAGACCGGTGTGGTGTTCCCGGCTGATAAATAATCGATAGAAAAAGCAAAGGAGCCGATAAGATATCGGCTCCTTTCGTTTATGCTTTCTGATGACTTGAATCAGTTGACGTCGCTAAAGAGCGTTCTATGAGTTTGGATTTTCCAAGGCCAATGAACACCATCACGGTGGCGACGACAATGCAGATAGCACCGACACCGACTTGTCCTTGAAAGTCACCAGTTGCCGTAGCTGACTGGGCGACAATTGGCCCAAGTGCAAGACCTACTGTACCAATCTCTGGCCCGTAGGAACTGAAACACCCTGACTTATCGGTGGTGGCTAATGCGGTGTAGTAACGTGCGTACATCATGTTCCATAGCATGATATAAAATGCTGAAAAACCGAGGAAAGAGGTGGTGTCATTGGTGCTAGCCATACCAAAGCAGACTGCGGCATTGATGATACTTAGCGAGACAATTATCGTGGTATGACTGTACTTTTTATCCACTACAGCCGTCAAAATACCACCAACAACTGCCATTACTGAACCAACCGCTAACACCAAACCAACATCTTCAGTGGAAGCTTGCATATCATCGCCAATAATTTCGATGTACGGGTAGATAATTCCTAGACTCAAACTGTACACAAGAAACGCGCCGCCGACCCATATCATCGGGACGACAAATGTTTTCTTATCCACCTTGCTCTGACTACCCTCTGATATCTCAAGATCTTTGTCGAGACGGCCATTATCTGGGTAGAACCAAAATGCCACTAGACAAAGAGCGGATGCGAACATGAAGAATTGATATAGCGCATTCAAACCATAGGTAGCCATTAACTCTGGAATGAGGATAAACCACGTGATCAGCCATACATTCAGAGCTGCAATCATATAGCCAAAATTCCGACCAGGGTGACGAGTCACACTCATTCCGACAAGACCTAGTGAGTAACCAATACCCTGACCACTACCTGCAATGAGGCGACTTAAGATAAAACTGTCAAAATCTTGTGCCGTCATACTTAAATAGTTGCCCACAATCAACGCAAGTGCAGCAAGGTATCCAATATAGCGCCAATTAGTACGACGAATGAGTAGCAACGAAAAGAGAAGTGATGAAAGGGCGGTGGCTAATAATTCGTACATGGCAATACTTTCGATTTGTGCGTCATTTAATGACATCACTTCGGCCGCACCACCTAGCATAAAAGGTAGAAAGTTAAAGGCATTTGGGGCGAACATTACCAGCATCATGGCTGCAATGATCAGGGCTTTGGAGTCGATAGTCCTAGCGGGGCTCACAAAGTGTTTTAACATAGTTATCTCCTATCCATCCTAGAGTAGGGTTGTTAATGATATGTTAATCATGAGTGCTATTGATGAATTACAGTAGTACCCTTATGGGTTACAAAAATGTTACAACTGTGCTTATTGTGTAAATTGTTATTGCCTTCAATATCTGTTTATCGAACACATATTGAAGGCGGGAAGATTTAGAGGGGAGCGATATCTATTGGCGTGTTATCGTTTAACTCAAAGTGACGATCAACCGAGAACATAGTCTTTAAAGTGATCTCGCAGTTCTTTTTTACTGAGTTTGCCAGTGGCGGTGTGAGGAAGTTCGTTAATAAACTCAACGGCGTCGGGGATACAGAACTTCGCCACTTTACCATCGAAGTGAGCCAAGAGCTCTGATTCCGTCACAGTCACATCATGAGTGACTGCAATAAGCAGCGGGCGTTCACCCCACTTGTTGTGCGAAACACCGATCACTGCAGCTTCCTTGATATCAGGGTGCCCTACGGCGATATTCTCCAGTTCAATTGAGCTAATCCACTCGCCTCCTGACTTAATAACATCTTTTGAACGATCGGTGATTTGCATGTAACCATCAGGATCAATGCTGGCTACGTCTCCGGTATCAAAGTAGCCGTTGCTATCAACACTTTCTCCTTGCTTGTAATACCCTGATGCAATCCACGGGCCTCGTACTTTGACCGAACCAAATTGGTGACCATCCCACGGCACCTGATTGCCTTGCCAATCTTCTATTCGCATATCTACGCCAAACACAATGCGACCTTGTTTAAGCTGGTACCCCATCTTTTGTTCATCAGCAAGTGAACGTAGCTTTGGCTTGAGTTTATTGAAGGTACCAAGGGGGCTCATTTCGGTCATACCCCAAGCATGGTGCATCGAGACATTAAATAATTCATCGAACTCCCTTATTAATACTTCAGGACAAGCAGAGCCACCGACGACGATTCGCTTGAGACTTGGTACTTGAAGCTCTGATTGTTTTAAATGCTCCAGCAACATCAGCCACACAACAGGCACACCCGCTGTCATGGTCACGCCTTCATTGTTGATAAGCTCAGTCAATGTAGCTCCATCTGCCATTTTGGGTCCGGGCATCACGAGTTTAGTCCCAGTCATCGGGGCACTGTACGCCAGACCCCATCCGTTAACATGAAACATAGGTACGATAGGCATTACGCACTCATCGATGGAAAGCCCAAACGCATCAGGTAGAGCACTGCCTAATGAGTGAAGGACTGTCGACCGGTGTGAGTAAAGCACGCCTTTGGGATGGCCTGTTGTCCCCGAGGTATAGCATAAAGAACTGGCGTCATCTTCTTCTAGCTCGGGCCAAGTAAATACAGTGCTTCGGTCTACGATAAAACTTTCGTAGTCCAATAGGTTTTCGATTTGAGATTCAGGTAAGTGAGCGTGATCCGTTAGTGCGATGAAGTGGTTAACGGTAGAGAGTTTGCTTTGCAGTTTTTCAATAAGAGGTGTGAAGATGGGGTCAAAGAACATTATGGTGTCTTCTGCATGATTGATGATGTACTCAATTTGTTGTTCAAAGAGTCTAGGATTGACGGTGTGTAATACTCCCCCAGAACAAGAGATGGCGTAGTACAACTCAAGATGTCGGTAGTCATTCCATGCAAGCGTAGCGACGCGCTGACCTTTTTTTAATCCCAGTGATTTGAGTGCATTCGCCAATTGTCGAGTTCGTGAAAAGGCGTCCGACAAGGTATAGCGGTGCCTAGGGTTGTCGTAGGTCACCGAGACTATCTCGGTATCGCCATTGACGCGGTCGGCGTGACGCATGATTTCAGTGATGGTGAGAGGGACGTTCATCATCTGTCCTTTCATTATGCAACTCCATTTTTGTTGATGAAATGTAAACAGTATGTGATCGCTTTCCTTTTGGGTATGTACCCTGATGGGGTTACGTGTTCGAAGTGACTTAAGGGGCCTATGTTCTAACTCGGTTCAATCTGTGATGGTCTTCATCAAAACGCAGGTATTTTACTTTTTATCATCAACAATATTTGCCATCGTGTACTAAATAATGCCCAAAAATAGTCGCAAGTTTGACAAATCGAATAGGTCATTGGGTCATCGTTTGAGATGTTGAATTGGTGGATTTGAGCTCGTGCCCCTGACGTGGTATTTCATCAGGGAGCGATACGTGATAAGGAGTGTCTATGTCAGTTATTATGGACGGGTGGATGGAGTTTAGCCATCGCTATCCTCCTCTTATTGAAGCAATCGGAGAGCAGAGCTTTTTGGAAAAACTGTCTCAGCTCATCACCAACATTGTCGATTATGAAAGTCTAGTGGTTATGGGCTTTAGCGAAGATAAAGCCCCAGTGGTCATCTATAACGATACCAACTTCTTTGCCGAACAGAGCAGAGATAAAGAATTTATGGGGGCGTTAGTTTTGGATCCGTTTTACCAACTGATCCGAAGAGGCGTGAGAGAGGGGGTGTATAAACTGGATGAAATCGCCCCAGATGAGTTTTATAGCAGTGATTATTACCATCAAATATACAAAAAGACTGGCTTACAGCAAGAAATAGGCTTGATTGTTACTTGTACCGAAGGGTTCACTTTGGTGCTTTCTGCTGGGCTGAGAAATAAACAGAGTGTTGATTGTGATGAGAAGCGACGTCTGAATTTGTACTTTGACATGCTTAAATCAGCCATTCGTAAACATTTTGAGTTGGGTAGCCCAGAAGAGAGAACGATTGGGCATCAGCTCAATGACATTTTTAGTAATTTTGGGAAAGACTTCTTAAGTGAAAGGGAATGCCAAGTGACGCAACTGGTTCTGCAAGGCTATTCAACCAAAGCGATTGCTCCATTGTTAGAAGTCAGCACCGAAACCGTCAAAGTGTATCGAAAGCGGATTCATAACAAACTAAAGATATCTTCCCAATCTGAGTTGTTTTCTCTTTTTCTTGAGGCGGCATCAACGGTTCCCGCTGATAGTAATATCGATCCATTGACGGTCTATTTCGGAGGCAAACATGTCCATTGATGATGAGAGTAATGTCACCTCATTGGGGAATTCAATTTCTACCGAAAGCGCGGAACAATGATGATGTTGGAACAGGCAAGCAGCAATCAAGCAGTAGCAATCAAGTTTGCAAGTGACACATCTCCTTATCTGAACTCACGCTTGAGCCGCGTGAAAACATCAGTTTCCCCGACCTCCTGGTAGTCAGAGGTCGGGTCTTTTTGTGATCTCTATCCTAGGGTTTCTGTACGTCATTCACTTGTATGTGATTATGTTCACATTTAGGTTTTTTTTGACATTTGATAATTCTACAGCAAGGGTAGAATGAAAACGAATTGTTAAACTTGATGCTAGATGGTTGGCATAATGTGCTGAATAATCGTTAATAAATAGAACTATCAATATTAATTTCTAGCTATATTTCTCTGAGCAGAGAGAAGTTGTCAATTTACCTTCACATTGCAGTATATTCATCTGATTTTTACCTGTTGTAGGAGAATTATGCCATTTTTGCTACAAAAATATGGCAAATTAGTTCGAAGGTTGGTAATGTGAACCGCAATCTTTGTATGGATTTAGAATTAAATGCTCAAAAAGTGAGCTAAATAAATCTAAAATGCTGTCCGTTCTAGCAATCTTACGAAGAAGTCATGGATGCAAAATTAAAACTTGGAGTTAAATGCATGTATAAGAATAAAATCACGCAAGCCCTTCTTCTAGGTGCTGGCATGGCAGTGGCTGCCACTTCTTTTTCTACTCTTGCCGCAGATGTACCAGCGGGCACTAAACTAGCAGAGAAACAAGAGCTTGTTCGTGGTAACGGTACCGAGGTAGCAACACTCGATCCACACAAATCTCAAGGTGTTCCAGAGTCACACGTAATTCGTGACCTTCTTGAAGGCCTAGTGAACCAAGATGCAAATGGTAAGACTATCCCAGGTGTTGCCGAAACTTGGGAAACGGCAGACAACCAAACTTTCACTTTCCACCTACGCAAAGACGCAAAATGGTCTAACGGCGATCCTGTAACGGCAAACGACTTCGTATACAGCTTCCAACGCGCAGTTGATCCAGCAACAGCATCTCCATACGCTTGGTACATGGAATACACCAAGATGGCAAACGCTAAAGACATCGTTGCTGGCAAGAAAGACAAGAGCGAGCTAGGTGTTAAAGCAGTAGATGACTACACGCTAGAAGTGACGCTAGATACAGCAGTACCTTACTTCGTAATGATGATGGGTCACACAACGGTTAAGCCAGTTCACCAAGCGACGGTAGAAAAATTCGGTGACCAGTGGACTAAGCCAGAGAACTTCGTTGGTAACGGTGCGTTTGTTCCTAACAAATGGGTAGTTAACGAGCGTCTAGAGCTTGTACGTAACGACAACTACTGGGATAACGACCATACTGTTCTTAATAAAGTAACGTTCTTGCCTATCGAGAACCAAGTTGCTGAAATGAACCGTTTCCTTTCTGGCGAACTAGATTTCACATACGAAGTACCTAACGAGCACTTCCGTCGTCTACAAAAAGAGTACCCACAAGATGTAAACATCAAGGGTAACCTATGTACTTACTACTATCAGTTCAATGCACAAAAAGCACCGTTTAACGACGTTCGCGTACGTAAAGCAATGTCTTATGCAATGGACCGAGATATCGTTACTAAAGCTATCCTTGGCCAAGGTCAAAAACCAGCTTATTTCCTAACGCCAGAGATCACTGCAGGCTTCGACCCTGTAACTCCTGAGTATGGTCAGCTTTCTCAGAAAGAGCGTATCGCTGAAGCGAAGCGTCTTCTTGAAGAAGCAGGTTACACGAAGAGCAACCCTCTAGAGTTCAACCTACTTTACAACACATCTGAAAACCACAAGAAGATTGCTGTTGCAATCGCCTCTATGTGGAAGAAAGAGCTAGGCATCAACGCGAAGCTTGAAAACCAAGAGTGGAAGTCTTACCTGGACAGTAAAGACACAGGTAACTTTGACGTTGCACGTGCTGGTTGGTGTGGTGACTACAACGAAGCGTCTTCATTCCTAACACTAATGGTTAGTCAAAACACAACGGCGGGTCAGCACTATAAGAGTGCAGAATACGATAAGATCATCGATAAAGCCCTACACTCTACTTCTGAAGAAGAGCGTACTCAGCTATACATCGATGCAGAGAAATTGCTAGCGAAAGATATGCCAATTGCTCCTATCTATCAGTATGTTACAACACGTCTAGTATCACCTCAGCTTGGTGGTTACCCAGAAGGTAACGCTGAAGATAAGATCTACTCAAAAGATCTATACATCAAAGCAAAATAATCCCCTATAAAAAATATAACTAACTAAGACCTGTGTGTGCGTAAGCACACGCAGTGTCTATTTTATTTTAAATTGTCACAGACTGGATGGATGAGTTTATGATTAAATTCATACTTAAACGGATATTTGAAGCGATACCAACACTGTTGGTATTAATTACTGTCTCCTTTTTCCTGATGCGATTCGCACCAGGTAACCCTTTTTCAAGTGAGCGCCCACTTCCACCGGAAGTTATGGCTAACATTGAAGCAAAATATGGCCTTGATAAGCCAGTATTCGAACAGTACACCACGTACTTGACCAACATCTTACAAGGTGATTTTGGTCCATCTTTTAAATATCAAGATTACACCGTAAACGAGCTTATTTCGGTTGCTTTACCTGTATCGGCCAAAGTAGGTCTGATTGCCTTCATCTTTACCGTTATCATGGGGGTAACCGTAGGGACTATTGCTGCTTTACGGCAAAACACTTGGCTCGATTACACGATTATGTCTACGGCCATGCTTGGGGTCGTTATGCCTTCTTTCGTATTGGCACCAGCATTGATTTATCTGTTCTCACTGCATTGGAATCTTTTCCCTGCTGGTGGCTGGCATGATGGTGGCTTTCAATACATCGTGTTACCCGTGATCGCCATGTCACTGCTTTATGTTGCAACGTTTGCACGTATTACTCGTGGCAGCATGATTGAGACATTGAACAGTAACTTTATCCGCACAGCTCGCGCAAAAGGCTTGAGCTATCGTTATATCGTTCTTAAGCACGCTCTTAAGCCTGCACTGTTGCCAGTAGTATCGTACATGGGCCCAGCGTTCGTAGGTATTATTACCGGTTCGGTAGTAGTAGAGACTATTTTCGGATTACCTGGTATCGGTAAGCTGTTTGTAAACGCAGCCTTTAACCGAGACTATTCGTTAGTAATGGGTGTCACCATCTTAATTGGTTTCCTATTCATTCTATTTAACGCCATCGTAGATATCTTGCTTGCGATGATCGACCCGAAAATTCGTTACTAAGGGAGTGTGGTAATGATGCTAACGAAAAAAGAAAACTTGGAAGCGGTAGAGAAGTTTTCCGAGAATTTAGAAATTGAAGGTCGTAGCTTGTGGCAAGATGCGCGTATCCGTTTTATGCGTAACAAAGCTGCGATGGTGAGTTTATTTATTCTAACCCTGATGACATTAGCAGTGATTTTCCTGCCAATGTTTGCTCAATACGCGTTTGATGATACGGATTGGTATGCCATGCATGCTGCACCAAGTGCTGAGCACTGGTTTGGTACTGATAGTCTTGGACGTGACCTTTATGTGCGTACATTAATGGGTGGCCGTATCTCTCTAATGGTAGGGGTTCTAGGTGCATTTGTTGCGGTACTGATTGGTACACTTTACGGTGCAACATCAGGCTTTATTGGTGGTCGTGTTGACCGCGTTATGATGCGTGTACTTGAGATTTTGTACGCTGTACCGTTTATGTTCTTGGTTATCGTTCTAGTAACATTCTTCGGTCGTAACATTGTGCTTATCTTTGTGGCTATCGGTGCGATTGCATGGCTGGACATGGCGCGTATTGTACGTGGTCAAACTCTTAGCTTACGCAGCAAAGAGTTTATCGAAGCGGCACACGTTTCGGGCGTGAGTAATTGGAAAATTATCACACGTCACATTGTCCCTAACGTACTTGGTATCGTAGCGGTGTATTCAACACTACTTATCCCAAGTATGATTTTGACAGAATCTTTCCTTTCATTCCTTGGCCTTGGCGTACAGGAGCCGATGACCAGTTGGGGCGCATTGCTTCAAGAGGGTTCTCAAACAATGGAAGTGGCTATTTGGCAGTTAGTTTTCCCTGCTATTTTCATGGTCGTAACCTTGTTCTGCTTTAACTATGTTGGCGATGGTCTTCGTGACGCGCTGGATCCAAAAGACAGATAAGAACTAGAAGAAAGGATTGAATATGAGCTTATTAGATGTCAAAGATCTGCGTGTTGAGTTCACCACGCAGGACGGTATTGTTACCGCTGTAAACGACTTGAATTTCTCCCTCAACCAAGGCGAAACGCTGGGTATTGTAGGTGAGTCCGGTTCAGGTAAATCGCAAACTGTATTCGCTATCATGGGCTTGTTAGCGAAAAACGGTATCATTTCGGGTAGTGCACAATTTGAAGGGCGTGAAATCCTCAACTTGCCAGAAAAAGAACTGAACAAAGTTCGCGCTGAGCAAATTGCGATGATTTTCCAAGACCCAATGACGTCGCTTAACCCATATATGAAAGTTAGCGACCAATTGATGGAAGTACTTATGCTGCACAAAGGCATGGGTAAAGCGGAGGCATTCGAAGAGTCTGTTCGTATGCTTGAAGCGGTAAAAATTCCAGAAGCGCGCAAGCGTATTACTATGTATCCACATGAATTTTCAGGCGGTATGCGTCAACGTGTGATGATTGCGATGGCGCTATTGTGTCGTCCAAAACTGCTGATTGCTGACGAACCGACAACGGCATTGGATGTAACGGTTCAGGCTCAGATCATGGACCTTCTGAACGAGCTTAAATCGGAGTTCAACACAGCTATTATCATGATTACGCATGACTTGGGTGTTGTTGCAGGTTCATGTGACAAAGTACTAGTTATGTACGCAGGTCGTACGATGGAGTACGGCACGGTAGATGAAATCTTCTATAACCCTAGCCACCCTTATGCGGAAGGTCTGTTAAAGGCAATCCCTCGTCTGGACACGGAAGGGGAGATCCTACCAACGATTCCAGGTAATCCACCAAACTTATTACGTTTGCCACCGGGCTGTCCTTACCAAGAGCGCTGCCACCGTGCAACTCCACAGTGTAGCGTGTCTGCGCCAACACTAGAGAACTTTGGACAAGGTCGTCAACGTGCGTGTTTTTCTGATTGGGAGGCTTGGGCAAAATGAATGCAATGACAAACAACAAATCACTATTACTTGATGTAAAAGAGCTAAAAGTACACTTCAGCATTGCATCGAAATCAGCTTGGCCTTGGTCAAAGCCGGCTCAGCTTAAAGCCGTAGATGGCGTAAATGTTCGTCTATACGAAGGTGAAACACTGGGTGTAGTAGGCGAGTCAGGTTGTGGTAAGTCTACGTTTGCACGCGCTATTATCGGTCTTGTAGAAGCGACAGATGGTGAAGTGATGTGGCTTGGTCAAGATTTGACTAAGATGCAAGCGGTTCAGCGTCGTGACACTCGCAAAGAAATCCAAATGATTTTCCAAGATCCTTTGGCATCACTTAACCCTCGTATGACGGTGGGTGACATCATTGCCGAGCCATTAGAGACCTTTTATCCAGAGCTCTCAAAACAGGAAGTGAAAGATCGCGTCAAAGAAATGATGGCAAAAGTAGGCCTGCTACCAAACGTGATTAACCGTTATCCGCACGAGTTCTCAGGTGGTCAGTGTCAGCGTATCGGTATTGCGCGTGCACTAATCTTACGTCCTAAGATGATTATTTGTGATGAGCCTGTATCGGCATTGGATGTATCTATCCAAGCTCAGGTGGTTAACCTACTGAAAGAGCTGCAAAAAGAGCTAGGCTTGAGTCTAGTGTTTATTGCGCATGACCTGTCAGTCGTGAAGCACATTTCTGATCGTGTTTTGGTAATGTATCTTGGCAATGCTGTTGAGTTAGGTGAGGCAGAAGCATTATTTGCCAATCCGTCGCATCCTTATACTAAAGCGCTAATGTCAGCGGTTCCGATTCCAGATCCAAAAATTGAGCGCACTAAAACCATTCAGATGTTGGAAGGGGATCTACCATCTCCGATCAGTCCTCCATCAGGTTGTGTGTTTAGAACACGCTGCCCACAAGCAACGGAGCAGTGTGCTCAACAGAAACCAACAATTCAGGGAACGGACGTACACGCAGTGTCGTGCCTAAACGTCAGTGTTTAGGGAATCCCACTAACCAGCAAGGAATGGCTCTAGTTGTTTGTGTGTGAATAATTAGAGCCGCTATTTTCAGCCTGTGACGGGCCTAAGCGCGGCAACTTTTTTGGTCGCGCTTTTTTTGTTCTCACCAAAAGATCATTCAAGTTATTCGAACGACTTCTTTCAAACCATCCCCTCAAGTTCTTCATGCTCGCTTCATATAATGTCATCACTAAATGAAGAGAAGGAATGAAAGCATGGGGAAATTGGTTGAAGGTGTTTGGCATGATGTGTGGTACGACACTAAGACGTCTGGCGGTAAGTTTGTGCGTGAAGATGCTGGCTTTCGTCATTGGATAGACAATAGCCCACAAGCAGAATTCCAGCCTGAATCTGGTCGCTATCATTTATACGTATCACTTGCGTGCCCTTGGGCTCATAGAACACTGATCTTTCGCGCTCTTAAAGGTTTGGAACCGCACATTGATGTTACGGTCGTGTGTCCTGACATGCTTTCAGAAGGGTGGTCTTTTGGACTTCCTGAACCTCTATTTGGATTCACCAAACTTCACCAAATTTATACACAAGCTAAACCGGACTATACCGGTCGAGTTACTGTACCTGTTTTGTGGGATAAAAAGACCAACACTATTGTGAGTAATGAGTCATCGGAAATCATCCGAATGTTCAACTCGGAGTTCAACCATCTGACAGGTAATAGTGACGATTTTTATCCGGAGAAATTGCAGTCCGCGATTGACGAGTGGAATGAGTTTATCTACCCAAACATTAACAATGGGGTATACCGTTGCGGTTTTGCAACTACTCAGGAGGCGTATGAAGAAGCTTACAATAGCTTGTTCGATGCTTTGGATAAGGTAGAAGCGCAGTTGGCGACCCATCGATACTTAACGGGTGACCAGATAACGGAAGCTGATTGGCGATTGTTTACCACATTAGTGCGTTTCGATGCGGTGTATGTGGGGCACTTTAAGTGCAATAAAAAACGTATCGCTGATTACGAAAATATCCAAGGTTTCCTCAAAGAGCTATACCAAGTTACAGGTGTTAAAGAGACCACGGATCTCTACCATATTAAACGCCACTACTACTTCAGTCATACGGGTATCAATCCAACTCAAATTGTTCCTGCTGGCCCTGATTTGGACTTGGATTCGCCTCATGGAAGAGAGCGTTAAATTGCATACAAAAAAAAAGCCTCCGATGATGGAGGCTTTTTTCATTCAGTTAAAGGGCAAATTACTTTTGCTCTTGACCTGATTGAATCGCAGTTAGTGCTACTGTGTACACGATATCGTCTACTAGTGCGCCACGAGAAAGGTCGTTAACTGGCTTGCGCATACCTTGCAGCATTGGACCGATAGAAACTAGGTCTGCTGAACGCTGTACCGCTTTGTATGTTGTGTTACCAGTGTTCAGATCTGGGAATACAAATACAGTCGCTTTACCTGCAACCGGAGAGTTAGGTGCTTTAGAAGCCGCTACGTTCTCCATGATCGCTGCATCGTACTGTAGAGGACCGTCGATGATAAGATCAGGACGTTTCTCTTTTGCTAGTTTGGTTGCTTCACGTACTTTATCTACATCAGCACCTTTACCAGACTCACCAGTAGAGTATGAGATCATTGCAACGCGTGGGTCGATACCGAATGCTGCAGCAGAGTCTGCAGATTGGATAGCGATTTCCGCAAGTTGCTCAGCTGTTGGGTCAGGGTTGATTGCACAGTCACCGTATACCAATACTTGATCAGGCAGAAGCATGAAGAAGATTGACGATACGATAGATGTACCCGGAGCCGTTTTGATGATTTGGAACGGAGGAACGATAGTATTTGCTGTTGTGTGAACAGCACCAGATACTAGACCGTCTACTTCGTTTGCTTCAAGCATCATTGTGCCAAGGTAAACAGAGTCTTGTAGCTTCTCACGAGCCACAACTTCAGTCATACCTTTCGCGCCGCGTAGTTCTACGAGACGAGCAACGTAGTTTTCACGTACCGCATCAGAATCGATGATTGTAACACCTGCACCTAGTTCAACACCTTGTTGTGCAGCTACGCGCTTGATTTCGTCTGGGTTACCAAGAAGCACACATTCCGCGATGCCACGCTCAGCACAGATAGCCGCAGCTTTAACTGTACGAGGCTCATCACCTTCAGGAAGAACGATACGTTTGCCAGCTTTACGAGCAAGTTCTGTTAACTGGTAACGGAATGCTGGTGGGCTTAGCTTACGAGTACCGATAGTACCTTCAAGTAAAGAGTCAATCCATGGACCGTCGATGTGACCAGCAACGTGCTCGTTAACGAACTCGATACGCTCTTTATCGTCTGCAGGTACTTCTAGGCTAAAGCTCTGTAGGTTCAGAGACGTTTGCCATGTGTTACCTTGAGCCTTAAAGATTGGCAGGCCAGTGTCTAGTGCTGGCTTGATTAGGTCAGCAATTTCAACAGGAACATCGTAGCCACCTGTTAATAGGATAGCGCCGATTTCTACACCGTTCATTGCAGCAAGTGCCGCAGCGACGATAACGTCTGGACGGTCTGCTGAAGTAACAAGTAGAGAACCTGGTTTGAAGTGCTCGATCATGTTCGGTAGAGAACGTGCACAGAACGTGATGCTCTTAATACGACGCTTCTCGATATCGCCCGCGTTAATTACTTCGGCATTTAGGTGCTGAGCCATGTCGATTGCACGCGTTGCAATTAAATCGATCTTCCAAGGCACGCAGCCAAGAACGCGGATTGGGCTAGTGTTGAAGATTTGCATTACTTCAAGGTTAGCTTGCTGCGCGGTGTCTGCGTCATCAAAGATTTCAGAAAGATCTGGACGAGTACGGCCTGCTTCATCAACAGGAGCGTTTAGCTTGTTGATGATAACGCCAGAGATGTTCTTGTTTTTAGTACCACCGTAGTTAGTACATGCAACTTCGATACGCTCTTTAAGCTGACTTGGGTTGTCAGTACCTGGCGTTGCTACGAATACGATCTCTGCACCAAGTGTTTTTGCGATTTCTGCGTTAACTGCGTTCGCAAATGGGTGTTTACGAGTCGGTACTAGACCTTCGATAAGCGTTACTTCAGCGTCTTTGCTTACTTGATTGTAACGTTCAACAATTGTCTCAAGTAGTACATCAACTTTTTCGCTACCGTATAGGTTCTCAACGTCAGACATTGGAAGTGGTTGGCCCACTTTCATATCGCTGCTGTTACCAACGATAGTTGAAGTTAAGTCTGGTTGATCGCCACCGTGGCGAGGCTGAGCGATAGGCTTGTAGAACGCAACGTTCACACCTTTGCGCTCCATAGCACGCAATACACCCATGCTAACACTGGTAAGACCTACGCCAGCGCTAGTTGGTACAAGCATAATAGTACGGGACATTCTTTGAGTACCTCAAACTATATGTAGGGAAGAAACTCAGCGTGGTGAACGTCCTTTTAGGAGAAAAACAGACGGTCGGCTGAGCCCAATAAGAAAACTGGCTAACCTAAGTTAGCCAGTTTGAAAATTAAAGACCCGTTAGACGCGCAGTGTCTTCAGCAATTACTAGCTCTTCGTTAGTAGAGATAACCATTGCAGGGATACGGCTGCTTGCTGCAGTGATAGTGCCTTCGCCGCCGAAACGAGCTTTAAGGTTAGCTTCACCGTCAACTTCGATGCCGAATACGCCTAGACGGTTTAGAACCATCTCACGGATTGGTGCAGAGTTTTCACCGATACCACCAGTGAACACGATAGCGTCTAGACGACCGTCAAGAGATGCAGTGTAACCCGCTACGTATTTCGCTAGACGGTGGCAGAACACGTCCATTGCACGAGTTGCTTCTTCTTTCTCACCGTAGTTGTCTTCAACGAAACGGCAGTCAGAAGTCACTTCAGTTAGACCTAGAAGGCCAGACTCTTTAGTTAGCATGTTGTTGATTTGCTCAACAGAGTAACCTAGTGCATCGTGTAGGTGGAAGATGATCGCTGGATCGATATCACCACAACGAGTACCCATTACTAGACCTTCAAGAGGAGTTAGACCCATTGAAGTATCTACAGATTCGCCGTTCTTGATAGCGCAAACAGAAGCACCGTTGCCTAGGTGGCAGTTGATGATGTTCAGTTCGTTAGCTGGCTTACCAAGTAGTTCAGCTGCTTCACGTGCGATGAATAGGTGAGACGTACCGTGCATGCCGTAGCGACGGATGCCGTGCTCTTTGTACAGGTTGTACGGTAGAGCGTATAGGTAAGACTCTTGAGGCATAGTTTGGTGGAACGCAGTGTCAAATACTGCTACGTTCTTAAGCTCTGGGAAGTTGTGCTTCGCCGCTTCGATACCGATGATGTGAGCTGGGTTGTGAAGAGGTGCAAATGTTGCAGAGTCTTCGATACCTTTAAGTACATCGTCTGTAATTAGCGCAGAAGATGTGAATTGCTCACCACCGTGAACGATACGGTGACCGATAGCGCCTAGGTTAGCTTTTAGCTCAGGTTTAGAAGCAAGGATAGTTTCTACCATGAATGCTAACGCTTCTTCGTGAGCAGCGCCGTCGCCTAGTTGAGCTTCGTGTTTACCATCAAGTTTCCACTTGATACGAGCTTCTGGAAGGTGTAGACATTCAGCAAGGCCTGTTAGGTGCTCATCACCGTTTTCTGCATCAACGATGGCGAACTTAAGAGAAGAACTACCGCAGTTTAAAACTAAAACCAGCTTAGACATTAGAGGTTACCTGTATTTTATTGATCATGGATCATTGGGGTATAAAACGTATCTCAAGGCTGAGAAGGTACAAAAGATTTACCATTCAGTCTTGGTCAAAAATTCATCAATTGCCGTATAATAATATGCGATTTCTTCATTAAAATCACATTTGCGTCCTTGCGACGTTCATCTCTTGGTTGCCTTATTTGTAAATAAAGACAACAATGAGATTGAGGAAACGCAAAGAATAACGATAATGACAGAAGATAACAAAATAAATTTGAAAGAATATTAACTTCAGTCAATATTTTGCTGATTTAGTTGAAGAGTTCAACTTTTTTTTAGTGAGGTTGCCTATGAGCGAGCGAGTAAGTCTGACTCAGAGTATAAAAAATGGCCAAAAGTACATGGAGCTGTGGCCAATGAGAAAGGAACTCACACCATTGTTCCCAGAGCAGCGCATAATCAAAGCAACAAAGTTTGGTATCAAAGTCATGCCTGCGGTTGCCGCTATTAGTGTGTTAACGCAAATGGCGTTTAGCAATGCTCAAGCCATGCCACAATCTATTGTTATCGCGTTGTTTGCTATCAGCTTACCAGTTCAAGGTATGTGGTGGCTTGGAAACCGCTACAACACACAACTACCTCCAGCACTTGCGTCTTGGTATCGAGAGCTGCATCAAAAGATCATTGAGACGGGCTGTGCGATGGAGCCAGTTAAGGCCAAGCCCAAATATAAAGAACTCGCTGTCACTCTAAATAGAGCGTTTAGACAGCTCGATCGCAGCGATTTTGACCGTTGGTTCTAATTTAATTGGCTTCAAAACAAAACCCCGCATTAATGCGGGGTTTTGTTTTATAGAGGCTTGTCTTAGTAACCGCTATTCATAGGCACGACGGATCTTGTAGACGGTGCCACTGTCTGTCGTAAACCATACGTTACCCGCGGCATCAGAAGTGATATCGCGGATACGTTCGCCCAGCTCTTCATAATAGCGGCGTTCTTCGAGTACTTGGCCTGCTTCATTGACATCGAGGACGTTCATATGAGTGAGCTTTAATGCGCCAATCAGAAGTATGCCGTTTAATCGAGGGAACTTCTCTCCTTGATAAAGGTGTAGTGAACCAGGTGCGATAGAGGGGATGTACACTTTCTTCGGCGACTCTATTCCATCTTTTTCTTGAGCTTCCCCCGCATTAATCGGCCCCCAATATTCCTTTCCATGAGAAGTAATTGGCCAGCCATAGTTTGCCCCAGCTTTGATTAAGTTGAGCTCATCTCCACCTCGTGGTCCGTGTTCAATGGCCCAAAGCTGTTTTCTATTGCTGTCGTAGATTATGCCCTGTGGGTTTCGGTGACCATACGAGTAAATCTCGGGGGCAAAGCGCTTGTTATCAATAAATGGATTGTCTTTAGGCACGCTGCCATCTTGATTAAGCCGAATTATAGTACCCGCGTGATTGTCGGTTTGCTGCGCATTATCCCGTTCCCCTGCGTCTCCGATGGTCATGTAGATATAGCCTTCATCATCAAAAGCAAGACGACTGCCAAAATGTCGCCCCGAGGTGACGACAACGTTGCTGGAGAACAAGTCCTGCCATGATTCTATTGTTGACCCGTTTAAACGCGCTTTGGCAAGTGTCGGGGTGCCACCTTTACCATCGGGTTTGGCATAAGTGAAATAAAAAACATTTTTGTCTTTAGGACTAGCGATGATGTCCATTAAACCGCCTTGACCCGACGAATACACATTTGGCACACCGGAGACAGCAGATACCTTCCCGGTTTCCCCATCAAGGATAACAAGACTGCCTTGGCGTAAAGCTATCAAAAAACGTTTGTTATCAATTGGCTCTATTGACCACGGTACGCCATCAATGACGGCAACTTTATCGAGCTTGCTGCTTTCCAATTCCCTCGCAAACCCGAATGCAGAGAACACACAAATTAGAGATATGAATAAAGCTTTTTGAATATGTAGGTTCATGAAGGTCTTCCTTGGTAACTATCGGGAGCGAGCATATATGAAGCTGAACGCTATCTGTATGAATATAGATACCTTTCACAAAAAATCACTCACAATCCTTCACTTTTGTCAAAAATGCATTACGCTAAGATTTGACTAAATATTAGTCGCATGTATCGTATAGTGTACATCCTGATTAAAATGTATGTCATTAAATCAATCTTTCAGCACGTTTATCTGGTCGGTTTGTTAATATTATCTTTCAATTTGGTAAGCTTACTGGTAGAAATAGCAGTAAGTCGAAAATTAAATAAATATTCGACATTTAATGTAAAACAATAATTACACCTAATTTCCTCTTGAGTGAGAGCTTTCTGCCTCACAAGGAAAAATTGCTGAATCAAGGAGTGAAGATGAAAGCAAGCAAGTTACTTGTCACAGCAGCACTAACTGGCGTGGCTCTATTATCGTCTACGAGCATTATGGCAAAGACGGCAAAAGTGGCAGTATCCCAAATCGTTGAACACCCAGCGCTTGATGCGACTCGCCAAGGCTTGGTGGATGGTTTAAAAGCGAAAGGGTATGAGCAAGGAAAGAATCTAGAATTTGACTATAAAACGGCGCAGGGCAATCCAGCTATTGCGGTACAGATTGCACGCCAATATGTAGGTGAGCGCCCTGACGTTCTTGTTGGTATAGCAACTCCAACGGCTCAGGCTCTGGTATCAGCAACGCGCGATATCCCGGTTGTTTTCACTGCCGTTACTGATCCAGTGGGAGCGAAGTTAGTGAAGCAGCTTGAGCAACCAGGTAAAAATGTAACGGGTCTGTCTGACCTTTCTCCTGTTGATCAACACGTTGAATTAATTCAAGAAATCATGCCAGATGTAAAAAGTATTGGTGTGGTTTATAACCCAGGTGAAGCTAACGCGGTTAGCCTTATGAAGCTGCTTAAAGAGAGCACTGATAAGCGCGGTATTGAATTGGTAGAAGCGACGGCACTTAAAAGTGCTGATGTACAAACTGCGACTCAAGCAATTGCTGCTAAATCAGACATCATCTACGCACTTATCGATAATACGGTTGCTAGTGCGATTGAAGGCATGATTGTTTCTGCAAATCAAGCGAAGAAACCGGTATTTGGTGCAGCAACGTCTTATGTTGAGCGTGGTGCGGTAGCAAGTCTTGGGTTCGACTACTACCAAATTGGTGTCCAAACCGCAGACTACGTAGCCGATATCCTAGATGGTAAAGATCCAGGCCAAATGGATGTCAAAGTTGCGAAAGGCTCTGACTTGGTTATCAATGCAACAGCAGCTAAAAAATTGGGTTTAGCGATTCCTAAATCAGTGATGGATCGTGCAACAAGCGTAAAGTAACGCACGAGTGATAGTGGCTGGGCTTTGTGATTTAAGGCCCAGCTTTTTTATTAAGCAGAAGAGGAGTTGTTATGTCTGCTTTCGCTTTTTTCGGCGCTCTAGAAATCGGTCTTATCTACGGACTGGTCGCGTTGGGTGTCTATCTCACCTTCCGAGTTCTTGATTTTCCAGATCTTAGTGTTGATGGCAGTTTCCCTATGGGAGCGGCCGTTGCAGCGACCGCTATTGTAGCTGGAATCGACCCTTGGATTGCAACGGGGATGGCTATCGTTGCTGGTGCAGCAACGGGTTGGGTGACAGCATTCTTAGCCGTTAGGTGTGGCATTCTTCATCTTCTAGCATCTATCTTGACTATGATCGCGGCGTTTTCGATCAATATTCGAATCATGGGACGCCCAAATATTGCACTACTTGGTGAAGATACTATTTTAACTCCATTTGAAATGATGGGTGATGCCATGTACATCAGGCCTTTAGTGGTGGGTGTACTCGTTCTGGTGTCGGCATGGTTTGTTGTCCGCCTTCTTAATAGTGATTTCGGTTTGGGGCTACGAGCGACTGGTGTCAATGCGCGCATGGTTAAGGCTCAAGGTGCAAGCACATCGTTTTATACCTATTTTTGTCTTGCTTTATCCAACGGTTTCGTAGGTTTCGCTGGTGCGCTGTTCGCTCAGACCAATAGCTTTGCGGATGTGACTTCTGGTGTGGGTACGATCGTGGTTGGCCTTGCTGCTGTTATTCTGGGTCAGACCTTGATTCCGGGTAAAAAGATTTGGGTAGCGGTGACCGCGGTGATTGTCGGTTCCGTCTTGTATCGTCTAGCTGTGGCGTTCGCATTAAGTTCTGGCATGTTTGGATTGCAAGCATCGGACCTTAACTTGGTGACGGCGGTCTTGGTAGCCATCGCACTGATTGCTCCGAAACTAAAAGGAAACCTCAAAGCAAAAAAGGGCGTTAAGCCTGTAAAGAGTCAAGCAGTATCTAATTCAGGCAAAGCGGGGAAAGTAGCATGATTCGTTTAGAAGATATTCAAGTTACCTTCAACCCAGGTACTATCCTAGAAAACCAAGCATTGAAAGGCGTTAATCTAGAGGTTCCGGAACATCAGTTTCTAACGGTGATTGGTTCAAATGGAGCGGGTAAATCTACGTTACTTGGCGCTGTTACTGGTGAAACACCTATGATTGGCGGTCGAGTGCTCATTGACGAAATGGACGTGACCAGACAAACGGTAGATCAGCGAGCAAACCAATGTGCTCGTGTATTCCAGGACCCCTTAGCAGGAACGTGTGGTGACCTTTCTATTGAAGAAAACATGGCGCTGGCATATATGCGTGGTAAAAAACGGGGCTGGAGTTTGTCGCTATCGTCAAAGCGTCGCAAGCTATTCCAAGAGCGCATTAGCATTCTTGGTTTAGGCCTTGAAGACCGATTGAGTGACAATATTGGGTTACTTTCAGGTGGTCAGCGCCAAGCGGTAAGTTTGGTGATGGCAACGCTGTCAGATAGTAAGCTGTTACTGCTTGACGAGCATACAGCGGCACTTGACCCACGTATGGCAGCTTTTGTTATCGACTTAACTAAAAAGGTGATCAAGGAGTTTAACCTTACGGTAATGATGGTAACGCACTCGATGAAAGATGCGCTGGCCTGCGGTGATCGAACCGTAATGCTACACCAAGGAGAAATTGTCTTGGACGTAGAAGGGGAACAGCGCGCAAATATGCAAGTTCCAGATCTATTAGAAATGTTCTCAAAAGTTCGTGGTGAAGAACTGGCGGATGACAGTTTGCTATTGAGTTAACTGTCTATTCTCAAACATCAATAATCGAGCTGTTTCTAAGCCTCAGTGCTACGCCTACAGACTGTGATCCCTCTTCAATTTGAAGGGGGATTTTTTATTGCGGTTATTCAACTAAGATAACGTAATCTCGTTCCCTCTATTTAAAGAAGAATAACAATGAAACAGCCTTTTTTATTTCATCCACAGACTCATGATGGGGTGGTGCGCGTCGAAGATAAGCTAACCATTACTTTGTTTGCTGAAGCAAAAGATTATGAGTCGGTAAGCCTTCGTCATGAGCCTGACAATGAAGAGTACATAGTCCCTATGTCTAAGGTGGGCACGAAAGGACGACTTGATATTTGGCAGGCGACGCTTCCTCTTAGCGAAGATAAAGATGTTACTTACTACGTGTTTAAGGCTCTAACGCAAACGGATCAGTACTGGTTAGATGCCCGCGGTGTTCAAAAACGTATGCCCGGGCGAGAGTACCATTTTAAGTACAATCGCTGTCATCAGCCCCCAAGTTGGGTAGCAGAGCAAGTTTTCTACCAAATCTTCCCTGAACGTTTTTGCAACGGTGACCCAGACTTAGCGGTGGAAACGGGTGAATATCAATACCCTGCTCGGAATAGACAGTCTGTGAAAAAACAGTGGGGAGAAAGTGTTGGTACTCATGGTGATACTGGTGCAGTAGAGTTCTTCGGTGGTGACCTTGCGGGCATCGAAAGTAAACTCGACTATCTTCAAGATTTAGGTATCACTACGCTTTATCTGAACCCAATATTCACGTCATACTCTAACCATAAATACGATACCGTTG
This sequence comes from Vibrio sp. CyArs1, assembly GCF_022432925.1. NCBI lineage: Bacteria > Pseudomonadati > Pseudomonadota > Gammaproteobacteria > Vibrionales > Vibrionaceae > Vibrio > Vibrio sp. CyArs1. The sequence continues at coordinate 51,332 of NZ_JAKRBO010000006.1, read as the reverse complement.
ATTACTACTCAATTGATCCAAAATTTGGCACTAATGAACAATTTGCCCAATTGACGGATAAGCTTCATCAACGAGGCTTGAAAGTAGTGCTAGATGCAGTACTCAATCACACATCCACCTCACATTCATGGTTCGATATCCTTAGTCACGGCAATGGAGCTTATACATCGCAAGATAGCCCATATCGTGATTACTACTTTTTTGAAGCTGACTCAGATAGGTACGTTGGCTGGAAAGGGATTGACACGTTACCAGTATTGAATTTCCACAACCAAGAAGTATGCAACCAGATCTATCTGGACGAAAGCTCAGTCATCAAGTACTGGCTAAAGCCCCCATATAATATCGATGGCTGGCGTTTTGATGTGATTCATATGTTAGGTGAAGGAGAGGGAGCAACCAATAATGCGCATTATGTGAAAGCATTCCGTGATTCGATGAAGTCGGTGAACCCAGATTCTTATATGCTCGGAGAGCATTTCTTTGAGGCGACTCAGTGGCTACAGGGTGATCAAGAAGATGGGGCGATGAACTATTATGGATTCGCGCATCCAGTTAGGGCTTTGCTAGCAAGCAAGGACATTCAATTTGATCCAATTAACATTGACTGCCATGACTTTCTTGAGTGGCTTCAGGAAGCAAGTGCAAAGGTTCCATGGAACAACCAGCTGTCACAGCTCAACCAGTTAGATAGCCATGATACTGAACGCTTTATTACAACACTTAGTGGAGACAAAGCGAAGTTTGCTATCGCGAACCAGCTATTGATGTCTTTTGTGGGGGCGCCTTGTTTGTATTACGGTGCCGAGATTGCTCTAGAAGGCTCTCACGACCCAGACAACCGTCGTTGCTTCCCTTGGGAACAGATTGAGCACAGTGAATGGCTACCGTACTTTAAAAAGATGATTGCCATTCGTCGGCGCTCGAAGGCACTGCAAAAAGGTAGCTTTATGCCTTTGTATGTTGATGACGCTTGTTTGGTATTCGCTCGCCAACTCGATAGCGAAGTGGTGATAAGTGGATTCAATCTAGGAAAACAATCTAACCAAGTAGAATTGCCCGTTTGGAAGCTGGGGATTGAACAGGGAGCGTTTCGTTGTCCAATTACCGAAAAGATGATCTCTGCTAACAAAGGAATGCTCACCGTCTCGATAGAAGGCGAACATTCACTGCTTCTAACCCTTTAGCCTGAGTAAACTACTGTGGCAATGTCTCAAGTACATTGTCACGGTAGTTCTGTATATGCTCAACGATAGGTGCAGCCTTATTGAAAGTGCGTATTTCTCGGAACAACTCGTTCGCTTGAGGATATTGTTGACGAAGATATGAGAACCATTGTTTTACTCGGTTAGGGTAGTACAGTCCTTTGTCGCCTTTGATTTCATAAGTCGAATAGACCAGCAACAAATCAACCACGTCTTGCCATGGCATCACGGTGTGGTTATGTTTCACTACATTGCCGAGGTTAGGGACATTAAACGCGCCACGGCAGACCATGAGTGAATCAACACCGGTAGTTTCTATACAGCGTTGACCATCTTCAAAGTTCCAGATTTCACCGTTGGCAATTAAGGGAACTGATGTTTTCTTGCGGATCTCATTGATATATTCCCACTTGATCTCGCTTGCCTTATAGCCACCAGTTTTGGTTCTAGCATGAACGGTTAACTCGTTGGCTCCAGCTTGCTCTATCGCATCGACAATCTCAAAGCAATCATCCGGGTTTTCCCAACCTAGGCGGATTTTCGCTGTCACCGGGATATTGCGGTCAACAGCTTCACGACACGCTTTAACGACGTTATGAATAAGCTCTGGATGTCGCAGTAGGGCAGCGCCCCCTTTGCTTTTGTTAACCAGTTTTGCGGGGCAACCAAAATTAAGGTCGATACCTTTAGCACCGAGGCTCGCCGCTCTTACAGCATTTTCTGCCATCCAGCGAGGGTCTTGACCCAGTAATTGAATATGAACGGGTGTACCGGATTTGGTCATTGAACCTTGCGCTAACTCAGGGCACAGTCGGTGGAATACGTGATCGGGTAGGGTTTGGTCAACGACACGAACAAACTCAGTCACACAGAGATCGTAATCGTTGATCTCTGTAAGAATCTCTCGCATTAGATGATCTAAAACGCCCTCCATTGGGCCCAAAACAACACGCATACCAGTTCTCACTATACTCAGGGAGCGGGGATTCTACCTGTTATAGGGTAAAGAATCGACCATTGAGTTCAGCGACGTAGCCAAATATACTTGCTGCAAATTTTTAAGATAAAAGATCAACGTATGAAATTCATCGAGCTACCTGCTGATTGGACAGGTGAGTCTAGGGCATTTATTGAAGGCGCAATCTTGGCGGCAAACTTTGCGGTCGAACCATTAAAGCCGGAAAGCTGGTTAGCTAATGTGGTCGGCGACTATTCGGCTGAGCAAGAAGCATGGATTGTAGATCATCTAAATGCTCAATACGCCCAATTGAAGACCGCTCAATACCATCTTACGGATTTTATTGGCAGTAATACTGAGCAGTTAGCAGACGTAGCCGAAGGGTTTATGACTGTGTGGCCTACTGTTGAACAGCAATGGATTAACAAGCAGTTTGCAGATGGCTCGCAGCGCATGCTTCAAGCGCTGTTAACTACGTTTATGCTGGCTATTGATGAAGAGCAGACGCATAACGAAATGCGTCAAGCAGGGTATGAAAAGCTACCACAACTAACGGAATTTCTACCACAGTTAGATGCGATGATACACGAAGTAGGTATGGCGGCTGATGAAATGATGATTGGACATCAATCTCAAACCGTTAACCCGTTTAAAGACGTGGGCCGTAATGACACTTGTCCTTGTGGTAGTGGCAAAAAGTTCAAGAAGTGCTGTGGTCAGTAATCGCTTACAACCATAAGAAACAAAGCCTCCAATTTGGAGGCTTTGTTTTATCAATTAGTTACCGAAAAGCGTTACTGAAAACCACGTGCTCTGGAGCCAGACAGTTTCGCGCTTTGGGAGATAATGATGATGGCCAGTGCAACTAAGTTACCTGCAAAGATAATCACCAGCCATTGTGGCATTGATAGTGTCAGGAACTGCCATACGACTTTAGAACAGTCACCGTAGGCTTCAAATAACCAAGGAGCCCATTGATTTAAAGGTGCCCAATCTGGGAAGGTGACGAACAAATCACAGGTCTTGAAAGGTGATGGATTGAACTGATAGTCCACGTGTTCAAGCGCCAATGTTAATCCTTTGATTGCCGAAGCACCCCAAGCACCAAATCCAATCCAACGCATTACCGTATTTTTCGGATTGATCATACCTATTAACGCAGCACCGGTAATACCAAACATGGCAACCCGTTCATAAATACACATCACGCATGGACCAAGCTGCATAACATGTTGGAAGAATAAGGCACAAAGCTCGAAGAAAATGGTGCAGATAAAAAGCAGGCCCCAAGACAAACGAGTTTTGGAAAATGCTTTGATGTTGGAAAGAACCGTCACTGATACGTCCTTGTTGAAATAAAAAAGCTCTGAATACTCAGAGCTTTTTAACGCGGATTAGTTTCACAATCAACTAAAAATTAGTGCCCAGATGAGACACTCGCCTCAATTACCTTACCTGTGGCTTCGGTAATCCAGCCTAGATCGTAGAATATCGCTGTCATTGGCTCTAAGAGATAAACAATACCAAATAAGCCGACCAAAGCGAGAACGATAGTGTATGGCAGGGCCATGACCACCATCTTGCCATAAGACAAACGAATAAGTGGTGCTAAAGCAGATGTGAGCAGGAATAAGAAGGCTGCTTGTCCGTTCGGTGTTGCTACTGAAGGTAGGTTAGTACCTGTGTTAATAGCGACGGCCAATAAGTCAAACTGCGCTCGGTCAATGACACCCTCGACCAATGCTGTTTTCACTTCGTTAATATATACCGTACCAACGAAGACGTTATCAGATACCATCGACAACAGACCGTTCGCAACATAGAACAGCGCCAACTGAGTACCTTTGTCTTCGATATGCAGCACAGCATCAATGATTGGCTTGAACAGCCCTTGGTCAATAATTACAGCAACGATTGAGAAGAACACTGCAAGTAGTGCCGTGAATGGTAGTGCCTCTTCAAACGCTTTACCCATTGAGTGCTCTTCAATAACACCGGTAAAAGACGTTGCAAGAATAATCACAGACAGGCCAATAAGACCGACAGCGGCCAAGTGCATTGCAAGAGCAACAATCAACCAAACTGCGATAGCACCTTGAATCCAAAGCTTAGCAACATCTTGTTTAGTACGTGTTTTACGTTCTTCGCGGTCGAAATCAACAAGGATTTGACGAACGTTGTCTGGTAGCTTGGCGCCATAGCCAAATACCTTGAATTTCTCAACAAGTGCACAAGTAATAAGGCCACAAACGAATACTGGCGCAGTAACTGGCAGCATTCGCATGATGAACTCACCGAACAGCCATCCTGCTTGATCGGCAATAATTAGGTTCTGTGGCTCACCAACCATGGTCATTACGCCACCCAGTGCGGTACCAACACCAGCGTGCATAAGTAGTGAGCGTAAGAACGCGCGGTAGTCTTCCAAGTCATCACGAGTTAGTTCAGATAAGTGTTCATCTTGAGTATGGTCATGAGAAGAACTGCTAGGTTGACCAGACGCGACTTTGTGATAAATCGAGTAGAAACCTACAGCTACGCTGATAACAACAGCGATAACGGTCAGAGCATCTAGGAACGCAGACAGAAAAGCGGCTGCGAAACAGAATGCGAGAGACAACATTGTTTTAGAGCGGATACCGAGAAGTATTTTAGTAAAGATGAACAGCAAAAGCTGCTTCATAAAGTAAATACCGGCAACCATAAACACTAGAAGCAATAGAACTTCAATGTTGTTGACGATTTCATGCTTCACCATACCCGGGCTGGTCATCCCAATTGCAACGGCTTCGATTGCAAGTAGGCCACCAGGCTGTAATGGGTAGCATTTTAGCGCCATAGCAAGCGTGAAAATGAACTCAATGACCAACAGCCAACCAGCGGTAAACGGGTCAATGAAGAAGAAAACGATAGGGTTGATAATTAGGAAAGCGATGATCGCTACTTTATACCAATCGGGAGCCTTACCAAGAAAGTTCTTGATAAAAGCATTTCCTAAAGACATCGGCATAGTAATACTCTTATGTTGTTATTAATCGACAAATGCAAGGGTACGAGAGTATTTGAGAGGGCTTCCAAAATATCTAACTTAAAAAACTTAGTAAACGAACAATGCTTACATGGAGTGGAGACCATTGTTCACTTGCCAAGTCCCTCAGTTGCTAAGCACTCCTTGCTTCGCCCGAAACTCTACTCTTCGGTAAGATATAGTCAACAAAAATTACAAATTCAGATTGGTAAATTTCTACTTTTTGTTAAAAACGCGATCTATGTGTAATAAGCAAAACATAGACCTATACAATAGTTGCGTTTTTAGCCTCTAGGTGGCTGACCACCTAAAATATGACTCATGGATAATATTCGAAACATAGCCTTCAAAAAAGTATGTTTTTTAGCGTGATTTGCGCCTAATACTCGATAAAAACGTATTGATTAGTTTTGGCTATGATAGGTTGAATAACCATAATCTATAAGGGGTTTGAGGTTAATAGAACATTAATAAATATGTAATACTTATGCCTCGTACCTATAAATGGTTATGCTGAGAAAATTGTTAAAATGGAGTATTTGCTCTATTTTGGTATTGTTACAGATATAAGTAGTGTAGGTTTACCAAATTCTCGAAGTAGTGGTATGATGAGTTCTATACACGAATAAATAAAATGATTGGATACACCCCATAATGGTAATTAAGGCGAAGAGCCCAGCAGGGTTCGCTGAAAAGTATATTATTGAGAGCATCTGGAATGGCCGTTTTCCTCCTGGCTCCATTCTTCCAGCTGAGCGAGAGCTATCTGAACTAATTGGGGTAACAAGAACCACGCTTCGAGAAGTGCTACAGCGCCTAGCAAGAGATGGTTGGTTGACGATCCAACATGGCAAGCCAACAAAAGTGAATCAATTTATGGAGACGTCTGGTCTTCATATCCTAGATACGCTGATGACTCTTGATGCGGATAACGCGACTTCTATCGTAGAAGATTTGTTAGCAGCGAGAACGAACATCAGCCCAATCTTTATGCGCTATGCGTTTAAAGCTAATAAAGAGAATTCTGAGCGCACGATTGAAGGTGTGATTGATTCTTGTGAGAGTCTGTTGAAAGCGGAGTCGTGGGACGAGTTTGTCGCTTCTTCCCCATACGCTGACAAGATCAAACAGAACGTAAAAGATGAAGGTGAGAAAGATGAAGCTAAGCGCCAAGCTATGCTGGTGGCTCGCACTTTCAACTTCTATGATTACATGCTTTTCCAACGCCTCGCATTCCATTCTGGGAACCAGATCTATGGTTTGATCTTTAACGGTCTTAAGAAGCTTTATGATCGTGTAGGTAGCTACTACTTCTCGAATCCAGAAGCACGTGCGTTGGCTCTGAACTTCTATAAAGAGCTTCTAGATGTTTGCCAAACGGGTAATAGAGACAAATTACCATTGGTTATTCGTCACTATGGTATTGAGAGTAGTCAGATCTGGAATCAGATGAAGACCACTCTTCCGACTGACTTTACCGAAGACGACAGTTAAAAATGAAAAGGCCACAATCGTGGCCTTTTTTGTGAGCGCAAGTCTTGCTTCAGACGATGACTGAATTGGGAATCGGCTGGTATAGTTCTTCTGCTAGCTCTTTAATGATGCCATCGTAGTTGGTGAATATTAGTTCAGAGAGCTCCGACGTGAGCTGATACATAAATTCTTTATCGAGCTCGGCTTTAGGATGGTCAATCAACGCCTCTATTTTACCTATGGCAGTGCTGTACATAGGAGAGGGAATAGACAGCGGACCTACTAAGCTAAGTTGGTTAACCTTGCGATGGATTTGATTGCAGTAGTGCAAGGCGCGTTGTTTGCCTAGCTCAGAGTCAATGCTATCAATACAAAGCCTTAACTGAGTTAGGCAATCAAGCGAGTCAATAACACTTTGCCATAGAGTACGATACTCTTGTTCTAATTCCTCTCTTTCTACAGCCATCAACCAAGCAACCAGAATGTCATCAATCAGCAGTAATGTCTGACGAATGAGCTTGCCATGTACAATTTGGTTTTTGTTGACGCTGTGCTTCTTCCAAGAACGACTTAACAGCTTAATATTGCTGTGCAGCACACGATACATAGGTTTGTTGTCGAAGTGAGCAATGTCAGTCAATGCAAGGCAGCACTCTTCCATTGCGACTTCAATTTTCTCCAGCTGCTTATTCTTCTTTTGCTCAAACATCAATGTGTAGTGAGTAGCGGTGCGGTGCTGTCTGATTAATGTGACTAACTCACGTAAATGAACGATGAGTTGATATTTACGCTCAGTTTTTGCCTCGGTGACTTTGGCATATCGATAGATAGCTGCAAGAATGGCTAAAGATAGAAGTAGAGACAGTAATACAAACATAACGACCTCCTTTTTCGAACAATATTTACTGTCTATGTCTCAGCAAGCTCAATGCCAATTGATTATTCATTTAAAAACAATGAGTTATATATCAGTCAGTCAATGGGAGTGCGACTAATTGGTGCAAATGCACATTTTGTGTGAATTCTGTCACAAAAAAAGCCAGCGCGAAGGCTGGCTTTTAGTCATAAAAGAGTCGGTTACATCACTCGCATACCTGGCTGTGCGCCTTCATGCGGTTCAAGTATCCAAAGATCGCTGCCACCTGGTCCTGCAGCCAAGATCATGCCTTCAGACATGCCAAACTTCATCTTACGAGGTTTTAGGTTTGCAACCATCACGGTTAGCTTACCCTCAAGCTCTTCTGGCTTGTACGCGGACTTAATTCCTGAGAATACTTGACGTGTTTCACCACCAATATCAAGCTGGAATTTCAATAGCTTGTTTGCTTTTGGCACTTCTTCGCAAGAGATGATACGAGCAATACGCATGTCAACTTTAGCAAAAGCATCAAACTCGATCTCTTCTGCAATTGGGTCTTTGCTTAGTTCAGTTTCCGTCTTAGCTGCTTCCGCTTTTTCCTTCGCAGCTTGCTCTGCCGCTGCGTCTTCTTTAGACGCTTCGATCATTGCTTCTACTTTCTTAGGATCAATACGGTTGAACAGAGCCTTGAACTTAGTGATCTCATGAGCAGAGAGTGGCTGCGCGATGCCATCCCATGATAGCTCTTCGTTTAGGAAAGCTTCGGTGCGAGCAGCAAGAGCAGGCATTACAGGCTTGAGATAAGTCATCAGCACACGGAACAAGTTGATACCAACAGAGCAGATATCATGTAGCTCTTGGTCTTTACCTTCTTCTTTCGCGACAACCCATGGCGCTTTTTCATCAACATATTGGTTTGCTTTGTCAGCAAGTGCGGTGATTTCACGAATTGCACGACCAAATTCGCGAGCTTCATACAACTCAGCAATGCGATCAGCGGCGGCTACAAATTCATTGTATAGCTCTGGCTCAGCGAAGTTTTCAGAAAGCTTGCCTTCGAAACGCTTAGTAATGAAACCTGCATTACGTGAAGCCAAGTTAACAATCTTATTCACCACATCGGCATTTACACGTTGCGTAAAGTCTTCAAGGTTAAGGTCAAGATCGTCGATACGGCTGTTCAGTTTTGCAGCGTAGTAGTAACGTAGACATTCTGGGTCTAGGTGGTCAAGGTAAGTGCTTGCTTTCACAAATGTACCTTTAGACTTAGACATTTTCGCGCCGTTAACCGTTACGTAGCCGTGAACGAATACGTTGTTTGGTTTGCGGAAACCAGAACCTTCAAGCATTGCAGGCCAGAACAAACTGTGGAAGTAAACAATGTCTTTACCAATGAAGTGGTAAAGCTCGGTGCTACTGTCTTTGTTCCAGTACTCTTCGAAGTCTAAGTCGTCACGCTTGTCACATAGGTTTTTGAATGAGCCCATATAACCGATAGGTGCATCTAGCCACACGTAGAAGAACTTGTCTTTTTCGCCAGGGATTTCGAAACCGAAATACGGTGCATCGCGAGAGATGTCCCACTGTTGTAGACCAGATTCAAACCACTCTTGCATCTTGTTTGCAGTTTCAGTTTGAAGTGAGCCAGATCGAGTCCACTCTTTCAACATGCTTTCAAATTGAGGCAAGTCGAAGAAGAAGTGCTCAGAATCCTTCATGATTGGGGTTGCACCGGATACCGCAGATTTAGGGTTGATAAGTTCTGTTGGGCTGTATGTTTCACCACAGTTGTCACAGTTGTCACCGTATTGGTCTTCAGACTTACACTTAGGGCAAGTACCTTTAACAAAACGGTCTGGGAGGAACATCTCTTTCTCTGGGTCAAACAACTGAGAAATAGTGCGGCTTGAAATAAAGCCGTTCTTTTTCAATTCCAGATAGATGTGAGATGCAAGCTCGCGGTTCTCTTCTGAGTGCGTGCTGTGGTAGTTATCAAAACTGATATCGAAGCCAGCGAAATCTTTTTGGTGCTCTTCGCTAACTGCTGCGATCATTTCTTCTGGCGAGATCCCCATCTGCTGAGCTTTCAGCATGATTGGTGTGCCGTGAGCGTCATCAGCACAAATGAAGTTTACTACGTTGCCACGTAGACGTTGGTAGCGCACCCAGATATCCGCTTGGATATGCTCAAGCATATGTCCTAAGTGAATAGAACCGTTAGCGTACGGTAGCGCGCAAGTGACCAACAGTTTCCTTGAGTTAAGGTTTCTTGGATCGGTTGCCATACTTTAGTTTCGCTTTCTTTATTCAGAGTAAAATATTCGCTAATACTACATGATGACTGCCATGACTCCAAGGTATCCAGAGTCAATCCCCATAACTTTTTTGGGGTTCTGGTTCTGGCGACGTAATGCTAATCTTAACAGGACTAAAAAATAATAAGGAAAGCAAGATGCGCACGTTCGAATCAAAACAAGATTTTTGCCAGTGGCTCGGGGAGTTTCACGGGGAAAACCTAAAACTGGGTTGGAGCGAGTCACCGGATGTAGTGTCTGTATCGGCATCTGGTGAATTTCAGATTACGTTGCCTTTCGCTAATCAATCACTGATTTCAGAGCTGACGACTTGGATTAAAACGCAGCAACAATCAAACCAAGTGGCAGCATTTGAGTTTTCTGTATCAAGCCAAGTGAAAGCACTAGAAACAACGGTGGCGTCAGAAATCAAAGGCGTGAAGAACGTTATCGCGGTAACGTCCGCAAAAGGAGGGGTCGGGAAATCGACAACAGCGGTCAACCTAGCGCTTGCCATCAGTAAGCTTGGGGCGAAGGTAGGTATTCTTGATGCCGACGTCTATGGACCGTCTATTCCGATGATGTTTGGGCAAATCAATGCGCATCCCGAAGTCCGCGACGGAAAGTGGATGCAACCAATTGCCGCGCACGGCATTTATACTCAATCTATCGGTTACCTTATTAGCTCTGATGATGCGGCGATTTGGCGTGGCCCGATGGCATCTAAAGCGTTAGCTCAGCTGCTTAATGAAACCGAATGGCCAGAACTTGATTATCTGGTGATTGATATGCCGCCAGGTACTGGTGATATCCAACTTACCCTGTCTCAACAGATCCCGGTGACTGGCGCATTGATTGTCACCACCCCACAAGACTTAGCGCTAGCAGATGCTATCAAAGGTGCCGCTATGTTTGAAAAAGTGTCTGTTCCTGTGGTGGGTATCGTCGAAAATATGAGTTATCACATTTGTAGCCAATGTGGCTCGAAAGAACATATTTTTGGCGCAGGTGGTGCTGAATGGATGGCTTCGAAATTCGGTCTTAACCTGCTGGGCCAAGTTCCGCTTCATATTGATATTCGAGAATCCATTGATAATGGTGCGCCAACTGTGGTGTCTAACCCAGAAGGTGAACATGCTCAAATCTACACAAAATTGGCTGAAAGAGTATGTGCAGACCTGTATTGGAATGGAAAAGCTAAACCGGAATCCATCTTGTTCAAAATGGTGGAATAACGGAGAAACCGAGCTAGTTGTGAGCTCGGTTTCTTATTGCCTTCTACTTTGTAAAATGAAGTAATCGATTGCAATTTCCTATTTCTTGAGCGAGGGCAAAATTGGGCATCAAATAAGTGAGATCTCGACTAGTATCTAAGGGTTGATGTCCATATAATTACCCGGTTTTGTCCTCACCACCATATATGTACTAGGTGCAAAGAATGTCTGATAATAATCAATGTGTCATCGTAGGTATCGCTGGCGCTTCTGCTTCCGGAAAAAGCCTCATTGCGAGCACAATCTATAACGAACTTCGCGAGAAGGTAGGCGACCATCAAATCGGAGTGATCACGGAAGATTGTTACTACAATGACCAAGGTCATTTGAGTATGGAAGAGCGTGTAAAAACGAACTACGACCACCCAAGTGCACTGGATCATGACTTGCTTTGCGACCATCTTGAAAAGCTGATTCAAGGCGAAGCGGTAGAAGTGCCAGAATATAGCTACTCCGAACATACTCGCACTGATAACACTACGTCGATGACACCAAAGAAAGTCATCATCCTTGAAGGTATTCTTCTTCTGACTGATCCTCGTCTTCGCAAGCTAATGCATGCGACGGTATTTATGGATACTCCGCTTGATATCTGCCTACTGCGTCGCGTTAAACGTGATGTTGAAGAGCGCGGACGTACCATGGAATCCGTTCTTCAGCAGTACCAAAAAACGGTTCGTCCTATGTTTATGCAGTTTATTGAGCCGTCAAAACAGTACGCTGATATTATCGTTCCACGTGGCGGTAAAAACCGTATTGCGATCGATGTACTCAAAGCACACATCGCAAAGCTGTTAAAAGCGTAATCCTTACAATATTCGGATTGAATTCTTACGTTATAAGTAACCAAACTGTTCTATACTGAACGGGTGCACGTATAACGTTTAAATTGCTTTATTTTTTAATAGATTAGTGGCACTTTATGTGCCACTTTTTGTTTTCCGCTTTGCAAGGAAGATGCGAATGAAAAAACTACTCCTTATCTTGGCGATCCCGATTGTGCTTATCGTCGTCGCTATCGCCGCCTTGGTGATGTTTGTAAACCCTAATCAGTTCAAACCTATGATAACTGAGCAGGTTCAGGCACAAACTGGTCTAGAACTTGAAATAAGCGGTGACATCAGTTGGCAGTTCTTCCCTTCACTTGGATTCGAACTTGGTCAAACAAATCTCAAGAATCCTCAGGGCTTTAAGAATCCCAATCTATTCAGTGTCAGCCAAGTTGGCGTGAGTGTTGGGGTGATGCCTCTGCTCGATAAAACCCTAGAAATTGGTTCTGTGACGCTTGATGGTGCGCAAGTTCATTTAGAAACATTAAAAGACGGAACGTCTAACTTGGATGCATTGACTGCGGCTAGCAAAGAGGCTGAATCTGCAACCCCAGCCGATAAGGCAGCGACCGAGCCTGAGACTACGTCGCCCGCGTCTGCCGCACAAGGTTGGAGCATTTCACTTTCTGGTGTGACGGTGTCCAATGCGTTACTTGAGATTTCTAACGAAGAAACAGGGTCATTTACCAAGCTTTATGATGTCGGTTTAAATGTCTCTCAGTTCGCAGCAGACCAATGGACTACAGCCGACTTTGATTTGAAAGGTCAAAACAACGACCAGAGTTTTACTGCTAAAGGTACTGCAGACTTTAAGTTGAGCAAGGACTTTGCTGAGTACGCACTGAAAAACATCAAGTTCGATGCTACATATCAAGATACGGTTAATAATGTTGAGCAAGCTCAGCTTACGGTAGCGACATTCGAATTTGATAAACCAAACAGTATTGAGTTTGCGGTTAAAGGTAAAACGCCAGATCTTAGCTTCGATGCCAAAGGTGGTACGTCATTTGAAATTGATAAAGCGATGACCATGCTTAAGTTAAGCGCGTTGACACTTGACTCTACCTTAGAGGGTAAACCACTACCTCAATCTCCAATGAAAGTTGGTATGTCATCAGATCTTAGCTTTGATCTTAAGAAGAACTTCTTGAACTTTGTGCTTCAAAAACTATCACTCAATAAAATGGAGCTAGATGGGAAGGCGACTGTTCAATTGGCTGATATTCCGAAAGTCCGCTTCTCACTGCATAGTCCTAATATTGACCTTGATGAGTTCTTAGGATTAAACCAAACTCAGACCGGCAATAAAACAGCTAATTCTGGTGGCCAGCCAACCGCTTCTTCAGGCAAATCTGCACCTGTGAAAGAGGTAGAACCTGACTTAAGTGCACTTAAAGGCTTGGATGTAAAAGGCAGTGTAACGATTGATAAGTTTAAAGCGGCTAATGCGCACATGCAGAAAGTAAAAGCCGACTTTTATGTTAATCGTGGCGTAGCAGAACTAACGTCATTTAGTTCTCAACTGTATAGCGGATCAATTACAGCAAAAGCAAAACTGGATGCGCGCAAATCACCAGCATCTTATAGTGCCGTGAAGCGCATTAAAGGCGTAAAAGTACAACCGCTTTTAAAAGATGTTGCTAACAACGACATGCTCGAAGGTACCGGTAATATCGATGTGAATGTTGCAGGTAGGAGCTTGACCCCAACGGGTATTAAGAAAAATCTAGCGGGTACGGTGAAGATCAATTTTGCTGATGGTGCCGTCAATGGTATCAACGTTGCACAGATTATCAGAGAAAATTACGCTCGCTTTAAAGGTCAGTCTGTTGAAGCTGAAAAAGGGCCTAAGAAAACCGACTTTAGCGCGATGAAAGCTACACTCAAGCTAGCCAAAGGTGTCGTATCCACCAAAGATATGTCAGCAGAATCGCCGCTATTGCGTATTCAAGGTGAAGGATCTGCGAATTATATTAATGAGACGGTCGACTTTTTGGTGCGCACTTCTATCGTAGGGACACTAGAAGGGCAAGGTGGTCAAAGCATTACGGAGCTGCGTGATGTTACGATTCCAATCAAAGTGACCGGTGCTTGGACTGAACCTAAGTTTGCTCTTGTGTTTGACGATGTGTTGAAACAGAAAGCTCAAAAAGAAGTAGAACGCGCGACTGAGCGTCTTGGTATTAAAGATGAAAAGACCAAGAAAGCCGTCGATGGGCTACTAAAAGGGCTGTTTAACTAAACTAGCCAGCTACAAGTAAAGCCAATGCCAGCGTGTATCACGCTGGCATTTTTTCGTAATGGCGGAACAAATTACGTTAGCGATGTTGCTACCAATGGTAGTCAAGATCTTGCTCTTCTTCGAGCTCCTCAACTGCTAGAAGCTGCCATGATTCTATAAGTGCTGTGGCAGCGGCCATTGTGATATTTTTGTATAAGTTGTGAGTAGTATGGGTAGGTAAGCCGTCATGTTGCAGAGTAATCGAATAGCTACTCTTATGTTGGTTCTTCTCGATATTTTCCCAGTCTTGCTTTAACTGTTTGATAGGTTGAGTTGAACTTTGGCCAAGTATAAATCGGTGCTCATTACTACCAATCCATAGGATCAAACGACCACTTTCCATGAAACTCTCCTTGTTATCACGATGTTGTGTTTGTGTTAATTTAACCAATTGTGACGACAGTTTCACGCCAAGTTGATTGTCTGATTGTACCTAAATGGGGTGACAGAGTGTTGTTGCTGGGAGAGGAGTCAGTAAGAATTAAGGCGAGGATAGCAGATTTAAAGTACTAACAAGCTGACACTTTAAACTGCTACCCTGAAGATAGTTTTACCTTGCGTTAAAGCGCAATGAAAATGCCCGCTAAACAAGCACTCATTAGGTTGGCTAACGTACCGGCTAGCACGGCTTTAAGGCCCAGGCTTGCCACGTCAGAGCGGCGCTCCGGTGACATTACACCAATAGACCCTAGCTGAATGGCAATAGAGCCAATGTTGGCGAAACCGCAAAGAGCGAATATAACGATAACTTGGCTGTGCTCCGATAAGCTAGCTTGATGCTGAATGAAGTCGATGAAAGCAACAAATTCGTTCATGACTACCTTTTGGCCGATAAATGACCCTGCCATCAGCATCTCACTTTGATCGACACCAATAAGCCAAGCTACTGGAGCAAAGAGGTAACCGAATAGCAGTTGTAATGTGATTCTTTGCGCACCAAACAGCTCCGCGATGGATTCAATAGCGGCGTTAGCCATCGCAATAACACTAACAAAAGCGATAAGCATCGTACCCACTGCGACCGCAACTTTTACTCCGTTCATGGCCCCCGCTGCTAAGGCATCGATCACATTACTTTGATCGCCAGTATCTAAGTCGACAGAGTCATGAGCTACCGGAGTTTGTTGCTCAGGCACGATAAGCTTAGCCATCATTAAGGATCCTGGCGCAGCCATAAAACTTGCGGCGATTAAGTACTTTAGCTCTACGCCTAACCCGGCATAGCCACCAAGAACACTACCTGCCACAGACGCCATTCCGCCCGCCATGACGGCGAACAGTTCCGAGCGTGTCATAGTTGCAAGGAAAGGACGAATAAGCAGTGGGGACTCACCTTGTGATAGGAATATATTTCCGGTTGCCACCAACGATTCCGCTTTGCTTGTTCCCAAGAACTTCTGAATTAAACCACCGAGTACGCGGATAACCGCTTGCATGATGCCAAGGTAGTAAAGTGCTGAAATAAGAGCGCTAATAACGATGATGATAGGAAGAACACGGATGGCAAAAATAAAGCCTTCAGAAGCTAAATCACCAAATAGAAATTGAATACCAACGTCGGAGAAGCTAAGTACTTTGGCAACACCAGAACTCATCGCGCCAAGAACATGTTGACCAAAAGGAATGTAAAGAACAAAAGCAGCAAACAATGTTTGAAGGAGGAGTGCGCGTAATACGGTATTCCAGTTAATTGCTTTACGGTTTTCGGAGAAAATAAAACCGATGGCTAACAACGAGATAATGCCTACAAAACCAAACAGGATAGTCATTAACATTGGGTCACCTCACCGTAGCTTAGACAGTTAAGCATGGAATACGATGACCAAGAGGAAACAGCGGAAAGCTGAGGAAACCACTGATTGTGGTAACTGAAGATAAATTTGCCCATTTTTATACCCTTTACAAGCGTGGAGATTGCAGCTGGTCCAAATCCTTGGGTCGTTCACAGTTCCTTGGTGACGGCTTGTATTGGTGTATAGCTAGAAGATTACGCAACAATGCGAAGTGCTCTAACAAACGGGAGGGCAGTATACAGTAAAAAATGAGACTTACATCTCATTTTTTACTCTTTTGGTTCGATTGGCTAGAACATCACCAATCGACACCTTTTAGCGCTTTTACGCCTGATTCGAAGGCGTGTTTGACATTTTTAACCTCTGAAACGGTATCTGCAATGTCAATGAGAGTTCGGTGAGCACCGCGACCGGTGATAATGACAGACTGCATTTTTGGTCGGTTGGTTAACGCTTCTACCACTTCTTCCAAATCGATATAGCCGTAGCTCACCATGTAGGTCAGTTCGTCAAATAGAACCACATCAAGTGATTCGTCTTTAAGCATGCGTTTACATTCTTGCCAAACTAACTGAGCTGCTTCCGTGTCAGCGGTTTTGTTTTGGGTCTCCCAAGTAAAGCCTGTTGCCATCACTTGAAACTCAACACCTAACTTCTCGAGTAGGTTACGTTCGCCGTTATCCCATGTTCCTTTGATAAACTGAGCAACCGCGCACTGCTTTCCATGACCAACGGCTCGAGCAATGGTACCAAAGCCTGATGTGGACTTGCCCTTACCGTTTCCGGTGATGACTAACAACAAACCTTTTTCTTCTTGAGCGTTGGCGATCTTTTTATCAACGTTTTCTTTTACTTTCTGTTGTCGTGCTTTATGACGATCTTGTTTTTGCTCTTCGGAGAGTGACATGGTGATTCCTTATGTTTAGCTGTTAGTCCTCTGTGTTCGGTATATGATAATGAAATAGAAACAGAAAAAAACAAGACAAAGTTCAGGGGTAATAGGATGAAAAAGATATTGGTGGTTTGCATGGGCAATATTTGTCGCTCGCCAACGGGCGAAGCGGTATTACGCTCTAGAGCAGCGAATCAAGGGGTTGAGGTCCTTATCGATTCAGCAGGGACGATTGGCTACCATCACGGTGACGCCCCTGATAGGCGAGCGCAAGCCGCTGGCGAAGCTCGTGGTTACTCGTTTTCTGGAATAAAAGCGCGACAAGTGACAGATGAAGACTTTGAGATCTTTGACATGATTCTAGCCGCAGATAAGGATAACTTGGCCGACCTTAAACAACGTTGTCCTCAACATCTCAAGTACAAACTTTCGTTGTTTCTTAGCCATGGTTCTTCATCCGATAGTGAGATCCCAGACCCTTACTATGGAGGAGAGCAGGGCTTTGAGTTGGTGTTGGATCTCATTGAAGAAGCGGCCGATGCAGTGTTAGCCAAAGTCTAATGGCAAAAAACGCAGCTTAGCTGCGTTTTTAAAACGATCAATAGTAAGGATTTATTTACTCATTTCACCACGTAGCACTTCTAACATTTGGGCTTTAACTTCTTCGTAGCCCAAGTTTTGGCTAAGTAGGTAATGTAGCTTGGCTAGAGCCGCTTCTGGGGTCATGTCAAAACCACTGATAACTCCGGCATCGGCTAGGGCACAGCCAGTGGCATAACCGCCCATATTAACTTTACCTGCTAGACATTGGGTAAGGTTGACCACAATCACGCCACGTTCAGAGGCTTCTTTTAGGTGTGCGAGAAGCTCAGGGTTTTGTGGTGCATTACCTACACCGAAAGTAAGCAATATCATAGCGTTAACAGGTTGAAGTAGCGTGTTACGAATCACTTCATGTGAGATGCCTGGGTACATAGTAATGACCCCAATAGGCTGTGGTGTGATGTCGTGTACTTTAAACTTGCCCTCAGGCATTTTGTTCAGTTCTACACCACTACCTAACTGAATATTGATACCCGCCTCTAAAATCGGCTGCATGTTTGGAGACGTAAACGCGTTGAAGCCATCGGCGTGAGATTTGGTACTGCGGTTACCGCGCATTAGTTGATTATTGAAGAACAGTGTGACTTCGTTAATCGGATAGTTAGCCGCAATGTGCAGTGCATTCAGCAGGTTAGCTTGTCCATCAGAGCGTAGCTCCGCTAAAGGAATCTGTGATCCGGTGACAATGACTGGCTTACCTAGATTTTCTAGCATAAACGATAGTGCCGATGCGGTATACGCCATCGTATCGGTGCCATGCAGAATAACGAAGCCGTCATAGTTGTCATAGTTATCACGAATATCGTCAGCAATCTGTTGCCAATCTGCAGGTGTCATGTCTGAAGAGTCAATCAACGGGTCGTATTCGTGAATAGTAAACTCTGGCATTTCAGGGCGATGGAATTCCGGCATACTAGCCAGTTGCTTTTCCATAAAACCGGCGACGGGAATATAGCCGTGATCGGACTTTTGCATGCCGATGGTGCCGCCAGTGTACGCAATATAGATGTGTTTTCTTGTCATGCCAGGGATCGCTTTATTATCAAGGGGAACAGATGCAGGCGATTATAACCAAAACAAACAAAAGAGCCACCGATTGGTGGCTCTAGATAAATGAATTTGTTAGCTCGGCATGCCTACTGGATATTACAGGTCAAGCACAGTACGTACTGGCCTTTTGGGTCGTTAAAGCTTTCCAGCAAACTGGCTTGTTGTTGCAACTGAGTTGCGACAGGCAGTAAGCTTTGTGGGACCCAAGCTGATATGTCGAGTCCAAGACTCACTTTCACCTGCTGCATAATATCTTGGACGAACTGTTGCGCTGGGCTTAACGGTTCTTCGACCCAGTAGATATCGTACTTCTCCATACCTCCGAGTTCAGCAGCGAGAGCGACAGCATCATCAAAATCGCCAATCTGGTCAACCAAGCCTCGCTCTAATGCGTCTTTACCGGTCCATACTCGACCTTGCGCGACGGAGTCGACATCCGTGACAGACATGTTGCGGTTATTCGCGACTAACGTAATGAAGCGCTTATATCCATTTTCGATGCCCATTTGGAATGCTTTTGACGCGCCTTCACTGATGCCTGTGGTTACACCAACGCCTGAGAAGGGTGATGTACCAACGCCATCGGTATTAATCCCAATATTGTTTAACCCTTTCTCGAAGGTTGTTACCACACTAAAGATACCGATTGAACCAGTGATGGTCGTTGGCTGTGCCATGATCTTATTAGCGTTCATAGAAATCCAATAACCACCGGAGGCAGCAACACTCGACATGGACACTACGACAGGCTTACCAGCATCGCGCAGCGCTTGAACCTCGTTGCGAATCACTTCTGAAGCAAATGCACTTCCACCTGGGCTGTCAACACGTAATACCACGGACTTAACGGAGTCGTTTTCACGAGCCTGTTTGAGAAGGGCTGCTGTTGTATCACCGCCGACAGTACCACGTGGTTGCTCACCATCCATGATGGTGCCGCTCGCTACGATGACGGCAACTTGATTGTCGGGTTGCTTAGGTAGGTCGTATGGCATGGATGCCAAGTACTCGTAATAACCCACAGCGTTAAAGCCACCATCGCCGTCGCTACCAAATGCCTCGACCATAGCCTGATTGACTTGCTGTTTGGTAACAAGTTCGTCGACCAATCCTAGTTGCTTAGATAATGCGGCTAAATCGCCGTCAGCAGCTTCTAGTTCTTTAAGAAATTCATCCATGGTTGGCGTTAAAACGCTAGTTTCGATTTGACGGTTAGAGGCAACATCATCTACGTAAGCGCCCCATAGCTGTGAAACCCAGCGAGTGGCAGATTCTTTCGCTGCATCAGACATGTCATCACGAAGGAATGGCTCGACCGCGGATTTGTAAGTACCGACTCTGAATACATGAGTTGTCACATCGAGTTTTTCGAGTAACGTCTTGTAGTACATTGAGTACGCGCTGTAGCCTTTGATAAGTACCGCACCATCAGGAGCAAGGTAGACTTTGTCGGCATAGCTGGCTAGATAGTATTGACTTTGATTGTAGAAAGCACCGTAGGCATAGATAGGCTTGCCTGTCGCCTTAAACTCATTCAACGCTTTAGCAATGTAGCGAAGTTTGGTTAAACTAGTTTCCGGCATGTCTCTCAACGATAGCACTAATCCTTTTACAGAATCATCAGTCGATGCGTGGCGGATTGAATCTACTATATCAAACAGAACGTTTTCTTTTGGAAGGTCGCGCCCGAACAGTGATCCAGTGACAGAATCCATAGGATTCACATAACTGCTTTGCTCGACGATAGGCCCAGAAATGTTCAGGACTAACGCTGACTCTTTTTTGACGGTAGCTGGCGCAGGTTCGACTTGAGTGAAAGCAAAATAGATCATTGCAATCACAGCAAAGAAGAGCAGGTTAATAATGGCAAGTCTGGTAAAGTTAATGACTTTCCAGAACCCTTTGAAGATCAAACCGATAAATCGAAATACTTTTTTCATCATCTCTCCACATCACCAATTGGTGAGTGTTTTTGTCCCTAAACATCAATTACTAGTGTAGCGTTGGCGTGGCAGATTCGCTGTATGAATAATGTAATTGTACGTGCTTGTTGCCACTATCACTCAATCAAGGTTTTAAGTGAATAAAAATTAAAGACTTAACATACTAGATTAAGTTCAAATATTCAGGAAAAATTTTTAATAATGTTGAGAAAATGTAAACGCTAGTTTGATTTTTTAACCTTTACATAATATTCTGGTCAGACCACAACTATAACAACGGAAGTGAAGTCTGCTATGTACCCGAACTTACTTAAGCCTCTGGATTTAGGATTTACCCAACTACGTAATCGTGTGCTGATGGGATCGATGCACACAGGTCTTGAAGAACACAAGGAAGGACTGCATAAGCTTGCTGCATTTTATGAAGAGCGAGCCAAAGGTGGAGTGGGACTGATTGTCACTGGCGGATTTGCGCCAAACCTTCGCGGACGTCTTGCCCCTTTTGCTGCTGAATTTAGCAAGCCAAAACATGCCAAAGCGCATAAAGTTGTTACTGAGGCTGTGCATAAGCATGGCGGTAAAATCGCATTGCAAATTCTTCACGCTGGTCGTTATGGTTACCACCCGTTTTCACAAAGCGCATCGAAAATAAAATCACCTATTTCTCCTTTTGCACCCAGTGAAATGAGCAGCCGTCAAATCTGGAAGACTATCGACGCTTATGCAAACAGTGCATCACTGGCGCAAGAAGCAGGGTATGACGGTGTTGAAATCATGGGTTCGGAAGGTTACTTCATCAACCAGTTCATCTGTAAGCGCACCAATGTTCGCTACGATGAGTGGGGTGGTAGTTATGAAAACCGTATCCGCTTGCCGTTAGAAATTGTTAAAGCAGTAAGAGCGGCTGTGGGTAAAGAATTTATTATTATTTTCCGACTCTCGATGCTGGATCTGGTCGAGCAAGGCAGTACCTTTGAAGAAGTAGTGCAGCTTGGACAGGCGCTAGAGCAGGCTGGCGTAACGATAATCAATACTGGTATCGGTTGGCACGAAGCGAAAGTACCGACGATTGCCACTCAAGTTCCTCGTGGTGCTTTCACCTGGGTAACCGAAAAAATCCGTCCTTATCTCAATGTGCCTGTTATCACGACTAACCGAATAAATACACCGGAAGAAGCCGAGCGGATACTTTCATCAGGGCACGCTGATATGGTCTCGATGGCGAGACCTTTCTTGGCCGACCCAAACTTTATCGCGAAGGCAGAGCAAGGCAAGTCACAACTAATCAATACGTGTATAGGTTGTAACCAAGCGTGCTTGGATAATGCATTCAAAGGCAAGCGCGCCACTTGTTTGGTCAACCCTCAAGCGTGTTATGAAACGGACTTAATCGTCAAGAAGGCAGTAAATAGTAAGACCATTGCCGTTGTAGGTGCTGGACCTGCCGGATTAGCGTGTGCGACCATGTTGGCGGAAAAAGGCCATTCTGTGGATCTTTTCGAGAAGAGTGACCGCATTGGTGGCCAGTTCCGTTTAGCGATGCAAATCCCAGGCAAAGAAGAATTCAGAGAAACTATCCGTTACTTTGCTAACCGTATTGAAGAGACCGGCGTTAAGCTACATCTTGACACCGAAGCGACGGCTGATCTGCTACGCGAATATGATGAAGTAGTGATGGCGTCCGGTGTTCAGCCAAGAATGCCTAAGCTTGAAGGTATCGATAACCAAGATAAAGTCATCGACTATCAAACATTGATTCGCGATAAGACACCAGTAGGTGACAACGTGGCGATCATGGGAGCAGGTGGTATTGGGGTCGATGTTGCGAGCATGATTACTGAACCTTATGGTCAGACGTTAGATGACTGGTTACACGAATGGGGCATCGACAAAACCATCGAGCATCCAGGTGGCCTATTCCCATTCCCGGAAGAAGTGACCGATACCAATGTCTGGGTAATGCAGCGTAAAGAAGGCAGAGTAGGTAAAGGCCCGGGTAAAACGACAGGCTGGATCCACAAGAAAACCCTTGAAAAGAGAGGTGTACATCTTTTAGGTGGCGTGACTTATAACAAGATTGATGATCAAGGTCTGCACATTACTGTCAAAGGTGAAGAACAGTTGATACCCGCAGATAAAGTGGTCATCTGCGCTGGGCAAGAGTCTGTAAAACCATTCGAAGAGCAGTGGCAAAGCTTTGGTGACAAATTGCATGTTATTGGTGGCGCTGACTATGCTGGTGAACTGGACGCGGTTAGAGCGATTCGCCAAGGTGTCGAATTAGCTGCCAAGCTATAAAGTACATTGAGAACAGTTCTCACTTTTGCTGTCATGACGTTAACGTTTTGTTATAATGAGCGTTATTACAACAAACAAAAAGGGAAGTGTTATGGATGCCCTAGAACTGTTACTCAATAGGCGTTCGATTGCTCGACTATCAGAACCGGCTCCTGAAGGAGAAGCGTTAGAAAATATTATTAGAGCGGGCCTACGTGCTCCGGATCATGCAGGACTTACTCCTTGGCAGTTTGTGCTGGCGCAAGGTGATGGCAGACAGAAACTGGCTGATATCTTAAGTGATGCCGCTGCTCAAGCGGGCAGTGACGAGGCGGTGATTGAAAAAGCTAACAAAGCCCCTTTTCGTGCTCCTCTAGTCATCACCGTCATTGCGAAAGTGACGCAACATGACAAGGTACCCGCAATCGAGCAGCATCTTTCTGCTGGCTGTGCAGTTCAAGCAATGCAAATGGCAGCTGTGGCTCAGGGTTTCCAAGCATTTTGGCGTTCGGGCAAATGGATGTTTGATGAACACGTTCGTCGGGCGTTTGGCGTTGAGGGTGATGATCAAATCGTTGGCTTTCTCTACGTCGGTACGCCCGGATGTACACCAATGAAAGCGCCAGAGCGTGATTTAAATAAATACGTTAAGTTTCTATAACGGAATATTTAACTGGCTATTTATACAGTTTTTCTTGATTCTTAAAGGTAAGCTTAGTTAAGCTTACCTTTATTTTTTCAGATACCTGTGACCTTCTCTATGACTCGTCTCTTTATTGCCGAAAAACCCAGCTTAGGGCGTGCTATTGCCGCCGCTTTGCCAAACCCTCAAAAGAAAGGCGACGGATACATCCAATGTGGAAATGGTGATGTCGTCACATGGTGTATTGGTCATCTGCTTGAGCAGGTAGAGCCTGATGCCTACGATGAGCGTTATAAAAAGTGGAATCTGAATGATCTGCCTATCGTGCCAAATCAATGGCAACTTAGACCTCGAAAAAGTGCTTCAAAACAGCTCACCGCGGTAAAGAAGCTGCTAAAAACGGCGACCAGTATTGTTAACGCGGGAGACCCAGATAGGGAAGGGCAACTTCTGGTTGATGAGGTCATCGACTACTGTAAGGTTCCGAAGGCCAAGAAAGATACTGCTCAGCGTTTATTGATTAGCGATTTAAACCTTCCGGCGGTAAAAAAAGCGCTCAATTCTATGCGCATGAATCAAGAGTTTATTCCACTTTCGGTATCGGCATTAGCACGTTCACGAGCGGATTGGCTTTATGGGATGAATATGTCTCGGGCCTATACACTTCTCGGACAAAAGGCGGGTTATCAAGGTGTGTTATCAGTTGGGCGAGTACAAACACCCGTGTTGGGATTGGTGGTTCGCCGTGATGAAGAAATCGAGAATTTTGTTCCCAAAGACTATTACACTTTGCACGCCTTGATTCCTTACCAAGATTCGCACGCGGCCTTTGACATTCGTGCCAAATGGAAACCAAGTGAAGCCTGCCAACCATGGCAAGATGAAGAAGGAAGAGTGCTGAATAAAAAGCTGGTGGAAAATGTCGCGAGTCGTATTCAAGGACAGCCAGCAACAGTCACTAAGTCAGAGCATAAGTCGACAAAACAGAATGCACCTTTACCGTACTCTTTGTCTGCTTTACAGATTGATGCGGCCAAGCGTTTTAATATGAGCGCGCAACAAGTGTTGGATGTTTGTCAGGCTCTGTACGAGAAGCACAAACTGATTACCTATCCACGTTCTGATAACCGATATTTACCTAAAGATCATTTTTACCAAGCGAATGATGTCCTAAGTGCAATAAAGAACAATAGCAGAGAGCATGCTCAGGCGGTTGATGACGCGGACAGCAGTCGTAAGTCTAAAGCGTGGAACGACAGCAAAGTGGATGCACACCACGCTATTATTCCGACACCAAAGAAAACCAGCAGTGTGCTATCTGGGTTTGAAGAGAAAATCTATGGGTTGATCGCGCGTCAGTATTTAATGCAGTTTTATCCAGCCGCGGTGTACGCCGAAGCCATGTTAGAGTTCGATATTCAAGGTGGCTGTTTTATTGCTAAAGGCAAGCGCTTGCAGCAACCTGGGTGGCGAGTCTTGTTAGGGAACTCTGCTAATGAACAAGAGGATGGCGTAGATGCCGTTCCGCCTTTGGAAGTCGGTACCGAACTCATCTGTCGCGAAGGTGTGATCGCAGAGAAGAAAACCGAGCCACCAAGACATTTCACCGAGGCAACATTACTTCAGGCTATGACCGGTATCAGCCGATTCGTTGAAGACAAATCGCTGAAGAAAATCCTACGTGATACCGATGGTATCGGAACAGAAGCAACGCGTGCGGGTATTCTTGATACACTTTTTAAACGCAAGTTGCTTAATCGTCAGGGCAAGTCAGTTATTAGCACTTCTGCAGGAAGAGGTTTAATTCATGCGCTACCTGATGAATCGACCTATCCTGATATGACAGCACACTGGGAGTTTCAGCTGCAAGGCATGGCTGAGAAAACGCAGTCCTATACGCCATTTATGGCAGAGCTCAATAACCGCCTTGAACAGCTTATGCAACAAGTGAAGTCAGGTCCTGTGCCGGATTCTCTCAAAAATTTGCCCAAAGTTGAGAGACCGGCATTTAAGAAACGACGTTTTAGTAAGGGAAAAAAAGCGCCTAGTAAGACCAAGAGCCGCAGCTAATATCGAATGACTAGTGACCTACCAAGGAAGTGGTTGACCGTCGAAGTTAATAAATTGGCCTGACTGGTTGGAGTTAGCGTTTTCGATGACCTTGAACAAGCCAGATGCTGATTCTGTGGTTGAGATAAGAGCATTTGGACCGCCCATCTCGGTTTGAACCCAACCCGGATGTAATGCCAGAACGGTAATACCTTCTTGGTTTAAATCGTTACTCAAACTCTTAACTACTGAGTTCAGTGCGGCTTTTGAGGAGCGATAGATGTACCCACCACCCGATGTGTTTTCTGTCATGCTACCAACTTTAGAAGATAAGCAAGCAATTTTCCTAATCGTGGACTTTTGGATTTTGGGGTAGAGTGCTTCCACCAATTTAAGCGGAGCGATGGTGTTTATTTCCAATACCTTGCGCCACTCATCGATGTCTGTATTGCCGAAGCCGTAGCCTTTGGGGCCATAATAGCCTGCATTATTGATTACAATATCGAGGTTGGGTAACTGTGCGAGAAGTTGCGGATAGGTTGGATAATCGGTGACGTCAAAGCAGTATGTAGACAGGTTTGACTCACTTACCTCCAGAGACAGCAGCTCCTTGGCGTTGCATGCACTGCGATAAGTGGCGTGTACTTGGTAGCCAGATTGAAGGTATCTTTTGGTAAGAGCAAGACCAATACCTCGATTTGCCCCTGTAATGAATACGGTTTTCATATGTGCTCCCTAACGATAAGATGCTCCCATTATAAATGAAATCTAGAGCGTCTGATGCACAACAACGTTGTTCCTTTGATTTATCACCCTATCTATTCTGATTTACCATTGCCAGAAGGACATCGTTATCCTATCAACAAATACCGTTTGCTGTATGAAGAGGTTGAGCGAAAGTATTTACGCTTGTCCGAATCTCCGTTTGTCATAAAAACACCTAGCCCGTTGACGGTAGAGCAAGTGCAACAGGTTCACTGTAGAGACTATGTTGAGGGTTTGGTCACAGGAAGCTTACCTGCAGCGAAGATAAGAAGAATAGGCTTTCCTTGGACAGAGCAGCTTATTCAACGAACACTGATCTCAGCTGGTGGGACGTGTTTAGCAGCACAACAAGCGATGGAGTATGGTTTAGCGATTCACTTAAGTGGCGGTTATCATCACGCCCATTACGATTTTGGTAGTGGTTTCTGCTTGTTCAATGACCTTATTATCGCCGCGCAAAATGCAATAGAGCATGGGGCGGAGAAAGTATTGATTGTTGATAGTGATGTACATCATGGCGATGGAAGTGCGACCCTTGCCGCAGGTACTGATCAAATAGTGACTCTATCACTTCATTGCGAAAAGAACTTTCCCGCGAGAAAGCCGTTATCTGATATGGATGTGCCTTTAAGTCGAGGTGCGAGTGACAAAGAGTTCTTGGCAAGCTTCAAGCAGGTGGTTGAACTAGCAATACGACTGCATCAACCCGATCTGATTATTTATGACGCGGGTGTAGATATTCACGAGGACGATGAACTAGGCTATCTACAAGTGACCTTGGACGGAGTATGCCAGCGTGATTTATGGATGCTGGACTACTGTCGAAATAAAGGTATCCCTGTCGCTTGTGTCGTTGGTGGTGGTTATCGAACAGAGCATAGCGATTTAATTCCTATTCACATGTCACTTATCGATGCGGCATACCAGCAAAGGAGCGGCAAATGAAGCACAGAATAAGAGCGGCAGGTATCGCGTTACAAAATAATAAGATACTAATGCTTCGTGTGCGCGACCAATACTCAGGAGAATACTGGATACCACCGGGTGGTGGTCTTGAGATTTCGGATGTGTCTTCCAAGCAAGCGTTAGTGCGAGAATTTCGTGAAGAGACTGGCCTTGATGTGACCGTCGGGCCGTTATTGTGTGTACGAGAGTTTCATGAGACCTCATCCGACCGCTACCACGTTGAGTTGTTTTATTTAGTTGAGTCATGGAGAGGAGAGCTTTCTCTAGTTAACCTAGAGGGACTTAATGACTCTGAGTACATTCAACAAGTAGCTTGGGTTGATGTTGAAGATCTCAATCAATACAAAGTCTTTCCAGCTGACATTGTGTCTACGGTACTTCCACTGATTCAAGCCAAGCAGTTTGCGACCCATTTAGGAAGTTATGTCCAAGGAGAGAATGACGATGTGAACCACCTAGATTAACGGCAATAACCTCTGTATGATGCACGACCAACACAGAACCAATGAGTACCTGCGATGAACCGTAAGAAAAAAATCAACCAGATTCATAAAGCGCGAATGAAAAAAGCGAACGCTAAAAAGAATGGCGCAGGGAAGAATAAACCGCGTTACATATCTAAAGCCGAACGTGCGAAGATGGAAGCGGAGCAAGAAGCACAAAATAATAATGAAGTGTTAGATGCGCCTGAACAGGCAACATCATAATGTTTAGCAAGTCTGGTTGAGCAGTTTAAAACCGCTCAACCCCAACCATATCAATTACTTCAACTTCAGCTTCTTCTCAAGCACTGCGCAGTGCAAAAAGTATCACCAGAAACTCTTAAGCCAAGATTCCTTAAATAAGACGCACAAGTTCATGTGAGCGTTTTCAGGGAAAGGAATCGCTATGACCTTAAATCGACATAC
Source organism: Vibrio sp. CyArs1 (assembly GCF_022432925.1). Classification (NCBI taxonomy): domain Bacteria; kingdom Pseudomonadati; phylum Pseudomonadota; class Gammaproteobacteria; order Vibrionales; family Vibrionaceae; genus Vibrio; species Vibrio sp. CyArs1. The sequence goes on along the minus strand of NZ_JAKRBO010000006.1, from coordinate 23,241 downwards.
TTATTGTATTAATACAGCTTTACGCCATGACTCGGCGGTGTAGTCAGTATAAACCATCATTTCTTTACGTTTGTAGGTAAGCACACTGTGGATATTTGATACGTGTTGTTAAGTAGGTGTATAGAAACGCTAGATGCAAAAAAGCCGCTACTTGGTAGCGGCTTTTTCTGAATGTGGCGGAGAGATAGGGATTTGAACCCTAGATACGCTATTAACGTATGCCGGTTTTCAAGACCGGTGCTTTCAACCACTCAGCCATCTCTCCGTTGTTGATGCGCATAATAATAGGCATCTTACTGTTTGTAAACCCTTATTTTAACTGTTTGCTGCAATTATAAGCACTTGAATTAAAAAATAGGTCTGGGTGTCTATAAACTAAACATTTCTTTAGTAAAAAGCCCCTAGTTTTCACTAGGGGCTTGAATATGGTCGGACTGACTGGATTTGAACCAGCGACCCCCGACACCCCATGACGGTGCGCTACCAAGCTGCGCTACAGTCCGATGGGATTAATCTAAACCAGAGGATTTTCTAGGTCAAGAGTCCAGAGTTATTAAATCCTTGATTTACTGACTTTTTGCGTAGAAACGTTGTAGTTCTGTGAAGCCTTGCATCAGTATCGGTAGCTTCGGATTCTTATCGTCTAGTTTACGATAGTTGTGATCGTATAAGCTGTAATTACCAAATTTATCGACAACAGTAGTATCTGTCGGCGTAATTAATGCGAGCTCTCTAGTGTCCCCTGCGATAATCCATTTGCGTTTACGTTCATCAAACAAGTTACGACCACTGCTGTAGTTTTTTACATTCGTGGACACGCCACTTAAGTCTTGCATGATGGTTGCTGAGAGATCAAGGTGACTGGTCATATGGGTATAGTCTGCAGCCAGTTTTCCAGGCCAATGGACCACCATAGGAACGCGAAGTTGATATTGACTGTAGTTGGTATTAGAGCCCCAACTGCGCGTCTTCGTTTCGTTGAATTCAGTGCCATGATTAGACGTAAGAATAATCACGGTGTTGTTCATCAACCCTTGGTCAGCGATTGTTTGCAATATTTTAGCAAACTCACCATCCGCTGCTGTCGCTGCAGCAGAATAAGCAGCAATAAACTGCTGTTCCGGTGATAAGTTAGTGCCTTGTGGTTGATAGGCGTCGAAGTTATCAACGGTCGTAAGTTCTATGTAGCTGAACCAAGGTTTTCCGGCCCCTGATTCAATATCAGCTTGCCAACGTTTGATGGCAGTGAGGTCAGAGACGACAGGTGGGTTCGTTTCACCTTCTTGCTGAACGGTTAGGTCTACCATAGGGAATTTGCGGAATATGGTGTCTCTATAAATATCATCTTCAAAATTATCACCGCTATAGAGTTTGAAACTATAGCCTTGGTCGCGAAGAATTGACATAAACAGAGGCGCAGTCCCTTGAGCTTTGATGCTACTTGCGTAGCTACTTGGCAGACCATACATCAAACCAAATACACCAAAGTCATCGTTACTAGAACTATAGTGATTAGTGAAATTTTGGTTGTTTAGCGCGAAGCCATAACTGACTGGCATGGTGTCCGCAGTTAACATATCACTGCGTAAGTTATTAATGCTTACGACAAGTACGTTTAAATTTTCTGAGCGACGATTGAACTCTATCTCTGTTAATGGGTAGCTAACAAGGTCAACCGCACCTTCATTCTCTTTCAATTTTTGAAGGTATTCTTCTCTATCCAATAGACCATGCTTTTCCATGAATGACTTAGCTGTCATTGGGTAAGAAAGCGGGAAGTTCGCTTTTTGAATGGTAATTGGGTTGTAGAAATAAGCATCAGCCCAGATAAAGATCAGATGGCTAGAAATAAAGCATAAGAAGAACACCGCCGTGAGTGGGCGTCCAACATGTTTGTGGGAAAGTTTGCGTTGTTTCTTCCAAACCCACTCGGAAAGTGCCAACTGCGCTAGGAATATTGGCGGCAGCACAATAAATAGATGTTGTAGGTCCGAACTTACCGGGCTACTTTCGTCATTGAACAGTAGTTCCCATACCACCGGGGAAAGGTGTAAGTTAATGGATTGGTAAGCTTGGGTATCAATAAGTAGGACAGTGAGTCCGAACGTTGCGAAACAAACAGCAAGCAGCCTAAATAGCTTGCGCGAGGGAACAATAAACGTTAGCGGAAATAGCACTAAAAGGTACAAGGCAAATACTAAAAAGCCAAAATGCCCAATCCACGAGGTCAGCAGATAGATCTGCCCCAACAGTGTATCTGGCCATGGCGATGCGGCGATATAACGCGTGCCAACCAACATAGCTGCGATAATATTGAAGAACGCAAACCAGTGTCCCCAACCGACTAGTCGTGAGACTCGTTCACCATATGAATTTTCGCTATCTACCATCTGCCGTTTTTTCTGTCCGTAGTTGATTAGTGTTGGTCTTTAGTTTCTAGAGAAGAAATCAGAGCCTTAGAGAATTTTTCCGCAATTGCTTGGCGTTGTGAAGGAGCAACGTTCTGATTTAAGACATTGGTTGCGATATTGCCTGCAATCATAAGTGAAAGTTCTGCACTTGCGCCATGCTTATCAAGCACTGCTGCAACTTCAGAAAGGATATCTTCAACTTGTTGATCGGTATATTTAGATGTAATTGGCATAAAGACTCTGCTAATGATAATGAAAGCGGCTTATGATACCCTACTCTGCATCACAAACGAAACAGCAACGATAATAATTTCACTATGAGTTTGAACCTATCTAACGTTATTTTACACCAGTTGGCGATAAATGAGCAGGAAGAACTGGTTGTTCATTACCGTGAGGCCCTTTTACCAAACGATAATTCAACCGAAAGCCTTGTTGCTGAGCTTCATCGCGTATTTAATTCGAAAGCAGGAAAAGGATTTGGTTCCTTCACTCAAGAAAGTGACTTCCAAGTTTGGTTGGGTGAGTTGCTAAAAGGTGATAAAGACTTTTACGCATTCTCGCAAGACAGCGCCGAGCGACTAAAAACTGAGTTAGCTAAATACCCATTTGCAGAAGCGGGTACCTTGGTAATGGCACAGTATCAGTCTTTAGCAACCGACTATCTGTTCATTGGTTTGCTGCCTTCATACAACAGCTTGCAAATAACCGAAGGGTTGAACATCGGTTCAATTGATTATCTCGATATCGCCAAGATGGACATTGCCGCACGCATTGACCTAACCAGTTATGACCTAGATAAAAGCTCTAACCGTTATCTTACCTACATCAAAGGTAGGGTAGGTCGTAAAGTAGCAGACTTCTTCCTCGACTTTTTGCAGGCACAGGTGGGGCTGGATACTAAACAGCAAAATACCATTTTGATGCAAGCGGTAGAGGATTATTGTGCGGATGCTCAGCTTGATAAAGATGAAACCGTTAGTTACAAGAAGCAGGTCTTTGATTACTGCAGTGATCAGTTGAAGACTGGTGATGAAGTTCAAATAAAAGAACTGTCCGGAGAGTTACCTAGTAATGAAGGCGCGAGCTTTTTAGATTACACTCAAGAACAAGGCTATGATCTTGAAGACAGTTTTCCAGCAGATCGCTCCACAGTTCGCAAGCTAACAAAATTTGTTGGTGCAGGTGGTGGACTGAACTTAAGCTTTGATAGTCTATTACTGGGTGAGCGCGTATTTTACGATCCAGAAACTGATACATTGACGATCAAGGGGACACCTCCTAATCTCAGAGATCAGTTGACTCGGAACCGATAAAATAACGAAAGCGCTGCCTTGTGTAGCGCTTTTTAGATCGCAAGAACCAAGAAAGGGGAACGGTTGTTGAATTCTTATAAACGTCTTTTTACTGTCGTTGCCATTATTGGCATGATGTGGGCGCTGGCCATTTCGGTTGTCGTTTACCTGACTTCTAAAGAAGATCAAATTAACCATTTAATGGATGAGATATCCATTAGTATCAATAAGCTGCAGCAGACTCTCTTTCTCCCTCAACCTTATCGCTCTAAGTTTTCGGAACAGATAGAGCTTGATATTCAGTTAATACATGCGCAAGCGATTCAACTTAAATCTCTAACCAGCTCGGATCTACTTTCCGACGTATCACACACTGTATATTTGCTAGAACGGTTTGTTGAGCAGGCAGAATTGCTTGCAAGTGATGAAACTCGTCTTGATGAGTTTATCGCGCGAGTTAGCGAGCAAACGCCAACATTTAGTGCAAGTGCAAAAGCGCTAAGTAATCAATTGTCTTATGTAGTATTGGACACATTGTTTAATGAATCTATCGAGCCAAGACAAGTCTATCTGCGTCTAGAAGAAATTCAGCGCGCGGCGTATCAACTACCAGAAGAGGATAGGTTGGAGCTATTAGCTCTAAACTCTCAAGCATCGGTTCTACTCTCACAATCTGCGAATACTGAGTTCCTAATCGAACGAGTTGTAAATCACCCGGTAATGCGTGAGCTTTCTCAAAGAACGGATCAATCTAAGCTTATCGTTAATCATCAAATATTAATTATAGTAATGCTGAGTATTGTCGCGATGGCTCTAATCATCCTAATTGCGATCCGGACAATGCGTGTCGCTCAGGATAGTCAATTGCAGCCTACTACACAGTCATTGGCGACGGAAAGCTCGGTTGAGCAGGAGCTGCACATCTCAGAACCTGAATTAGCACTCGCTGTGGAAATTGAATCACAAGCCGTGCCTAATCAACCCAAAACCGCGCTGAATGTGGAGACTGAGGTAGAAACTGAGCAGCAAGCTCCAGCTCAAAGGAAGGAGCTTTCTGAGGCGATAGATTTCTCAAAGATGCTGAACACTCTTGACGGTGACCGAGAGTCTATGTTGTTGCTATTGGGGGTATTTGTTTCAGAGCACGCGCAAGATGCAGAAAGATTACAACAACATTTAACCGACGACATTGAACAAGCCACGCGTATTGCTCATACGTTGAAAGGCGTTTCTGGAAGTATTTTTGCTGATGAACTTCGTAATGTTGCGACAGTAGCGGAAAAAAGCTTGAAAGAGAGTCAAACACTATCTGAAACAGTGCTCGCTGAGCTGGATAATAATTTACAGCAAGCGATAGTGTCAGCGCAGGCCTACATTGCGCAATCGACGACCTAGTACTTTGAATTAGCGAAAACAGCCTAAGGCTTTCACGCATTTAGGTTAAAGGTTGAAGATGCACCTTGAAAAGAGTTTGTCAAAATCACTCAAAAATACTGACACTTAGCGAGAACTTTGTGTTTTAGAAGTATAATGAATGTGTTGTACATTTATTCACGATCAGAGGCTTTTTTGATGAACGCATTGCGCGCCACTCGCAATTTTCTTTTATTACTGCTCATGGTAGCTCTCTCAGGCTGCTCACTTCTCGAGGTTCAACTCGATAGCCAAACGACCCCGCTGACGAAGCAAGAATTGAATATGCGCTTGATGACGCGAGAATACAGTCGTGAGTTTTTTAGCCAAGTTGAATCAACAGCGGACTCACTTGCGGCTCAGTATCCTGAAAATGACGTGATGAACCAATCGTACGTGTTACTTTGGAAAATCCATGCAGAAGAGGGCCTACAACAAGCTGCTTATCAAGTTTCGCCGACTGCAGGGTTGATCGATTCGTGGGTGTTTACGATCCAGATGAATAACTTTTTCAACCAAGGTAATGGTCAAGCTCTGTTTACAAGTGATGATGCTAAACAAGTGTCTCAGCAACTTAGCAGCGAAATTGATCAGTTAGCAAAATCGTTATTCAAAGGTGATAGCTACGCAACTAGCAAAGAGTTTGTCGAGAAATTTGCCGCGTTACACCCTTTTGAAAATCTAACTTTTTCTAGAACACCGGCTTATCGTGAGTGGTTAAAAGCGCAGGGGATTGACGAAAGTGAAGTTACAACAACGCTTGGAACCATGCCAGAAGCACTATCGGATGTCTCGGATCGTTTATCTCTTATGTCGGAACAAACACCGAAGCTAATGACGTGGAAAGCGCAGCTGATTGCATTAAATAGCAACGTAAATGGTGATGACATTCGAGGAGCTATCCAGAGCTTCCAATTAAGTGCAGACGCGTTTCAGGACTTCGTTAACAATAATCCCGAGTACATGAGAGATCTAGCGCAGAAGATGGCGATTGAATTGCAGCCACTACTCAATGATTTGGATGCCAAGACTCAAGATAAGTTGACGCAGCTAAGCGCGGAAAGACAAGCCCTTGATGATATGGTGGCGAGAGAGCGTGAAGAGTTAATTAAAATGGTTGAACGTGAACGGAAGGAAATTGCGATTATCGTTAATCAAGAGAGAGAACTGTTTGCTCAAGACCTCGACAAGATTTCTCAAGATGTCGTAACGTTAGCTGTAGAAAAACTTATCCAACTGATTAAGAGCACTATTGTTTACTTTATCTTGTTTATTTTGGTGATCTTTTTTGCGCCTCTCGGGCTTGGTTACATCCTTGGTAAGAAGGTTCAAGCAAGAAAAGAAAGTAAAACAAGCGCGTAAATTTATAGAAGCTCCGTATTGGGGCTTTTTTACAACTTAATCTTCTCAAATTAGCAAAACTGGTAGGGTTAGTTAAAAAAAGACACACTTATTGTTACTTTGCTCTTGTGTTATGGCTCGGAAAATTTTATAGATGGAGTAGCCTTTTTTAAATTCACACGGAGAGTAATTCAATGAGAGTAGGTTTAGTTGGTTGGCGCGGCATGGTTGGTTCGGTATTGATGCAGCGTATGGTCGAAGAAAAAGACTTCGACGTTATCGAACCAGTATTCTACAGTACCTCTCAAGTAGGTATCCCTGCCCCTAACTTCGGCAAAGATGCCGGTATGCTTCAAGATGCTTTTGATATCGAAAGCTTGAAACAACTTGATGCAGTCATTACCTGCCAAGGTGGTAGCTACACAGAAAAAGTCTATCCTGCATTACGTCAAGCTGGTTGGAAAGGCTATTGGATTGATGCAGCTTCTACTCTCCGTATGGACAAAGACTCTATCATTACTTTAGACCCAGTGAACTTAGGTCAGATTCAAGATGGTCTAATTAAAGGCACAAACACTTTTGTTGGCGGTAACTGTACCGTGAGCTTGATGTTGCTTGGTTTAGGTGGCCTGTATGAAAAAGGCATGGTCGAATGGATGAGTGCCATGACGTACCAAGCGGCTTCTGGTGCCGGTGCCAAAAACATGCGTGAGCTTATTTCACAAATGGGTGTAGTTAATGATGCTGTCTCTTCAGAGCTTGCAAACCCAGCTAGTTCGATTCTAGATATCGACCGTAAAGTGGCTGAGACTATTCGTTCGTCTTCTTTCCCAACAGATCAATTTGGTGTGCCTTTGGCTGGCTCTCTCATTCCATGGATCGACGTAAAACGCGATAACGGTCAAAGTAAAGAAGAGTGGAAAGCTGGCGTTGAAGCCAACAAGATCCTTGGTACGGATGGCAACCCAATTGCTATCGATGGTACTTGTGTTCGTATCGGCGCGATGCGTTGTCATGCTCAAGCACTCACAATCAAGCTTAAGCAAGATGTACCAATGGATGAAATCGAAGAGATCATCGCCACTCATAATGACTGGGTTAAAGTTATCCCGAATGAGCGTGACATTACCGCTCAAGAACTGACTCCGGCGAAAGTTACCGGCACGATGTCTATCCCTGTTGGTCGTCTAAGAAAGATGGCGATGGGTAATGACTTCTTGAATGCGTTCACTGTAGGTGACCAGTTACTTTGGGGGGCTGCGGAACCGCTACGCCGTACACTGCGTATTATTCTTGCAGAAAAAGCATCGTAATCAATTCATTGAACAATAAAAAAGCCCTCTAGATGAGGGCTTTTTTGGTATTGGGGGGGCGGAAATTATTCTTCTGAACTGGCTGTCACACGCTCGTCTGGTGGAGCAAGTTCACTGCCACAGTGCTTACAGTGCAAAGCATCACTTTCGTGTCCTGCCTTTGAGCAGTTTGGACACTTTACCAGGTTCCTATGTGTCTTCATTTCTTGATTTAGCTCGGCCGTAATAATACCAGTAGGCACTGCAAGAATAGAGTAACCGAGTAGCATGGTTAATGATGCTAGCGCTTTGCCAAGGGGTGTACTTGGCACCAAATCGCCGTAGCCAACCGTCGTTATAGTGACGATCGCCCAGTAAATACTTTGTGGGATGCTAGTAAAACCATTCTCGGGGCCTTCTATAACGAAGATTAAAGCACCAAATATGGTGACTAGAATTGCTACTGTGCTGAAGAATACAAAGATTTTACGTCTCGACATGAGTAGAGAACGCAACAAAATATTTGAATCTTGAAGATAGCGCACGAGCTTTAAGATTCGGAATATTCTCATGACTCGAAGCAGCCTGATTACTCCCATAAACGAAGCCGATGGGAAAAGAAGGGCTAGGTAGGTCGGTAAAATGGCAAGGAGGTCAACCACACCGTAAAAACTTGTGGCGTACGCTTTGGGTTTTGGAGAACAATACAGCCGGAGTATATATTCAACTGTAAATAATGCAGTAAAGAAGTACTCGAGTAGTTGAAATTCTTGATCCCATTCTGTCGCAAGCCCTTCGATTGAGTGAAGGATTAACACTGTGAGCGAAAGAAGAATGGCAATAATGAGCGCAATATCAAACGCTCGTCCCGCTCGGGTATTATGGCCAAATATGATGACGTAAAGCTGATGCTTTAACCGATTGTTTTCCATAGCAAGTACATTTCGTTAACGACTAAAAACTAGTATATACCTAAGTGAGGTGTAGGGGCAGGGGCTTAGTTTCTGAGAGTGGAGATTAAGGGCAGACGACAAGGTAGCCCCACCTTTATTAAAGTGGGGCTTGAAAGATTATTTAAGCCAAACCAGGGAACAAAGCTTTAAGGCCATTTGCCATAAACTCAATACCCAATGCACCGAGAATCAAACCCATGATACGGGTGATCACGTTAATTCCTGTCTGCCCTAAGAAACGCACGATTAAAGGCGCTGAGCGATAAAGTAGCCACGAACACAAAGCAAAAGCGATAATGGTAATGATGATACCCGTTGTTTCCAGCATTCCTGGGTAGCGAGCGCCATAGACAATAGTAGAGCTTATCGCACCAGGACCCGCCATTAATGGCATTGCCAGTGGGACGACGCCGATTTGCTCTTTGCTGACATACTCCGATTTTTCTTGTTTATTCTGCTTATCTTCACCGAGCTTACCCGACATCATTGAAAACGCGATGCTCAGTAGCAGCAAACCACCGGCAACGCGGAATGAGTCTAGCGAGATACTAAACATATCAAGAAGTACTTGGCCTGCTAACAACGAGGTGATCAAGATGATAGCGACAGCAATATTGGCTGTCGCTGCGGTTTTGTTTTTATCTTCGAGCGACATATGTCCAGTTAGCGACACAAAAACCGGCATGATTCCTACAGGGTTCACTGCGGCAACTAGACCTAAGAAGAACTGCAAATAAATAGCGAATTCGATACTACTCATTTCTCGATACTCTATGTGAAAGAGGTGGATAACATGGGCTTGGAGTCCCCAATTTTAGGACGCTAATGTACGCTAACATTTGTCGATAAGCGAATGAAAAAATCTAACGATATGTCACTCAATAACCACAAAAAATATAATGGCAAATGATGCTGGTCGCATTTATGAATAGAATGTGAAAATAAATTTCAATACCAGTAGCAAACTGAATTGAAGCTTGTTTCGTATTTGTTATCGCGAGCACGTTTTTGATAAAAAAATGTGATGTCGGTGGTTTTAGAGGTGGCTGCGGATATACTTGCTGTAGCACGTGCAGGGTGGTTTACTTGATTTATCTGTACAAAAATGAAACTTTTTTACAGAAATTTGTAGTTTATTTAAAAAAATCATTCGATTGCTGTAATTTTGAGCTAAGTATTTTACTCAATATAATTATTATAAAACAATTGCTTACCTTGCATTACCCTTAATGGTTACTACTAAGTAGGTAAATTACTTTTCAGAACTGATCTGAGTCAATTTTTTTCACGTCCTGAAATATTATACTCAGCCATGAAAGCAATTTACTAAGTAGAGTTGGGTTACCTAAGAGTAACTATTGATGGCAAACAGCTAACTTACTAAAAAGTTTTTAGTTTTTTTATTTTAGGAGATTCATTATGCCTGTAACAAATATGGCTGAACTAGATGCAATGGTTGCACGCGTTAAAGCGGCACAAGCAGAATTTGCAACTTACTCTCAAGAGCAAGTTGACAAGATTTTTCGCGCAGCATCTTTAGCAGCTAACCAAGCTCGTATCCCTCTTGCACAACAAGCGGTAGAAGAGTCTGGTATGGGTATCGTTGAAGATAAAGTTATCAAGAACCACTTTGCGTCTGAGTTCATCTACAACAAATACAAAGACGAGAAAACTTGTGGCATTCTTGAAGAAGACGACAACCTAGGCACTATGACTATCGCTGAGCCTGTAGGCATCATCTGCGGTATCGTACCAACAACTAACCCAACTTCTACTGCAATCTTCAAATCTCTAATCTCTTTGAAGACTCGTAACGGTATCATCTTCTCGCCACACCCACGTGCGAAGAACTCTACTAACGATGCAGCTAAACTAGTTCTAGATGCAGCAGTAGCAGCAGGTGCTCCAAAAGACATCATCGGTTGGATCGACCAACCATCTGTAGAGCTTTCTAACGCTCTTATGAAGCACGACGACATCGCTCTTATCCTTGCAACTGGTGGTCCAGGCATGGTTAAAGCAGCTTACTCTTCTGGTAAGCCAGCAATCGGTGTAGGTGCAGGTAACGTTCCTGTAGTCATCGACGAAACTGCTGACGTTAAACGTGCAGTTGCCTCTATCCTTATGTCTAAAACGTTCGATAACGGCGTAGTTTGTGCTTCTGAGCAGGCTGCAATCGTTGTTGACTCTGTATACGACGAAGTTAAAGAGCGTTTCGCTTCTCACAAAGCATACGTTCTAAGCAAAGCTGAAGCTGAGAAAGTACGTAAAGTACTTCTAATCGACGGCAACCTTAATGCTAAGATCGTAGGTCAACCAGCTCCAGCTATCGCTGAAATGGCAGGCGTTAAAGTTCCAGCTGACACTAAAGTTCTAGTTGGTGAAGGTCTAGGTAAAGTTTCTTACGACGACGCATTTGCTCACGAGAAACTATCTCCAACTCTGGGTCTATTCCGCGCTGACGATTTCGAAGACGCAGTTGCTCAAGCAGTAACTATGGTTGAAATCGGTGGTATCGGTCACACATCTGGTCTGTACACAAACCAAGACGTTAACGCTGACCGCATCCGTTACTTCGGTGACAAGATGAAGACTGCACGTATCCTTGTAAACATCCCAACTACTCACGGTGGTATCGGTGACCTTTACAACTTCAACGTTGCACCTTCTCTAACTCTAGGTTGTGGTTCTTGGGGTGGTAACTCTATCTCTGAGAACGTAGGTCCTAAACACCTAATCAACAAGAAAACTGTAGCGAAGCGAGCTGAAAACATGTTGTGGCACAAACTACCTAAGTCTATCTACTTCCGTCGTGGTAGCCTTCCAATCGCTCTTAGCGACCTAGAAGGTAAGAAGCGCGTATTCCTAGTAACTGACCGTTTCCTATTCAACAACGGTTACAGTGATGAAGTAGTGAAGCTTCTTAAAGCTCAAGGCATGGAAGTTCAAACTTTCTTCGACGTAGAAGCGGATCCAACGCTATCTGTTGTTAAGAAAGGTGCAGAAGCAATGCAAAGCTTCCAACCAGACGTAATCATCGCTCTAGGTGGTGGTTCTCCGATGGATGCTGCTAAGATCATGTGGGTAATGTACGAGCACCCAGAAACTCACTTCGAAGAGCTTGCAATGCGCTTTATGGACATCCGTAAACGTATCTACAAGTTCCCTAAAATGGGTCAAAAAGCTGAGCTTGTATGTATCACTACAACATCTGGTACTGGTTCTGAAGTTACTCCATTCGCAGTTGTTACTGACGACGAGACTGGTGCTAAGTACCCACTAGCTGACTACGAACTAACTCCTAACATGGCTATCGTTGACGCGAACCTTGTTATGAACATGCCTAAGTCTCTAACAGCATTCGGTGGTTACGACGCAGTAACTCACGCTCTAGAAGCTTACGTATCAGTTCTAGCGAACGAATACTCTGACGGTCAGGCTCTACAAGCACTTAAGATGCTTAAAGAGTACCTACCTTCAAGCTATGCGAACGGTGCAAATGACCCAATCGCTCGTGAAAAAGTACACAACGCGGCAACTATCGCTGGTGTAGCATTTGCGAACGCTTTCCTAGGTGTTTGTCACTCAATGGCTCACAAGATTGGTGCTGAGTTCCACTTACCACACGGTCTGGCGAACGCACTACTAATCTCTAACGTTGTTCGTTACAACGCGAACGACAACCCAACTAAGCAAACTGCGTTCTCTCAGTACGACCGTCCACAAGCACGTCGTCGTTACGCTGAAGTAGCTGACCACCTAGGCCTAAGCCAAGCTGGTGACCGTACTGCTCAGAAGATTGAACGTCTGCTAGCATGGATGGAAGAGCTTAAGCAAGACCTAGACATCCCAGCTTCTATCCAAGCTGCAGGTGTAGCTGAGTCTGACTTCCTAGCGAAGCTTGACGAGCTAGCGGTTGAAGCGTTCGATGACCAATGTACTGGTGCGAACCCACGCTACCCTCTAATCTCTGAGCTTAAAGAAGTTCTGAAAGCGGCTTACTACGGTAAAGCATTCGTTGAAGGTGAAACTTTCGAAGGTACGACTGTTATCAAGAAGAAAGCAGACCAAGAAGCTAAGCCAGTAGCTAAAGCTAAAAAAGAGAAAGCTGAAGCTTAATTCAGTTGTAGATTTTCGCTAGCACGAAATCTAAATCGGGAAAAATGATAAAGCCCCTTCAGAAATGAAGGGGCTTTTTTTATCCGGTTTTCAAAGAGTCCCTACTTATGGCGTTACTCGAACCTGTGCACGGCTATGCTTCAGTGCTTACAACTCGACCACTGAAATAATCATTACTCACTATGTATTCCGTTGTTCTCGTTAGCTCGTCCTGCACTTCTGACCAATTTGTGGCAATGTGATAGTTATGCGTTGTGACCGGAATGACACCTCCAACACGTACATTGTGTGCTTTTAGTTCTTTCGCCCAACTTTTGGTAAACCCGGTCACCATCGACGTCGTGTTATCCAAATCACTATGATGCTGATCTGGCTCTTGCGCGACCACATTGACTATCACACCAGATTGGTGAATAGCCATGCGCTCCGCTGCCACTTGTCCAAACATAAATAGACTGGAGGCGAGCATAGAGAATTTTTGAATAAAGCTCGAGTTTGATGAACTTCCTGTTAAGGATTGTTGTGGGAGTGAAGTCCAATGATTAACCAGAACATCAGGAGATCGACCAGTTTTTGACTCAATCACATTGAACAGAGATTCTACCGAATCTAACGATATATCCTCAATCTCAACCATGTCGACAAGCTCGGTAAGTTCGAGGCAACGCCGGTAAGTAGCCAGTAATGAAGATGGATTCACATCGCACAGAACAATACGGGCACCAAGTTTAGCAAAGTGCAACGCAATCATTGCACCCAAGCTAGTCCCTGCGGAAGTGATAAGTACAACTGAATTTTTAATGATCATAGTTACCCCGAAAGTGTCGGTTTCGGATAGATTTAGCCAAAAAGGCATTCCCCTGAATTAATAACTTGGTAGAAAAACTGTGAATCAAATGTGAATAACTTCAAACTTTTCTAGAAAAGTGCTAAACGAAAGGGTTATTTCTGCCACATATCACATTGTGTACGGAAAAAGTGGACAAGATTACATTAGTAACCACTTATAAAGTGTGGTTAAGCTTGGTTAGCTAACGTATCTTTACGGTAGGCGGTGGAAAGGTGGTTATATAAGTAATCTATATTATTTGGGGTATTAACAGACCCTTGAGCCAACTGTCGGCGCGTATGTCCTGACAGATTTTGATAGACTTCTTCACTGAGACCTATGGTATCTGTTGGCTGGTAGTTTAGAGGTTCAGGTGTGCTGTAATGCTGAAGTTTTGCGCTTGCCAGGCCACCTTGGTGGAATTGATTAGCAATTGCCGCTGAGGTTTGATAATCATCCAACTCCCCCTGAAGTTTCTGAGCAGTAGGGACATTGAAGCGTTGGCGCAATACTGTTTCGTCCGCTATAGCAGTATCGATATCCTCAATGACGCTAGTTTCACGGCAGTCATGACTAAACATAGATAGCATTAATGCGAAATCAGCGCGTCTACCTTGTTCAACGGCATGGCAAAGCGACGTACCACATTGTAGTTCGTTGATTAAATTAGCTTTGTCTAAGCTATGAATTTGCATATATACCCCTCATGACTCTTTCTTTATCGGCATGAGAACAGGGGGCTTTAGCGATAATTGACGGTTATCATAAAAAAGACCTGCGAAAGCAGGCCTTTAAGGTAATCAGTTATCGATCCGATTATTTAGCTAGGTTTTCTTCTACGAATGCCCAGTTAACTAGCGCCCAAAAACCGTTCATGTAGTCTGGACGAAGGTTACGGTAATCGATGTAGTAAGCATGTTCCCACAAGTCTACAGTTAGAAGTGGAGTCACACCTTCTTCTGTTAGTGGAGTCGCTGCGTTTGAAGTGTTCACGATATCTAGAGAACCGTCAGCTTTCTTAACTAACCAAGTCCATGAAGAACCGAAGTTGTTGATTGCTGAATCAGTGAACTTAGCTTTGAACTCTTCGAACGAGCCGAATGCAGCGTTGATTGCATCAGCAACCGCACCTGTTGGTTCGCCGCCAGCGTTTGGCGCTAGGCAGTGCCAGTAGAACGTGTGGTTCCAAATCTGAGCTGCGTTGTTGAAAACACCGCCAGTTGAAGTCTTAACGATCTCTTCTAGTGTTTTACCTTCAAACTCAGTACCTGGAATTAGGCCGTTTAGTTTAACAACGTAAGTGTTGTGGTGTTTACCGTGATGGTAGTCCAGTGTTTCTGCTGAGATATGTGGTTCTAGAGCATCTTTTGCGTAAGGAAGTGCTGGTAGTTCGAATGCCATTGCTCGCTTCTCCATTGATTATTAGCGGGTTTTTACCCTGATTGCTTCCAAGATATTTATTATTGAGTCGGGTGTTGACTGACTGCTTGCTATTTTAGCAAGTTTTTACTTTATTAAAAGAGTTCTCAAGAAAATTTATTGTTATGACTTATTAAAAACCAAACTCAGGTAGCTAAGATTAGAGTCGGTTGCATCACATCTTAGCTACAATAGTATAACCACATAATTATTGTGCTTTTTATTCTGTGGCGATTCGCTAGAATGTGACCATATCCGCAGTAAAAGCATTTCGAGGAAGCAATGGAAACTATCGATAAAATCAAACAGCAAATTGAAGAAAACGCAATTCTTCTTTACATGAAGGGTTCACCTAAATTGCCTAGCTGTGGCTTTTCTTCTCAAGCTGCTCAAGCACTAATGGGTTGTGGTGAAAAATTTGCCTACGTAGACATTCTACAAAACCCAGACATTCGCGCTGAACTGCCTAAGTACGCACAATGGCCAACGTTCCCACAACTATGGGTTGAAGGTGAACTAATTGGTGGCTGTGACATCATTATGGAAATGTTCCAAAAGGGTGAACTACAACCACTAATCAAAGAAGCGGCTGCACGTAATGCTGGTGAAGAAGAAGCGTAACGCGGTATCTTCAATCATTTCTCTTTATTGAGTGATGACAGAAATAAAAAAGGCTTGGTCAATGACCAAGCCTTTTTCGTATCTGATGTTGTTACAGAACCATGGCTGCTATCCAACCGAAAATAATCAGTGGGATGTTGTAGTGAATAAAGGTTGGAACAACAGTTTCCCAAATGTGTTCGTGTTGGCCGTCGGCATTCAATCCCGAGGTTGGACCTAGGGTTGAGTCAGAAGCTGGAGAGCCTGCATCACCAAGGGCCGCGGCGGTACCAACTAGAGCAATTGTTGCCATTGGTGAGAAGCCAAATGCCAGTGCCAGAGGCACATAGATAGTAGCGATAATTGGGATGGTTGAGAATGAAGAACCGATACCCATAGTAACTAGCAAACCGACGATAAGCATAAGCAAAGCAGCTAGTGGCTTGTTGTCGCCAATACTTGTTGATAGCGCTGCCACTAAAGATTCTACGCCGCCCGTTTGTTTCATTACTGCGGCAAATCCAGCAGCAGAAATCATGATGAAGCCAATCATTGCCATCATGTGAACACCCTTGGTGAACACATCTTGGGTTTCTTTCCAAGCGATAACACCGCCAAACGTGAAAACCATGAAACCTGCAAGTGCACCAATGATCATAGAACCCGATGTTAACTGCACTGCAAGCGCTGCGACGATACCAGCAATAGCTACAGCTATGTTTTTCTTATTAATATGTGTTGGCTCTTCATCGATTTGAGTCATCTCTGTTTCAGCATACTCACGAGGTTTTCTATAACTAAAGAAAATAGCAAATAGAAGGCCAGTGATCATACCGGCAGCAGGAAGAAGCATTGCCATTGGCACTTGTGCCGCTGTCACTGATTCCAAACCGTTGTCATGAAGGTTCTTTAGCAAAATGTTGTTTAGGAAAATGCCACCGAAACCAACAGGTAACACCATATAAGGCGTCACCAAACCAAAAGTTAACACACATGCTACCAGTCGGCGGTCGAGCTTTAACTTGGCAAAAACGCCCAATAGAGGTGGAATTAAAATTGGGATAAAGGCGATGTGAACAGGAATAATGTTCTGCGAAGACATGGTAACGAGAATGAGTGCTGCAAGTACCGCATATTTTAGGCCAGTAGTTGAAGCAGAGCTTTCTTTGCCGTGAATACGCTTAATAACACTTTGAGCTAACAGGTCAGTAATACCAGACTTTGAAATAGCCACGGCAAAGGTACCAAGCATCGCGTAGCTTAGCGCGATGGTTGCACCACCACCCAAGCCACCCTCAAAGGCGCTCACAGCTTCAGTTAATGACATACCAGACACGACACCACCAACAATGGCACTGAATGTTAACGCAACGACAACGTTAACTCGCATTAAGGCCAAAACCAGCATGATGCAAACGGAAATAACGACAGGATTCATATTAATCTCTAAAAGTTGTGTTTATTTATTTTTGGGCTTGTTCATCAACAATAGGCCAGCCACCAAGCGCTTTCCATTTGTTGACGATTCGACAAAATAGCTCAGCCGTCTTTTGAGTGTCATAAAGGGCGGAGTGAGCCTCTCTATTGTCAAACTCCATACCTGCGGCTTTACAAGCTTTTGCCAATACCGTTTGACCATAAGCTAAACCACTTAAAGTGGCTGTATCGAAAGTGGCAAACGGGTGGAAGGGAACGCGCTTAAGTTTAGCGCGCTCATTCGCTGCACTAACAAAACTATGATCAAAATTAGCATTGTGAGCCACCATGATAGCTCGGCTGCAATCATGTTGCTTTTGCTCTTTGCGAATGACTTTGTAGATGTCTTTAAGTGCTTCCTGTTCAGGCACAGCACCTCGAAGCGGACTAAATGGGTCGCGAATTCCTGTAAATTCCAGTGCTTCCTTCTCTAGGTTAGCGCCTTCAAATGGCTCTATGTGAAAGTGCAAGACGGAAGCTGGCTGCAAATTTCCTTGGTCGTCCATGGTTAAAGTGATTGCGCAAATCTCCAATAACGCATCGGTCTTAGCATTGAAACCTGCGGTCTCAACGTCAACGACGACGGGAAAATAGCCACGGAATCGCTTTTTTAGGGTGAGTGCTTCGTTTTCTACGGTCATTTCAGAGTTTTCTAGTGTGACGAAGGCAGCATTATTGCAGATTATCCAACTATAAAAAACCAGACGAGTCATTTAATTTTCGCAGACAAAGTTTGAAAAATCATGCTTGGCTATGATTCATGACTACTTATCAAACCATGAAAGGGAACAAGTTGAACAAAGACGCAAAGGAAACGTACGTTGGTGAATTGAGCTGATAACATGGCGAGGTTTTTGCAGTAACTGATGTGGAGATCCATCTAGCACGTAGAGCGGCAAAACTGTGCCGTCGCGTATATTGCAAAAGAGTTACTTAACTGTATGAAATTAAAAGCCTTACTAACACTATCACTGTTGCCTATTATGACTGCTACTGCGGCCAATGCGGCAATTGAGAAACGTTATGTGGCAACACCAACACAGTCACAATGGGAAATGGTCAGTAATTCTCCGCTAGAATGCCGACTTGTTCATCCGATTCCTAATTTCGGTGACGCGGAGTTCATCGCACGTGCAAGCAAGAAGATGAATCTGGATTTTGAATTAAAAATGCGCCGCTCTATGGGCGAAACTCGAAATGTGAGTTTGGTGTCTTTGCCGCCTCCATGGAGACCGGGTGACAGTGCCGACAGAATTACTAACCTACAGTTCTTTAAGCAGTTTGATGGGTATGTCGGTGGACAGGCTGCTTGGAGTATATTGAGTGAGCTAGAAAAAGGACGCTATCCAACTTTCAGTTATCAAGATTGGCAAAGTAGAGATGAGCGAATCGAGGTCTCGTTGTCTTCGGTTTTATTCCAAGCCAAATACAATGTCTTTAGTGACTGTATCGCCAATCTATTACCTTACAGCTTCGAAGACATTTCATTCACGATTTTACATTATGACCGTAATAGTGAACAGCTGAATAAGACTTCCCAACATAGGCTTGAGCAAATCGCCGAGTACGTTCGATACAATCAAGATATCGATTTGGTTCTTGTCTCGACCTATACGGATTCTTCGGATTCCAAAGGTGAGAGCCAACAACTTTCCGATAAACGCGCATCGATTCTGCAAGACTATTTCCAGTCACTGGGACTACCTAAAGACCGTATTCAAGTTCAAGGCTATGGGAAACGTCGTCCTGTTGCCGACAATTCTTCTCCAATAGGTAAAGCGAAGAATCAGCGCGTGGTGATTTCTTTCGGGCGTACCGAAGTTTAGTTTTGATAGGAAAAAAAACGCCAGCGAACTAAGCTGGCGTTTTACTAGAGTCATGGTGAAAGAGTAGAGGTTATCCCTCTAAACCTGCACTTGCTTGTTTGTTCTGAATAAGCTCAATCATGTAGCCATCAGGGTCTTTTACAAATGCAATTTGAGTGGTACCACCTTTCACAGGGCCTGGCTCACGAGTGACGTTGCCGCCTGCTGCTTTAATCGCATCACAAGTACTGTAGATATCATCGACACCAATAGCGATATGACCGTAAGCGCTGCCTAGATCGTATTCAGTCACGCCCCAGTTGTAGGTTAACTCAATTACTGCGCCTTCTGACTCGTCACCAAACCCTAAAAACGCTAACGTGTATTTGTATTCAGTATTTTCGTTTTTACGTAGCAACTTCATTCCAATAACGTCGGTATAGAAAGAAATTGACTTGTCTAAATCACCCACGCGTAGCATGGTGTGAAGGATACGACCGTTAGACATAACATTGCTCCTTTGTTTTTAATTCTCTGGATAGACTTTTTCTTTAAACTCACAAAGATCTTCAATAATGCAGCTACCACATCTCGGTTTTCGAGCGACACATGTGTAACGTCCGTGAAGGATCAGCCAGTGGTGAACGTCTAGTTTAAACTCTTTTGGTACAACTTTTAGTAACTTGTGTTCTACATCATCCACCGTTTTGCCCATCGCAAATTTGGTTCGATTTGAGACACGATAAATGTGGGTGTCTACAGCAATGGTAGGCCAGCCAAACGCAGTGTTTAGTACCACATTAGCGGTCTTACGCCCAACACCTGGCAGAGCTTCTAGCGCTTCGCGGTTTTCTGGGACTTCGCTATTGTGTTGGTCAACTAGGATTTGGCAAGTCTTGATGACATTCTCTGCTTTAGAGTTAAACAAGCCGATAGTTTTAATGTATTCCTTTACGCCATCCACACCCAGTTCGAGCATTGCTTCAGGTGTATTAGCGACGGGATAGAGCTTATCGGTCGCTTTATTGACGCTAACATCGGTTGCTTGAGCAGAAAGTAAAACGGCGATAAGTAGCTCAAATGGGGAGTTCCAGTTGAGCTCAGTCTCTGGCTTTGGGTTGTTTTCTCGAAGTCGTTCGAGGATTTCTCTTCTTTTTATATTGTTCATTGGCTGACTTAGCTCTTCCCAAAAAGTAGTGGGTTCTTCCGGTGATTAAAAGCCCAAGATTAGCAAAGTCTTGGGCTTGTTATAGATGGTGATTAGTTCGTTACACGAGCGCGTTCTATCTGCTGTTTTTCTTGTTTCGGTTGACGAAGCTCTATTTGCTTATCAATAACATTTTTCAGAGCTATTAGAAAGCCAACCCCGATAAATGCGCCTGGTGGTAACAAGGCGAGTAAGAACTGGCTATCAAATTGGAAGACTTCGATACGAAGTGCCGCCGCCCACGGCCCCAATAACAAATCAGCACCATCAAATAGAGTACCGTTGCCGATAAGTTCGCGCATGGCACCAAGAACGACCAGTACTGAAGTCATGCCTAGCCCCATCCACAAACCGTCAAGTGCCGCTGGTAGCACCGCATTTTTGGAGGCAAACGCTTCTGCTCGCCCAATAATAATGCAGTTGGTCACAATAAGAGGGATGAAAATACCGAGGGATAAATACAGTCCATAAGCGTACGCATTCATTAATAACTGAACGCAGGTAACTAGCGCAGCAATGATCATTACAAAGACAGGGATTCGAACTTCTTTGGGGACGTAGTCTCTGATAAGAGAAACGGTCACGTTGGAACCGACTAACACCGCTAAGGTCGCAAGGCCAAGACCCAACGCATTCGTCACCGTGGATGACACTGCAAGGAGAGGGCATAGGCCAAGAAGCTGAACTAGCGCGGGGTTATTATTCCATAGGCCATTTTTTAACAACTCTTTAGAAGTACTCACTCTTCACCTCCACAATTTAGTGGTTGGTTTAATATCTTATCGCGATGGGTGTTCACGTAGTTTACTGTATTCTTCACGGCCTTAACGACGGCACGTGGTGTAATTGTGGCGCCAGTGAAAGAATCAAATTGACCACCGTCTTTTCGCACGGCCCACTGTGACTGATTATCTTCTGTGACTTGCTTGCCTGTAAAGCCAAGCACCCAGTCAGTAATTCTTAGGTCGATTTTATCGCCTAGTCCAGGTGTTTCTTGGTGGGCCAGAACCCGAGTACCTAAGATCGTGCCTTCGATATCCATACCAACAATGATCTTAATTGCGCCATTGTAGCCATCAGGTGCTACTGACTCGATTGCCATGGCTTTGGGTTCATTATTAATGGTCGCGATATAGACCGGCTGTGGTTGTGTTGTTCCAAGAGCCGGATCACTCACCAAAGTACAAGATGCGTAAAGTTCATTATCATGCAGTTCATGCGGAATAACTTCATTAAGTGTCGCTTGAAGTTGTGCTCGCTCCTGGCGAACGATCTGATCTTTGGTTAGATACTGCGTAACAGCGACTACCCCTGTTGATGCACAGGCAAAGATAGCCAAGGTTAAGCCATTTTTTCTAATTGCATTCAACATGGTGATTAATGTCCATAAGTTCTTGGTTTAGTGTAATAGTCTATGAGCGGAACGCACATATTCGCTAACAGAACAGCGAAGGCGACACCGTCAGGGAAGCCACCCCAAGTACGGATTACGAAGATCATCACGCCGATAAATGCACCAAATATCAATCGACCTTTTACTGTTGTCGAGGCTGATACTGGGTCAGTAGCAATAAAGAACGCCCCAAGCATGGTTGCACCAGATAACAGGTGTAATATTGGTGACGCCGTCGCGCCTGGTGTAAACAGCATGAATAGACCACTAATCACGGTTAACGAGGCAAGAATCGCAACAGGAATGTGCCACTGAATGATTCGTAGCTTAAGTAAGATAAGACCACCAGCTAAATAAGCAAGGTTCACCCACTCCCAACCAATACCCGCTAGACCGCCAAATATAGGCTGTTGAACGACTTCCGCAATAGTGTTGCCATTTTTAATACCCGTTTTGAAAGCATCAAGTGGTGTCGCCATGGTAATACCATCAATACCAGTACGAATTTGCTGTAATGAATACCCGTCAGCATCAAAACCCGAGAAAATGAGCGAGAATGCATCGGTGAAAGTAACGGGTTCACTGGATAGTGAATGAGGCGTAATCCAGCTGGTCATTTCAACTGGGAAGGAAATCAGCAGAACAACATAGGCTACCATCGCTGGGTTGAATGGGTTTTGTCCTAGGCCGCCATATAAATGCTTAGCAATGATGATGGCAAATACTAAGCCGATTACTAATACCCACCAAGGAGAAAGTGGCGGTATCGCAATTGCCAATAACCAAGCCGTGACAAGCGCGCTATAGTCACGAAGAGCGGAGATTGGAGAGCGCTTACGAAACAGCATTACGATCGCTTCGAGCATCAAGCCGACTATGATAGCTAAACACAGTTGAATACCGGTGCCCCAACCAAAAAAGTATGTTTGCGCTATCAGACCTGGCAACGCACAAAGCGCCACACCTTTCATTAGATCTGGAGTGCGTTTACGACTGTGCGCATGTGGAGAGCTAGCAATAAAGAAAGACACTAGTTGTTCTCCTTGTTATTTTGTTCTTTTTCAATTTTTCTCGCTTTTGCGCGTGCAATTGCGGCTGCAACTGCCGCTTTTTTGGGGTCATCCACAGCAGGCTCGTCCTCACTTAGAACCTCAGGCTCTGTTCCGGTAGCGGCTTGCTTACGCGCTTTAGCACGAGCGATAGCGGCAGCAACGGCAGCTTTTTTCGGATCGTCTTCAGTAGGTGCGTCGGCGTCTTGAGCCTCTAGCTCGGTTTCGACAGCGGCTTGCTTACGCGCTTTAGCACGAGCAATAGCGGCAGCAACGGCAGCTTTTTTCGGATCGTCTTCAGTAGGTGCGTCGGCGTCTTGAGTTTCAAGTTCTGTTCCGGCAGCGGCTTGCTTACGCGCTTTAGCACGAGCAATAGCGGCAGCAACGGCAGCTTTTTTCGGATCGTCTTCAGCAGGCGCATCGGTGTTTTGAGTTTCTGGCTCGGTTTCGACAGCGGCTTGCTTACGCGCTTTAGCACGAGCAATAGCGGCAGCAACGGCAGCTTTTTTCGGATCGTCTTCAGCAGGCGCATCGGTGTTTTGAGTTTCTGGCTCGGTTTCGACAGCGGCTTGCTTACGCGCTTTAGCACGAGCAATAGCGGCAGCAACGGCAGCTTTTTTCGGATCGTCTTCAGCAGGC